>CAWWAC010000004.1:0-89107 GCA_963934855.1 uncultured Flavobacteriaceae bacterium
TCAATTACAAGAAATTGTTGGTGAAGAGTGGGGTACATTTGTAGGAAGAAAAAGATCAGTTGACGAAAACGGAAATTGGATCTTAAATGCAAACGGTTCTCATGTGTATGAAACTAATCAAAAATTAGGAAATGTTTTACCGGACTTTACTGGCGGTTTCTCTTCTACTTTTAGATATAAGAACTTTTTCTTATTCACTGGTTTAGATTTTCAAAAAGGTGGATTATTCTTCTCTACAACTAACCAGTTTGCCGCTTATTCAGGAATCCATGCAGACACTGCTGGAAACAATGACATAGGTAACCCATTAAGAGATGATCCTTCTGATGGAGGTGGTGTTCATGTTGTGGGTGTTGACAAAACAGGCGCCACAGTAGATACTTATAGAGAGGCTTCAACATACTTTGGTGGTCTTTTTGGAGCTCATGACGCTTGGTTATACGATGCTACTTACATTAAATTACGCCAGGTGAGATTAGGATATACATTACCTAACGCTTTATTGTCAAAAACACCATTTAAAAAGGTAGATCTTTCAATCATTGGTAATAACTTATTACTGCTTTATTCTGATGTTCCAGGACTAGATCCAAGTGAAATTGAAGGAAGTGGAACATTCTCAAGTCCTTATAGAGCAGTAGAAGGAGGTCAGTTACCTCCAGCAAGAACGCTTGGATTAAACATAAAAATTAACTTTTAGAAAAAAATAAAATGAAAAATACTATTAAATATTTAGGAATTTTAGCGCTTTCTCTTGGTTTGCTGGGTTCTTGCGAAACTATTGATTTTGGAAATGAAAACCTTAACCCTAATCAACCATCAAAAGCTTCTACAGCCGCGTTATTAACAAGTGCTTTAAGATCTCTTCCTTCTCATGTGAGTGAGGTGGATGGAAATATGTGGGTACAATACATTTCACAGATTACATATACAGATGGATCTAGATACTCCACCACACAATGGTCTTACGACGGTTGGTATGCTGGGGGTTTAAAAGACCTTCAGGAAATTATAGATTTAAATGAGTTAGATGCAACTAAATATTCTGGAGATGGTACGTCTGCCAATCAAGTAGCTGTAGCTAAAATTTTAAAAGCTTACTATTTCCAATTTATGACAGATACATGGGGAATGATTCCTTTTAATGAAGCATTATTAGGTGTAGACAATATTACACCCTCTTTTGACACACAGGAAGCTATTTACACTGCTGGTTTTGCCTTAATTGATGAAGCATTGTCTTCAATGAAAGCTTCGGGTACACTTAAAGGAGATATCTTGTTTAATGGAAACATGAGCAAATGGTCTAAATTTGCGAATACTTTAAAACTTACCATGGCTTTAAGAATTGCAGATGCTAATGAAACTTTAGGAAAAGCTAAATTTAATGAAGCTTTAGCAGGTGCTATTGGAAGTGTATCTGAAAATATTAATTATCCATATTTATCAGAAGACACTAATGATAATCCTTGGCAAGATAGATTTGAAACTCGTGAAGATTTTGCTTTAAGCACAATGTTTCTATCCCATTTAACTTCGCATAATGATCCGCGTATTTCTGAATTTGCAGAGTTACCTTTGTCTGGTGGTGATTTCACGGGTGTGGCTTACGGAGTTGAAAATCCAAATGTACTTCAATCAGAGGTTTCATTTATTGATAGTGATATTATTTATGATGGCACTCAAAGAGGCGGGGTTATTTATTCTTACGCACAAGTTGCATTTTCAGTTGCAGAAGCTGCAGTAAGAGGATGGAATTCTCAATCTGCTGCAGATTGGTATAAAAAAGGAATTCAAGCTTCTATGGACCAATGGGGAATTAGCAGCACAAATGCTGCTGCATACATTGCACAGTCTGAAGTTCAATTCAAGACTTCCAAAGCTATGGAGCAAATTGCAACAGAGAAATGGGTTTCTTTATACTTACAAGGATTTGAAGCTTGGGCTGAATGGAGAAGATTAGATTATCCACAACTCAATGCAGCCCCAGATGCATTATCAGGAAATGGAATTCCAACTAGATATGGTTATTCTGCAAACACAGCTGCATTAAATGAAGCTAATTATAACGCAGCAGTTTCCGCTCAAGGAGCAGACACACAAGACACTAAATTATGGTGGGATAAGAAATAACGATTATTTAACAAAATTATTTAACCAAAAAAAAGCACCTACAATTGTAGGTGCTTTTTTTTGGTTAAATTTAGATTATGAAAAATAACTTACTCTTACTCTTTTTTTTCCCTACACTACTTTGGGGTCAAAATATATCAATAGACCCTAGAAATTTTAATTCTGGAAATATAGAACTCATTAGGGCTGTAAATGAAAATAGAAACATTAAAGGAAACCCCTATTTAGATGAGGCTTTCTCTAATTCCATTATAAAATTTAAAGATGGGGTTAATTATGAAGGAATGTTAAGATTTAATATTGGTAAAGATGTTTTTGAACTAAAGAGTAAAAATACAGATGAAATTTATGAATTCAAATTAACGCAAGGGATCACCGTTGTTCATCTTAACAAAGAATTTGAAACTAAAATGTTGAGTTCTGAAAACAAACTTGCCACTTTTGAAATTCTTATCAAAAATCAGCCTTACTCTTTATATAAGTATCATAAAAAGATTATAAAAGAACCAAGAAAAGACGTAATTGCAATGCCGAGCTCTAATCAAGGAAATGACCGTGATGCTTATTGGAGTGAGCAATCTATTTTAATTTTAATGACTAATAATTCTGTGTATCAGATTGAAAATTCCCACAAAAAAATGATCAAGTCTGGATTGGTAAATGTTAATAATTACAATGCTATAATTAAAAAAAATAACTATAAGCTAGACAAAACAGAAGACGTGATTAAATTGATTAAAGAGTTAAATTCAAAACAATAAAAAATACTACATTCAAAAACCCCCTACCAAAAGCAGGGGGTTTTTGTTTACTTTTGCAGCATGGAGAAACAAACCTACATATACGGAATTAGAGCGGTTATAGAAGCTATTGAAGCTAAAGAAACCATAGATAAGATTTTTATTCAAAAAGGACTTCAGGGTGACTTATTTAAATCTTTAGAGACGCTAATTAGAAAGAACGGCCTAAACAGCTCTTATGTTCCCATAGAGAAACTAGACCACTTGGCCAAACAACACAACAATCACCAAGGGGTTGTGGCTTCTATTTCTCCCATAGAATTCCATGAACTAGACCCCTTTGTAGAAAAAGTTCTCGCAGAAAAAGAAGCTCCTTTGTTTTTATTGTTAGACCAACTTTCAGATGTTAGAAATTTTGGTGCTATTATTAGGACCGCTTCTTGCACTGGAGTAGACGCTATTATTATACAAAAAAAAGGAACCGCCCCAGTCACAGCAGATACTATTAAAACCTCTGCAGGTGCAGCTTTTCAGGTACCCATTATAAAAGTAGACCATCTTAAAGACGCTGTTTTTCACTTACAAGCCTGTGGTGTTCAGGTAGTAGCTGCTACTGAAAAGGCTCAAAATGATTTATATGAGGTATCCTTTAAGGGTCCTATAGCCATAGTAATGGGATCTGAAGATATGGGAATTACTCCTTCTATATTAAAAGTAGCCAACGCACAAGCCAAATTACCTATGCAAGGATCTATAGGCTCATTAAATGTATCTGTAGCTTGTGGTGTATTTTTATATGAGGCTGTGAGGCAAAGACAATAGCTCCTGAAAAATTTATTTATAATTCACTTTCATGAATGAGCCTTTAGCAGAAAGAGTAAGACCCAAAAACCTAGAAGCTTATATAAGTCAACAGCACCTAGTGGGTCCTAATGGCACACTCACCAAGCAAATAAAACAAGGGATTATCCCTTCTATTATTCTTTGGGGACCCCCTGGTACCGGAAAGACTACATTAGCCCATATTATTGCAGAAGAAAGTGGTAGGCCTTTTTACGCGCTCAGCGCTATTAATTCTGGGGTAAAGGATGTAAGAGAAGTCATAGAAAAAGCGAAACAATCTGGAGGCTTATTCACTACAAAAAACCCCATTCTTTTTATAGATGAAATACATAGGTTTAGCAAATCTCAGCAAGATTCTTTATTAGCAGCAGTAGAAAAAGGTTGGGTCACGCTTATAGGTGCCACCACAGAAAACCCAAGTTTTGAAGTGAATGCCGCCCTGCTATCTCGCTGTCAGGTAAACGTGTTGCAAGCCTTTGGCAAAGCAGATCTAGAAGCTCTTTTGGAAAATGCTATAAAGAATGACTCTTGGCTACAAGAAAAAAACATTTCTATTAAAGAGACTAACGCACTCTTTAGATACTCTGGAGGAGATGCTAGAAAGCTACTCAATATTTTTGAATTTCTAGTCACGCAGTTTTCAGAAGGCATTATTAATATTACAGATAAATTTGTTCAGAGGAACCTTCAAAACAACACTGCTTTCTATGACAAGTCTGGAGAGCAACACTATGACATTGTTTCTGCCTTTATAAAATCTATAAGAGGCAGTGACCCCAATGCAGCTGTCTATTGGTTGGCTAGAATGATAGTGGGCGGAGAAGACGTTAAGTTCATTGCTAGAAGAATGCTCATATTAGCCTCAGAAGATATTGGAAACGCAAACCCCACAGCCTTGGTTTTGGCTAATAGTTGTTTCCAATCTGTCTCCATTATTGGCCACCCAGAAGCAAGAATTATCCTGAGCCAATGTGCCGTCTATTTAGCGTGCTCTCCAAAGAGTAACCGTTCATATTTAGCCATAGACAAAGCCATAGAAAAAGTGAATACAACGGGAGATTTACCAGTACCTTTACCTCTTAGAAATGCCCCAACCAAGCTCATGAAAGAACTGGGTTACGGAGAAGAATACCAATATGCACATGACTTTCCAAACCAATTTATAACCGCAGAATTTTTACCAGAGGCCATTGCTGGCACTACTTTCTATAAGCCAGGAAACAACCCTAGAGAAGAAAGTGCCAAGACCTTTTTAAAAAATCGCTGGCAGGATAAATACGGATACTAGCTAGTTGTAGTTTTTTCTAAATTAAAAAATTAAGCTTTGTCTTTAGAATATTTACAGATACTTCTTAATCTCATCCAAAGAATGAATAATAAGGCAGTGGTCATGTGAAGGTTCCATATGTGCGTTAAAATGCATGACTTCATACCCTGCTGCTTTAGCTCCTAAAATATCTGCTTCTAAACTATCTCCTATCATTAAAGATTTATGAGGGACAACCTTTGCCATTTTAAGCGCCATTTCAAATATCTGAGGATGTGGTTTTTTTACACCAGCAATCTCAGAATCTATGACAACATCAAAGTAATGTTCAATGTTAGCGTTTTTCATTTTCAAACCTTGAACCTCAGAAAACCCATTGGTAATAATATGTAATTTATAAAGAGGCTTTAGGTATTCTAATATTTCTACAGCACCAGGGAAAAGATAGTTGTATGTAGTAAGAACTGTCATATACTGATCTGCCAAGTCGTGAATAAGGGCGTCAGTAGCTGGGTACTCTAGGGTGTCAAAAGTGAATTTTAAACGCTCATAGCGCAGTGTTTCCTTAGAAACTCTTCCGTCTCTGTACATTTTCCAATACTGTAGATTAATAGGGATATAAGCTTTTAGAAAGACATCTAGAGGTATAGAAACACCGTAATCTACTAGTAATTTCTGAAAGGTAAGTGCAGAATTTTTTTCAAAATCCCATAAAGTGTGGTCTAAATCAAAAAAAATATCAGAAATTTTATCTTTAAACATGAAGGCAATTTTTTTTTCAAAGATACCTCTAAAATATATAAAAAATTACTGCTAAAATTAGTTGTTAAAATTTGTGAGTTGTTTTTGAAAAAGCTCCTCCCAAGTATCAGCCCTATCTCCACCCAAAAGTTCATTAGAAAAAACCACATTAAAATGGGCGTTAACTAACTTGACAGATAGGTACAAAGGTGTCATTTTTTTTATAGCATCTAAGGCACTTTTCTCCTTTAACAAAGCGTAATCATGCACTGCAAATGGGTGAATTTTCACAGGTAATTGCACCTCTAAATAAAGATCATAAAAAAAGAAAGGGGTGGCGGTTCCAGCTCTAAAACCCAGCTCATGTGTATAGCCCATAGAGTAATCATTTTGAATTTCCGCAGCTACCAAATCTCTATAAGAAACAGGAATATCTACCCTGTTGTACCTCATTCTAGCTGCCAAAATAGGTCTGTTAACTACCTGAGCCAATTCTTTCTGCTCCTCCATAAGCACTTTAGGTTTGCCAAAAGATTCATATGAAGCCGCTAAAGCTACCTGAAAATGATCTGCAACAGATTTTATTAAAGCTTTAAAAGAAGCGTTAAAAGGAGATACATTTTTGTCATAAGGCCCATAAGGAGCAAATTGAAAAAAGAAAATAGCCTGGGCTTTGTACTGTTTTAGAAGTATTTCTAAAAAATCAAAATGGTCATAAGGATCTTTTGCTAATTGCAGCCAAACCCCTAGCCTAGTCCATATCCTCTTAAACTTAAAGCCAAATAAGTCAATAAAAAACCCAGATACTCCCCTTATAAGACCTCTATGAGCAAAAGCATGTGAACTAGTCACGTCTATTAAATTGGTGTAGGTATATGTAGAGGGTGTTGATTTTAAATCTGGAAATTTATCTTTTAAAGCTACAAACAGCTTTTGAACCCAAATATCTAGAACAGGTGTTTGTAAAAATCCATGAGTATAGCCAATGCTTTCTTTTGGTGGGAACCTGCCGTGAATGTCTTTTACATGTGGCAAATACTCCTCATACCTAGAAAGCAAATAGAAACTAGCTGCAAAAACATCATAAGGAAGGCTGCTTTTTTCACCCCCACTAAAAAAACAAGGAACCTCATCCCAAAGGGTAGGTTTTATAATATGGTCATTAATGCCTTGTTCAAACAACAGCTCATGTGAACGAATAAAAAACTCATTTTGCAGAGCCTGCTTGGTATAGGTTAGTTTTGGTCCGTCATGTTTAATGAAATCTAAAACCTCTGTGGTATAACTAATGGGTATCCCTAGCATTTTTTGAAAAATATGCTTGGTTATATAAATAAAACGAGGTGTAATTTTATAGGTATAGATCAGCAGCATTAGCACTTCAATTTTACTCCTAAAATAACCAATTAAAGTACATTTTGGTCTGCAAAACTAAAGTATTCACTCCTGCCAATAATAAGGTGGTCTAACAACTTCATGTCTATTGCAGTAGCGGCATTTTTTAATTTAAGGGTTAGGGCCTTGTCTTGGCTAGAGGGCAAAAGAGTTCCTGAAGGGTGGTTGTGTGCTGCAATAAGTCCAACAGCTCCTAAGTGAATGGCCTGCTTAAGCACCAATCTAATGTCTACCAAGGTCGCCGTAAACCCACCCCTACCAATCACCAGCATCTCTATAAGAACATTAGAATTATTGAGATAGAGTACCCAAAATTCTTCATGAGTTAATCCCATTAAAACAGGCTTTAAAAGGTCATAAGCCACACCACTAGAACTCACTGCTTTTAATTTAGTGGGCCTGGTGTTTAGAGCTCTATGCCCTAAATCTAAAGAGGCCTTTATTTTTATGGCTTTTACCGCCCCTATCCCTTTGTGCTTTTGTAAATGGTCCAAAGACATTTCAAAGAGCAAGTGTAAATTATGACCTACTCCTGCCAAAATAGTTTTAGCAATTGAAAGCGCAGACTGTCCTCTAAAACCATTGCCAATAACAATAGCCAAAAGTTCAGCATCGGTTAGTTTCTGACCCCCTAATTTTTTATATTTTTCTCTTGGCCGGTCAGAAACATGCCAAGACTTAATTCCAGAAGTAGGCTTATATTGCATATAGTAAAGATACCCATGCCACTGTGAAAGACTGCTCCCCATAGACAAACAGCAAGATTTACAGATTAACGGAAAACTAAATAAATGAAACCTTAAAAAACCCTATTAGCTAGTGTTTTAAAATCTGTTCCACCATAATTACCAGAGCTCATAAACAACAAAACACAATTGTTAAGTTCTATAGCCGTGATATAAGCTGCCAATCCTTGGGGAGTTGTTTCTATAAGTAATTTTGGCGCATTGAATGCAGCTCTAATAGCAGGAGGTGCAATGGGTTTCATATTTTTAATAGCCAAAACCTGTGGCTCATAAAAAACCATGGCTTCATCTGCCAAAGCTACCGCGTCCTGGTACTCTTCTAAAAACTTTTCGTTTAAACTGCTATAAGTGTGTAATTCTAAAATCACCACCATTTTTCTGTCAGGGAATTGTAATCTAACCGCTGCAACAGTTGCTCTTACCTTGCTGGGTGCGTGTGCAAAATCTTTATAGATAGCGGTGGTATTATTATTAGCCACTAATTCTAAACGCTTAGAAGCTCCTTTAAAGCTAGAAATAGCCTCATAAAAATCCAAGGCGTCTATGCCCATATGCTGGCATATCCATTTGGCTCCTGCCAAGTTATTTAGGTTGTGGTCACCAAAAATTTCTAAAGGAAGCGCACCCTCTTCAGTCTCTAAATAAGTGAGACCATTTTCTATAGTGCTTTCTGGAGTCTGGTAGGGAATTTTTCTTATAGTATTGTTTGCGGCATTTACTATTTCATCTAAAACTAAGTCTTCTTCATTATAAGTCAGGCTCCCGCCTGGCACTATGCTCTCTATAAATGCAGCAAATGGCGCCTTATAAGATTCAAAAGTAGGAAACACATTAATATGGTCCCACGCCACGCCACTTAAGAGAGCGATATGTGGTTGATAATGTAAAAATTTAGACCTAGCGTCTAAAGGTGAAGAAAGATACTCATCGCCCTCTAAGAGAATAAAATCATTCTCATTTGTTAGATGTACCATTCTGTCAAAGCCTTCTAACTGGGCTCCTACCATATAGTCTATTTCACGTTCATGGTAATGCATGACGTGCAAGATCATAGAAGTAATAGTGGTTTTACCGTGACTCCCACCAATAACAACCCTTGTTTTGTGTTTGGAGTGCTCGTACAAATATTCAGGATAAGAATAAATAGTAAGCCCCAATTCTTGTGCTTTTAATAATTCTGGATTATTAGGTTTGGCATGCATGCCTAGGACCACTGCCTCTAAATCTGGTGAAATAGATGCTGCAAACCAACCCATTTGGTTAGGCAATAAACCAGCAGCATTTAAACGGCTTTTTGAGGGTTCAAAAATAATGTCATCACTGCCGCTTACTTCATGTCCCGCTCCCTGCAATGCCAAGGCTAAGTTGTGCATGGCACTCCCTCCTATGGCTATAAAATGTATTCTCATTTGGTATAATATTGATATCTCTACTTTTTAAAAAGGTATTAAACCCTAGCTTTATGGTCATGAATCATGTCCCATAGTTTGTCTTTTAAAGCCACAATTCCCTTTTGAGCCACAGATGAGAAAAATAGAAAAGGAATGTCTCCCAATACTGGCTTTAATTGAGCCGCTATCTCTGCCTCCAACTCTGCGTCTAACATATCGTTCTTAGAAATGGCTACGAGACGATCTTTGTCTAACAATTCTGGATTATACCGTCTGAGCTCATCTAATAAAATGCCGTATTCCTTAACAATGTCGTTACTGTCTGCAGGGATTAAAAAAAGTAAGGTAGCATTTCTCTCAATATGTCTTAAAAAGTAATGTCCAAGACCTTTTCCTTCTGCCGCTCCCTCAATAATTCCAGGAATATCTGCCATTACAAAACTTCTGTAATCCCTATATTCAACAATTCCTAAATTGGGTTTTAAAGTAGTAAATTCATAAGAGGCAATTTTAGGCTTTGCCGATGTAATAACAGAGAGTAGCGTAGATTTACCTGCATTTGGAAAACCTACCAATCCCACATCTGCAAGTACTTTTAATTCTAGGGTAAAAGAAGTCTCAATTCCATCTATTCCAGGTTGTGCATATCTAGGTGTTTGGTTGGTAGCGGATCTAAAGTGCCAATTCCCTAAACCTCCTTTACCGCCTGGAACGGCAATAATTTCCTGATCGTGTTCAGTAATTTCATAAAGCGCCTCCTGGGTTTCACCGTCTTTAATTACAGTTCCTAAAGGCACTTCTAGATAAATATCCTGTCCATCTTTTCCAAAACTCCTGTTCTTACTACCGTGTCCACCGTGTTCTGCACTAAAATGCTTTTTAAATTTATAGTTCACTAAGGTCCATAAATTTTTATTTCCTTTTAAAATAATATGACCACCACGTCCTCCATCTCCCCCATCTGGCCCTCCTTTGGTAATAAATTTTTCACGGTGCAAATGCACAGAGCCTTTCCCTCCTTTTCCTGAGGTAAGAAATACCTTTACATAGTCTACAAAATTTCCTTCAGTCATGGGGTTTCCTATTTTAAGTCTCTTATAGCCTACTTGGCCTATATTTTTATTTCCCTAGCTGGTCTATGACTGCAGCAATTCTCATTGTAATTTCAGAAATAGCGCCTATACCATCTACTGCAAAAAATTTATTTTGAGAACTGTAGTAAGCCTCTAAGGGAGCTGTTTTTACATTGTACTCTTGAAAACGGTTTCTAATTTTAGACTCGTCCTGGTCATCTGGCCTGCCGCTTTCCTTTCCTCTTTCTAACAAGCGAGCGGTAAGCACATCTTCATCTGCTTCTAGTGCAATGGTAGCTGAAATAGCCATACCTTTAGTACTCAAAAAGATATCTAAAGCTTCTGCCTGCGCCGTAGTTCTTGGAAATCCATCAAAAATAAAACCCGCAGCGTCTGGACTTTGAATTACAGCTTCTTCTAGCATTTTAATAGTCACCGTATCTGGCACCAAATCACCTTGGTCCATATAAGATTTAGCCAATTGTCCCAAACTAGTGTTTTGAGAAATATGGTGTCTAAATACATCTCCAGTAGAAATGTGTTTTAAAGCATAGGTGTCTTTTAAAAAAGCGGCCTGTGTTCCTTTTCCTGCGCCTGGTTTTCCAAATAAAACAAGGTTGGTTTTCATGGTAATCTGCTATTGTCAATTAAAGCAGCAAATATAGTGTTTTGATTTTGCTTTTTTGGAGCCGGCATCGGGCTTTGTAAAAATTATCTCGTATTTTTGTTTGATTAGAATATTTTAAACCCCTTTGGGCATTAATTAACACCTATGAACTACTTTTCTTCAAATTTCACATTAGGCATTTTAGGAGGAGGACAATTAGGTAAAATGCTCCTTCAGGAAACTAGAAAGTGGGATATTAAAACCAAAGTTCTAGACCCCTCTGCTGATGCTCCTGCTAGAATAGCTACAGATCATTTTACACAAGGAAATTTATTAGACTACCAAACAGTCCTCAATTTTGCTAAAGGAGTAGACCTGCTCACTATTGAGATTGAAAATGTAAATATTGAAGCCTTAGAGACTTTAGAAAAACAAGGGGTAAAAGTATACCCTTCGTCAAAAACGCTTAAAATTATTTCTAATAAGGCCACCCAAAAACTCTTTTACACAGACCAACAAATTCCAACAGCTGCTTTTAGCCGTTTTGCCTATACCTCTGAGATTTCAGAAAGTATTACCAACGGAGGGCTCTCATTTCCCTTTGTATGGAAATCTGCTCAATTTGGTTATGATGGGCAAGGAGTAAAAGTAGTCAGACAAGAAAGTGATTTAGCAGAGCTTCCCAATGTAGCTTGTATAGCTGAAACCCTTATTGCTTTTGAAAAAGAATTGGCTGTGATTGTTTGTAGAAATCCAAGCGGAGCCGTTGTTCACTATCCAGTGGTAGAAATGGAGTTTCACCCAGAAGCAAACCAGGTAGAATACGTTTTATGCCCAGCCAGATTAGATCCATTAACTACTGAAAAAGCCATTGCTGTGGCTCTAAAAACATCTGAGGCTTATAATCATGTAGGTCTTTTAGCCGTAGAGATGTTTCTAACCAAAGAAGGAGATATTTTAGTGAATGAAGTAGCTCCCAGGCCTCACAACTCTGGCCATTATTCTATTGAGGCTAGTCTCACCAATCAATACGAACAGCACCTTAGAGCTATTCTAGACCTCCCGCTAGGAGACACCTCTAGTAAAGTAGCAGCTGTGATGGTGAATTTAGTAGGAACAGAAGGTCACTCTGGTTCAGTTATTTATAAAAACATGGAACATATTTTAGCTTTAGAAGGAGTAACACCACACCTATATGGAAAAAAAGAAACCAGGCCTTTTAGAAAAATGGGACATGTAACCATAGTGAACCAAAGCATGGAAAAAGCAAGGGCACTGGCAGAAGAAGTGAAAAATAGCATAGCTGTTATTAGCAACCAAAAATAAAAAGGCATTAAAACATATTACAACAACAATCTGTACACTTAAATTTAAGTCTATAAAAAACAATAGCCATGAATAAAGTAGCCGTAGTAATGGGCAGTACCAGTGACCTCCCCATTATGCAAGAAGCCATAGATATTTTAAAATTTTTTGAGATAGAAGTCTTGGCAGACATTGTTTCTGCTCACAGAACGCCAGAAAAGCTATATGATTTTAGTAAAAATGCTCATTTAAATGGCATTGCTGTTATTATTGCTGGGGCAGGGGGTGCTGCACACCTACCTGGTATGGTGGCTTCTCTATCACCACTTCCCGTTATTGGAGTCCCTATTAAAAGCAGCAACTCTTTAGATGGCTGGGACTCTGTCCTGTCTATTTTACAAATGCCTAGCGGAGTACCTGTAGGCACTGTGGCACTTAATGGTGCTAAGAATGCGGGCATTCTGGCCGCCCAAATACTGGGTAGCAGTGACCATGTTATCAGAGACCGCATTTTAGCGTATAAAGAGCAGTTAAAAGAAAAAGTAATTGAAGGAGCCAAGTCAGTAACCATAAAATAGTCAAGAGCAATTTAATAACAAGGCTCACCTATCTGTCAATCATTTAATTTTTTGCTACTGTTGCTCTCAAGTGATCAGATTTGATTTATTGTGCTTAATTTACTGAAGTTACTTTACTGCTCTGAGTTTACAAAAGCTACTTTGCCGCACATAGATGAACCCGTTTAGAACACTTATTTTACTATAATAATTTTAAAAGTAGTGGAATACCATATTTTCCATTTGCAAAATCCCTATTTACATGAATGAAAACCCCCTTTTAGACGCTTTTGAAACTCCTCCTTTTAACCTCATTAAAAATGAACACTACCTACCCGCTTTTAAAAAAGCCATGGCAGCAGCTAAAGAAGAAATAGCGCTTATAAGAGACTCAGGTAGCGCTCCTAGCTTTGTAAATACAGTGGCCGCTTTAGACTATGCAGGGAAGCAATTAAGTCATATTTCTAGTATATTTTTTAACTTAAATTCAGCAGAGACTTCAGATGAAATGCAGAGAATAGCACAAGAAGTATCGCCTTTGCTAAGTGCTTTTAATAACGATTTAAGCTTAGACCCTGATCTTTTTAAAAGAGTAAAAGAGGTATATAACCAAAAAGAATCTTCCCTACTAGACACAGAATCTAAAAGATTATTGGAAAAATCATATAAATCATTTGTGAGAAATGGTGCACTACTCCAGCCAGCTGAAAAAGATAAGTTAAGGAAAATAGACAGTAGTCTTTCTAGTTTACAATTGAGCTTTGGTGAACATGTGCTTGCAGACACCAATGCCTTTGAACTTCTTCTTACCAAAGAAATACAAGTGGCAGGCTTGCCAGATAGTGTGCTCACTGCGGCTGCAGATCTGGCGGCCAGCAAAGAAAAAAAAGGATGGCTTATTAACCTTGACTACCCTAGCTATGTGCCATTTATGAAGTTTGCAAACAATAGAGGCCTTAGAGAAGACCTTTACAAGGCTTTTACAAGTAAAGGCTACTTAAATAACAAAAATAACAATGAAAAAATTGTATTAGAAATTGTTTCTTTAAGACACCAAAGGGCCTTGCTGCTAGGCTATGAAAACCACGCTACTTATGTCCTAGAGGAGCGTATGGCTAAAAGTCCAAAGGCCGTGCAATCATTTTTACAAAGCATTTTAGACAAGGCACTTCCTGCTGCTCAAAAAGAATTTAAAGCCCTAGAAGCATTCGCTAAAGATCATTTAGACATTCCTAGCATAGAAAAATGGGATGCAGCTTATGTATCAGAAAAATTAAGACAAGAGACTTTTAATTTTGAAGAAGAAATATTAAAACCTTATTTACCTCTAAATGAAGCAGTTATTGGCATGTTTACAATAGCACAAAAACTCTTTGGCCTGCGCTTTGAACAGACTGATGAACTGGAGCTGTACCACCCAGAGGTGGCTGCCTACAAAGTGACTGATGAAAAGGGCACTTTTGTCTCTTACTTTTATACAGATTTTCACCCAAGACCCGGAAAGAGAGGGGGGGCTTGGATGACCTCTTTTAGGTCTCAATACCAGCAAAATAATGAAAACCACAGACCGCAAATAGCCATTGTCTGTAATTTTAGCAAGCCCACATCAAAGGCGCCCGCGCTTTTAACTTTTAATGAACTCACCACCCTATTTCATGAATTTGGCCATGCCCTTCACGGCATGCTTGCCAACACCCGCTACCCTAGTCTTTCAGGTACGTCAGTCTCTTGGGATTTTGTTGAACTGCCTAGCCAACTTATGGAAAACTGGTGTTATGAACAAGAAGCTTTGGCTATTTTTGCCAAACACTACAAAGATGGAAGTGGAATTCCTATGGAAATGGTAAAAAAAATTAAAGCACAAGCTAGCTTTTTAGAAGGTATGGCTACACTCAGGCAAGTTAGTTTTGGGCTTTTAGACATGTCTTGGCACAGCACAGACCCAAAAAACATTACAGATGTAGCCACTTTTGAACAAGCTTCCTTTAAGGGTACTGATTTGTTTCCCTCTCAATCTGGCAGCTGTATGAGTACCGCATTCTCTCATATTTTCCAAGGGGGCTACGCTGCGGGTTACTACAGCTACAAATGGGCAGAAGTATTAGATGCAGACGCATTTGAGCGTTTTAAAGAAGCAGGTATTTTTAACCCACAAGTGGCTTCAGATTTTAAAGAGCACATACTCTCTAAGGGCAGTTCTGAAGATCCTATGGTCTTGTACAAAAAATTTAGAGGAGCAGCTCCAAAGCCAGAGGCATTGCTTAAAAGAGCTGGCTTATTGAATTAAAAAACATGTAAAAAATAATGAGTGTAGGAACATTGGCCAATTGATGCTTGGCCAACAGAAATATTTACTGTGCAGCCTTATAAGAATTGTAACCTCCTAAAAGGTTTACAACGCGCTTAAAACCAAGGCTGTCTAGCCTGGCTGCAGCTAATGCAGAACGCTTGCCACTTCTGCAATAGACGTATATTTTTTGTTTTTTTTTAAGGCCCTTAAAGCCCTCATTAAATTTTGGAGAGAACCAATCTATATTTTGAGCATTTGGCAAATGGCCGTCTTGGTATTCGGCGGCTGTTCTGACATCTACAATTAAAATTCTATTTGTGTTTTTTGGAAGTTCCTGAGTTATTTCTTGGTCTTTGTGTTGGGACATAACCAAAGATGTCATAAGGATACAAATAAGAAATATCAGCTTTTTCATAGTACTAAGTTAAGAAATTAAAAACCAAGTTAGCCCATATAAAATGGGAATAGACTCTACCCAAAAGTTGGTGAAATAAAAAGAAGGATTAGCGCTTTTATTTATCGCCACTACCATAACAACAGCTGTCGCTAGCTGCAGTCCAATAATAGGAGTGCTCCAACCCAACAAATAAGCATTAAAGAATTGGAGGATTAAAAAAATCCCTGCCCATAGGTACCCCAAACGCTGCGCCTGTAAAAATCCATATTTTTGCGCAATGGTTTGGAGTGCAGGATGGTCTCGCTTTCCATCTCTTATTTCAAAGGGTACCATAAGCACTAAAACCATGGTAAAATGAGCAAAAAATAAGCTAGAAACACCCATCCAAAAAAGAGGGTTTAAAACACCTTTAGTAAGCGGTGCAGCAACCTCTTGTATGGCAAAAGGCCCTGTAAATTCATGGATACCACTTGTAGATAAGGGTAGTAGTACAGTAGCTATAGCCCAGACACCCGCTACTATGTATATTTTAACGCCCGCAATAGCCCGTAGATTTTTTTTTGTAGGCAACAAAGGCAAGGTGTATAAAGACGTAAATATCACCATGAGCAGGATCATTAAATAACTAAAACTAGGTAATTTAAAAAGGCTGTAAAAAGCAAATAATCCAGCCAGCACACTTAAAATTTGTATGGGTATAAATGCTTTTTTAGAAACCTTTATATAGTATTGCGCTTCTACCCCGTATTTAATAAAATTATAACCCATAATACTGCCACAAAAAAGACAGAGTAGCAAGGATTTAGAAAGCAAAATGTTTAAGCTTTCTGCCCCAACATACGCCAATGAAATTAATGCAAAAGCCACGTGAACACTAGCCTTTAAATAGAAATTGAAGATTTTCAATAAAAACTGCATTCAACAAAAGTAACCAAACTGTTTATAAGCAATGCATTTGGTTAAAAAGTTTCTTTAAGTCTTGTGAAAAATGACTCTTAATTAGGCTTTTTATGCCTAATTTTGTGCAAGTTTTTCGATCAATTATAACGATTTCGCTTATGAAAACAGATGTTTTTGCACTGCGTCATATTGGCATCCAGGAGCAGCAAGAATCACAAATGCTTAAAACAATTGGTATAGACAGTCTAGACCAACTAATAAATGAAACCATTCCAGCAGACATCCGTCTAAAGAATCCTTTAGATTTGGAAGCTGCTATGAGTGAACATGAATATCTGGCTCACATAGAGGCGCTTTCTCATAAGAATCAGGTGTATAAAACCTATATGGGATTAGGCTACCACCAGAGCATTACGCCTTCTGTGATTAAGAGAAATATTTTAGAAAATCCAGGTTGGTATACCGCCTATACGCCCTACCAAGCAGAAATTGCTCAAGGCCGTTTAGAAGCCCTTATAAATTTTCAAACCATGATCTGTGACCTTACAGGAATGGATCTTGCCAATGCCTCTCTCTTAGACGAGAGTACTGCGGCAGCAGAGGCCATGACCATGCTATATGACGTTCGGTCTAGAGACCAGAAGAAAGATGGAGCCATGTCTTTCTTTGTTTCAGAAGACATCTTACCACAGACCCTCTCTTTACTTCAGACCAGAGCCACTCCACTAGGTATACAGCTAGAAATAGGGGCTATAGATGCCTTTCAATTTGAATCACAATTTTACGGAGCTTTACTGCAGTATCCTGGGAAAAATGGAGACATTAGTGACATAAAGGGCTTTATGAAAAAAGCAGCAAATTCTGAAGTAAAAATAGCTTTTGCAGCAGACATTTTAAGTTTAATTCTTTTAGTGGCGCCAGGAAGTCTAGGAGCAGATGTGGTAGTTGGTACCACTCAAAGATTTGGAATTCCACTTGGTTACGGCGGGCCTCATGCGGCTTTCTTTGCCACAAAAGAAGATTATAAAAGGAGCATTCCTGGTAGAATTATTGGAGTGACTAAAGACACAGATGGAAACCCAGCCATGAGAATGGCCTTACAAACAAGAGAGCAGCACATTAAAAGAGATAAAGCCACTTCTAATATTTGTACAGCACAGGTGCTTTTAGCTGTTATGGCCGGTATGTATGCCGTCTATCATGGCCCAAAAGGACTTACTTATATTGCCAAGCAGGTACATAGCAAAGCAGTAGCCTTAGCTAATGGGCTAAATGAAATGGGTTACCAACAAGAAAATGAATATTTCTTTGACACCCTATTGGTAGCGGCCCCTTCTAAAGAAATTAAAGTCCTTGCAGAGGCACGTAAAATAAACTTTCACTATATAGGAAAGCAGCAAATAGGTGTTGCTGTAAATGAGGCCACTTCCGTGGCCGATGTCCAGGAAATTCTAGACATATTTGCAGCTGCTAAAGGGCTTAACGCGCCAAAATTAAAAATTACAGAAGAGAGTAGAATACCAGAAAAACTGAAGAGAAGCACTGAATTTTTAACCCAAAAAGTATTTAATAGCTACCACTCAGAAACCGCACTTATGCGCTATATTAAGCAATTAGAGCGCAAAGATTTAGCTTTAAACCATTCTATGATTTCATTGGGCTCTTGCACGATGAAACTAAATGCAGCTTCTGAAATGTTTCCTTTATCTTGGGCACAATGGGGAAATATTCATCCATTTGTTCCTGTAGAGCAAGCCGCTGGCTACCAAGAAGTATTAAGGGCTTTAGAAGAGCAGCTCAACGTGATTACTGGTTTTGCTGGTACTTCCTTGCAGCCCAATTCTGGAGCACAAGGAGAATATGCCGGGCTTATGACCATTAGGGCTTACCATGAGTCTAGAGGTGAAACACATAGAGATATTTGTCTCATTCCGGCATCTGCCCACGGCACCAACCCAGCCTCTGCTGTTATGGCAGGTATGAAAGTAGTGGTTACTAAGACAGATGAAAAGGGAAATATTGACGTGGCAGACCTAAGAGAAAAAACCCTTGCGTACTCTAATAATTTAGCAGCCTTAATGGTGACCTACCCCTCTACTCACGGAGTTTTTGAATCTTCCATTAGAGAAATAACCAGCCTTATTCACCAGCACGGTGGTCAGGTGTATATGGACGGCGCTAATATGAACGCTCAGGTAGGATTAACTAATCCTGCTACTATTGGGGCAGATGTTTGCCACCTAAACTTACACAAAACCTTTGCCATTCCTCACGGAGGGGGAGGTCCTGGAGTAGGCCCTATTTGTGTGGCGCCACAACTGGTTTCATTTTTACCTGGAAACCCTATCATTCCAACTGGTGGGGATAAGGCCATTACGGCTATTTCTGCTGCCCCATGGGGGTCTGCTTTAGCTTGTCTTATCTCTTATGGTTATATTAAAATGTTAGGAGAAGCCGGGTTGACTCAATCTACAAAAATTGCTATTTTAAATGCCAATTATATTAAAGCGCGCTTAGAGGGTTCTTTTGAGGTGCTTTACACAGGGGAGCAAGGGCGTGCTGCGCACGAAATGATTATTGATTGTAGGCCTTTTAAAACCAACGGTATTGAAGTGACTGATATTGCCAAACGCTTAATGGATTACGGTTTTCATGCCCCAACCGTTTCTTTTCCAGTAGGTGGCACCATGATGATAGAACCCACTGAAAGTGAAGACCTGCCAGAATTAGATCGTTTTTGTGAAGCCATGATAGCCATTAGAAAAGAAATAGATGCGGCTCACGAATCTGAACCTAATAATACATTGAAGAATGCGCCACACACCCAAGCCATGCTTACAGCTGACCAATGGAATTTTCCTTATAGCAGACAGCAAGCTGCCTTTCCGCTGCCGTATGTGAGTGAAAATAAACTATGGCCAACTGTTAGAAGGGTAGATGACGCCTATGGGGATAGAAACCTGATCTGTACTTGTACTCCTATTGAGGCATATGCAGAATAATAAACAGCTTTGAGCATCGTATATTTTACAAGCTTATTCACTGCATGGGTTACATTTTTTTTATCTTGTATTAAATATGTAACCTATGAATGTGAGTATTAAAGGAAGTGGGAGCTATATACCCCCTGTCATTACCCCTAACAATTCTTTTCTCACCCATGAATTTCTTCAAGAAGATGGCACCTCCTTTGAGCTAGATAATGCTGTCATTATTGAAAAGTTTAAAGCCATAACGGGCATTGTACAAAGACGCTACGCGCCAGAAAATATGAACACCTCAGATCTAGGCTTCTTAGCTGCAAAGGCGGCCATAGAAGACGCAGGCATAGATTCAGAAAGTTTAGACTATATTATTTTTGGACATAATTTTGGTGATGTATCTGCACTGAGAACACAAGGAGACACTTTACCTAGCCTGGCTTCTAGGGTGAAAAATCTATTGAGAATCAAAAACCCTAACTGTGTGGCCTATGACCTATTATTTGGTTGCCCGGGTTGGGTAGAAGGTATTATTCACGCCCAAGCGTTTATGAAAGCGGGCATGGCTAAAAGATGTCTGGTCATTGGCGGAGAAACGCTTTCTAGGGTCTTAGACCCCTATGACAGAGACTCTATGATATATGCAGATGGAGCTGGTGCCGCTGTTTTAGAATTGAGTACCTCAGATGGAGGTCGCTTCTTATCTCATGCAACACAAAGCCATACCTTAGACGAGGCCCATTATTTATTTTTTGGAGGTTCTTATAAAAAAGAAGCCCCACAAGAAGAAAAGTATATTAAAATGTACGGCAGAAAAATTTACGAATTTGCTGTCACCCACGTTCCAGTGGCCATGAAAAAATGCTTGGATGAAAGTGGTGTAGCTATTCAGGATCTCAAAAAAATCTTCATCCATCAGGCCAATGAAAAAATGGATGCAGCCATTGTAAAACGTTTCTATAAAAATTATCAAAGCTCAGTCCCAGAAGGTATTATGCCTATGAATATTCACGAGTTTGGAAACAGTTCTGTAGCTACTATACCCACCCTCTATGACATGGTAAAAAAGGGACAATTAGAAGGGCATGAGTTAAGTAAAGGAGACGTTATTATGTTTGCTAGTGTGGGTGCTGGAATGAATATTAATGCCTGTGTATATCAGGTTTAAATACAAAAATGTACGAAAAGCACTACCCTAGTAAAAGATATAGAAAAACCATTGCCTTTTTAAAAAAACACAGTTCAGAAAAGCAATCTATTTTAGACCTGGGTGTGGCCAATCCCTTTACTAAAATCATGCTAAACCAAGGTTATCAAGTTAAAAATACGCAAGGAGCAGATTTAGACCAAGACCAGACAGAGCTTCTCAATAGCAGTGCAGAGTTGGTTACTGCATTTGAAATTTTTGAACATTTACTTAATCCTTTTCAGGTTTTAAAATCTATCCAAGCTAAAAAACTAGTGTTAAGTGTGCCGCTAAGACTTTGGTTTTCTTCTGCCTACAGAAGTAAAACAGACCCTTGGGACAGGCACTATCACGAATTTGAAGCATGGCAATTGGATTGGCTTTTAGAAAAAACAGGTTGGAAAATTATAGCCTCAGAGCAATGGACCAACCCCACCAAAAAAATAGGGCTTAGACCACTCTTAAGGCTATTTACGCCAAGGTATTATATTGTATATGCTGAGAAACAATAGTCCTATGAAAATTTATATTGTCATGCCAGCCCACAATGAGGCTGCCTTTATAAAAGGAGCATTAGATAGCATTACAAAGCAAAGTCTACAACCAAAAAAAGTAGTGGTAGTCAATGACCATTCTTCTGATAGCACCCAGCAAATTGCAGAGCAATTTACCACTACTCACAGCTACTTTAGTTGTGTGAACCACAGCTCTTCTCAACTACATATGCCAGGAAGCAAAGTGGTGCGCGCTTTTAATTTTGGACTAGAACAATTAGATAATGACTATGATTTATTATTAAAATTAGATGCAGACATTATATTACCTCCCAATTACCTGGAAACCATAGCGGCACATTTTATTAAAAACCCAGCACTTGGCATTTGCGGTGGCTTTGCCTATGAGCAAGATAAAACAGGCCAATGGCTATTGAACCACCCTATGGACACCAACCATATTAGAGGTGCGTTTAAGGCCTATAGCAAAGTTTGTTTTGAAGATATAGGTGGTCTAAGAATAGCTATGGGTTGGGATACCGCAGACGAACTCTTAGCACAATATCACGGTTATAAGCTCTTAACAGACGCTACACTTAGAGTAAAACATCTAAGGCCCATTGGAGCTGCCTACAATAAAAACGCCAAGCTATTACAAGGACGTGCCATGTACGGCATGAGGTATGGTCTTATCATTACCCTAGTTGCCGCTTTAAAAATGGCTTTAAAACAAAAGAAACCTAGCGCTTTTTTTCATCACATGGGAGGCTATATGGAAGCTGTAAAAGAAAATGCCTCCTTCTTGGTTTCCCCAGAAGAAGGCGTTTTTATAAGGCGTTTGAGATGGAAAAATATACGAGATAAAATATCTATTTAAGCTCTTGGACCGTTATCTTTTTATCTCCTGACATTAAGATGAGGTGTTTTAAAGTTTAGTCTAATAATGCAGCCAGCGGTTTGCCGGTTGTTCCGTTTGGAAATGCAATTCCTAATAAGGTTGATACTGTAGGGGCAATATCAGGAATTTCAGATCTAATCACAGTAGCCCCCTGCTTTATTCCTTTGCCAAAAAATATTAGCGGTGTGTGAGTGTCGTATATATAAGGAGAGCCATGAGTAGATCCGGTGATTGAATAACTAATTAATGCAGCTTTAAATACAAAGAGTACATCTCCAGATCTTTTAAGATTATAACCGTTTTGTAAAATATATGGAATTCCTGAAGTATAGGATTGCTTCCACATTTGTGAAGCGGTATAAGCCCGCTCTACAGAGGGATCTAACATCATAAACTGAGCCAAATCTTCTTGAATATGGTCTGCGTCTATATCTAGGTTTTTCAATAACTCCCTATTTAAGAAAACCTGATTATTAGATATATTCTCTATAATATCTTCTGAACCGTATTCATTCAGTACATAGTCATTTAAGCTAGCTGCAAAAGATTTAGAATCAAAATAACCTGCGGGAATGCGCTGGTCTTTAAGAAATGTAGGTACTTGAACCGCAGCGTGATCTGCAGTTAAAAATAAAGTGTAGTTTCCTTTCCCCACCTGCTTATCTAGTGCGTTTAGTAGCCTTTCTAAATCTTGATCTAATCTGTAATAAGTATCTTCTACTTCTCTGGAGTTTACACCAAACTGGTGGCCTACGTAGTCCGTACTTGAATAACTAAGCGCTAAAAAGTCTGTATCTGTCCCCTTTCCTAATTGCTCCCCTTTTAAGGCTGCAATAGCAAAATCTGTTGTGAGGCTATTGCCATAAGCAGTCCCTTTTAGGATGTCGTAACCTCCGTTTGCATCCCATAAAGTGGGTAAGTCATGTGGAAAAACAGCCGCTAATTCTCCACTAAAAACACCTTCGTAATTAGATTTATCTGGACCTCCTGTATATGCTTCTTCTAACTTTAATAAATTCCAAGGTTTTTTATAACTCCCCGCGGCATCGCTCTTATTAAAAGCTGTCACCCAAGAAGGAAGGTTTTCCATATAAAAAGTACTGCTAATCCAGCTTCCTTCATTTTTACCTTGAAACCAATATGCTGCATTGGCCATATGACCACCAGGCAACACAGCTCCCCTATCTTTTAATGCAATAGCTATCACTTTAGATCTTCCCTGAGTATGAAGTCTTAACTGGTCTGAAATGGTAGTGGTTAAAAGTTGCTTTGGAGACATTTGTCCTGCAGTGGTGGTGGTTCCAACAGAAGCGTAGGTATTATCTGAAGCACAATACACGGAGGCTCCTAAAATTTTATCGTACCAATCATTTCCTATAATTCCATGGGTAGCAGGTGTGGTTCCTGTATATACAGAAGCATGTCCTGGACCTGTACTGGTTGGAGCGTAATTATAATGGTTATTTTTAAAATTAAAGCCTTCACTAACCAATCTCTTAAAGCCCCCTGATCCGTACCCTTCCCAAAAACGACTTAAATAGTCATAGCGCATTTGGTCTACCACAATTCCTACCATTAATTTGGGGGTCGTTTTTAAAGTGGACTCCTTTTTAGATTCTTGCCCGTAAAGTCCCGTAGATACCAAAGACACAGATAGAAGTAGAAGAAGATTATTATAAAGTGTTTTCATGGAGTGTATATTTCTGTAAAAATAGGCAATTCCTGATTTAATGATTCTTTATCATGTAAAATGATTGTTAAAAAGAGTGCTTATATACCTGTATTAAAATGGTCAGTTAAAAGCTTATTAGTATTTTTACAGAACCATTATCAATTGTATGACCCACATTGCAGCTATAGGCCAGTACCTAATCATGATTAAGGAGGTTTTTAAAAAACCAACTAAATGGAAAATGATGCGCGGTTTAATTCTCAAAGAAATTGACCAACTCATTTACGGGTCTATGGGAATAGTCATTTTTGTTTCCTTTTTTATTGGAGGTGTAGTCACTATTCAAACCGCACTAAACCTAAACAGCCCTCTTATTCCTAAAAACTTAATTGGTTTTGCCGCCAGGCAATCGGTAATTTTAGAATTTGCCCCTACTTTTACTTCAATTATTATGGCTGGGAAAGTAGGTTCTTTCATCACCTCTAGTATAGGATCTATGAGGGTAACAGAGCAAATTGATGCGCTTGAGGTCATGGGAGTGAACTCACTAAACTACTTAATTTTTCCTAAAATTATTGCTCTACTCATGTATCCTTTTGTTATTGCTATAGCCATGTATACAGGTGTTTTTGGCGGGTTTTTAGCTGGAGTTTTGGGTGGCTTTAGTACCGCAGGAGATTTTATAGAAGGTCTCAGAATAGATTTTGAGCCTTTTCATATTACTTATGCCTTTATTAAAACCATGGTTTTTGCTTTTGTAATTGCCACCATTCCCTCTTATCATGGATATTACATGAAAGGAGGCGCTTTGGAAGTTGGTAAGGCAAGTACCACTGCTTTTGTCTGGACAGCTGTTGTCATTATCATTGTCAATTATATACTCACTCAATTATTATTAGGCTAATGATTACTGTAGACAACATACACAAAGCTTTTGATGACAATAAAATATTAAAGGGCATTTCTACTACTTTTGAAAAAGGAAAAACCTCTTTAATCATTGGTCAAAGTGGTTCAGGAAAAACTGTCTTTTTAAAATGCTTACTTGGCCTTTTTAAACTAGACCAGGGCAGTATAGATTATGGTGGTGACAATTATGCCCACCTCACTGTAAAAGACCAGCGCAAACTCAGAGAGCAAATGGGTATGGTTTTTCAAGGATCTGCGCTCTTTGACTCTATGAGTGTAGAAGACAATGTGCGTTTTCCTTTAGACATGTTCACCAATCAATCCCTTTCTGAAAAAGAAGCACGCGTAAACCAGGTACTTAAGCGTGTAAATTTACTTAATGCAGAGGAGAAATTTCCTTCTGAAATTTCTGGTGGTATGCAAAAAAGAGTGGCTATTGCTAGGGCTATTGTAATGAATCCTAAATATCTTTTTTGTGATGAACCCAATTCTGGCTTAGACCCTAGAACGGCAATTTTAATAGACAACCTCATTAAAGAAATCACAGAGGAGTACCAAATGACCACAGTGATTAATACCCATGACATGAACTCTGTAATGGAAATTGGAGAGAAAATTGTCTTCTTAAAAGAGGGTTGTAAAGCTTGGGAAGGAACTAAAAATGAGATTTTTAAGACAGACAACCAAGCGGTAACAGACTTTGTTTACTCCTCTGAGCTTTTTAAGAGAGTAAGAAAAATGTATATAGAAGACAAGGCTTAATTCTCTAAAATAAGTAAGTCTTTAAAAACTAAAATTTTCCCAGTTTATCTAAATAAACTCTGAACCAAAAGATTCTTGAACCTTTTCAACTACTTTTTTAATGTCCTGTTCTTTAGATTTTGGGTAAATTAAAAGCACCTGGTCTTTGTCTACGACAATAAAATTATTTAAGCCTTCTATCACCACTTTTTTACCCTTAGGTGCCATGATCATATTATCACTAGCGTCAATGGCTAGAAGTTGCGCATGTGCCACTCCGTTATTTGCAGCATCTTTAGGTAATTTATCATAGAGTGCTCCCCATGTGCCTAAGTCATTCCAATCAAAATTGGCGCGCCTCATAAAAATCTCAGAGGCCCTTTCTAAAATAGCGTAATCAATAGAAATATTAGCAGCCTTTGGGTAATTTTCTTCTATAAATTGTGCCTCATCTAAAGTATTATATACGTCCACACCTTTTTCAAAAAGCGTAAATAAACTAGGTTCAAAATCTTTAAAAGCTTTTAAAATAGTGTGAACGCTCCAAATAAAAATTCCCGCATTCCAACTAAAATTTCCTGCCTTAATAAAAGACTGGGCTGTCACATAATCTGGTTTTTCTCTAAACTGAACTACCTTATATAAGCCCTCTTTTTCAGTACCTTCAGATTCAATATAACCAAAACCTGTATTTGGAAATGTAGGGGTAATACCTAGGGTACACAATACTCCTGAAGTTTTGCTAGCCTCAAAACAAATAGCTACATCTTTAGAAAAGGCTTGTTCATCTTCAATCCAATGGTCAGACGGAGCTATTAAAAGCTGAGCGTCTGGATCCATTTTATATATCTTTTGAGCGGCGTATAAGATGCATGGAGCTGTGTTTCTCATGCAGGGTTCTAAAACTAGCTGGGCCTCTGTAAGATTAGGGAGCTGTGAGAGTACTAGGTCTTTATAAGCAGTATTGGTGAGCACCAATATATTTTCTGGCACAATAAAACTAGCCATTCTTTGATAAGTCTGTTGCAACAAACTATTGCCTGTCCCTAAAAAATCATGAAACTGTTTTGGAAAAGATTGGGTACTCATAGGCCAAAACCTAGACCCTACTCCTCCAGCCATAATGAGTGCGTATTTAGCCATTACTTTCTTCTATTAAAAATTCTACTTGAGCATTGGGCTGGAATAAATAAGTACGTCCACTAGAGACCTCCAAACATTCATAACGCTTTACTCTTTTAGGGCCTTTTTTAAATATTTTACCATTGTAAATTTTAAAGAGGCTGCCCAAAGGTACTTCAAAAACATAGCTCTCATTCCCTAGCTGGGTGTCATATTTAGAAAAAGCTACTGAAAGCAAAGCGTCTGTGTCTGAACTAGCCTTTGGATTTTTAAAATGAGATGCCAAATATGGAAGTAAATCCGCAGGAAATACTTCTGGTCTAATAAAGGGCAATATGAGTGTTTTAAAAGTATTTTTCCAATGAACCCCATGCGGTTTAATTCGGTACCCATATGACTCAAAAGCCACTAAATGAGCTATTTCATGTATGAGTGTCATTAAAAACCTATAGGGATTTAAAGTAGCATTTACCGTTATGGCATGTCTCCCATCTAAATTCCTACGGTAATCTCCATGGCGGGTGACCCTTGAATTTACAATTTTCAAATGTACCTCATGGGTTTGGATTAAAAACATACAGGGTGCCACCGCTTGAGGAGGAATATATTTTTCTAAAATCTCTTTCACACCACTAAATTAAGGTTTTTAGAATTATCTTTACAACAAAAAAATATGGCTGTCAAAGAAGTTTCTCTCCTTATACCCCCAAGAAATCCTCATTTTGTTGGAGATGGTTTTAGAGTACAGAATTTTATACCATCGGCCTACGGCCTGGACATGGAACGTATGAGTCCTTTTATCATGCTGGACTACAATGCACCATTTCATTTTCCCGCTACTGACACTCCAAGAGGAGTGGGTGTTCACCCGCATAGGGGCTTTGAAACAGTCACTTTGGCTTTTAAGGGAAGTATAGCACACCATGACTCTGCTGGAAACCAAGGAATTATTGGGCCAGGAGGCGTGCAATGGATGACCGCTGCCTCTGGTGTATTGCACAAAGAGTATCACGAAACAACCTTTGCCAAAAATGGAGGGATCTTCCAAATGGTGCAACTTTGGGTAAATTTACCGGCAGCCCACAAAATGTCTCCTCCAAAATATCAAGGCTTTAATGACAATGACATTCCTACAGTCACTTTAACAGCTGGAAAGGGTGAGATAAAAGTAATTGCTGGACAATACCAAGATACAAAAGGAGCCGCTAATAGCTTTACTGAGGTACACCTGATGACCTTACATTTAAAAAAAGGTGGATCTGTTCCCTTTGAATTTTCAGCCACGAACAATACTGCAATTTTAGTACTTTCTGGATCTGTTTATATCACTGGACACAAGGAGATTGTAGGTGATAATTACTTTGTCTTATTTGAAAACGAAGGAGAAACTTTTGAATTGACCGCTAATGAAGACGCGCAAGTTTTAGTGCTTTCTGGAGCCCCTATTCATGAACCTATTGTAGCTCAGGGACCCTTTGTTATGAATACACAAGCAGAGATAACTGAGGCAATTAGAGATTATCAAGCAGGAGGTTTTGGAAACTTAGAAGATTAAAGAAACTCTGTTACTAGCTTCTTGTTAGAATTGAAAAAGACGGTTACAATTAAGGGGTAGAGTTGCTAACCTGTAACATTTTCCCATTGTATAGGGCATGACCGTTTATGGCAAAATCTACTATATAATTTGCCATCTGGTGCGCTGTGGTTGGGGGCTCATAACCTGGAAAAGCTGATGCTAACATTTCTGTTCTCACTGCACCAATGGCCAACACATTAAAGGCTGGACCCTTTTCTTTAAATTCTTCTGCCCACAATTCTGTAAGTGTAATCACGGCTCCTTTACTTGAGCTATATGCAGCCAAACCTGGAAATTTTGAACTTCCTTGGACCCCTCCCATAGAGCTAATGGTCACCACGTGACCCCCCTTCAAAGCAGGAATTAATGCCTTTGTAATAGCAGCCACTCCAAAAACGTTTACCCCATATACTTGGGAAAAGTCTTCTGTGCTTGTCTCTAAAAATGGTTTGTTAATAAGGATACCTGCATTGTTTACTAATACCGCCACTTGTCCATTCCATTTTTCTGTCACAAAATTAGATACCTTAACTATGTCATTTGGCGCTGTAATGTCAAAAGCAAAGGCGTGAATACTTGAATTTCCAAGTGCTAATATAGGCTCAGGATCTCTTGACAAAGCCAAGACTTCATGACCTTGAGCTGCAAAAATTTGAGCCATTTCAAACCCAATTCCCCTACTTGTCCCTGTAATTACAATATGTGCCATAGCTATTTTATATTTTAATATCTTGTTTATTTGCTAATTGTCCGCAGGCAGCATCTATATCTTTTCCTCTAGAACGCCTTACTGTTACGGTAATATTATTACGCTCCAAGGTATTCACATACATATCAATGGCTGCTTGTGAGGCCTGAGCAAACATTCCGTCATCTATAGGATTATATTCAATTAAATTCACTTTTGCAGGTGCAAAACGACAAAATTGAACCAAGGCATTTACAGCTTCTTGGGTGTCATTAATATCTTTCCACACCACGTATTCATAGGTGATCCTGCTTTTGGTATGGGCGTACCAATACTCCAATGCTTCCCTTAAATCTGCTAACGGAAAGGTTTTATTAAAAGGCATGATCTGGGTACGCACTTCGTCTATAGCAGAGTGAAGAGAGACCGCTAATTTAAATTTAACCCCGTCATCTGCCATTTTCTTAATCATTTTAGGAACCCCTGAGGTAGAGACAATGATCCGTTTTGGCGACATTCCTAGGCCTTGAGGATCTGTGATTTTTTCAATGGCCTTAAGTACATTATTATAATTCATTAAGGGTTCTCCCATACCCATAAAAACAATATTGCTAAGAGGCCTATTAAAATACAAACGGCTTTCTTGATCTATGGCTACTACCTGGTCATAAATCTCGTCTGGCAAGAGGTTTCGCATTCGTTTTAACCTAGAAGTAGCACAAAATTTACAGTCCAAGCTACAGCCTACTTGGCTAGAAACACAGGCAGTAGTTCTGGTTTTAGTAGGAATTAATACAGACTCTACAATGAGGTTGTCATGCAAGCGTACCGCATTTTTAATAGTTCCGTCACTGGATCGCTGCATTAGATCTACCCTGATGTGATTAATAACAAAGTGTGTTTCTAAAAATAGCCTGGTTTCCTTAGATAGATTGGTCATGGCCTCAAAGGAATGTGCGCCTTTCTGCCAAAGCCATTCATAGACCTGGTTTCCTCTAAAGGGCTGCTGCCCTTCAGCTTCAAAATAGTCTCTTAGGGCTTGTTTACTCAGTGCGCGAATGTCTTTTTTAACTCCTTCTTTCACTTTTTAAAGGTACTAGTAATTTAAATGAAAAAGCCTGACTGCACTCTAGGTTTAGTCAGGCTTTTCCTTATAAAATTTTACTTATATAATAAGCATAGCGTCACCATAAGAATAGAATTTATATTCTTGCTCTATGGCTATTTTATAGGCTTCTTTCATTAAATCATGTCCCATAAAGGCAGAAACCATCATGAGTAGGGTAGATTTTGGCAAATGAAAGTTAGTGATCATACAGTTGGCAATACTAAATTCATAAGGAGGGAATACAAATTTATTGGTCCACCCTTGGTAGGTATTTAAAGTATGTTTTGTAGAAACAGCCGTTTCTAAGCCTCGCATAACAGTAGTTCCTACTGCACATATACGCTTTTTATGAATCTTGGCATTGTTTATAATCTCTGTGGCAGGTGTTTCAATAATGAGCTCTTCAGAGTCCATTTTATGTTTTGAAAGGTCTTCTACTTCAACAGGATTAAAAGTCCCTAAGCCAACATGTAACGTAAGCTCTGCAAAGTCCAATCCTTTTATTTCTAGACGCTTTAGAAGTTGTTTAGAAAAATGCAAACCAGCAGTAGGTGCAGCAACAGCCCCTTCGTGCTTAGCATAAATAGTCTGGTATCTATCTTCGTCTGCTGCCTCTACTTCTCTTTTAATGTATTTAGGCAATGGAGTTTCTCCCAAGTCTCTTAGCTTCTTTCTAAAATCTGTATAAGAACCGTCATATAAAAACCTAAGTGTTCTTCCTCTAGATGTAGTATTGTCTATTACCTCTGCCACCAAGCTTTCATCTTCTCCAAAATACAGTTTATTTCCAATACGAATTTTACGAGCCGGGTCTACTAATACGTCCCAAAGACGCTGCTCTTCATTGAGTTCTCTGAGCAAGAAAACTTCAATTCTAGCGCCTGTCTTTTCTTTGTTACCATATAATCTAGCCGGAAAAACTTTTGTATTATTTAAAACCATGACATCTCCTTCGTCAAAATAGTTTATAATGTCTTTAAACATTTTGTGTTCAATAGTTCCCTTAGCCCTATCAATAACCATTAATTTAGATTCATCTCTATTCTCTGCAGGGTATTCTGACAATAGATGGTCAGGCAATTCAAAACCAAAATGGGATAATTTCATAGTCTTTTGTTCTTAATTTAAAGCTTGCAAATATACAACTCGCAGCATAGCCTTGTCAAGCAAATAGGCTTTTAATTTAATATTCTTAGACTTAATAGGGGTTGTAGAGGCTAATTTACAATCCCACATTCATACCTAAGGCCTTCATGTCTTCCCAAAAGTCTGGATATGATTTATTTACTACTGCGGCATCTGCAATTTTTAGAGAAGTTTTTAATGCTAAAGGAGCAAAAGCCATAGCCATTCTGTGGTCGTGATAGGTAGCTATAGTTACCCCTGTATTTATATGACCCAAAAACCTTTTTAGATGTAAACTTTTTTCTGTTACAGAAATAGAGGCTCCTAAAGCACTTAGCTCGTGTTCTAAAGCTAATAATCTATCTGTCTCTTTTATTTTAAGGGTGTGAAGGCCTGTTAAATTACAAGCCAGTCCCAAGCCAAAACAACTTACAGCTATAGTCTGGGCAATGTCTGGTGCATTAGATAAGTTGCAGGATAGGCCTTCTGTTAAAACAGCGGAAGAAGGAGCTGATACTTTGGTAAGAGTTAGGCTATGGCCTTTAAAAGAGGTCTGAACACCTAATAATTTATAAATGGTAGCCAAAACGGCATCGCCCTGAAGGCTAGAAGAGTGATAGGAAGTGAGTTCTAACTCACTTCCTATATCAGCTAAAGATATTATGGAATAAAAATAAGACGCAGAACTCCAATCAGATTCTACTACTACCTTTTTAGCTGGCAGCTCATTAGCGGGCCATACCTGAATACTTTGTCCTTTAAAACTAGTCTTAATGCCTATTTGTTCTAAAAGACTCAAAGTCATTTTAATATAAGGGACAGAGGTGATCATTCCTTTTAAGTGAAGGGTGAGTCCATTTTCTAAGCTAGGCCCCACTAAGAGTAAAGCAGAAATATATTGGCTACTCACACCAGCCTCTAAATACACTTCATGAACCTTTATTTTTTGTCCTAAAATTCGCAGCGGTGGGAAGCCTTCATTTTTATGATAAGTAATCTGTGCGCCTAATGTTCTTAGGGCATCTACTAGAATTCTGATAGGGCGCTCCTGCATTCTAGCAGAACCCGTTAAAAGAATGTCTGCATCTTTTTTAGTAGCAAAATAAGCAGTTAAAAAACGCATGGCAGTACCTGCATGGTACACATCTACCAATCCTTGGGTAGTAGCAACCCCTTTTTCCATGGCCTGTGCGTCATCTGAATTAGAGGTATTTTCTATACTTATAGCTGGGAACAGTGCCTTTAGCAACAACAATCTATTGGTTTCACTTTTAGAGCCAGTAATCTGTATACGCCCCTTAATAATATTTGAACTAGGGCCCTGTAAAGTATAAGTAGTATTTTTCATTCTAATTTTATTGGGCCATTTTATGGCCGATGCCAAAATAAAATCTAACGTAATTTATTGTTATTTTGATGTCTATCATGATCTCTGCTGGTTTTTAAATCCAACTTTCTATCAAAGGCTTCCTGTAAGTTTATACCTGTTTGGTTGGCTAAGCAAAGCACTACAAACACAACGTCTGCCAACTCCTCTCCTAAATCCTTTTCCATGTCTGAAGTCTTTTCTGACTGTTCCCCATAACGCCTGGCTATAATTCTGGCTACTTCTCCTACCTCTTCTGTAAGCTGAGCCATATTAGTGAGCTCGTTAAAATAGCGCACTCCATGCTTTTTAATCCACTGGTCTACTGTTAATTGTGCATTTTTAATATCCATATCTATTCTTTTTGATAGCTGTCTATGGCAATAGTTACCGGACCGTCATTGATCAATGAAACTTTCATATCTGTTCCAAAAATACCAGTACCTACTTTTTTACCTAGCAGCTGTTCTAGTGTTTTTATAAAATTTTCATATAAAGGAATAGCTATTTCTGCTTTGGCTGCCTTACTATAAGAAGGCCTATTTCCTTTTTTAGTGCTTGCAAAAAGAGTGAATTGACTTACTACTATGAGGTCTAGTTGAAGGCTTAGCAATGAGTGGTTCATCTGACTATTGGCGTCATCAAAAATTCTTAGGTTCAACAGTTTATGAGCCAGCCAATCTATGTCTACTTGGCTGTCTAATGGAGTAATACCTAAAAGCACCAACAAACCTTTTTGAATCTTTGCTGTATTTACACCCGCCACTTCTACAGAGGCTTCTGAAACTCTTTGAATTATAGCTCTCATGATTCTGCATGAATATCTTGCCTGTAATGAGCATCTTCATCTGAGAGCATTTGGACGTAACTTTTATAGCGAAACATTGAAACCTTGTCTAGATCTAAAGCTTCTTTTACTGCACACTTAGGCTCTTCTAAATGCAGGCAATTATTAAATTTGCAGAATTGTTTTAATGCAAAAAATTCTGGGAAAAAATTCCCTATTTCTAGTGGCTCCATATCTACAATTCCAAAGCCTTTAATACCAGGAGTATCTATAATTTGACCCCCAAAACTCAGATCGTACATCTCAGCAAAGGTTGTGGTGTGTTGGCCTTGCATATGCTGTAAGGAAATTTGAGCTGTCTTTAGGTCCAATCCATTTTCTATGGCATTCACAAGGGTAGATTTACCCACTCCTGAGTGCCCAGAAAACAAAGTTACCTTGTCTTTCATAAGTGCCTTTAACTGGTCTAAATTTACACCAGTAATAGCCGAAATTTCTAAACATTTGTAGCCTACCTCGCGGTATAAGTGTTCTAAATATTTTACCTCAAACAATTCTTCTTGGTTGTAAGTATCTATTTTATTAAAAAGCAAAACCGTTTCTATGCCATAGGCTTCTGCAGACACTAAAAAACGATCTATAAAAGGGGTTAAGGTTGGAGGATTATTGAGGGTCACCATTAGGAAAACCCTATCTAAATTAGTAGCAATAATATGAGTTTGCTTAGAGAGGTTTACAGATTTCCTTACAATATAATTCTTACGATCAGTAATGGAGTGAATAACTCCCTGAGCCTTTAGCGCTGTTACGCCCTCTTGCGCTGGAGCCTGTGGTTCAAAATCAAAAGACACTTGGTCACCCACCGCAATGGGATTGGTGCTCTTAATGCCTTTCATCCTAAATTTCCCCTTAATCCTACATTCATAAAAATGACCGTCTGTAGCTTTCACAGTATACCAACTCCCTGTAGATTTGTAAACGGTTCCTTTCATAAATGATACTGCCTTTAGGATTTAAATCTAATTCTACCTCCGGCAAATTGTTTTTTAATGACCTCTTTAGGGTTGCCATACACATCAATATCACCACCAGCTCTTACATTAATATCTACTCTTTTAGAGGCATAAATAGATGCCTCTCCTCCGGCAGTCACTTTTATATTGGTCATATTAGTTTTTAATTTTTTAGCTTCTAAGATAGCTCCAGTATTCATATTTACCTCATGAACCTTGGCCATACCAGAGGCGCGAATAATACCTCCTGTTACCGCTTTTGACTCTAAATAATCTACCTCAAGCCCCACGGTAATAAGCGCCCCTTCCTGAACTCTTAAGCTCAATGCCGTTTGGCTTATAAGCTCATTAAAAGTAATTTGAGCTCCTTCATTGCCGTCTACTACTTCTAAGTCTGTATACAAAACCTCTACTAAGGTATTCTCACCCTGAAACTTTTTTTCCAATGCCATTCGCACTTTTAATACCCCATCTTTATTAATGAGCTGAATGTCTGAAGCATGAGGGCCTTTTATACGCACCTTATTTTCAGAAGACTTAATTAAAATCACTTCAATAAGGTCATAGACTTTAATTTCGTGAAAATCACCCAGGTCGCGCTCTAAATTAAATTGAGCGGACAAGAAATTACAAGACAATACTAACAATAAAACAAAATACTTTTTCATAGGTGCTTTTTTATCACAGCCAAAGGACTGCAAGTTATTAAATCAATACCTAATAAAGACAAGAGTTTATGAGATATGTTACAGCTTATGACTTTAAAACTTTTTCTTGGTGGTTAATAGACTCCTGGTGAATGGCTTTAAACATCTTGAGAATAAACTCTTCACTCAATCCCTTAGACGCTCCTTCTAAAATCATATTCCCTAAAATTTCATTCCATCTGCTGCTCTGAAGCACTGCTACATTCTGAGATTTCTTAATCCCCCCAATGGCATCTGCTACCTTCATTCTCTTAGCAAGCGTATCAACTAACTGATTGTCAATAATGTCTATTTGAGCTCTTAAATGGGCTAATTCAGAGGTGTAATCTACCTCAGAAGAAGATTTTTTTCTAATCTTTAAATCCTTCATGATTTGAATGAGCGATGAGGGTGTTACTTGCTGTGCAGCGTCGCTCCATGCATTATCTGGATCTGTGTGGGTCTCTATCATAAGCCCGTCAAAATTTAAATCTAAGGCCGTTTGTGACACATCAAAAATCATGTCCCTCTTTCCAGTAATATGAGAAGGGTCATTAATAATAGGAAGGTCAGGAAATTTTTGTTGCAGTTCAATGGCTATTTGCCATTCTGGAATATTTCTATACTTGCTTTTCTCATAGGTAGAAAAACCCCTGTGTATAACACCTAAGTTCTTAATATCTGCATTTTGTAAACGCTCTATAGCTCCTAACCATAGGGCTAAATCTGGATTCACAGGATTTTTAACTAATACAATTTTGTCTGTTCCTTTTAAAGCATCTGCAATTTCCTGAACAATAAAAGGACTCACAGTAGAGCGTGCTCCTATCCAAAGTAAATCTATGTCATGCTCTAAAGCCAATTCTACATGGGCTCTATTAGCTACCTCTGTAGCTGTTTTTAAACCTGTTTCCTGCTTTACTTTTTGTAGCCACTTTAGTCCAAGTGCTCCCACGCCCTCAAACATACCAGGCTTAGTTCTAGGTTTCCATATACCTGCTCTGTAATAGTTGACATCTGTGTTTTTTAGTTCATGCGCTATTTTTAACACCTGCTCTTCCGTTTCTGCGCTACAAGGTCCAGCAATAACTAATGGGTGGTCTAATCCCATATTGTCTAACCAGGTTCTCATTTTCTTTGAATTTTCCATTGCTTGTAATTTATTGTTTAGGTATTTGTTTTTAGGAGCTAAAACTCCTTATTTAAAATGCGATCTTATTTAATGTGCTTCTTTTTTATTGTACTAGATATGCGGTTAGGGTAAGCCATTCAAAATGGCTTTAATTTTATTAGTTTCTTCCATCTGTTTGTAAACCCCCTCAAAATCTCCCACCTCCATGAGGGCTTTAAAAGCCGTTAAATTTGCAATATAGTCCGTTAAAGACTCCAAAACAGCAGCTTTATTGTCTTTAAAAATAGGGGCCCACATGGCTGGTGAACTCTTAGCCAAACGCACCGTACTCTCAAAACCACTACCAGCCATATCAAAGATATCTCTTTCATTTTTTTCCTTCTCAATCACTGTCTTTCCCAACATAAAGGAACTGATATGCGACAGATGAGACATATAGGCAATATGGGTGTCATGAGCAGCAGCGTTCATATAACGAATGCGCATGCCCATAGCATTAAAAATTTCCAAAGCCTGTTCTTGCAACTTAAAAGCCGTTTGTTCTACCTCGCAGATAATATTAGTCTTACCTTTAAATAGGCCTGCTACCGCGGCCGATGGTCCTGAAAATTCTGTGCCTGCAATAGGATGGGCAGCCAAATAATTTCTCCTCTTAGGATGTTTTGCCACTGCCTCACAAAGGCTAGCCTTTGTAGAACCAGCGTCTGTAACCACACAATTCTCTGGCACTAAATCTAGAATACTAGGCAGTAAAGCAATTGTGGCATCTACAGGAATGGCTATAAAAACTAGATCTGCCTTAGAAAGATCTACTTCTATACTACCCACAACATCTATAAGGCCTAAAGAAAGTGCCTCTTTTAAGTGAGACTCATTTTGGTCTATGCCCACCAGCACGGCTTCTGGGTAGAGGTTTTTAAAATCCCTAGCAAAAGAGCCACCAATAAGTCCCAATCCAATAATACTCACTTGTTTCATGAATTAATATTTAATACGGTTAATAGCTTCTTTAATAGCGTCTTCTGTAACACAGAGAGAGAAACGGATATAACCGGTACCTCCAACGCCAAAAATAGTGCCAGGGGTTATAAACAAATCTTTTTCATACAAAAGGCGGTCTATAAAAGTTTCTGCGTCTTCTGCGCCGGGGGGTAAAGCAGCCCAAACAAATAAACCCACCGCATTAAGGTCATAGGTACAGCCCAAGAGTGCTGCCAATTCATAGACCAATACCCTGCGCTTGGCGTATATTTCATTTAAATTTTCAAACCATTCTGGACCAGAGGCCAAGGCGGCAATAGCACCTATTTGCACTGGGTAAAACATACCAGAATCCATATTACTCTTTACCTTTAATACGGCATTAATAAGGTCTGCTTGTCCCATGACCATGCCCACACGCCAACCAGCCATATTAAAGGACTTGCTCAGTGTGTTGAGTTCAAGCACATGCCCTTTGGAGCCAGAAACAGCTAAAATACTAGTGGGCTGCTCATTGAGCAAAAAACTATAAGGATTGTCATTTACTAATAAAATATCATGCCTTTTAGCAAAGGACACTAGCGCCGATAATGCTGCAAGACTTGCTGTTGCGCCTGTAGGCATGTGAGGGTAAGACAACCACATAAGTTTTACCCCACTTAAATCAGTGGCTTCTAATGCTACAATATCCGGGAGCCATCCACCTTCTTTAGACAAGCGGTAGGGAATTACCTCAGCGCCTACCAAATCTGAAACAGATTGGTAAGTAGGATACCCTGGGTCTGGAATAAGCACTCCATCTCCAGGGTTTAAAAAAGCCATGCTAATATGCATAATTCCCTCCTTAGACCCCATCAGTGGCAACACTTCATCTTCTGGGTTTACTAGTACTCCAAATTGGTCCTTATAAAACTGAGCCATGGCCCCTCTAAGTGCAGGCAGTCCTTGGTAAGACTGGTATTGATGTGCATTGGGTTCAGTCATAGCTGCCACAAGTGCAGCTGTCACCGCAGGATTAGGCAGAATGTCAGGACTCCCAATCCCCATATTAATAATCTGCTTTCCAGCTGCCAATAGGCCGCGCACTTCTCTAAGTTTTCTAGAGAAGTAGTATTCCTGAACGGTTGATAAACGATCTGCTGTTTTCATAAGACTCTTGCGTTTTTGTAAGCTCCTAAAACCCTAAATTCCTCCGCCATAATTTCTAAAATAGCTATGGCTTTTATATAATCTTCATACTTTTCAAAAGTGATGTCTACAAAAAAGGCATACTTCCAAGGAATATCTATGACAGGGAGCGACTGTATTTTTGTTAAATTTAAATTACAATCACTCATCACATTGAGTACCGCCGCCAAACTCCCTCTCTTATGATCCAACACAAAGCGTAAAGACGCCTTATTAATTTCTGAAGCTGCTAATTCCTTAGGACTGGTTTTTACTAAAATAAAGCGGGTGGCATTATTTTTTATAGTCTGTATATCTGTGGCCAACACCTCTAAACCATATAGCGCTGCAGCTACCTTTGGAGCTATGGCAGCTATACCTTTTAATTGGTTTTTTTGAATGCGTTGGGCTGTTTCTGCCGTATCTACATCTTCTACTAATTGAATGTGAGGGTACTGCTCAAAGAACAGCTGGCACTGCAATAGCGCCATTGGGTGAGAGTGTACCGCCTTAATATCTTCAATTTTCTGACCTGATAGGGCCATGAGGTGGTGGTGAATATTCAGATAGTGCTCTCCTACTATGTGCAAATGGTGGTCATAAACCAAGGCATAGTTAGGAATAATAGAGCCCGCAATAGAGTTTTCAATGGCCATAACCCCCTTATCCGCTTTGTTTTGGAGCAACTGCTGAACCAGGGCATTAAAAGAGAGGCAAGGTACCATTTCCTGGTGGGCTCCATAACAATCTATAGCCACCTGATGATGGTTAGATCCCTTAATGCCTTGAATGGCTATTTTTAATTTTTCTTTCATTTTATGTCAAAAAAAAATCCCGCTACAGCGGGACTCTAATAAGGTATATAGTGGCTACACTATCCTATAAAAGCCCCGTACTTCTATTAAAATAGAAGTAAAAAAAATAACGGCTCCAGAATGATGTACTCAGTGTCATAATTTGTTTATAAAAAGCTAAAGTAATTATTTTATTTAAAATTCTGCGAATTCAAATGTTTTTTTTGAAATAAAACAAAAGAAGGCTGCTACAGTTCACATATCTCAAAAATGAACTATCAATTATGAGAATAATCAAATACCCTAAATATTTTTAAAACACCTCTTTTGCAATGGCCTCTATATTACTAGATTTTCCCATAGAGTAATAATGCAGTACCGGAACCCCAGCCACTAATAATTCTTTTGATTGTGTTATGGCCCATTCAATTCCTATTTCTCTCACTGCTATATTATCTTTTGCGCTGCAAACAGCGTCAATGAGTTCTTGCGGTAAGTCTAAACTAAATACCTGTGGCAGTAATTGCAAGTGTTTTTCTATGGCTATGGGTTTAATCCCGGGAATAATAGGTACTGTGATACCCATGACTTTTGCTGCTGCTACAAAATCAAAGTACTTTTGGTTATCAAAGAACATTTGGGTCACTACATAATGGGCTCCAGCATCTACCTTTTCCTTAAGCCTTTTTAGATCTTGCTGCATAGAGGGCGCTTCTAAATGCTTTTCTGGATAACCGGCTACGCCTATACAAAAAGGAGCTGCATAGTTGTTATCTGTGCTTTCATGTAGGTATTTTCCTTCACTAAGATTTTTAATTTGCTTTACCAAATCTATGGCATATGCATGCCCTCCTAATGTGGGTTCAAAATAGCGCTGCGCGGCCATCGCATCGCCCCTAAGGGCCATGACATTTTCTATGCCTAGGTACTGACAATCTATTAAAAGGTACTCTGTCTCTTCTTTGCTAAAGCCACCACATAAAATGTGAGGGACAGTATCTACCCCGTATTTGTGCTTAATTGAAGCACAAATACCCACCGTTCCTGGGCGCATTCTGGTGAGCTTTTTATCTAATAAGCCTTCCTTTTGTATATAAACAAATTCTTCTCTGGAAGTAGTCACATCAATAAAAGGCGGCTTGTACTCCATGAGCGGATCTATGTTGTCATAAAGTTCCTGAATATTTCCCCCTTTTACAGGTGGTACAATTTCAAAAGAAAATAAAGTTTTTCCCTTGGCGGCTAATATGTGTTCTGTAATCTTCATAAATTAATAATCTGCTAAATTAGGAGCCAACCACTTTTTAGCAGTAGCTAAGTCTATGTTTTTTCTAGTGGCAAAATCTTCTAGTTGGTCTTGAGTCATTTTACCAACACCAAAGTAAGTAGCTTCTGGATGTGCAAAATAATAACCAGAAACGGAAGATGCGGGCCACATGGCCAAACTATCTGTAAGACTTACACCAATCTCTTTTTCTACTTTTAATAATTCCCAAATGGTTTGTTTTTCTAAATGATCGGGGCAGGCTGGGTAGCCTGGGGCTGGTCTAATTCCTTTGTAACCCTCAGAAATTAGGGCCGCATTGTCTAGCGTTTCATCTACCGCATAGCCCCAGTGTTCTTTTCTAACTTCTAGGTGTAAACACTCTGCAAAAGCCTCTGCCAAACGATCTGCCAAAGCTTTAACCATTATGGAATTATAGTCATCTAGAGCAGTCTGGTAGCTGTTGGCCATTTCTTCAGAACCAAAACCTGCCGTTACACAAAAGACCCCTAAATGGTCTTGTACTTCAGACTCTTTAGGTGCTATATAGTCTGAAAGGGCGCGGTGGGCAATTCCTTCTTTCTTTTTAATTTGCTGCCTAAGGGTCCTAAAAACATATTGGTGTTGTGGGTCTTTTTGTACTAAAATATCATCTGCCCCTTCTCTATGAGCGGGAAACAAACCAAAAATAGCCTTGGCAGTAAATTTCTTCTCTACAATAATTTTTTGTAGCATTTCCTGAGCATCTTTAAAAAGATCAGAGGCTTGCGGGCCTACCACTTCATCTGTTAGAATATCCGGATAACGGCCATGCAACTCCCAACTTCTGAAAAATGGCGTCCAATCTATAAAAGGAACCAAGTCATTAAGATCTTGGTTTTCTATAATTTGAATTCCTAACTTATTTGGAGTCTTTATAGTCTTATTACTGAAATTTAATTGTAACGCATTGGCTCTAGCTGCCTCTAAAGAGATGTATTCTTTAGTTTTAGACCTGCTTAAAAACTGAGTCCTAAACGCATCATAATCTACTTTTAATTGCGCCTTGTATGCTGGTGAACTCTCTTCTTGCAACAAGTCTCCTACTACTGTTACAGCCCTAGAAGCGTCATTTACATGCACCACCGTTTGGCTGTACTGCGTAGCTATTTTCACTGCTGTATGCGCCTTAGAAGTGGTGGCCCCTCCTATGAGTAAGGGTATTTTAAAACCTTCTCTTTCCATGGCTGCCGCTAAGAACACCATCTCATCTAAAGAAGGTGTAATAAGGCCACTGAGCCCAATAACGTCTACCTGATGCTCCTTGGCAGCAGCTATAATTTTATCTGGCGGCACCATCACCCCTAAATCTATAATTTCATAATTGTTACAGGCCAGTACTACACTCACAATATTCTTACCAATGTCATGCACGTCACCCTTCACTGTAGCCATGAGTATTTTACCTGCAGATTGTGAGGCTGTAGCGTCATAATTGGGCTGTGATTTTTTTGCCTCTTCAATGTACGGAAGTAAATAAGCCACTGCCTTTTTCATTACACGGGCAGATTTCACCACCTGAGGCAGAAACATTTTCCCAGCTCCAAACAAATCTCCTACTACATTCATACCCGTCATTAAATTGCCTTCAATGACGTGAATAGGAGCAGCTGCAGCTAGTCTGGCTTCTTCTACATCTTCAATAATATAAGCGTCTATACCTTTTACAAGGGCTCTGGTAATTCTGTCTTGCAGGGGAGTCTCTCTCCATGACAAGTCAATTTTACTTTCTTTTACTGTCCCAACAAATCCCTCTGCAAAATCTAATAAACGCTCTGTGGCGTCATCCCGCCTGTCTAAAATAACGTCTTCTACATGGGCCAATAAGTCCTTAGGAATGTCATCATACACCTCCAACATACTTGGGTTTACAATTCCCATATTCATACCAGCCTTAATGGCATGATATAAAAATACTGAATGCATGGCCTCTCTAACAGGGTTGTTGCCCCTAAAGCTAAAGGAGACATTACTCACCCCACCACTCACAGAGGCATATGGTAAATGAGTGCGCACCCAAGCCGTAGCCTTTATAAAATCTAATGCGTTGTGGCGGTGTTCTTCCATTCCGGTAGCCACTGGAAACACATTTAAATCAAAAATAATGTCTTGGGGTGCAAAGTCTAATTTTTGAACCAGCAAATCATATGAGCGTTTAGCTATTTCTATCCTTCTTTTATAATTATCTGCCTGACCCACCTCATCAAAAGCCATAATAATAACAGCAGCACCATATTGTTTAATTTTAGTGGCCTGGGCCAAAAATTGTGCTTCTCCTTCTTTTAAACTGATAGAATTCACCACACACTTTCCTTGTACCACCCTAAGACCTGCCTCTATAATCTCCCATTTAGAACTGTCAATCATTATGGGTACCCTAGAAATATCTGGCTCTGCCACCACCAGGTTTAAAAAATCAACCATGGCCTCTTTACCATCTATTAGACCGTCATCCATATTGATGTCAATGATCTGTGCCCCATTCTCTACCTGTTCTCTTGCTACAGCTAAGGCTTGCTCATAAGAGCCTTCCTTTATAAGCCTTAAAAAAATCTTGGAACCCGCTACATTTGTGCGTTCTCCTACATTTACAAAATTAATCTCTGGGGTGAGTATGAGCGGCTCTAAACCAGAAAGATGCATTTGAGGAAGGGCCTTGTTTAGTATCTTTCTGGGCGTTCCTTTAGCCGCAATAGCTGCAATGGCCTCTATGTGCGCTGGGCGGGTACCACAGCAGCCCCCTACAATATTTACTAGACCAAGGTCTATATACTGCTGAATTTGAGCAGCCATTTCTGAGGCACTCTCATCATAGCCCCCAAAGGCATTTGGCAAACCCGCATTGGGGTGAGCAGAAACCCCAAAAGGTCCTTTTTTAGCCAATACTTCTAAATGTGGCAATAGTGCTTTGGCACCTAGCGCACAGTTAAAACCTACAGTTAATAGATCTGAATGGGCAATTGAAATGAGGAATGCTTCTGCGGTCTGTCCAGATAAAGTCCTTCCAGAGGCGTCTGTAATAGTACCACTCACCATAATGGGGATTGAAATATTTCTCTGTGTTTTTACTTCTTCAATGGCAAATAAAGCAGCCTTTGCGTTAAGGGTGTCGAAAACAGTTTCTACTAATAAAATATCTACTCCAGCGTCTAATAATGCTACTACCTGCTCACTGTAAGCTACTTTTAAATCTTCAAAGCTTACCGCTCTATAACCTGGGTTGTTTACATCTGGAGATAAACTAGCCGTCCTGTTAGTGGGCCCTATACTCCCAGCAACATATCTAGGCCTTGAAGGATCCTTTGCTGTAAAAGCTGCTGCGGCTTCTAAGGCTATTCTAGTGGCCTCATAATTTAATTCATATACCAGACCCTCCATATGATAGTCCGCCATAGCTATGGTGGTACATGAAAAAGTATTGGTTTCTATGATATCGGCTCCTGCGGCCAGATATTTTTCATGAATGGTTTTAATGGCATCTGGCTGTGTGAGGGTTAATAAGTCATTATTACCTTGTAAAGGGTGTTCCCAATCTTTAAAACGCACTCCCCTATAATCTTCTTCTGAGAACCTATACTCTTGTATCATAGTGCCCATGGCACCGTCTAAGACTAGTATTCTCTCTTTTAAAAGTTCCTTTATAGGTGTTTTTAGTGGGTATGTCTTTTTGTTATCAGTCAAAATAATATATTTTATAAAGTGGCTTTTTCTATAGCCTGCGCTACATCTGCCATAATATCTTTTATGTTTTCTAATCCTACAGAAACTCTAATGAGCCCGTCAGAAATGCCCGCGTTGATGCGTTCTTCTGGGCTTAATTTAGCGTGGGTGGTACTGGCTGGGTGTGTGACAATACTTCTTGAGTCTCCTAGATTAGCAGAGAGTGAAAGCATTTGAATACTGTTAAAAAAGATTTTCCCAGCTTCTAAGCCTCCTGCTATTTCAAAGGCAACTACTGCCCCTCCCGCTTTCATTTGCTTTATGGCCACGGCATACATTGGGTGTGATTTTAAAAATGGATACTTTACCATGCTTACTTTTTCATGACTTTCTAGAAAAGTAGCCAATGCCAAAGCGTTTTCACAGTGGCGGTCTACTCTAACCGCTAAGGTTTCTAAACTCTTGGAAAGTACCCAAGCGTTAAAAGGAGACATGGCAGGACCAGATATTCTAGAAAACCGATATATTTTCTCTATAAGATCTGCGTAGCCCACCGTTATACCGCCTAAAACCCTTCCTTGGCCGTCTATGAGTTTGGTTGCAGAATGCACCACTAAATGAGCGCCAAATACAATAGGCTGCTGCAAATAAGGAGAGGCAAAACAATTATCTACTATGAGAATTAAACCATGTTTTTCTGCAATATTTCCAAGCATTTCAAGGTCTAATACGTCTACTGCAGGGTTGGTAGGTGACTCTACGTAAATAACTTTTGTATTGGGTTTTATGAGGGCCTCTATTTCAGAGGCCGATGCTCTTATGTGAAATAAGTCTGTACTAATCTGCCATTTTGGGAAAAAATTGGTGTACAAACTAAGAGTAGAGCCAAATACACTTGCACAGGAAAGGATGTGGTCTCCACTTTCTAAGAGAGCAGCAAAAGTACTGTATACAGCAGCCATGCCTGAGGCAAAAGCAAAACCTGCTTCTGCTTTTTCCATGCTACAAATTTTCTCAATAAGCTCTGAGGTATTAGGATTTGCATATCTGGAATAGATATTTCTTTGTTTTTCTTCTGCAAAAGAAGCCCGCATATCTTCTGCATCCTGAAAAACAAAACTAGACGTCAAGTACAGTGGGGTTGAATGTTCCAAGTTTTTAGAACGCTGCATTTGCATTCTAATGGCATTGGTTTCAAATTCATATGCGTCCATTTTTCTTCTTTTTAAGTGGTCCTAATTCTTTTCCACAATTCTTAAAATATCTCCAAAAACACCCCTAGCTGTTACGGAAGCTCCTGCACCAGCACCCTGAATAACAATGGGCTGGTTTCCATAAGATTCTGTGTATATTTCTATAATAGAATCCGCACCCTTTACTTGGCCCAAGGAACTATCTCCAGCAACAGATATTAATTGGGCCTTTAAACACCCTTTTTCTTGCTGTAAATCCCCATTTAAAATCCCTATATATCTCAGGACATGTCTTGGGGCTTGTTTGGCTTTTATTTCTGCAAATATAGCATCTAATTTAGATATTTCTGTCAAGAAGACTGTGGCATCTAGGCTGCGTAAAGATTCTGGAATAAGATTGTCAATAACTACTTCAGAAAATTCATTAATAAGGTCTAACTCTCTGGCTAAAATCAGAAGCTTTCTACCCACGTCATTCCCACTTAAGTCTTCTCTTGGGTCTGGCTCTGTATACCCTTTAGAAAGGGCTTCCCTAACTACTTCAGAAAAAGGCTTATCTGAGTCTGAAAAGGTATTAAATATATAACTGAGTGAGCCTGAAAACACTCCCTTAATTTGGGTGATATTCTCTCCAGACAAATGCAGTAATTTAATAGTATCTATAAGGGGTAAGCCAGCTCCAACATTAGTTTCATAAAGGTATTGTTTCTGAAACTTTACCAACTGTTCACGCAGTGCTCTGTATGATTTGTAGGACAAGGTATTGGCTATTTTATTAGAAGATACCAAATCAAAACCATGAGCTACAAAATGAGCGTAGTTTGCTGCAAATGAAGCACTAGCGGTATTGTCTACCAATATTAAATTTTCTAAATGATGGATTTGGGCATAGTTACACAATACTTCTACATCTGAATACTGTTCTGAAACAGCCAATTCTGAACGCCAGTCTGAAGTGGAAACTACTGCATTAGATTCTGATATAGATGCCGTTGCAGAAGTTAAAGTTATTTCAGTGGTGTCTGTTGCAATTTTGCCAATCCCGCCAGCATTTAGTAACATTACTTTAGAGTTAGCCAAAGCAAATACTTGTAGCTTAATCCCTTTTCTCTCTTCTATTTGAGGTGCAGCCTTTAATATCTGATCTACCAAAGCGGCGCCCACCTGTCCTACTCCAAATACAGCTATATTTACTTTTTTAGCCTGCCCAAATATTTGGGCATGCATAATATTGAGCGCCTTGTTTAAGTCTTTTTTATGCAAGACCAATGAGACGTTTTTACCCGTCACCGTATTGTTAAATAAAAGCGGCACAATCTGGTTTTTAATGAGCGCATTATAAGGCTTGTGAAAAGAACTCAAATCTTGTCCTACAATAGAAATAACAGACACCTGGTCTACTGCATAGATCCTATTGATGTCTTGGGCGTAAAAATCTTGTTCAAATTCACGTTCTAAGGACACCACAGCTTCTGTGGCGTCCTTGGCATCTACCACTAAACCAATCCCTCTTTCAGAAGATCCCTGTGAAATGATACTCACACTAATATTAGCGTTTCCTAAAGTCTTAAAAATTCTGGCATCTACCCCTGCTTTTCCTAAAAGCCCTCTACCTTCAATGGTAATTAAACTCACAGATTCTATAAGAGACAGAGATTTTATTCCTTCTTTAGTAGGTGTAGCGCTTATTAAAGTGCCCTCATTTTCTGCCTTAAAAGTATTGAGAATTCTCAGTGGAATGTTTTTTTCAATAAGCGGTATAATGGTCTTGGCGTGTAAAATAGTAGCTCCAAAATTGGCCAACTCATTGGCTTCAGAATATGATAGCGCAGCAATTTTTTGTGCTTCTGGGACTAAACTTGGATTGGCCGTATAAATACCGTCTACATGGGTATAATTTTGCAATTCACCCGCCTCTAGAAAATTAGCCAATAGGGCAGCAGAGTAGTTGCTTCCGTTTCGCCCCAGCGTAGTGGTCTCTCCTAAAGCGGTTCCTCCTATAAAACCTGTAAACACAGGAACAACATCCTTTGGCAGCGAATCATAGGCAACCCTTACCTGCTGTTTAGAAATGACTTCTTGAACTTGAGCGTTCCCAAATTGGTTATTAGTTCTAATAAGGGTTCTGCTGTCTAATAGCTGAGCATTTACACCCTTTTTCTCTAATAAATACACCAAGGTCTTAGCAGAAATGATTTCGCCAAACGCCAATACCTGGTCCTTGATTTTAAGGCTGTAGTCTTTTGTAAGAGCAACCCCTACTAAGATTTGGCTAAGTTGTTCAAAATATGGTGCCAAGATAGGTTCACGGAGAGGGGTGGTTTGTTGGGCTTTGAAAAAGTCTAGGGCAGGGAGGTAGTCCTGGCCTTGGGCCGCTAGGTCTAACAAACACTCTAATTGGTCTGTGGCATTGTCTCTAGCAGACACCACCACAGCAATAGGTTGCTGCTCAGATTTCTTTTTCGCAATAATCTCACAGACCTTTTCTATCCCTTCTCCATTGGCCAGAGACTTCCCACCAAATTTTAAAACCTGCACTTTTTTAAGGGCCCATGCTGGGGTAAATATACCTACTAATAAAATTTCTAACTGTTCAAACTCTAACAAAAAAGCATCGTGCCCGTGGAGAGATCTTATTTCTCCATAGGTCACATTAGACTGTGATTGTGCCAACTGCCTAAAGGTATCTTTGTTTTCAGAAGCAGTAAAAAATAAGTCAGAATCTACCCCAATAATATGAATGTGGGTGTCACTTTCCTGTAATTTTTTAAAGGCCTCTGGGCCATTTCTGGTTATGTCTATGGAACGTAATAATTGATTTACTAGTTTATATGCAGATAGCTGAAAACGCGCTTGCAATTTTTCTCCGTGATGGGTAAGCCAACTCTCTACATTAAACACTTGCAAAGCCTCATTAGTACTTCTATTAAACTTTTGATTAAAAGACTCAGGCGTTCTATAGCAGAGCATGGCGTGCATACGAGCGTCATGAACTGGCTGCTTAGAGTTTAATAAAAATTGTTCTTGAATTTGGCAGTTGGCAATGAGCCAATCTGTAGATTTCCAATCAGAGGCCACCGGAATAAGGTGCTGTGTAATTTGGGGATTAAAAGCAGCCATCTCCCAGGCAATACCTCCTCCTAAGGAACCGCCAATAATAGCAAATAATTTAGGGATTTTTAAAATCTCAAGCCCTTCAAGAAATATTTTTGCTATATCTCCCGCTACAAAATTCTTATAGTTTTCAATAACAAAGCCATCATAGCCATTTCCCGGAACATTAAATGCCAAAACAGCGTACCGCTCCGTATCTATGCATTTTCCCGCTCCAATAAGTGCACTCCACCAGCCACCAGCACCAGCCACATTAGAGTTTCCAGTAAGCGCATGGTTCACCAACACTACTGGAGCACTGTCTAAAGGAAGCCCAAAATGCTCATAAGTGAGTGCAATGTCTACTGTATAACTGGAAAGGGTCTGGTATCCTTTTATTTGAATGGTTTTCATAAGAGTCATTTAAGCGGCAAGCAAAAACTTGCCACATGAATATTAAGCTAAAATATTTTCTTTAATAGCAGCAAAAACAGAAGTTAGGTCTGCTTTTAAATCTTCAATAGATTCTAACCCAACGGACAATCTAATGAGATCTTCTGTAACTCCAGTAGCTATTTGAGCCTCTGGGGACAATTGCTGATGGGTGGTGCTGGCTGGGTGTATAATAAGAGATTTACTATCTCCAATATTGGCTAGTAAGGAAAATAACTGGGTTTTATTAGCTACTTTTTTAGCAGATTCAAACCCCCCTTTTACTCCAAAAGTAACAATTCCACTCTGGCCATTAGGCAGGTATTCCTGTGCTTTGTCATAATATGGACTTGATTTTAAACCGGGATAGTTTACCCATGAAACCAATTCTTGCTTTTCTAACCATTTGGCCAAGGCCAGGGCATTTTCTGAATGCTTAGCTATTCTAATAGACAGGGTTTCTAAGCCTTGAATAATCTGAAAAGCATTGAATGGGCTTATGGCCGCTCCGTAATCTCTAAGGCCTTCTATTCTCAGTTTGGCAATAAAGGCAGCTTCCCCTAATACCTCGTGGTAAATAAGTCCGTGATAACCAGCAGAGGGCTCCGTAAACTCCGGAAACTTTCCGCTACTCCAATCAAAGGTGCCTGCATCTATGACAGCACCTCCCAAAGCCGTTCCGTTTCCATTTATAAATTTAGTTAGGGAATGAATGACAATATTTGCTCCATAAGCAATAGGGTTTAATAAGGCCGGTGTGGCTACTGTATTGTCTACAATAAAAGGCACTTTGGCTTTTTTAGCAACCCCAGCAATGGCTTTTAAATCCAATACATCTAATTTTGGGTTTCCCAAAGATTCTACAAAAAAGGCCCTGGTATTTTCTTGCAATGCAGCTTCAAAATGAGCAGGCTCAGAAGGGTCCACAAAGGTGGTGGTGATCCCTAATCTAGGCAGGGTCACATTTAAAAGATTATAAGTGCCTCCATACAAACTGCTAGAAGCTACAATATGGTCTCCCGCCTTTAAAAGCACCAATAAAGAAGTGGCAATAGCAGCAGTACCAGAAGCAGTTACCACAGCAGCAATTCCTCCTTCTAGTGCCGCCAATCGTTTTTCTAAAATATCGTTGGTAGGGTTGTTAATTCTGGTGTAAATATTTCCAGGTTCTGCCAAGGCAAAAAGATTGGCGGCGTGTTCTGCACTTTCAAAAACGTAGGCCGTAGTTTGGTAAATAGGTACTGCTCTTGTTCCTGCGGTTGTTTTTGGATCATGCCCAGCGTGCAGGGCATTGGTAGCAAATTGTTTGTTGTTTTCTGTACTCATGATTTTTGTTTTTAATGTTAAAAAAATAATTAAAAAGCCAAACCCATCTAGTATCGCAACTAGAATGGTAAAAATCGAAAAAGTTAAAAAAGAAAGTGTGGCTTACAGGCAGTAAGCCTTCACGTTATCTATTCCCTTAAAATAGGATAGAATGTAGCACCTTCATTGCAAATGCAAAGGGTTGCTAAGGCTTCATAGGGTCTAATCCCTCCGCCTTTCTTGATAACTATTCAATAAATGTTTGAACTTAAGATCTCAAATATAGGGCTTGAAATTTAAAATGCCTCCCCCTTAAAAATTTATCACAAACCAAAGGCTTTTTGTACCTCAGACACCTTGTCTAACTGTTCCCACGTAAATAGTGTCACTTCTCTCTCTATACGGCCGTTGTATGGAGACTCAAAAACTTTAGTCACTTTACGCGGAGTCCTTCCCATATGACCGTAGGCAGCTGTTTCAAAATATATAGGATTGCGCAGCTGCAATCGCTCTTCAATAGCATGCGGGCGCATATCAAAAATTTCTAATACTTTCTTTGCTATTTCTCCGTCTGTAAGGCCTGTGGCAGATGTTCCATAGGTATTTACATAAAGAGACGTGGGTGCTACTACCCCTATGGCATAACTAATCTGTACTAAAATTTCAGAGGCCACTCCTGCCGCTACTAGATTTTTAGCAGCATGTCTAGCTGCATAGGCAGCAGAACGGTCTACCTTAGAAGGGTCTTTGCCACTAAAAGCACCCCCTCCGTGGGCGCCTTTACCCCCGTAAGTGTCTACAATAATTTTTCTTCCCGTTAGCCCAGTGTCTCCATGGGGACCCCCAATAACAAATTTACCTGTAGGATTAATATAATAAGTAATCTCCTTATTAAAAAGGTCTTGTACATGGGTTGGAAACAGCACTACTACCCTTGGAATGAGTTTTTCAATGAGGTCTTTTTTAATAGTGGCCAACATGGCGTTGTCATCTGCTAAGAAAGGATCATGCTGAGTAGAAATTACTATGGTGTCTATACGCTGCGGCACATTTTCATCTGAATATTCAATGGTGACCTGAGACTTGGCATCTGGTCTTAAATAGGAAATATCAGTGTCTTCTCTTCTCATTTTAGCCAATTCCTCTAAAATTTTATGAGAAATATCTAAGGCCAAGGGCATATAATTTTCAGTTTCCTTAGTGGCGTAGCCAAACATCATTCCTTGGTCTCCAGCTCCCTGCTCTTCTTTAGAACCACGGTCTACTCCTTGGTTAATATCTTGAGACTGCTCGTGAATAAGTGAAATAACCCCACAAGAATCTCCACTAAACTGGTATGCCCCTTTGGTGTAACCAATTTTATTGACCACATCTCTTGCTATCTGCTGCACATCTAAATAAGTACCGCTTTTAACCTCTCCTGCCAATATGACCTGACCTGTGGTTACTAGGGTTTCACAAGCTACTTTACTCTGTGGGTCAAAGGCTAGGAAATTATCTAATAAAGCGTCTGAAATTTGATCTGCAATTTTATCTGGATGCCCTTCACTAACAGATTCTGATGTAAATAAATATGACATAACTCAATTTTTTAATTTGGTTACGAATCAGATCTGACTATATTTTGTGGCTTTTTCACAGTACAGTATATACCGCAAACTGCTTTAGCATTTTTTACATTGCCTACTGGCTAAAATGTAAGAGGTTGCAATCAGTCAAATCCTTCCTCGTAATTAATATGCAGTAAATGTAGGGCACAAAATATTCAAATTCAAAATTTTTTAATTAAAAAATAAATTAAAGGTCATATTTAAGCTTAAAAACTAGGTATCTGGGCTGTACCATATAAGCCGAAGAGCTTATAAATAAATCGCTAAAGCTATCCTGATTTAAGGCGTCTGTATTTAAAGCATTGGTCAACTGAACGTTGTATTCCCACTTACTACCCTTCTTTTGATAAGACAAATTTGCGTTTAAAAACGCATACTCGTTGTTTGCTGTTTTTGCTGCATCACGATAGTGGTAATAATCATAATCTGCAGTGAAAATAAATGACTTTAAAAATTGCATGTCTACTTTGGCAAAGGGCCTGTCTGTGTAAAAAGTACTTAAGCGCCCTGCATTGTTATAATCATTAACCGTATAAGCATACCCCACCTCTAAGTTAGGAGCTGCTCTAAAATTGGTAGCCAAAGACCCTCTGTAGGTTTGGGTAAAAGATTTTGACACCCTTGGGCTGTTATTAATGACGTTGTTTAAAATAGATTTAGAAAAGTTAGCCCTGCTACTTACCTTAAGCTTCCCAAAAGTCCTTTGGTAATTAGCAGAACCGGTAAATGTCTCATCTGGCAAGGCAGCATTTATAGTAGTATTTACTTGGTTTATACCACTAATAACCCCACTATTTTTAAACGCGTCTAACCGTTTGTTGTAGGCGAAATTGGCAAATATATTCTGGAAATTAAACATATTAAAACTAAAGAAATTTAAACTAGCACTGTGGTAAAGCGCACTCTCTAATGACCTGTTCCCCTGATAAATGGCATTATAATTGCTAAATACATAGCCCGCTGCTAAGTTATTAATGTCTGTAAATTCCCTAGTAATACTGTAATTCATTCTGATGTTTTCTGAACTTCTAAGTTGAAAATTCACAAAAACGTCTGGCACTAAATTAGTCAATTGGTTGGTGACAGTGGTTCCGAGCTGGGTGTTTTTTGCCTCGTAATAGTGCATGTTAAACCCTGGATTGAAAGTAAATTTACCAGTAATCACTTTGTAATGAAAACCAGCATATAGGTCATTAAAACTAAAGGCAACCCTATTTTTGTAGGCAGTGTCATTTAAACTATTGATGCTACCACCGGAAAGTAATTCAAAAATATCAGAATTAAAATCCTGCTGACTAAGGGTAGTTCCCAAAGTAAAATTTAAGTTGCTTTTGGGGCCAGTTACTAGGTAGTAATCAAGCTTAGCGTCTAGTTTATTAGTAGTTACTTCCTGTGCCTGGTTAATATTAAAACCTACACCATTACCTACCAATGGAAGTACCCCATTAAAAGGCTCTTGGGTTCTTATCGCGTTATAAAACGGGTCTTCTCGTTGGAACAGATGTTGTCCTTGAAAAGCAAAAATATGATCATCTGAGAGGGTGTAATACAATCCTGTATTTTGTGTAACCGTAATAGGATCTTGGGTTTTGTTTTCTGTAATATCCTCTGAAACAATTGCCTGAGAGGACAGTAAGCGCTGTTCATCCTGTGATGAGTTTTTCAAAAGCACATCATAATCCCATTGAAGTTTTACAGTTGGCTTGTATCTGGCACTAAATTTGGCCAAACCAAGCGTGGCATTCTGATCTGTTTTAGTCACAGACTGCTCGCGCTGATTAGACACTATAAACTGCCTATTGGTGCGGGTTTCTAATAAGGTTCCCGTATAAGAATAAATTGCAAATCCACTAATATCCAATGCGGTATTTACGGCATAATTAAAGTTAGCAGCTCCAAATTTAGTATCTATAGACTTGGCCCTGTCATTTTGTAAAAGTGAAATTCCAAGTGAATTACTGCTGGCATTAAACTGGGTGCCGCCAGCCCTGCTAAAGTTAGATACCCCCCCTGTGAAATTAAAATAATCTCTAGGTGTAAAGGGCAGTTCGCCAATGTTATTATAGTCGGTGATAATATTGACAGAAAATTTAGGACTGTAATAAAATACCTTAGGGTGGGCTAAAAAGGTGTCATCTAAACCTTTTCCTGCCGTAATTTCTCCAAACCAAAACCGCTCCTTACCCTCTTTAAGCTTAATATTAATAGCTACATTGTCTTGGTTGTTGGTAACGCCTCCTAACTGGCTAACTTCAGAGTAGTTTCTGAGCACCTCAACTTTGGAAATGGCATTTGCAGGAATGTTTTTTGTAGCTAACTTAGTGTCTCCGTCAAAGAAATCTTTACCGTTTATCATAATCTTACCTACTTTCTTACCCTCTGCCTCAATCTCCCCATCATCATTAATCTCCAAACCGGGAAGTTTTTTAATAACATCTCCCAGTTTTTTCTCAGTTCCACTTACAAAAGAATCTGTATTGTATACAATAGTGTCTCCTTTTATGGTTACTGGAATTTCGTAAGTGAGCTCTACCTCATCTAGCGCCTGCGTCTGTGCCATTAAATTTACATCTTTAACAAAATCTTGCAAAGTGGTGGTTACTAAATATTCCTTTGGTGTAAAACCTATATAACTCACCTTAATTCTATAGGGGGTATTGGCATTGACCACTACCTTGTATCTACCGTTAGGATCTGTAATTCCAAAACCATCTAAGGCTTTGGTTGTTTCGTTTATAGCCACCACATTTGCCATGTCTAATCCTTGTCCTAAGGAGTCTTTTACAATGCCTGTAATGGTTACTTTTTGAGCAAATGCTGTGCTTCCTACTCCTAAAATTAATAGGATAAATAAGATAAGTGTGTGGTTTCTCATTAGTTGTGTATCATCACTCTATTGCCACCACCAGACCTATTTCCCCTGAAACGTTCAGACATTTCTTCTGCTTTTTTAGCCATGGTCTCTTGGTATTCTGCTTGTGAAATTTTCTTCCCTTTGGTGGGCGCCAAAATATTAATTTTTTCTTTGGGATTTAAGGTGATTTTAGAACACAATATAACAGTTCTTCCTTCGATCACCTCTAAAATAAGTCCAGGTAAGCCCCAATATTCTTTGGGTCCTTGACTAATTGGAATATCTAAGGTATACCATGCTGTTACCATAGTTTCACTGGGTTCAGATATTCTTGCAGCTAAACCAACTTCTTTATTATTGCCTAAGCTATCTTTAAAAACCTTAGCCTTAGGGTCTTTCTCTTTTTCATCAGCCTCTCTCTGGTTTGGTGGCCTAAAGCGGTTTATCATATTAGACATTATTGTATCTAAAGGTTTAACGGCTGTAGCCTTATAACAAGTGTATTGGCCTATCTGTTTGGTTTCTGCTGTGAGGGTCCATGCCAATGGCTGTAAGGTGTCCTCTATTAAGAATGGTTTTCCAAATATATCTGTTTCATTTGCATAGGTTTTGGACTGAATGTCTTTAAAATAAACACCACTTGCACCACCCATTCCCATAAACCTCATTCCGCCTCCGGCAGATCCACCTGGTTGCTCAAGTTTTTGTTCTTCTTCATAAGTTGAAGTAGTCCTATTGAAATTCAAAACAAAAGTCTTCTCTAACATAGACTTCATCCGTTCCTGTATCATTTTCTTTTGGGCCTCTGGCATTTGGCGTCCACCAAAATCCATATCCATAGTTGTTTTAGTCATGTAAGTAGCAGATCCTTGGAAATCCTGGGCCTGCAAATTGCTCCAGGCAAGTGTTACTGCTATAAGTATAAGTAATGAAACTTTCATATGTAAATAGTTTTTAAGCTTAGACTAAGCTAATTAGAATAAGTTTAGTTTGTCATAAAAAAATAGCGGAAAATTAATTTAAGATTAGATTTTACAAAAGAGCAGAATTTAGGTATCTTGTTGCGCCTTATTAAAAGGAATTTCAACAGACCTAAATAAATACAACCACCTATGCACGTAGCCATTGCAGGAAATATTGGGGCAGGTAAGACCACGCTTACCAAACTATTGTCTAAGCACTATAAGTGGGACGCCCACTATGAAGAAGTAGAAGACAACCCGTATCTAGATGACTTTTACAACCAAATGGAGCGCTGGAGTTTTAACCTTCAGATCTTTTTCCTCAACAGCAGATACAGACAAATTCTAGAGATCAGAAAAACGGGTAGCAACATCATACAAGACAGAACCATATATGAAGACGCCTTTATATTTGCGCCTAACTTGCATGCCATGGGGCTCATGACCAATAGAGACTTTAATAACTATAAACAATTGTTTGAGCTCATGGAAACTCTTATTGAACCACCAGAATTGGTTATTTATCTCAGAAGCTCAGTACCCAACCTAGTGAGCCAAATTCAAAAAAGAGGTCGTGAATATGAAAATAGCATTTCTATAGACTACCTAAGCAGACTTAATGAACGCTATGAAGCCTGGGCACACGGCTATACTAAAAGCAAACTACTAGTCATAGATGTAGACCCCCTAGACTTTGTTTCCAACCCAGAAGACCTAGGCCAGATTATAGAAAAAATAGATGCAGAAATAAACGGCTTGTTTTAAGCCAATCCTCAACAGATTAACACAACGCCAGCACCTCAAATTTTTGATCTCTAAACACTATAAGGTCTCCCTGCTTTTTACCTAGGAGTATTTGACCTACGGGGCTTTGGGGGGAAATGCAATAAACAGTGGTGGTTTCTTGAATAAAAACATCGGCTGGGACCGCCAAATAATAAGTGGCCAAAGAAGTTTGTACCAAGGAGCCTGGACCTATAATAAGGGTAGAAACTTTGTTTTTAAGGGCCGTGAGCGCTAGGTATGCACTGTCATTTAATTGACGCTGCTGGGCAAGTTTTTCTCTTTCCAACTGGATCATAGCGCGGCCAGTCTCATGCTTATCTCCTGCAGAGCTTTTGCCCTCACTGTCTAAGGAGGCCAAAAGGGATTGATCTTGAGCTGCGTAAGCAGCCGCTTTTTCATGCAAAATGGCGCTACAATGCAGGTAAACAGCTATTTTAAGTGCTTCCATTAATAAATAAGGTAAAGGTTTTAACAAAAAGCCCATAGACAGTGCTATGGGCTTTAAAGTAGGGCCAGGCCCTTATTGTTTAGGTAGTTTATTTCCTAACATCCATTTTTTGAATGTCAATAGTAATTGCAGCGCCTTCTTGGCTATCAATATCTGCTTGGAAAACCGCCAACTCTTCTTGTACGCTGGCTTCTGTTCCTTCAAATACACGTTCTACCGTTTTGGTTTCTCCATTTTCTGTAATTTGGTATACCACAGTGGCAGACATTTGTTCTGTATTACTAGAAGTGGCATTTATAGAAACACTCACTTCTTTTTGCTCCATATGAGGGGCCTTACTGCTGTGTCCCTCTCCTAAGATAGGGGCAATTACAAGACCAACCAGACAGGTGAGTTTAATTAAAATATTCATAGATGGACCGGAGGTGTCTTTAAATGGATCTCCTACAGTGTCTCCAGTCACTGCAGCTTTGTGCGCCTCTGAACCTTTATAGGTCATTTCTCCATTAATCAAAACACCTGCCTCAAAAGATTTTTTAGCGTTATCCCATGCACCACCTGCATTATTTTGGAAAATAGCCCACATCACACCACTTACACAAACACCAGCCATATAACCTCCTAATGGTTCTGCACCAAAAAGAAGCCCAATAATAATGGGGGTTATAATAGTGATCAGGCCCGGTAAAATCATCTCTCTAAGGGCTGCTCTGGTAGAAATATCTACACATTTAGCGTACTCTGGCTTGCCCGTTCCTTCCATAATTCCGGGGATTTCACGGAACTGTCTTCGTACCTCTTGTACCATTTCCATAGCAGCTTTTCCAACAGATTCCATGGCCAATGCTGAAAATAAAACAGGGATCATTCCTCCCACAAATAACATGGCTAATACATCTGCTTTAAAGATATTAATTCCATCAATACCTGTAAAAGTTACATAGGCTGCAAAAAGTGCCAGGGCCGTTAAAGCCGCCGATGCTATCGCAAATCCTTTCCCAACTGCTGCCGTGGTATTCCCCACTGAGTCTAAAATATCTGTGCGTTCTCTTACCTCTGGGGCCAATTCACTCATTTCTGCCACTCCTCCCGCATTGTCTGCTATAGGTCCAAAACCATCTATAGCTAATTGCATGGCTGTAGTGGCCATCATGGCCGATGCCGCTAGGGCTACTCCGTAAAAACCTGCAAATTCATAAGAACCATATATGGCCGCTGCAAATAAAATAACAGAGGCAAAGGTAGATTTCATTCCCACAGCAAGACCTGCAATAATATTGGTTCCTGCTCCTGTAGAGCTATTTCTCACAATATCCATTACGGGTTTTTTACCCATAGAAGTATAGTAAGCAGTTACAAAAGAGATGAGTGCACCTACTGCTAAACCAATACAGGCAGCGTAAAATACATTAATAGATGGAATCTCTTTTAAACCTTCTCCAAAGAAGTTCATTTGCATAGTAGCTGGAAGCATCCAATCTATTAGAAACCAAGAAGCAACTAAAGTAAGGGCAATAGCTACCCAGTTTCCTGTGTCTAAAGCTTTTTGAACCTGAGATTCTCTAACGTCATTAGAAGAAATTTTCACAAAGAATGTCCCTATAATAGAGGCTAAAATTCCTACTCCTGCTATCACTATAGGCAATAAGATAGGACCCATATTATTAAATACGTCTGTAAAAGTACCGCCTGCAGACATGTCTTTTATTAGGTAATTCCCCAATACCATAGCAGCCAATACAGTAGCCACATAAGAGCCAAATAAATCTGCACCCATTCCAGCAACATCTCCTACATTATCTCCCACATTATCTGCTATAGTAGCAGGATTTCTAGGATCGTCTTCTGGAATTCCAGCTTCTACCTTTCCTACTAAATCTGCACCAACATCTGCTGCTTTGGTATAAATACCACCACCCACACGGGCAAACAAAGCTATAGATTCTGCTCCTAAAGAAAAACCAGCTAGGGTTTCTAATACTATAGTCATGTTTTCATAGAAAGTACCTGCTGCTCCCATGAATTGTCCTAAAAATAATAAAAATAAAAAGCTAAGTCCTAAAACAGCCAAACTAGCTACACCCAATCCCATTACGGTACCACCGCTAAAAGAAACTTTTAAGGCTTTTGGCAAACTGGTTTTAGCAGCTTCTGCAGTTCTGACATTGGCATCTGTGGCAATTCTCATTCCTATGTTTCCTGCTAAAGCAGATAGAATGGCTCCAAAAATAAAGGCTGGAACAATCATCCAACTGGTAGAGGCTATCATTTGTGAAATGCCAAAAAGTGCTATAGAGGCTATGACTACAAAAATAGCTAAAAGTCTATATTCTGCACCTAAAAAAGCCAAGGCTCCTTCTTTTATAGCTTTAGATATTTCTTGCATTTTATCGTCACCAGCGGGCTGTTTTATAACCCACGCCCTTTTTACAAACATGAATAACAATCCTAAAACAGCTAAGGCAATAGGAAGAAAAATAATATTAGATTCCATAAAAATAAATTAGTTTAAATTTTGAATTTGTTAACGGCCCCTAATGTAGCAAAATAAGTCTTAAAAAAAAAGGCGATACCAGGGGGTGCCTTTTTATAAATTTAATGATTCCGACTACTTAATAGTCACATCTGACAATGGAGTATCAGATGCATTAAAACGGTTTAGACACTTGGCTACAATTTCTTTGGCCTCATGTACGTCACCCCAACCACCAACATCTACTTTTTTCTTTTCTAAGTCTTTATAGACTTTAAAGAAATGCTCAATCTCTTTTATAAAATGGGGATTTAGATCAGATAAATCGTTGGCTTTATTCCAGTTAGGATCAGAAACAGGTACACAAATAATCTTCTCATCTGGTCCCTTCTCATCTGCCATATGGAATACTCCAATAGGCTTTACTTCCATCACACAACCAGGAAAAGTAGGCTCTGTAACCAATACTAAAACATCTAATGGATCTCCGTCTAAGGCCAATGTTTCTGGAACAAAACCATAGTCTGCAGGGTACATCATAGAAGAGAAAATCATGCGATCATACCTGACTTTCTTTAATTTAAAATCGTACTCATATTTATTTCTACTTCCTTTTGGAATCTCTATTAATACATCAAAAGAAGTAATATCTTTCTCACTCATATTCAATTTTTCTGTTAATTTTTCAGTGGGCAAAAATAAGACCAATTCACGGTTTATGCTAAGGTCTTTGTTGTTTTTTTTAAAATCCAAAACCAAAGCTTCCAGTAATACTAAAGGGTCTGGCTCCTGGATGGTCTAGGTAGTTTCCTCTAAAGTTGGCATCTAATCTAAAAATCTTAAAAATATTACCAATTCCCAAACTGTACTCCCAATAGGCATTCTTATTTGGGGCATTTAGCTCCAAACCGTTGGGGGCATTAAGAGTTCTATTTTCTGGTGACAATTCTCCCCAGACAGCCCTAATGCCTACTATTTCTCTTAAGTTTAAAGCCCTTAAAAACCTTGCTTTTCATAAGTGCAGAATCTATGGTATTTAGGTCAAACTCAATTTTCTCATACTTATCATAGGCGTACTGCCTGTATTGCCTTAAGCCATTAGAGCGCTTTTTTGCCCAGATTTTCCTAAGGATATCTATGGCTGGATTGTCTTTTTTAGACTGTTTACCAGTAAGGAGGGCTTAATCATTGATTATTTTATATACATGACTCTGTGTACGGCGTCAATAACATCTTGTGCGGTTGGTAACCATTCTTCAAGTAATACTGGTGAATAGGGAGCTGGTGTGTCTGCTGTATTTATTTTTTGAACAGGCGCGTCTAAATAGTCAAAGGCGTTGTTTTGAACCTGAAAGGCAATTTCAGAAGCGATACTTCCAAATGGCCAAGATTCTTCAAGAATAACCAAACGGTTGGTTTTTTTTACTGAGCTAATAATAGTGTCCATATCTAAAGGACGTATGGTTCTTAGATCTATCACTTCTAGTTCAATGCCTTGAGCAGATAAAGTATCGGCTGCTTTAGAAGCCTCCTTTAAAATTTTACCAAAAGAAACCACAGTGACATCTGAACCGTTTCTAATTACATTAGCAACACCTAATGGAATAGTGTATTCTCCTTCTGGAACCTCCCCTTTGTCTCCATACATTTGCTCAGACTCCATAAAAATCACTGGATCTGGATCCTGGATAGCTGCTTTTAAAAGTCCTTTTGCGTCTTTTGGATTGGATGGAATAACTACTTTAAGACCAGGTGTGTTGGCAAACCAGTTTTCAAAAGCCTGTGAGTGTGTAGCGCCCAGCTGGCCTGCAGAACCCGTAGGGCCTCTAAATACAATGGGACAGTTAAACTGTCCCCCTGACATCTGTCTAATTTTAGCGGCATTATTAATAATCTGATCTATCCCAACTAAGGCAAAGTTAAAGGTCATAAATTCAATGATTGGCTTGTTGCCGTTCATAGCAGAACCCACGCCAATTCCTGCAAAACCAAGTTCAGAAATAGGAGTGTCAATCACACGTTCAGGACCAAATTCATCTAACATTCCTTTAGACGCTTTGTAAGCCCCGTTATATTCAGCCACTTCTTCTCCCATTAAATAGATAGAAGGATCTTTTCTCATTTCTTCAGACATAGCTTCTGCTATGGCTTCTCTAAATTGTAATGTTTTCATAGGTAATTCTTATTACGCAGGCAAAAATAAACAATATATCTGTCATTACGGAAGCTAAAAAGGCTAAAAAAACAATAATATTTACTATGCATGCATAGTAAATATAGAAATTTTTCTTACCTTAGTTGCTCAGAACTTTAAGCACTTATTTAAAATGAAAATACTTGTATGCATTAGTAATGTGCCAGACACTACTTCTAAAATTAACTTTACAGAAAACAATACAAAATTTGATCCAACGGGGGTTCAGTTTGTGATTAATCCCAATGATGAATTTGGACTCACAAGAGCCATGTGGTTTAAAGAAAAACAAGGGGCTTCTGTTTCAGTAGTAACTGTAGGAGATGCATCAGTAGAGCCTACTTTAAGAAAAGCATTAGCTATTGGAGCAGATGAAGGTTATAGAATAGACGCACTTCCTACAGATGGTTTTTTTGTAGCTCAGGAATTGGCTGCTCTGGTAAAGGAAGTAGGATTTGACCTCATTATAGCAGGAAGAGAGTCTATAGACTACAATGGAGGGATGGTGCCCGGTATGTTGGCCCATTTATTAGACTTTAACTATGTGACCAACTGTATAGATTTAAAAATAGAAGGCCCAGAGATCACCGCCATTAGAGAAATAGACGGAGGAAAGGAAACCTTAAGCACCCAATTACCTTTGGTGATTGGTGGTCAAAAAGGATTGGTAGAGGAGAGTGACTTGAGAATTCCAAATATGAGAGGAATCATGACGGCCAGACAAAAACAGCTTCATATAAAAGCGGCTACTACTTCTGAAAATCTTACAAATGACCAACAGTTTTCTAAACCAGAAGCTAAAGGAACGGTTACTATGGTGGACGCTTCAGATTTAGATACTTTAATTTCATTGCTACACAACGAGGCCAAGGTGCTTTAAATCTTTAACACTAAAAAAAATTATGCCAGTACTTATATATACAGAAACCGAGAAAGGAAACTTTAAAAAAAATGCCTTTGAAGTAGCCTCTTATGGGGTGGCTTTGGCTAAACAACTTGGTACTTCTAGTGTGGCTATTGCATTTAACCCAACAAATGCCGCCCTACTTAATGATTATGGGTTAGACCAAATTATGGTTGTTAATCAAGACAATCTTCAAGGTTTTAACGCCAAAGCATACGCAGCCACTATTAGTGAGGCTGCACTAAAAATAGGGGCCGCTTTGGTGGTAGTGAGTAGCAGTGCAGATAGCAAATACGCAAGCCCTATATTGGCTGCCAGTTTAAAAGCTAGCTATGCGCCCAATGTAGTATCACTTCCAGAGAGCATGGATCCATTTACTGTTAAGAGAACCGCTTTTAGCAACAAAGGCTTTGCTCATACAGTACTTTTGTCTGGTGTAAAAATGATTGGAGTGGCAAACAATACCTTTGGCGCACACCCAACAGAGGGGAATGCCGTTATTGAAAACTTTAGCCCTAGCTTAGATACAAGTATCTTTAGCACTAAAGCCACCTCTGTAGACAAGGTAGCAGGAAAAGCCACCATTGCAGACGCAGACGTAGTAGTTTCTGCAGGGAGGGGATTGAAAGGCCCTGAAAATTGGGGAATGATTGAAGAGTTAGCAAGCGTGTTAGGCGCTGCCACTGCCTGTTCTAAACCAGTATCTGATCTAGGCTGGAGACCACACGGAGAACACGTGGGACAGACAGGAAAACCAGTAGCTACTAACTTGTATATTGCCATTGGAATTTCTGGGGCCATTCAACATTTAGCAGGCGTGAGTGCCTCCAAGGTAAAAGTAGTAATTAATACAGACCCTGAAGCACCTTTCTTTAAAGCTGCAGATTACGGAGTGGTCGGAGACGCCTTTGTAGTGGTTCCACAACTCATAGAAAAATTAAAAGTTTTTAAAGCGGCTAACGCTTAAATTTTCATAAATTGCTGCCCTTAAACCGGGCCAGTCATACAAAGGCTAATTATTTTATTAATTGGCCTTTTTTTATGACCTTTAGACTATGACACTCATACCGTTAAAAATAAAAGGAATCTCTTACAGCCAGACCCAAAACGGGGCTTACGCACTGATTCTCAATGAAATTGATGGCGAGCGAAAACTACCCATAGTCATTGGAGCTTTTGAGGCCCAATCTATAGCCATAGCTTTAGAAAAAGAGATTAGTCCCCCAAGACCCCTGACCCATGATTTGTTTAAAAATTTTGCTAGCCATTATGAGATAGGAATAAAAAAAGTGATCATTCACCGTTTGGTAGATGGTGTTTTTTATGCCAATATTGTATGCGAATCTAAGGGGGAAGAAACCATATTTGATGCCAGAACTAGTGACGCAATTGCCTTAGCGTTACGCTTTAATGCACCCATTTTTACCTATGAAAGTATTCTAAGCAGAGCTGGAATTCATCTTTCAATCAAAGAAATACCTTCTCAAGAAATAGGCCACACCCCTATGACAAAAAAAAACACAGAGCCAAGCAGCTCCGTTAATAAATCACTACATTCATTAGACCTTAAAGGACTAGAAACTGAATTAGAAAAAGCGGTCATAGAAGAAGACTACGAGAAAGCCGCTGGAATTAGAGACGAAATATCTAAAAGAAATTAAGATGTCCATAGTTAGTTTTAAATCCTTCCTCGTTTTAGCATTTATATGTCTTTTTCCAGTCACCAGCCTTTTGGCCGCAGAGTTAGTACCCAATGAACTAGTGACGGTTCAAATCATTCCAAATAGTTCTTTTTCTATCACAAGCTTATGGAAAGGGATATTAGGAATGATTTTTCTTGTTGGAATATCATATGCCTTTTCCTCCAACAGAAAAGCCATTAGTTGGAAAATGGTAGGAATTGGACTTAGCATACAAATAGTATTAGCTATTGGAATTTTAAAGATTTCCCTTATTCAAAAAGGATTTAGTTTAGTGGGCCAAATGTTTGTAAACATCCTAGATTACACCTTGGTAGGTAGTAAATTTTTATTGGGTAATCTCTTAGATATGAGTAACCCATCTATAGGATATATTTTTGCATTTCAAATATTGCCTACTATTATTTTCTTTTCTGCCTTAACTTCTGTCCTGTTTTACTTAGGAGTCATTCAAAAAGTAGTAAAAGCTTTGGCTTGGTTACTCACTAAATCTTTGGGTATTTCTGGTGCAGAAAGTCTCTCTGTAGCAGGAAATATTTTCTTAGGGCAAACAGAGGCGCCGCTGTTAATTAAAGCCTACTTAGAAAAAATGAATAAATCTGAAATTCTCCTAGTCATGATTGGAGGAATGGCCACAGTAGCTGGTGGCGTGTTGGCTGCATATATAGGCTTTCTTGGGGGTGACGACCCTCAGCTCAGGTTAGAATTTGCTAGGCATTTATTAGCTGCCTCCGTAATGGCAGCTCCCGGAGCTATCATTATCTCAAAGATATTATACCCACAAACAGAAAAAATAAATACAGAAGTGAATGTCTCCTCAGAAAAAATAGGAAGCAACTTCTTAGACGCCATTTCCATCGGCACCTCTGAGGGCTTAAAATTAGCTGTAAATGTAGGTGCCATGTTATTGGTTTTTGTAGCCTTCATAGCGCTTTTTAATGGTGTATTTGAATGGATTGGAGATGTGACCCAAATAAACGGATGGATAGCCGCCAATAGCAGCTTCTCTAAATTATCTTTAGAAGCTATTTTAGGAACCGTATTTGGCCCCCTCATGTGGCTCATAGGAGTGGCTGTAGAAGATATGTACCTAATGGGACAATTACTAGGCATTAAATTAGCTTCTAGTGAATTTGTAGGCTATGCCCAATTAGCTAATCTAAAAGATGTGTCTAGCGCCTCTCACTTTACTTATAACAAAACAGTTATTATGGCTACCTATATGCTTTGTGGCTTTGCTAACTTTGCCTCTATTGGGATTCAAATTGGGGGTATTGGCTCACTGGCACCTGGACAAAGAAAAACACTCTCAGCCTTTGGTTTAAAAGCAGTACTTGGAGGTACTTTGGCCTCCTTACTATCTGCTACCATAGCAGGAATGATTTTGGGATAAAAGAGCGCATTCGTTAATAAGTTTTGAATAATCTAAGGGTTGGTTTTTTAATAATTTAAAACCCAAAAGCTATCTTTATTTTAGAAAATTAAATAGCATGCAGCAATACCATGACTTACTAAAACACGTAATAAAAGAAGGCGTACAAAAAGGAGACAGAACTGGCACCGGAACCCTAAGTGTTTTTGGATATCAAATGCGTTTTGACCTTAGCCAGGGCTTTCCTATGGTCACCACTAAAAAGCTTCACCTTAAGTCTATTATTTATGAGTTGCTCTGGTTTCTAAAGGGCGACACTAATATTAGTTACCTTCAAGAGAATGGGGTGAAAATTTGGAATGAATGGGCAGACCCCAAAGGAGATTTAGGGCCTGTATATGGAAAACAGTGGCGCAATTGGAACGGAGAAGAAATAGACCAGATTAAAGAAGTGATATCCAGTATTAAACAAAACCCAAACAGCAGAAGAATGATTGTGTCTGCATGGAACCCAAGCGTATTACCAGACCAAAATAAAACATTTGAAGACAATGTGGCCAATGGCAAAGCAGCATTACCGCCTTGCCATGCGTTTTTTCAATTTTATGTAGCCAATGGTAGATTGTCTTGTCAATTATACCAAAGATCTGCAGATATCTTTTTAGGAGTGCCTTTTAACATTGCCTCCTATGCCCTACTTACCATGATGATAGCGCAGGTATGTGGCCTAGAAGCTGGAGACTTTATTCACAGCTTTGGAGACGCCCACATTTACAACAACCATATGGAGCAGATAGAACTTCAGCTAAGTAGAGACATAAAAGAGCTACCCACGATGAAAATAAATCCAGCCATTACAGACATTTTTGACTTTAATTTTGAAGATTTTACCTTAGAAAATTATCAACCACACCCTCATATAAAGGGAATAGTAGCCATATAGATATGTCAGAAATTTGCATGATTGCCGCAGCGGCAGAAAACAATGCCTTAGGAAAAGAGAATGGCCTACTTTGGCGGCTACCATTAGATTTTAAACGTTTTAAAGAACTTACCACTGGGTTTCCAATGATTATGGGACGCAAAACATTTGAAAGCTTATTAAAACCACTTCCCAACAGAAAGCATTTAGTGATTACTCGGAACACAGCATATACCATTGACCACGAAGACTGCACCGTTTACCATTCTTTAGCCACAGCATTAGAGGCCTGTAAAAAAGAACCACTCATCTATATTATTGGAGGTGGCGAAATATATGATTTGGCCTATGATAGCGCTACAAAAATTGAACTCACTAGGGTTCACACTAGCCTACCGGCCGATGCTTTTTTTCCTGTAATTTCTCCCAAAGACTTTAAGCTACACGAAAGTATTTCCATGCCTGCAGATGAAAAACACCTTTATGCTTATACTTTTGAAACCTATCACAGGATTTAAATATATGTGTGATTTAAAATTGTGTTGTAAAAGCCACTCTTATAGAAGAATCTTTGGGCAAAAAATGACTTAAAACAGCCACCTCCTTATTGGTGTAAAATTCATGGGAAGTCTGATGACCAACTGCTGCCTGTAGCTCATTTTTAAGTAATAATTTTTGAGTTTGCAAGGCTACTGGTAAAGCTGAATCTAAAATGCTTACGTAACTAGGAAGAATTTTCAAAAGAGCAGGCACTAGGTAAGGATAATGTGTGCAGCCTAATACTAAAGTGTCAATTCCATTTGCTAACATGGGAGCAATCTGCTGTTTTAGTAGTGCAAAAACCTGCGGACCGTCTTCAAGTCCAGCCTCTATTAAGGGCACTAAGCCAGTACCCTCCTGCTCATAAATAGTGACCTTTGCAGCATTTGCAAGTACTGTTTCATGAAAAAGCACACTACCTAAAGTTCCCTTTGTGGCCAAAAGTCCCACTTTTCCTGTTTTAGTTTGGAGTGACGCTGGCTTAATAGCAGGTTCAATTCCTACAAAGGGCAATTCAAAGGAACTTCTAAGCACCTTTATTGCGTTTGTAGTAGCTGTATTACAAGCCACTACAATAAGCTTGCAGCCCTTAGAAATAAGAAATTCCGTGTTCTTAATGGATAGTGCTAAAATCTCTTCAGAAGAGCGCTCCCCATAGGGCGCGTTTGCACTGTCTGCAACATAAATAGTAGATTCGTAGGGCAACAGCTCATGAACAGCCTTCCAAACAGAAGTACCCCCCACGCCTGAGTCAAAAAAACCAATAGGATTTTGATTGTGTGCCATAGATATTATCTGCTACTAAAATATAAAAAAACCGCCTCTAAAGAGGCGGTTAAATATAAGAATAGAATTAACTAGTTCCATTTAGAAACCCAAAGACTTTTTAACGTCTGCCATAAGGTCTTTCCCTTTAGAAACTAACACTCCGTAGCCTTGTGTTGCGTCTAAGACGTAATCAAAACCCTGAGCAGCAGCCACTTTTTCAATTGCTACTTTTGCCTTGTCAGAAATTGGAGCAAATAAGTCTGCTTGTTTTTTCTGTAATTCTTGTTGCGCTGCTTGTTGCGCTTCATTAATTGACTTCTCAAAACCTTGAAGCTCTAAGGCTCTTTTCTCGTTCTCTTCTTGTGACTTAGATGCAGACTCGTTAGAATACAAAGTGTATTTATTTCTAAGTTCAGTCATAGAATCTTCAATATCTGCTCTGTAGGTCTCTTGTAATTTTTTAAGCTCTTTATCTGCGGCCTTCATCTCAGGCATGTCAGCCAATAACAGCTGCACATTAATGTGAGCTATTTTGCTTTGAGCCTGGGCAAAGCTTGTAGCTGCTACAAATACAAATAATGCAATGGCTATTTTCTTTAAATTTTTCATCGTGTAAAATAAATTGAGTGTTAATTTTTGTTTTTATTAAATCTAGTGTTCAAATATAAAATTTATTCTGGTATACTGTCTTTTTGTTTGGCAGGAAGTTTATCTCTTTTTTTATTTTCCTTTGCGTCTTTTAACTTTTGCTTACGCAATTCGTAGTCTTCAAGACGAGCTTCACGGGCCTTCTGCTGCAAGATTTTCTTGTCTTCTTGTGCTTTAATTTTAAGTGCTTGTTTATTAGATTGTTCTTCTTCTTTAGATATTAAAGCCTCATTAACAACCACTTCCTCTTCTGAGCTAGAATTAATTTCCTCATCTGTAAGTCCCATATTAGCACTCATTTCTTGCCTGCTTAATGCCCTAATAATTAAGTCACTTAAGTCATATCTTTTATTGGCAAAAAGAATGGTGGTACTCCTGTCAGATTTGTCTAAAATAAGGTCGTATCCCTTTTCATTACCAAGGCGTTGAACCTCGCTAAAAACCAAATCTTGAATAGGCTTTAAAATAGATTGTCTAAAGGTCTGTAAATCTCCTTGTACTCCAAATCTCTGTTGCTGATAAGTGACCAATGCCAACTTTGCTGCCTGGATTTCCAATTGTTTTTCTTCTATGAGTGAAGGGGTCAATAAGACTTTCTCAGTAGCCAAAGAAGTCTCCTGGCTATCAATAGCTAATTTTCTTGCAGCAATCTCCATTTGCCAGCCACGTACCCTATCTTCTAAATTGTTTTCTGCTTGTATGTAGGATGGTAATTTTGATAAAATATAATCCATATCTATATAACCTACCCTCGCCTGTCTCTGAGCATTCACAGGAATGTGAAGCAGAAATATCATTAATAGCAGATATGGAAATAACTTATGAATCACAATATATCAAATAATTAAAATCTTTGTCCAATAATAAAATGTGTTTGCCAACCAGAGGGACCTACTGAATTTGGTTGGTTGTCAGAGTCAAACCCGTACCCAAAATCTATTCCTAAAAGTCCAAAGGCAGGCATAAATATCCTAACCCCAACACCGGCAGACCTCTTAATGTCAAATGGGTTAAATTCTTGAATAGAGTTAAAAGCATTACCCCCTTCTAAAAAGGCCAAACCGTAAATAGAAGCAGACGGTTTTAATGTAATAGGATACCTTAGTTCGGCAGAAAATTTGTTATACACAACGCCCCCCTCTTGTTGTCCAGTAGTGGGATCTATAGGTGTTAATGATTGGTTTTCATACCCACGTAACTGTACCACTTCACGACCGTCTAAGGTAAAGTTACCCAAGCCGTCTCCCCCAACAAAGAATCTCTCAAAAGGAACATTTCCAATATCTGGGTTGTAATTTCCTAAAAAGGCAAATTCAGTGTTGGTTCTCAAAACTAATTTTCCAGCAATTCTACTATACCAATCTCCTTTAAAATTTAACTTATAAAATTCCAACCATTTAAACCTAGATTCTTCCAGCACTTCTAGCCTACTCAATTGGCTAGCAGAAGCTTCACCAGAAGACCTAAGGCCAATAATTTCATCACTCTCTGCCTTAATAGCTGCAAAGTCTTTAGTACCTAACAAAGAAAATGGAGGCGCAAACTTACCTGTGAATTCAAAGCTAGACCCTCCTGTAGGAAATATTGGATTAGGTCCAGAAGATTTTCTAGACAAACCAAAAGTATAGGTGAGCGAATTAGAACTTCCATTACCAAAATTAAAAAGACCAATATTGTAGTTTTTAAAGTTGTATTGCTGGTAGCCTAATGCATGAGAAATAGTGAAGAAATCATCTGGCCATTGTAATCTTTTAGCAATCCCTAAGGAAAGTCCAGTGATAGAAAACTGCCTGTTTTTATCTACATCTCTAGCTATAAAATCAAAAGAAAATTGCTGTGTTTTAGATAAAGAGACATTGAACCTTACTGGTTTTTTACCTCCCAACCAAGGTTCAGAAAAATTTAAGCTGTACACTTTAAAGGTTCTGCTTGCCTGAAGCCTTAGTGCAAAAGTTTGTCCGTCACCCATAGGAACAGGTTTATAGGCCTCCTTCTTAAATATATTCTGCAGAGAAAAATTACTAAATGAGAGCCCTAAGGTTCCTATAAAACCTCCACCTCCATAACCGCCTTGTAATTCAATTTGGCTAGAACCCGATTCCACTAAACTGTAATCTAAATCTACCGTACCTGTATTAGGATTTGCATTTTGCACATCTGGTGAGATTTGTTCAGCGTCAAAGAAGCCAAGCTGCCCTAATTCTCTAATACTCCTAATAATATTGTCCTTACTGTATTTTTGGCCTGGACGTGTTCTGAGTTCTCTAAAAATAACGTGGTCATTTGTTTTATCATTTCCATTGACACTTACGTGATCTAAAAAAGTTTCTTTACCTTCTATAATCCTAATTTCAAAGTCAATGGTATCATTGGCTGCAGAAATCTCTACTGGGTTAATACTAGAAAAAAGGTAGCCGTTGTTTTGATATAAATTTGTAATATCTTCTGCATCTGGCTTGGTGTTGTCTGCAATTCTCTTTCTCAACAAAACACCATTGTAAGTATCACCCTGTTTTATTCCTAAAATCTGAGCGAGACCTCTGTCCGTATATACTGTATTTCCCACGAAGTTAATATCTCCAAAGTAATATTTTTTACCTTCTTCTAATTTGATTTTTAGAGAAATATTACTATTGTCTATTTTAGTGAAAGTATCTAAGAGGATTCTAGCGTCTCTAAATCCATTCTCTGCATAGGTATCTTTTAAATTCTGTAAATCTGTCTGATAATCTTCTGGAATATATTTCGATTTTTTCCAAAACCTATAAAAAGCTTTTTCTTTGGTCTTTTTTAATGATTTTTTAAGCCTTGAATTTGAGAGTTCATCATTACCCTCAAAAACAATTTCAGAAATCTTCACCTTAGATCCTTTATTAATATTGACTACCATTTTCTGAGCATTGGTCTCTGTAGTGTCTAAAGCTGTTGCTATAGTTACTTTGGTGTTTAAATAGCCTTCTTTTTTATATTTATTTTGCAGGTAGTTTTTTGTGTTTGCAATTAAACTCTCCGTGATTTTTTTTCCCTTTTTTAAATCTGTGTCTGTAAGAATGTCTGCTACTTTTCTACTCTTAACTCCGTAAACAGTAATGTTAGACAAGGTGGGTCTCTCAATAATTTCCAGCTCAAGAAACACTTTGTCTCCTTGAATATCTGTTATGTAAAAATTAATATCACTAAAGAGTTCTAGATCCCAAAGCTTACTAATTACAGCCCCTATTTCTTCTCCTGGTAACGTAATGGGCTGTCCCTCTCTTAGGCCTGTAAAAGTCTTTACAGTTTGAGCGTTATAGCTCTGAAGGCCTTTGACCTCTAGGCCAGCTAAAACATACTTTTTTCCATCGTCATAACCCCCGTCTTGAGCCTTCACAAGATATGAGGTGAAAAAAACACCAAAGACCAATAAGGACTTGATGAATGCTTTAGAAATTAATTTATTCACTGAGTTGTTCGCTAGTTTTTCCAAATCTTCTTTCTCTATTCTGATAATTCACAAGGGCAGCTTCTAAATGTTCTTTACTGAAGTCAGGCCAAAAGTCTGATATAAAATACAATTCTGCATAGGCAATTTGCCAAAGCAGAAAATTACTTATTCTGTGTTCACCACTGGTTCTAATCAACAAATCTACCTCTGGTAAATTATGCGTGTAAAGATGGGTATTTATTATGGCTTCATCAATGTTTTCGGGTGAAATTATATTATTTTTAACTTTGACACTAATGGCTTTTATCGCCTGAATGAGCTCTTCCCTACTTCCATAACTAAGTGCCAAGCTGAGGGTCATTCCACTATTGTTTCTGGTTTTTTCAATCACCTCTTCAAGTTCTTTTACTGCCTTTTTGGGTAGGGCAGAAAGATCTCCAATAGCATTAAATCTAATTTGGTGCTTGTGAAAGGTGTTTAACTCTTTTTTGAGAGAACTAATGAGCAATTTCATAAGTAGATCTACCTCAAATTTGGGCCTATTCCAGTTTTCTGTAGAAAAAGTATAAAGGGTCAGGAATTCAATTCCCACAGCCACACAGTTTTCTACCGTAGACTTTACTGTTTTAACGCCTTGTTCATGACCAAAAGCCCTAGGCTTTCCTTTGGCTTTTGCCCAGCGCCCGTTCCCGTCCATAATAATGGCTAGGTGCTTAGGTAATTTGTCTTTATATGCTAAAGTCTCTTTGTTATTCATTAGTCAAAACAATCTTGACAGGGCTTTCTTGTAAAAGTATAGGTAATAGTGATCCCAGAAAACACATACCAATCATTGTTATTTATATCTCCAAAACTATTGGCCGCAAAATTAGAATTTATTGGGTTACTACCATCTAAATTATCTGTAAATGTGTACCTGACTCCTATTTCTGCTCCTAAAATAGTGCTAGAACCCACCCTAGCCTTAGCTCCAAATATTAGTGGAAGGGCAAAAGAGGTCTTTTTATTATCATTTTCCGGAATTCCATTGTCAAAATGTAAATAATCATAACTAAAAACTGTTACACCAGAATATAAATAGGGACTAAACGCTGGACCAAATTTGTGCAGGTTGTAGGGAATAAAATTAACTTCTAAGCCAGCAGAAAGCTCTAAAATAGAATTGTCTGACTTGTAATCTCTAAGTACCCTAGAGGGGTCTTTACTCTGCTTGTCATCAAAATTTAGAAGGGCGTAATTTAACTGTGCTCTCCAAGCATACCTCTGGCTTTTATTCCATTTAAAAATACCTCCTACCACCAAACTCCTTGGATTTATATACTCCTGGGCCCCAATATCTGTCATAGCATTGGCGCCTCCTAAAAAAGCACCCACTTCATAGGTTTGACCCCAAAACAAAGTAGGTATCAAGCATAAAAAAAGTAAAGATTTATTTAACATAAGTGAGGCACTTTACAAAAGGGCTTTACAATGGAGTGTTGGTTCGTTTTAAAACAAATAAAATGACTGTTTATTGCGTATTAGTTTCTTTTATCTGCTCCCCAAAGTAATTTATTTCTCAATGTTTTTAGGAAGCTCTCAGAGGTGTAGGCTACCATTCTAAGTGAGTAGGGCGCTTTTTTAATAATTAATTCACGTCCGTTATCTAAACTGGCTATTCTAGAATCTAATGATACTAAATGTTGCGGTTCTCTGCCAGAGACCCTAAGTCTAATTTCCGTGTGATCTGCAATAATTAAAGGCCTAGCGTTTAAGTTGTGAGGGGCTATAGGGGTTAAAATAAATGAATTAGTGCCAGGAGCCATCACTGGACCCCCACAGGAAAGAGAGTATCCTGTGGAACCCGTAGGCGTAGCAATAATTAATCCGTCTGCCCAATAAGAGGTTAAATACTCTCCGTCTAAATAAGTAGCCACCGAAATCATTGCGGTGGTATCTTTTCTACTGACCGTAATTTCATTCAGAGCTACAGAAATTCCTTCAAACTCTGGAATAGGTGGATTAGATGAAATAGCCACCATGCTCCTTTCCTCCAGGGTATAGGCGCCAGCTATAAAGTCTTTAATAACCTTTTGAACCTGGGTCACGTCTATAGTAGACAGAAATCCCAATCTTCCTGTATTTACCCCTACTAGCGGAATTCCAGAGTCCTTGATATAAGTAATGGCTTTTAACATAGTACCATCTCCTCCAAAACTAACAAAAAGAGAGGTTTTTGGAGACAGGTCTGTAGCCTGCTCAAAGGTTTTCATATCCTGTGAAATAGAACCTAAAGCACTTAGAAAATTTTTTTCAATACAAACATCCCCTTGGGCCTCTTTAATAGCCTCTAAAATACTCAAAACAGCCTGCTTTGTAATTTCTGAGGGCATATATCCAAAGAGGGCTACACTAAAATGTCCCATATTTAAATATTTAAATAAGTGTTTAAATAAGCAGCGTGAGTGGCTAAAACCTTTTCATAGTCATCTTCTCCTTCAACAAAAACAACCTCAAACTCATAGCGCCTAAGGCTGGCCAAACAGGATCCAATAGCACCTGAACCTAGTTTAGCTGTTACATAAGTCATTTCTGAATCTTCCTCAATAGAAATTCCAAAAACACTTAAATTAGATTGTTCAAATATTTGAACCAAAACAGCTAGAGAAAATTGAGACGAAGCCCGCTGAAGCTCCAAAACAACTCCCTCTTCATTAACCATAGGCATGTGAGTGAGTGCTTGTAAAAAATGGTCTTGGGTTACATACCCTAAAAATTGTTGGTCTGTGTTGACCACAGCCAATTCTGTACAGTTAAATCTTTTAAAATAAATTCCGTAATTTAACCAATGTATTTGGTCTGAAACCCGATCAGGAGAAATCTTATAAGCCACCGAAGACAGAAGCTCAAAGGGGGTTTCTTCTATGGTTTCTTTAGACAAGATTCCCAAAAACAAACCTTCCTCCAATACAGCCAAAGACTGAAATCCAGTTTCAGAGAATAATTTAGCTACTTGAGATTTTGAGTCTTGAAGACTCAAAAATCTAATAGGGCTTAATAGGGGTGGTGTCATAGACATAGTGACTATTTAGTTTTTTTGCAAATTACTAATTAAAAAACAGATTACACTTGCCTTATTTGTATTTTTACACTCTTAAAAGGATATAAAATTCATGACAAAACTAAGTGTTAACATCAATAAATTAGCCACCTTAAGGAATGCCAGAGGCGGTAACGTTCCCAACCTACTAATAGCAGCCTCAGACATTGAACGTTTTGGCGCAGAGGGAATTACTATTCATCCAAGACCAGACCAGAGGCATATTAGATACCAAGATGCTAGAGATTTAAAAAATATTGTGACTACAGAATACAACATAGAAGGCAACCCAACACAAAGCTTTATAGACTTAGTTTTGGCCGTAAAACCCACCCAAGTCACTTTGGTCCCAGACGCAAATGACGCCATTACTTCTAATGCAGGATGGGATGCCATTAGCCACCAAGAATTTTTAAAAAAAATAATCAAAACCTTTAATGAGGCAGGTATTAGGACTGCTATTTTTATAGATCCTGTGGCAGCACAAATTAAGGCAGCAGCTACTACTGGCACCCACAGAATAGAGCTCTACACAGAGGCATATGCTGTTGGTTTTGCCAATGGAAAGGGTGAAGAGGCGGTTGCGCCGTACAGGGCATCGGCCATTTTGGCCAAAGAATTAGGCTTGGGAATTAATGCGGGCCATGACTTGTCTTTAGAAAATATTGCATTTTTTAAAAATGCCATGCCTTTTCTAGATGAGGTATCCATAGGGCACGCCCTTATTTGTGAATCTTTGTATATGGGCCTTGAAAACGTAATTCCTATGTACTTAAAAGCCCTGACATAATGCCGTTGCTACACGCCAATGTTTTAGGAGAAGGAGAAGATCTCATCATTCTTCACGGCTTCCTAGGCATGAGTGACAATTGGAAAAGTTTAGGAAAAGCTTATGCTAATAAAGGCTATAAGGTGCATTTATTAGACCAGAGAAATCATGGAAAAAGTTTTCATGATCCAGCATTTTCATACGCCCTTATGGCAGAAGATTTAAAAGTTTACATGGACGCCAATCACATAAAAAATGCATCTATTTTAGGACATTCTATGGGTGGTAAAACAGCCATGTATTTTGCCGCCACACAGCCTTCTATGACACGAAAGCTCCTAGTGGCAGATATCGGACCAAAATCCTACCCTCCCCATCACTCTGAAATTTTAAAAGCCATGCTAGACCTTCACCAAATGAACCTCAGCAGTAGATTAGAGGCAGAAGAGGCACTAGAGCAAAGGCTTAAAGAGCCAGGAGTGAGACAGTTTTTACTTAAAAATCTCTACTGGGAAACACCAGAAAAATTGAGCTTTAGGGCTAATATTCCTGTGCTCTTTAGTACCGTGGAAGCGGTGGGTGAAGCGCTTCCAGAAAATTTTAAATTTGAAGCCCCTACGCTGTTTTTAGCTGGCGAACACTCTGGGTATATTTTGACACAGGATCATCTCTCCATTTTACATCAGTTTCCCGCAGCGCAAATAGAAACTATTGCAAAGGCAGGACACTGGCTACACGCAGAAAACCCTATAGATTTCTTTAAAAAAACCATGCGCTTTTTAGAAACGTAGCTTCTTGTAAAATATTACCTAAAGCTGCGCTCTTTTTACAAGGCGCTACGCGCCGATACCCTAAGAAACCCCCTACAAAAATTGTGGTACATCATAAAAAGTACTACTTTTGCACCCCAATAATAGCCTTTAAAAAAAGCAGTTAGAGAATGAATATCAGCAAAACACAGTTAGATCCGTTAAACGCAGAAATTAACATCACACTAGATCAAGCAGATTTCCAACCTAAGGTGGACTCCATTTTGTTGGATTATAAGAAAAAAGCCAACATCCCAGGTTTTAGAAAAGGGCAAGTACCTATGGGCATGATCAAAAAACAATACGGGAAATCTGTATTAGTTGAAGAAATAAACAAACTCCTTCAAGGCCATCTAAATACCTATTTAACTGAAGAGAAGTTATCTGTTCTTGGAAATCCTTTGCCAAAAGTTTTGACAGAAAGTTTTGACTGGAACGCTGCCAGCCTATCTTTTGCATTTGAAATAGGGCTATCTCCAGAGTTTGAAGTGTCTTTGAAAACTAAAAAAGCGGTGACTAGCTATAAGTTAGAAGCAGATAAAAAAATGGTCAATGATCAAATTTTATCGATCCGCAATCAATACGGTAAAATTACACCAACCAAACAAGTGACTGCCACTTCAGAAATCACTGGTTTATTTAAAGACGATGCCGTTGGAATAGATAAAAAAACTACAATTACTTTAGATCAACTAAAGTCTAAAAAAGCAAAAAATGCTATAGAAGACGCTGCGGTTGGTACAACGGTACAGCTAGAAACCAAAGGGCTCTTTAAAGAAGACACCACGGCTGCAAGCGCTTTTGGATTGGAAGCCACAACCGCTAGTGATTTAAAGGGAGAAGTGAGCTTTACCATTCAAGAAATAAACGAGCGCACACCTGCAGCCTTAGATAAAGATTTGTTTGACAAATTATTTGGAGAAGGTGTAGTAAAAACTGAAAAAGAGCTGGCTCAAAAAATTAAAGAAGACGCAGAAAAACAGTTTGAACAGCAAGCAGATCAAAAATTATTAAATGATGTGACTGAGGCATTAATAGCTCACAATTCATTTGACCTACCTGCTGCATTTTTAACAAAATGGATTCAATCTAGTGGAGAGAAACCTCTGACAGCTGAAGAAGCAAAAATAGAATACGAAAAATCTGAGCAAGGTCTGAGATATCAACTTATAGAAGCTAAGATTATTGAAGACAATAAATTACAGGTAAGTTTTGAAGACTTAAAAAGCTTTGCAAAAGAACTCATTAAAACACAAATGGCTCAGTACGGGCAATTAGACCCTAAGGAGGAGGAATTAGATGGAATTGCCGCTAGAGTCCTCTCTAACCAAGAAGAAGTGAAGCGTCTTTCTGAGCAAATGATGAGCCAAAAACTAATTACACTTTATAAAGAAAAAGCAAACCTCAAAGAGAAAAGTCTCTCTTATGACGCTTTTGTAAAAGAGGTTTATGGAGCATAATTAGCTCCATTGTTGGGGTTGGCTTATTAATAATTAAGTATCTTTACATAGCTAGTAACCCAATGCTAGCAACCTATTTATATAAAAACATCCCTTATGAATTACGCACAAGAATTTAAAAACTTTGCTATCAAGGACCAAGGTATTAATGGAAATTATTACGATACCATTATGTCTAGCATGTACCCAGTTGGCATGACTCCAAATATTATTGAAGAAAGACAACTCAATGCCATTGCTATGGATGTGTTCTCTAGACTCATGATGGATCGGATTATTTTTTTAGGAACCGGCATTAATGACCAGGTAGCCAACATTGTTCAAGCCCAATTGTTGTTTTTAGAAAGCGCAGATGCTTCTAAAGATATTCAAATTTATATAAATTCTCCAGGAGGAAGCGTATATGCTGGTTTAGGCATTTATGACACCATGCAGTTTATTAAACCCGATGTAGCCACTATTTGCACAGGGATTGCTGCTTCTATGGCTGCTGTGTTATTGTGTGCTGGAGAAAAAGGAAAAAGATCTGGACTTACACATTCTAGGGTTATGATTCACCAACCCTTATCTGGAGCGCAGGGGCAGGCTAGTGATATAGAAATTGCTGCCAAAGAAGTATTGAAGATCAAAGATGAATTATACACTATTATAGCCAATCATTCTGGACAAGCTTTTGACAAAGTGTACCAAGACTCTGACCGTGACTACTGGATGAAAGCAGGACAAGCCAAAGAGTACGGAATGATAGATGAAATACTAGTGAGAGAGAAAAAATAAGAAAATATGGCCAAGGAAAATCTTGAGTGTTCTTTTTGCGGAAGAAAAAAACCAGAAACTAATTTGCTTATAGCAGGCATAGATGCTCACATCTGTGACCGTTGCATTTTACAAGCCAATGGCATTGTTGCAGAAGAGTCTAAGGGAGCAAATACACAAAAATTATCTGACGCTTTAATTCTTAAAAAACCTATAGAAATAAAAGACTTTTTAGACCAGTTTGTCATTGGTCAGGACCGCACTAAAAAGGTCCTTTCCGTAGCAGTTTACAATCACTACAAAAGACTTTTACAAAAAAATACTCATGACGATGTTGAGATTCAGAAATCCAACATCATTATGGTAGGACAAACCGGAACTGGAAAAACCCTAATGGCTAAGACCATTGCCAAAATGCTCAATGTGCCACTAGCTATCGTAGACGCTACTGTGCTTACAGAAGCAGGATATGTAGGAGAAGATGTAGAAAGTATATTAACTCGCTTACTACAAGCTGCAGATTACGATTTAGAAAAAGCAGAACGCGGTATTGTATTTATAGACGAGATTGATAAAATAGCTCGCAAGAGCGACAATCCTTCTATTACCAGAGACGTCTCCGGAGAAGGTGTGCAGCAAGGGCTTTTAAAGCTTTTAGAAGGTACCGTTGTAAATGTACCACCAAAAGGAGGCAGAAAGCACCCAGACCAAAAATTTATTGAAGTCAATACAGAAAATATTCTTTTTATTGCTGGAGGTGCTTTTGACGGAATAGAGAAAAAAATTAGTAATAGACTTAATATGCAAGCAGTTGGCTACAGTGCTTCTAAAGCAGATGATGTACTAGACCAAGAAAACCTACTGCAATATATCATTCCAAAAGACCTAAAAGACTTTGGACTTATACCCGAGATTATTGGACGTCTGCCAGTACTCACCCACATGAACCCACTTGACAAAAAAACCCTTAGAGCTATTTTAACGCAGCCTAAAAATGCCATTATCAAACAATATGAAAAGTTGTTTGAGATGGATGGAATTGCGCTAGAAGTCACTAATGGGGCTTTAGATTTTTTAGTGGAAAAAGCATTGGAATACAAACTTGGCGCTAGAGGGCTTAGATCTCTTTGTGAGTCTGTCTTTACAGAAGCCATGTTTAGCATGCCAAGTGGTGAAGAAAAAGAATTCAAAGTAGACCTTAGCTATGCCAAAAAAATGCTTTCTTTTGAAACAGAAAAAAAACTAAAAGCAGTTTCCTAAAAACAGTCTCAATCATTAAGTAGTAATAGCGCTTCTAAATACTGCCTAGAGTTAGAAAGTCTAGGGATTTTGTGCTGACCTCCTAGTTTGTCTTTAGAAGCCAGCCATTTGTGAAAAACACCTTTTTTACCAAGGTGAAGTACGGGCCTATTTAGGGTAATATTGTTATACCTCTTGGCTTCATAGTCAGAGTTTAGAGATTTTAAAGCATTGTCTAAGAGCTCTATAAAATGCCTTATGTCTTTAGGTGGGGTTCTGAACTCAATAAGCCATTCATGACCACCCTTTTCCTTGTCTTTCATAAAAATAGGGGCAGCTGTGTACTCTATAATGTCAGTTTGAGTTTTTTTGCTCACTATCCTGAGTGCCTCTTCTGCATTTTCAATAATAAGTTCCTCTCCAAACACATTAATATGGTGCTTAGTCCTTCCCGTCACTTTAATTCTATGAGGGCTTAAGGAGGTGAAGCGTACGGTGTCTCCAACCTTATAACGCCATAGACCCGCATTGGTTGTAATCACAATGGCGTAATTTTCATGAAGTTTTACCTCTGAAAGGGGAATGGCATTTTCAGACTCTTTTTCATAGCTGTCCATCGGTATAAATTCATAGAAAATTCCGTAGTCCAACATAAGCAATAAGTCCTCTCCTTTGTTGCGGTCTTGTATGGCAAAAAACCCCTCAGAGGCATTGTATATTTCATAATAGTTAAAAGATTTTCTAGGAAGTAATTTCTTAAACTGCTCCTTATAGGGACTAAAACTAACACCACCATGAAAATATACTTCTAACTGATCCCAAACTTGAAATAATTGCTCATTGCCAGTGGTATCTAACAGCTCATTTAAGAGCACCAACATCCAAGAGGGTACTCCAGCCATACTGGTTACATTTTCTACAGAAGATTCTTGAATAATGGCTGCCAACTTGTTATTCCAGTCAGACATTAAGGATACCCTATTACTAGGTGTGGAGCTAAATTCTGCCCAAAAAGGCATATTGTCTATTAAAATGGCAGAGAGATCTCCATATGTACTTCCATGAGATTCATAGAGTTCTTTACTTCCTCCCAGCCTTAAACTCTTTCCAATGAAAAGCTGTGAATTTTCATTATTGTTTAAATAAATAGAGAGTAAATCTTTACTAGATTTGTAATGACAATCTTCCAAAGACTCTTGGCTTACAGGAATAAATTTACTCTTAGCATTGGTAGTGCCGCTGCTTTTAGCAAACAGTTTAATAGGAGTTGGCCAGAAGAGATCAGACTCTCCTTTTCTGGCTCTGCTAATGAGCGGCTCCATGCCTTCGTAATTTACTATGGGTACACGCTCAGAAAAATCTTTATAATTTTTAATGCTCTTAAAATCATAGCTGCACCCTATATAGGTGTCTTTTGCATAATCTACAAGACCCAAGAGTAATTCCTGTTGTACCTCTGCAGGGTATTTAATGAAAAGCTCTATCTGGTGTAGGCGCTTTTTTAGAAGCCAAGAGGCTACCGAATTAATTAAGGTGATGGGCATTCAGTGTATATTTTGTAGCTTGCTTAAAAATAGGTTTTAATTTGGTCCTAGCAAACCACAAAAGAAGATTTCAGCTCCCATGACATACCAAGGCGTTCTAACAAAAATGCAAACCCAATACGGAGACCCCATAGAATACTATCTAGTTTTTAAAGAAGATTTCCTTCACCTCAATACCCTTATTGGAAAAGAAATCACCTTAATTATGGATGGCTATGAGTGCTTGCAATGTCATGAGCCTAAGGAAATATTTAGACAGGGGTTTTGCAAAAGTTGTTTTTTTGATAGTGCTCAGGCAGGAGACTGGATTATGAGACCAGAACTAAGCAAGGCGCATTTAAATATAGAAGACAGAGATTTGGAGTATGAAAAAAAAGTGCAATTACAACCACACATTGTGTACTTAGCAAATTCAAGTCATTTAAAAGTAGGAGTGACCAGAAAAACACAGGTTCCCACCAGATGGATAGACCAAGGTGCGCATGGAGCAATAGAAATACTAGAAGCACCCAATAGATATTTAGCAGGTATTACAGAGGTGGCCTTAAAAGATTTTGTGTCAGACAAAACTAACTGGCGCAAAATGCTCACCAACCAGACCCAAGATGAAGATTTAGCTGCCATGAGAGATCGTTTAAAAGTACATATTCCATCAGAGGCACTTCCCTATTATTTAGACAAGACAGCAGAAATAGCCATACATTTTCCAGTGACAGTCTATCCTGAAAAAGTACAGAGTATAAGCCTTAAAAAAACACCCACTTTTACAGGAAAGCTAAGCGGAATAAAAGGACAGTATTTACTTTTTAAAGACCAGTGCGTTTTTAATGTGAGGAGTCATGAGGGTTTTGTAGTGTCCATTCTCATAGACTAGTGTTACCAATCTATCTCTTGCCCTTCAGACAATCTAAATCTCTTTCTAAACCACCATACAAATCCGTATAAAAAAGGGGTGTCTAAAACAGCTAATATCACTTTAAAAATAAATCCACTGGCTACTAATCCTAAAAATAAAGACCAAGGCAATACGCCAAATGTACACAGCAATAAAACCACTAAAAAAGTATCGGCAAACTGAGATAAAAAAGTAGAAAAATTGTTCCTAACCCAAAGGTGTTTTCCTTTAGTTAAGTGCTTCCAAAAGTGATAGAGACTAATATCAATATATTGAGCAGCCAAATAGGCCAACATAGATGCTAAAACTGCTACAGGAGACAAGGCAAATACCTTATCAAAAACAAGGTCTCCCACTGAAGAATTCTCCATAGCCGGAACTGCGTTGGCTAACAAAATAATCCCCATTGAAAAGAGAGAAGCGAATATTCCAGCGCTCACAATAGCATTGGCTTTTTTTACACCATATATTTCTGAAATGAGATCTGTAATTAGAAAGGTGATTGGATAAGGCAAAATACCCACAGATACCTGAAAAAGAGGTACTCCAAAAATGGAGATATCACCAAAGGGCTGCCAAGAAAAAAATTTTTGGAAGATTAAATTTGAAACCACCAAAGAGGTCATAAATAAAGCCCCTAATAAGAGGTATATTTTTTGAGCCAAAGCCTTGTCTAGTCCTTCTAATTGTTTTGTGCTGCTTACCAAGTAATTGAATAATTAAGTATTACTATTGAACCTCTAGAACAAAAGGCATTCTAGCTTGTATGCCCTCTCTGCTCATTTTTTGTGTCATATGCCTCATAAAGCCAGCTGCGTCATAGGTAGGATTTGGCGTGCTTAAAAAGGCATTTACACGCGTGCTAACCCCTGCAAAGTCCTCTATAAATTGCTCTAAAGGAGACTTATATTTAGGATAATTTCTAATTCCGTACTCAGTAGTATTACCCAACTCAGCTGCCGCAGCAATGGCAATATCTAAGTCTCCAATTCCATCTATAAGCCCACCTGCTAGTGCTGCTTTGGCAGTCCAAACCCTCCCTTGGGCTAAGGAATCTGCGGCAGCCATAGAAATACCACGGCCAGCGCTTACTCTACTTAAAAAAGTCTGATAAGTATCTTCTATACTCTCAGTGGTGAGGGCCCTAAATTTTTCTGTCATGGGAATAAATACAGAGTAGTTAGCGCCGTTGTCATGGGTGCTAATCTGCTGCGCATTTACGCCCCATTCTGAGGCCAAACCAGACACATTAGGTAGGATTCCAAAAACCCCAATTGAACCGGTAATGGTAGTTGGAGTGGCAAATATTTTATTTGCCCCAGCCGCAATATAGTATCCGCCAGAGGCGGCCACATCTCCCATAGAAACAACCACAGGCTTCATTTTTTTTGCATTTTCTATAGCGTTCCAAATAAGATCAGACACCAAAGCGCTCCCCCCTGGAGAGTTCACTCTCAGTACAATGGCCTTCACGCTGCTGTTAGAAGCTGCAGCCTCTATTCCCTCAATAGTGAGCTCTTGTCCTATATAATCTGCGTTGCCTTTACCGTATAAAATCTCTCCCTGGGCGTAGACCACCGCAATATTTTCCTTGCTACTATATGGGCGTTTTGTGGTAGCATAGTCCATGTAATCCCTTAAAGAAACCGTTTTTGGTTTGGTTGGAAGGGGTAAATCAAAAGCTTTTTTAAGTACCAGCTCATAGTCATCTACATACAACAAACCGTCTATAAGTCCATTCTTTAGGGCTAAAGAAGCGGTTCTACCTCCCATTTCAGTGACTAATTCGTTTAATTTTTCTAAAGTCATATGACGGCTTTCTGCCATCTCTACTGCTATTTCATTCCATATACCTCCTAACAACTCTGAAAGCTGGGTCTTTTGGGCATCGCTCATTTCGTTAGCCAAATAAGGTTCTACTGCACTTTTGTATTTACCGTGCCTAATCACTTCCATTTTTAATCCAGACTTGTCTTGAAAATCTTTTAAATACAAAACCTCAGTACTGAGGCCCTTAAATTCTAAAATACCAGTAGGACTTAAAAAAACAGAATCTGCTACTGACGCCAAGAAGTAATCTTTTTGGTCATATATATCCGAATAAGAAAATATTTTCTTTCCAGAGGTTTTAAAGTCACTTAAGGCTTCTCTAATACTATGAATTTGTGAAAAACCACCCATAAAATAGGGGTTTCTAATACTAATGCCTCTTACCCTACTGTCTTCCTTAGCCACTTTAATAGCTAATAGCATTTGGTCTAAACCCATACTAGGGTCTGCAAAGGCAGAAAAAGGATCCTGAGCGGCGTCTGCCACCCTGTCTTTTACATATCCCTGGAAATCTAGCTCTAACACTACCTTATCACCAATAGTAGTAGAGGACTCTATATCACTGAGCGCACTTATGAGTACAAAAATCATAAAAAAAGCAATTCCAAAGGCCACTAAGGTTCCCAAACAAGATGCAAAAAAGTTTCTCAAAAAAGTCATAATACAATTTTTTATAACTACAAAGATACCCATTCTTAAATTCTTTTGTTACTTTGTTTTCGCATGAAAAAACAAACTTATAAAGCATATTTTTCTTTGGGAAGTAATCTTGGAGACAGGGCGCTCATGCTTCAAAAAGCCCTCTTTCTTATGGCAGACCGCATGGGGGCCATCACGGCTATTTCAAAGGTTTACCAGGCCGCAGCTTGGGGCTTTGAATCTGAAGATTTTCTAAACTGTTGTCTGTCTATAGAAACAACACTAGCTCCTTTAGAGTTAATGGATTGCATAGTAGAAATTGAAAGTTTTTTGGGTAGAAAAAGACAACTGAATACTGGTTATGAAGCCAGAAGCATAGACATTGATTTACTGCTATACGGCGCACTAGTCATTGAAGAGCCAACTCTCAGAGTCCCACACCAGCACATAGAAAAAAGAGCTTTTGTCCTGAGGCCTCTGGCCGATATAGCAGCACAAATCCCCCACCCTATTTCTGGACTTACCGTGTCCAGTCTCTTAGACGCATGTAAAGATACCACTGCTTTAAAAGAAACTAATATTGAGTTAAAACTAGCCGTTCACCTCTTAGATAGTGGGCTTGGTTTTATTGCCATAGAAGGAAATATTGGCGCTGGAAAAACCACCCTTTCTAGTATGATTTCTAACACTTTCAATGCCAAACTTATTTTAGAAGGCTTTGCAGACAATCCATTTTTACCAAAATTTTATGAAGACAAAGCCCGCTATGCCTTTCCTTTAGAAATGTCCTTCTTGGCTGAGCGTTACCAGCAATACTCAGAGAGCACTTCTCAATTAGACCTCTTTAAAAACTTTATGGTGAGTGATTATGATATTTATAAATCACTTATTTTTGCTCAAATCACCTTAAGTACAGAAGAGTACACCCTTTACAGAAAACTATTTGGTTTTATGTATAAGGATGCCAAAATACCAGATGCCTATATTTACTTATACCAGAATACAGACCGTTTGCTTGAGAATATTGCCAAAAGAGGACGGGACTATGAAAAAAATATTGACGCTGCATACCTGGAGAAAATTAACCAGGGTTATTTGGATTTTATTAAAACGCACCATCAAAACCAGCATCTTATTTTAGATATCTCAGACAGAGATTTTGTAAACAATCCAGAAGACTACCAATGGATATTAAATAAAATAGCCCTCTTTGGTTTTTTAAAAACAACTTAATTTTTTCCAAAAGTCCCATACTGCAATACCTGCGCTCACAGAAATATTAAGGGAATGTTTGGTGCCAAATTGTGGAATTTCTACCACCCCATCACTGGCAGTGACCACCTCTTGGGCCACGCCCTGAACCTCATTCCCAAAAATAAGGGCATAAGTAGTTTTTGGGCTAACAGCCATCTGATCTAAATAAGTGGCACCGGCAGCCTGCTCTACAGACCACACCTCTGTTCCTGCTTCTTGTAGCTCTTTAAGCAGCTTTAAAGTGCTTGTTCTGTATTCCCATGCTACGGTTTCTGTAGCACCCAAAGCAGTTTTATGAATATCTTTATGTGGGGGGGTGGCAGTAATGCCACAGAGGTAAATTTTTTGTACCAAAAAAGCATCGGCGGTTCTAAAAATAGATCCAATATTATTTAAGCTTCTAATATTGTCTAAAATTAGAATGAGAGGTGTTTTTGAGGCTGCCTTAAAGCCCGCTATATCCAAACGGTCTAGAGCTTCATTAGGAGTTTTCTGCATGGTCAGTGATTGTTTTTTCTACAATTCCCCTTAGATATGAACAAATCTTTTCTAAAGGATGGGAAAATAGTACATTGCTGTATTATTTAAGTCTTCAAAAATACACTAATTAAATTGCTTTTGAAACCTACAGAACCTGCAAAGAAAGTAAGCCCATTGATGAAACAATACAATGGCATTAAAACTAAATATCCAGACGCACTCTTGCTTTTTAGGGTAGGAGATTTTTATGAAACCTTTGGTGCAGACGCCGTAAAGGCTGCTGGAATTCTTGGAATTGTTTTGACCCACAGAAACAATGGAGGAGACAGAACAGAGCTGGCTGGTTTTCCCCACCACTCCTTAAACACTTACCTACCCAAACTAGTGAAGGCTGGCGAAAGAGTGGCCATTTGTGACCAATTAGAAGACCCTAAACTAACCAAAACTATTGTTAAGAGAGGGGTCACTGAACTCATTACCCCCGGAGTAGCCTTTAATGACGACATTCTAAATGCCAAATCCAATAACTTCTTAGCTGCCCTCCACAAAACCCCAAAAGGCTTTGGGGTGGCATTTTTAGACGTAAGTACCGGTGAATTCCTTTGTGCACAAGGTTCAGAAGAATACATAGACAAACTTTTACAAAACTTCTCTCCCTCTGAGGTATTAATTTCCAAACCTGAGCGTAAAAACATACAAGCAAGTTTTGGCCCTTCTTGGCACTACTTTTATATGGAAGATTGGGTGTTTCAAGAGGACTATGCCTTAGAAACCCTCACCCAGCATTTTAATACCAAAACCCTTGCTGGTTTTGGGGTAGGACACCTACAACTAGGAATTGTAGCAGCCGGAGTGGCCCTGCACTATTTAAATGAAACCAGACACAACAAACTAAGTCATATAAACCGTCTAAACCGCATTGCAGAAGACGCCTATGTGTGGATGGACCGCTTTACCATAAAAAATTTAGAGCTCTTTCAATCTGCTGCTCCAGACGGTGTAAGTCTTTTAGAAGTAATAGATAAAACCACTACCCCTATGGGCGGGCGGCTTCTAAAACGCTGGTTGGCCTTGCCGCTTAAAGAACTAAGCGCTATTCAGGCTAGGCATGCTATTGTAGCCCAACTGCAAACTCAAAAAGAATTACACACTCAATTTATAAGCGGTCTTAAAGGCATTGGAGATCTAGAAAGACTCATTTCTAAGGTAGCCACAGCTAAAATTAGTCCTAGAGAAATGGTGCAGCTTAAAAACACTTTACTGGCCCTAGCTCCCATTAAATCGCTGGCAGTCCATTCAAACCAAAAGGCCTTACAAGATTTGGGGGCAGCCATAGATCCTTTAGCAGATTTTGTAACGCAAATTAAAGCCACACTTGCAGAAGAAGCACCCGTTGTAATTGGAAAAGGAACCACTATTGCCCCTGGTTTTCACCAAGACTTAGATGAGCTAAGAGATTTAGCAGCTTCAGGTAAAAAATATCTAAACCAAATGTTGGAGCGCGAAACAGCGCGCACAGGAATTAGCAGTCTTAAAATAGATGCTAATAATGTATTTGGATACTATATAGAAGTGAGAAACACCCATAAAGACAAGGTGCCAGCAGAATGGATCAGAAAACAAACTTTGGTCAATGCAGAACGCTATATTACAGAAGAACTCAAAGAATACGAGGCTAAAATACTTGGCGCACAAGACAAAATGCTTTCCTTAGAACAAGAAATTTTTGAAGCCTTGGTTAGCAGTGCCCAACAACATATTTTAACGGTTCAAAAAAATGCCCATGAAATAGCACAGCTAGACTGCTTATGTGGTTTTACTAGTTTGGCCAACCTAAACAATTACTGCCAACCTCACTTAGATATGGGAACCATTCTAGATTTAAAAGCCGCTAGACACCCTGTCATTGAAAAGCAACTATCTGTAGAAGATGTTTATGTGGCCAACGACCTATTTTTAGACCGTGAAAAACAGCAAATAATCATGATTACTGGGCCCAATATGAGTGGTAAATCTGCCTTGCTTAGACAAACTGCTCTGGTGGTGCTCTTAGCCCAAATGGGTTCTTTTGTTCCAGCAGCCAGTGCCCATATTGGTATGGTAGACAAAATTTTTACCCGCGTAGGCGCCTCAGACAATATTTCTCAAGGGGCCTCTACTTTTATGGTAGAAATGAATGAAACGGCTAGTATTCTAAATAATCTCTCTGAGCGCAGCTTGGTGCTGCTCGATGAAATTGGCAGAGGTACCAGTACCTATGACGGTATTTCTATTGCTTGGGCCATCACCGAGTACCTTCACCATCACCCCACCAAAGCCAAAACACTATTTGCCACCCACTACCACGAGCTCAATGAAATGAGTGCCAGTTTTGAACGTATTAAAAATTACAATGTAGCAGTTAAAGAATTAAAAGACCGCGTTATTTTTATTAGAACCCTCACCCCAGGTGGGAGCGCTCACAGTTTTGGTATTCACGTAGCTAAAATGGCTGGAATGCCCAAGGAAGTGCTAACAAGAGCCAACAGCATTCTAAAAAAACTAGAAAAAAGCCACAGCAGTGAACAACTCACTGGAAAACTTAAAGAGATTCCTTCAGACATGCAGCTCAGCATATTTAAATTAGATGACCCGGTGTTAGAAAGTATTAGAGATGAGATTTTAGACCTAGACATTAACGCGCTCACCCCTGTTGCAGCCCTATTAAAGCTAGAAGAGATAAAAAAATTACTAGGCGGTAAAGATGCATCTCACTAAGGCTCAGACCCTTTAAATGCAAGGGCTAAAACAACAGATGTTTTTTTAATTTTTTATGTTGATTTACTTTGACTTTTAGATAAAAGTCTTAAATTTGCCATCGCATTAATTATAATGCACGTTCTTTACAATTACAATTTGCGAAAGTAGCTCAGGGGTAGAGCATCACCTTGCCAAGGTGGAGGTCGAGGGTT
>CAWWAC010000005.1:0-80800 GCA_963934855.1 uncultured Flavobacteriaceae bacterium
TGGGGATTAATTCCATTCCAAAAGGCTTTTCAGAAAACCATTTTTGACCTGGTGCCCCTACCAATTCTCCACTAGTATTGTTCATTTTGCAGCTAGAGACCAAAAAAATTAAGGCCAAAGAGACAAATAATAAATGCTTCATACTGGAGTTGTTTTTATATTTTTCAAAGTATAAATAATACGCTCTTAAATTAAATCAATAACTATAAAATTACAAAAGTAATGAAATGTTACTTATATAAAACTTTTTTTTTGAGCTTTAAACCACCTTTCAGGAATTTTGTTATCACAGGCTGCTATATAATCATTCTCGGTGCATGCTAATAACGCAGGAATACCCTTTTTATTATCTAAGGGGTCCAGAAATGAAACACCCACCCACCATCTTTGTGTCATAAGGCTCCGATAAAATACCAAATCATGGTTTTCTAATGTGACTGTGTATTTTAAAAAGTTTTCCGGAGCTGCAAGCGGATGCTCTTTTTGCCTCAAGTTAAACCCCTCTATAAAATACCAAATAATTTGCGCAACAAGTTGGCTGGCATTTGAGTGATTTTCACTTTCAAAAACGCCAAATACCTGAACACTATCACTTAGTCCAGCGTATCTAGATAGGCTGCATATTTCTCTGCCGTCAAAACCATTAGGCGAAAAACTCTCACTCCCACCCATCTCTGAGGCTTTAATAGCCCTTACATCTAGACTCACTAAGTGGGCATATCTTAAAACAGGCTCTGCTATTTGCAGTTCTGCAGAAACTTCTCCAAGCCTGTATCTGTCAAAAAATAATTTATCCATAAGATCTAGCTCTTCCTGTGCATTAAAGTAGCTCTGATACCCTAGGTTAGAAAAATTGAATAAAATATTTGGCTTTTCTGTAATAATCCTACTCATATATGAGTGAGAAGAAATAATAGCGTCTTGGTTTCCAAAATCGAACCGACTGTCTATAGTCACCAAATTAACCATCTGGTTTAAATGGTCAAACGCTCTATAAATTGGATATGTAATGTCCTGAGTAGCTCCAATGACAATAGGCACAATTTTATCTTCTAAAAGACTGGCCACTAATTGCTTCACTACAAAATAAGTGTCTGTAACTGCGGCTCCCTGTGGAACATCACCTAGATCTACCACAGTGGCGCCCCAATTCCCAAACATGAGCTTATAAAATTGCTTTCTAATAGCGTTAATATCTAAGAGTATCCTTTTTTTTTCAAAAGCATTTCTAGATTCGTTCACACCAAAAATGGCTAACTTGACTCCTTTCATTTGGGGCAGCCCCCCTTTTTCTGAATGAATTTTAATGGCATTTCCCATCGCTTGTGATGGCAACAAGGCGTTATAAGCCAATATTTTATCTGAGACAGGGATTAAAAAATCTAAAACCATGGAGCCTTTTTTGCTATTATTTTTTTACTGCTTTTTTTAGTGGAGCCTTTTTTGCTGTTGTTTTTTTAGAAGCTGTTTTCTTTTTAACAACCGTTTTTTTCTTAGGTGACTTCTGCTCTATAATTGATTGTGCTTCCTCCAAACTCATATTCACTACATCTACCTCTTTCGCCAACTCAATTTTAATTTTTCCCTGAAGCAAGTGATATCTTCCCCACCTAGCCTTTTCTATTCTCACCCCAGCCTCTTCCCAGTTCTGAATTACTTTTTCAATTTCTTTTTGCTTTTTAAGGGCAATAAGCTCTTCGATATCTGCTTTTGAAAGGCTGTCAAAATCATATTTTTTATTCACATTAATGAACAATCCGTTCCACTTAATGAATGGCCCAAAACGCCCTGTGCCTTTGGTTACCTCGTGGCCGTCACAAACAGCAATAGGGGCATCTGCTTTTTGTTTTTCTAAAATAAGCTCAATAGCCCTTTCAAGACTTACGTCTATAGCGCTTTCCCCCCTATCCATAGAAACAAAGTGCTCTCCAAATTTAATGTAAGGGCCAAACCTACCTACATTAGCTAAGACTTCTTGTCCTTTATAATTTCCAAGAGTTCTTGGTAATTTAAATAAATCTAAAGCCTCTTCAAAAGTGATGGTCCCCAGTGATTGTTCTGGTAATAGGCTTGCAAAAACAGGCTTTTCCTCGTCATCTCCGTGACCTATCTGGGCCATGGCTCCAAAACGTCCTAAACGCACAATTAAGGGCCTACCAGATGTTGGATCTGAACCTAAGAGTCTTTCTCCAGAGGCCCTGTCTGCATTTTCTTCTACATTTAAAACCTTAGGGTGAAAATCATCGTAAAAGCTTTTCATTACCTTTTTCCAATCTTCTGTCCCCTGGGCTATTTCATCGAACTCCTCCTCTACTCTTGCGGTAAAGTGATAATCCATTATATTTGAGAAATGTGCTACTAAAAAATCATTTACAATCATTCCAATATCTGTAGGCACCATTTTTCCTTTGTCAGAACCTACGTTCTCAGAAAGTGTTTTGATACTTAATTGGTCTTTAGACAATACCAATTGTTGGTAAGCCCTTGCCAATCCTTCAATACTCCCTTTTTCTGCGTAACCTCTATTTTGAATAGTAGAAATGGTGGGGGCATAAGTAGAGGGACGTCCAATACCTAATTCTTCTAATTTTTTCACTAAAGACGCCTCAGAATACCTGTATGGTGGCCTAGAAAAACGCTCTGTAGCCGTAATGTTTTTGTAAGTCAACACCTCGTGTAGCTTCATAGCCGGAAGTATTCCCTCCTGCTCTTCTGCCTCGTCATCATCTACCCCTTCTAAGTACACCTTTAAAAAACCTTCAAAAGTGATTACCTCTCCACTTGCGGCAAACTGCTCTGAGTGGGTATTAGCCGAAATTTTCACATGGGTTCTCTCCAATTGAGCGTCTGACATTTGAGAAGCTAAGGTGCGTTTCCAAATAAGGTCGTATAACTTAGCTTGGTCTCTATCACTTACAGGGTTTTGAACCATCATATTGGTTGGCCTTATGGCCTCATGCGCTTCTTGTGCCCCTTTAGATTTACCAGTAAAATTTCTAGGATGACTAAAATCTTTGCCGTAGTGTTTTACAACAGCCTCTGCAGCGGCGTCTTTTGCCTCCTTAGATAGGTTTACGCTGTCTGTCCTCATATAGGTAATATGCCCTGCCTCATACAAACGCTGGGCTACCTGCATAGTTTTAGATACAGAAAAATATATTTTTCTAGAAGCTTCTTGCTGTAAGGTAGAAGTTGTAAATGGTGCTGCTGGTGACTTTTTAGCGGGCTTAGTATCTAATTGGGCTACTGAAAACTGAGCGCCCATATGGAGTGTTAGAAAATCAGAGGCAGCGCCTTCATTATTAAATGTTTTATAAATCTTAGCTGAAAAAGAAGCGCCAGACTGAGTTTTGAATAAAGCAGTAACTTTAAAACTGGCCTCTGGTTTAAAATTGTCTATTTCTCGCTCTCTTTCCACAATTAAACGAACAGCCACAGATTGTACCCTTCCAGCAGAAAGGCCTGGCTTTATTTTTTTCCAAAGTACTGGAGACAATTCATAACCAACCAACCTATCTAATACTCTTCTAGCTTGTTGCGCATTAACTAAGTTATAATCAATTTCTCTTGGGTTTTGTATGGCGTGTTGAACTGCAGATTTAGTAATAGAGTTAAATACAATTCTTTTTGTTTTGGCCTTGTCTAGTTTAAGTGTTTCAAATAAATGCCAAGATATAGCTTCACCCTCCCTATCCTCATCGCTGGCCAACCAAATAATTTCTGCTTTGTTGGCTAATACTTGTAATTGTTTTACTAAGGCTTTCTTGTCTGACGAAACTATATATTTGGGTGTAAAATCATCTTCTACTGCCACCCCTAATTCTTTAGATGGGAGGTCTGCAATATGCCCATAACTAGAGGCCACTTTAAAATCTGGTCCTAAAAATTTCTCTATTGTTTTGGCTTTTGCCGGTGACTCTACAATTACTAAATTCTTTGCCATTGATTGTATTTATGGAACAAAAGTAGACCAATTTTTTTATTTTAACCCTTCTACACTAAATCAGTTACAGATTCCTTTTGCCAAACTTCCTAAAATTGTATTTAAAAAATCACTGACATAATGTCACAAAATTAATTTAAGTACTATCTTTGAAGTCTGTTTTAAAAGCTTTAAATTATTATGGAAAAAACCATTGATGCTAACATTCAAGGTTCCACAATACCACTTCACAGGGAACAAAAAAATGATAAGAAACTCTATATAGAGAGTTATGGGTGTGCCATGAACTTTTCTGATTCTGAGGTGGTTGCTTCTATTTTAACGTCAGAGGGTTACCGTACTACCCAAGACTTAGAAGAAGCAGATTTGGTTTTAATTAACACCTGCTCCATTAGAGATAAAGCAGAACAGACCGTTAGAAAAAGATTAGAAAAATTCCAGGCTGTAAAAAGAACTAGGCCCAGTATGAAAGTAGGGGTTCTGGGTTGTATGGCAGAGAGACTCAAAAAAAAATTGTTAGAAGAGTCCAAAATTGTAGACATGGTAGTAGGCCCAGATGCCTATAAAGACATTCCAAATCTCTTAAAGGAAGTAGAGGCCGGAAGAGAAGCTGTCAATGTAATTCTCTCTAAAGAAGAAACCTATGGAGACATTTCACCCGTGAGATTGGCCTCTAATAAAATCACCGCCTTTGTCTCTATTACCAGAGGTTGTGACAATATGTGCACCTTCTGCGTAGTCCCTTTTACAAGGGGTAGAGAAAGATCAAGAGACCCTCAATCTATACTTAAAGAAATTTCAGATTTATGGGATGCTGGCTACAAAGAAATCACTCTCCTTGGGCAAAATGTAGACAGTTATTTGTGGTATGGTGGAGGAATGAAAAAAGACTTTAGCAAAGCCACTGAAATGGAAAAAGCAACTGCTATAAATTTCTCAAGCCTTTTAGAAACAGTAGCCAAAACTTTTACTCAAATGAGGGTAAGGTTCTCTACCTCAAACCCACAAGATATGACCTTAGAGGTAGTGAACACCATGGCAAAATATCCTAATATTTGTAAGCACATACACCTCCCTGTGCAGAGTGGCAGCAATGCTATTTTAAAAGCTATGAATAGGCAACATACAAGACAAGAATATATGAAGCTAATAGATGACATTAGATATATCATTCCAGATTGTGTGATTTCACAAGATATGATTATTGGCTTTCCAAATGAGACAGAGCAAGACCACCAGGATACTTTAAGCCTTATGGAGTATGTGAAATATGACTTTGGTTATATGTATCAATACTCCAATAGACCTGGCACGGCAGCCGGCAAAAACCTTGAGGACAATATCTCTGAAGCTGAAAAAGCAAGGAGGTTGGCAGAAGTCATTGTAGTTCAGAGAAAACATTCTGCAGCACACACAAAAGCAAGACTTGGAAAAACTGAACAGGTACTCGTAGAAGGTGTGTCAAAAAAATCAGAACAAGAGCTCATGGGAAGAAACAACTTTAATACAGTAGTGGTGTTTCCAAGAGAAAAATACAAGGTGGGAGACTTTGTGGAGGTTATTATTACAGATTGCACCTCTGGAACTCTTATTGGAAAAGCAGTAGGCCCTTCAAAACTTTAAAACTTATGGAATCAGTTCAAGCAATTAAACAGCGATTTGAAATTATTGGAAATGACTCTGGGCTCAATAGAGCCATAGAAAAATCTATTCAAGTAGCCCCTACAGATATCTCTGTTTTAGTTACTGGAGAAAGTGGAGTGGGAAAAGAATCTATTCCAAAAATCATTCATGCGCTCTCTCATAGAAAGCACGCCAAGTACATTGCAGTTAACTGCGGGGCCATTCCAGAGGGCACCATAGACAGTGAGCTTTTTGGGCATGAAAAAGGTTCTTTTACAGGAGCGACAGCTACTAGAAGCGGATACTTTGAAGTAGCAGATGGAGGCACTATTTTTTTAGATGAGGTAGGAGAACTGCCTTTAACTACACAGGTAAGACTCTTAAGAGTCTTGGAGAATGGGGAGTTTTTAAAAGTAGGGTCTTCACAAGTTCAAAAAACAAATGTGAGAATTGTTGCCGCCACTAACGTAGAAATGGTAAGCGCTATTAAAGTAGGGAAATTTAGAGAAGATTTATATTACAGACTTAGTACGGTAGAAATTGGAGTTCCCCCTCTGAGGGCTAGAAAAGATGATATTCACTTACTTTTTAGAAAATTTGCTTCAGATTTTGGCCAAAAATATAAAATGCCTACCATCAGGCTAGAAGAACTAGCGGTGGCCTCGTTAGTTAAATATCGTTGGCCAGGAAATATTAGACAGCTCAGAAATATAGCAGAACAAATATCTGTTTTAGAGGCCTCCAGGCTAATAAATGATCAGACGCTACATTCCTATTTGCCAAACGCACAAAACAGCCAGCTCCCTGCCTTAATAAGCTCAGAAAAAAAGACATCTGACTTTTCAAATGAAAGAGAAATATTATACAAGGTGCTCTTTGATATGAAAGGAGACTTAAATGATTTAAAAAAACTCACTTTAGAGCTTTTAAAAGGTAAAGATGGAGCAGATATTCAAAAAGAAAATGACGGACTCATTAGAAAAATATACGGGAAAGAATCTCAGAAAAAAGAAGACTTAAATGCGCTAGCACCCTATGAAGAAGACCAAAATCATTATGAAGAAGCAGAAGAAACAACTTATAAGGCTGGCCCAAACAAATCTATGCTAGCCCTAAAGGAAGCCTCTTCTACAGAAAATGAAAACCGCGCACAGGATAAGTATCATTTTGCAGAAGAAATTCAAGAAGAAGAAACCTTATCTTTACACGACAAAGAAATTGAATTAATTATTAAGTCTCTAGAAAGAAATAAAGGAAAAAGAAAGTTAGCTGCTTCTGAGCTAGGAATTTCAGAAAGGACACTTTACAGAAAAATTAAACAGTACAATTTATAAAATTTACATGCGTCATTTTACAAACCCTTCTGAACCATTTCTTAAGCAGCTTTATATAAAATTCTTAGGAAACTTTAAAATAACTACTGCCCTCCTACTGGTTCTTAGCCTTCAAGGCTGTGGAATCTATAATTTTACAGGGGGAAATGTCGGTACTGCCAAAACCTTTCAGGTAAATTTTTTTCAAAATTACTCCTCAGATAGTCCTGGATCTACCATTGAGCCTGGTCTAGACAATAAATTTACGCTAGCACTCCAAGATTTCATACAAAACCAAACCAGTCTTGATCTAAATAGCAGTAAAGGAGATTTGGTGTTTGAAGGAGAAATAGTAGAATATAGAGTCTCTCCAATGTCTGCGACTGCTCAACAGACTGCCGCTCAAAACAGACTCACAATAAGCGTGAATGTCCGTTTTTTTAATACCACAAAAGAAGACGCAGATTTTGAAAAGCGCTTTTCTTTTTTTTATGACTATCCAGCAAATGACTTGTTAGATTCTGTTAAAAATGAAGCCTTTGACGCTATTTTTGAAAGAATTCTTCAAGATATATTTAGCGCCTCATTGGCAGATTGGTAATAAACATTCCGTTTTTAAATCTTAAAACAGTTTCCTACATTAGCCCCATGCAAGTAAACCAATTTACCTCTTTATTGGAAAACCCCTCTGACATTGTGAATGAGCAACAAGCTCAAGCACTTGAACAGCTGATAGAGGTGTACCCCTATTTTCAGGCGGTGAGAGGCATGCACCTTATAGGATTAAAAAATACCAATAGCTTTAAATACAACAGCGCATTAAAAAAACATGCTGCCTACACCTCAGATAGGTCTTGGCTTTTTGAAATCATAACAGCAGATGCTTTTAATGTGAAGCAAGAAAGCTTTGCAGTAGAAAATCCAGAAACAAACACTACTAAAGACTCAAAAAATGAACAAGCAGTACAAACTGAGGTGGGTGAAATCAATGAAAACACAGCTGTAGATTTAGGTATTGGAAATCCCTTACTTTTTGGGAAAAAAGAACGGTATTCATTTGAACAGTGGCTAAGCCTAAGTAAAAGTCCTCAAGAAGTAAAAAACGTAGCGGACAGTAAAAAGACAACAGATTTTAGGCAAGAAATAAGTCTAAAAGATCAAAAAATGGCAAAAATAGACGCCTTCTTAGCTAGCAATCCAAAAATGGACCCTCAAAACAAGAGTAGAGAAAACGTATTAATTAAAGACCCTCATAAAATTAATAAGGAAGCGTTAATGACCGAGACCTTGGCAAGGGTGTACCTAGAGCAAAAGAAATATAAAAAAGCACTGCAAGCCTACAAAATATTAAGTTTGAAATATCCAGAAAAAAATAGTTTCTTTGCATCCCAAATAAAGTCAATACAAAAATTAATAAAAGATAATTTATAAGCCATGAGCACATTCACTATATTTTTAATACTAATTATTATTGTTAGCGTTTTATTGATGCTTGTTATTATGGTACAAAATCCAAAAGGAGGAGGATTATCTTCTTCATTAGGGGGTGGTTCTAGCCAAGTAGTTGGAGGTGTAAAAAAGACAGGTGATTTCTTAGACAAGAGTACATGGACCTTAGCTACGCTGCTAATAGTTTTAATTTTGTTGTCTAATGTAGCCCTCAAAGGTAATTTTGCTGCAACCGATTCTAAATTATTGAATTCAGATATTAAAACAGAAGCCCCTGAGGTATTGCCAACAGAGGTTCCTTCAGAAGTTCCAGTAGAAACCTTAGAGGTTCCAGCTAAAGACACAGAAAAATAAAGGGTCTATACTTTTATAAAAAATGCCAGCTTATGACAAGCTGGCATTTTTTTTTGCACATATGTCAGTAAAATAAATTGGCACAATTTATGGTATTAATAAAGAGTTAAAAATAAATTATTTAAATAATCATATTATGGCTAAAATTAATATTAAACCATTAGCAGACAGAGTTCTAATAGCCCCTATGGCTGCAGAAACGCAAACAGCTTCTGGAATTTACATCCCAGATACTGCTAAAGAAAAACCTCAGAACGGAAAAGTAGTAGCAGTAGGACCAGGCACAAAAGATGATAAAATGACTGTAAAAGTAGGGGATACCGTGCTTTACGGAAAGTATGCAGGCACTGAGCTAAAACTAGAAGGTGTAGACTATATGATGATGCGTGAAAGCGACATTTTAGCAATTGTTTAATTATTTAACAGAAAAAGATCATGGCAAAAGAAATTAAATTTGATATTGACGCAAGAGACGGCTTAAAAAGAGGCGTAGATGCACTTGCAAATGCAGTAAAAGTAACCTTAGGTCCAAAGGGAAGAAACGTTATTATTAACAAATCATTTGGCCCGCCTCAGGTAACCAAAGACGGTGTTACGGTAGCAAAGGAAATAGAATTATCAGACCCATTAGAAAATATGGGTGCACAAATGGTAAAAGAAGTAGCCTCAAAAACCAATGATTTGGCGGGAGATGGAACCACTACAGCTACCGTGCTAGCCCAAGCCATTGTAAAAGAAGGCTTAAAGAATGTGGCGGCGGGTGCTAATCCTATGGATTTAAAAAGGGGTATTGACAAGGCAGTAGAAGCCATAGTTGAAGATTTGGCCAAGCAAGCAAAAAAAGTAGGAGATTCTTCAGATAAAATTAAGCAAGTAGCTTCTATTTCTGCTAATAATGATGAAACCATTGGAGATTTAATTGCTCAGGCTTTCGGTAAAGTTGGAAAAGAAGGAGTTATTACTGTTGAGGAAGCCAAAGGAACAGATACTTATGTAGATGTTGTAGAAGGCATGCAATTTGACAGAGGATATCTCTCTCCATATTTTGTTACAGATTCTGAAAAGATGTTAGTAGAATTAGAAAATCCGTATGTCTTATTATTTGACAAGAAAATTTCTGCTATGAAAGATTTACTTCCTGTTCTAGAACCAGTAGCTCAGTCAGGAAAACCTTTGTTAATTATTGCAGAGGACGTAGATGGTGAAGCATTGGCTACTCTAGTGGTAAATAAACTAAGAGGATCTCTTAAAATTGCCGCAGTAAAAGCGCCAGGATTTGGAGACAGAAGAAAGGCTATGTTAGAAGATATTGCCATTCTTACTGGTGGAACTGTAATCTCTGAAGAGAGAGGTTTTTCTTTAGAGAATGTTGCCCTTGACATGCTAGGAAGCTGTGAAAAAATATCTATAGACAAAGACAATACCACTATTGTAAATGGTTCTGGAGAAGCAGGTCTTATTAAAACAAGAGTAAACCAGATTAAAGCGCAAATAGAAAGCACTACTTCTGACTACGATCGCGAAAAACTTCAAGAACGCCTTGCTAAATTAGCAGGAGGAGTAGCAGTTCTATACGTAGGGGCCGCTTCTGAAGTAGAAATGAAAGAGAAAAAAGACAGAGTAGATGACGCCCTTCACGCTACAAGAGCAGCAGTAGAAGAAGGAATAGTTGCAGGTGGTGGTGTAGCGCTTGTTAGAGCTAAGGCAGTTCTTGTGAATGTAAAGGCACTAAACGCAGATGAGGAAACAGGTATTCAAATTGTAGCTAGAGCCATTGAAGCACCCCTCAGAACCATTGTAGAAAATGCAGGCGGAGAAGGATCCGTAGTAGTTTCTAAAGTATTAGAAGGAAAAGGTGATTTTGGTTATGATGCCAAAACTGAAATTTACACAAACATGATTAAAGCAGGTATTATAGACCCTAAGAAAGTGACCAGAGTAGCCCTTGAAAATGCGGCTTCTGTAGCAGGTATGATCTTAACTACTGAGTGTGCTTTAATAGATATTAAAGAAGAATCTCCATCTGGATCCTCTATGGGAGGTGGTGGAATGCCAGGCATGATGTAAGACTCAATACCATATAAAAACCCCCTTTAGAATTCTAAAGGGGGTTTTTTTTACGACTATTTTTAAGCCCTAAAATAACATCCAAAGTGCCATTAAAATCATAATGGTATTCTCTATAAACGTAGCCTGCGTCATAGGAAGTTTAAGGGCTGTACCTAAACACGCACATTGAATCTTACGCTTGCTTAACAAAGATTGCACCACCCCTACAGTAGTGAGTCCTAAAATGACTAAAGTAATTACCAATGCCACAGGAACAAATATTCTAAGCAAGAGCAATATTCCTAATCCCAGTTCTATAAAAGGATATATTTTTGCATAAAAAGCCCATTTTTTAGCCAGAGGATCATACATTGAAAAACTAGCTGGAAAGCCTTTTAAATCTAGTAATTTAAAGAAACTAAAGACCATAAAAAACAAGGCCATAAAATCTAACATAACCTCTGAAACAACTTCATTAAGAGATTCATTTACAAGCGCTTCCCAGTGAGTCAGTAGTACCCCTCCAATAATAAAACAAAATATTAAAAAGAGCGGTCTAAGTTGTTTCCAAGGATTTTGACTTTGAAAAGCCGATGTCTGTCCTACTTCACTGTCTAATATTGTGGAGACATCTATAGGTTCTGGTACAGCCTTGCCTTTTAAGGTTTTTCCCACTACATTTTTTCCTTTAGAAGAAGCTTCAAAAACGCCTTGAGCAGACTCTGAAATAGAATACTTAGCGCCAAGAGCCTTTGCTAAAATAGTTATAGATAACGGTTTTTCACTTTGAATAAAAGCCTGCCCAGGTGTTAAGTTTACCAAAACATCTGCAACCCCGTTTTGGGCTTCAAGTGTTTTTTTTACATATCCCACACAGCCCGTGCAGGTCATTCCATCTATTTTAAGAGTAGTAACCATAAAGCTTGTTTTAATGATCAAAATAATAAAGGTTCATTTGGCTTTTTTTATAATCTACTATATAAAGCGTGTCATTCATTACCAAAGCGTCTATTGGCTTTTCAAAGTCCTATTCTAATAGCTGAGCCAATTGGCAGTCTTGAAAAAATACCAAAACTCTTTGGTTTTCGATATCTGTTTTTTATAAATAAAAATAAGTGAATGAGCCATATAGGAACTAAAAATGAGTAGATTTTTTTCACCTTGTAAAATTACAATATTATCCTTAAAAGAGTGTATTTTTGTACTCATAACTAAGAATTTACTAGACCATGTTTAAAGCTTTATACTCAAAAATAGACACTATTGTTTCTAGTGCTCTTGACAGAGATGCTAAATTAAAAACCATCTGCAGCTTCTTAGAGAAAAATGTGCCTCACTACAACTGGGTAGGTTTCTATTTTAGGAATGGTGACCGTGAAGAATTAAAACTAGGTCCTTATGTGGGAGCTCCTACAGAACACACTATCATACCTTTTGGAAAAGGAATTTGTGGTCAAGTGGCAGTGAGCAATCAAAATTTTGTAGTGCCAGACGTGAAAGCGCAGGACAATTATATTGCCTGTAGCATTTCTGTGAAGTCAGAAATTGTAATTCCCATTTTTGTAAAGGGTGAAAATGTGGGGCAAATAGATATTGACTCTGAAACCATTAACCCTTTTACTAAAGAAGACGAAGATTTTTTAGAATACATCTGCAATAGAGTTTCCCATTTTCTTTAAAACTTTCTGTGATTGTTTATAATCTAGCCCTGTATGTCTTGTAAAATGCGCTATTTTTGCTTCTTATTTTAAATTGCATACACCCTTTTTAATTTTCTAAAATTATGAGTACCACAAAAAAAGCCTCTGGAGCCCTTATTTCTGTTTTCCACAAGGAAGGTCTAGAGCCTATTGTTCAAAAATTACATGAACAGGGTGTGACCATTTACTCTACAGGTGGTACCGAAACTTTTATTAAAGAGCTGGGCATTCCTGTAGTAGCTGTAGAGGAACTCACTAATTTCCCCTCTATATTAGGTGGCCGTGTAAAAACCCTTCATCCAAAGGTGTTTGGAGGTATTTTAAATAGACAAGAGCAGTCAGGAGATCAGGAGCAAATGACTCAGTATGGGATTCCTCAGCTAGACATAGTGATTGTAGATCTATACCCCTTTGAAAAAACAGTTAGCAGTGGTGCTTCTGAACAGGAGATTATAGAAAAAATAGATATCGGCGGAATTTCTCTGATTAGAGCAGCCGCTAAAAATTTTAAAGATGTTATATGCGTCTCAAATATTGAAGACTATGGAGACTTTTTAGAAATTCTAAAAACCGCTGATGGCTTCACTTCTTTAGAGCAAAGAAAAGATTTTGCTGGCAGAGCTTTTAATACCTCTTCTCATTATGACACCGCTATTTTTAATTATTTTAATGGAGGTGAAAATTTATCTCAACTAAAAATATCAAATAAGAATGGGCTGGAACTTCGCTATGGAGAGAACCCACATCAAAAAGGAATGTTTTTTGGAGATTTTGAGGCCATGTTTACCAAGCTTCACGGAAAAGAATTATCCTATAATAATTTATTAGATGTAGACGCTGCAGTGCAGCTTATGGGTGAGTTTACACAGGACGCTCCTACATTTGCTATCTTAAAACACAACAATGCCTGTGGGCTAGCCACTAGGGATACCCTAGTAGCTGCCTACAAAGACGCCCTAGCGGGCGACCCCGTGTCTGCCTTTGGCGGAGTGCTTATTTGCAATCGCCCTATAAATTTAGCTACCGCTACTGAAATTCATAAATTATTTTGTGAAGTAGTCATTGCACCCAGCTTTGAGAAAGATGCACAGGCCCTCCTGCAGGAAAAGAAAAACAGAATTCTACTTGTACAAAATAAAGTAATACTACCAAAAACACAACTTAGAAGTTGTTTAAACGGATTCTTACTTCAAGAAAAAGATGGCATTACAGACGCTTTAAATGACTTGCAATACGTGACGGATACTAAACCAAATGCAGCAGCCATTGAGGACTTAATATTTGCTTCTAAACTTTGTAAGCAAACCAAATCTAATACTATTGTACTGGCTAAAAACAAACAATTATTAGCTAGTGGCACAGGGCAAACCTCTAGAGTAGACGCTTTAAACCAAGCCATTCATAAGGCCGGTAGTTTTAATTTTGATCTTTCTGGTGCTGTTATGGCCAGCGATGCATTCTTCCCATTTCCTGACTGTGTAGAAATTGCTGGAAATGCAGGTATTTCTAGTGTAATACAACCAGGTGGCTCTATAAAAGACACACTGAGTATAGACTATTGCAATAAAAACAAAATAGCGATGGTACTCACAGGTACCCGCCATTTTAAACATTAATTTTATTATATTCGTTACTACGAATTTACAAAATCTACTTAAACAAAGAAACTAATGGGGTTTTTTGATTTTTTAACCGAAGATATAGCCATAGATTTAGGAACCGCTAACACCTTAATTATTCACAATGACAAAGTAGTTGTGGACTGCCCGTCTATTGTGGCTAGAGACCGTATTACAGGTAAAATTATTGCAGTGGGACGAGAAGCCCAACTCATGCAAGGAAAAACCCATGAAAACATAAAAACAATTAGACCTTTAAAAGATGGTGTGATTGCAGATTTTGATGCTTCAGAAAAGATGATCAATATGTTCATCAAAAATATTCCCGCTTTAAAAAAGAAGCTATTCCCTCCAGCCCTTAGAATGGTAATTTGTATTCCATCTGGAATTACAGAAGTAGAAATGAGAGCCGTTAGGGAATCTGCAGAAAGAGTGAATGGAAAAGAAGTATACCTCATCCATGAACCTATGGCTGCAGCTATTGGAATTGGAATTGACATCATGGAACCAAAAGGAAATATGATTATAGACATAGGTGGGGGAACTACAGAAATTGCGGTAATAGCCCTTGGAGGTATTATTTGTGACAAATCTGTAAAAATTGCTGGAGATGTTTTCACCAATGACATTATCTATTATATGCGTACCCAACACAATTTATATGTGGGAGAGAGTACGGCAGAAAATATAAAAATTTCAATTGGTGCTGCCACAGAAGATCTTCAAAGCCCCCCCGACGATTTCTCTGTTCAGGGAAGAGACCTGCTTTCAGGGAAACCAAAACAAGTACAGGTCACCTATAGAGAAGTGGCAAAAGCTTTAGACAAATCCATACTACGTATTGAAGACGCCGTTATGGAAACCCTGTCAAACACACCACCAGAATTAGCAGCAGATATTTATAATACTGGTATTTTTCTTGCAGGTGGTGGCTCTATGCTTAGAGGTTTAGATAAAAGATTGTCTTTAAAAACAGATTTACCAGTGTATATTGCAGAAGACCCTTTAAGAGCTGTTGTAAGAGGTACTGGAATTGCTTTAAAGAATTTAGAAAAATTCAAAAGTATTTTAATGAAATAGCGATAGGCTAAATTTTGAAACAAAAATACCATGCGGCGCATATTAGATTTTCTTCTTGGTAATAGAGTGCGTTTGCTTTTTTGGTTTTATATGGTTTTAGCTTTGGTACTCACTGTAAATAACAACCTTTTCTATAAATCTAGCTTTTTAAATACTAGCAATGAGTTGAGTGGTAACATTCACTTGTTTTTTAGCGGTATTGGCGATTACTTTTCTCTAAAATCAGAGAATGAGTTTCTACAAGAACAGAATAGGATTTTTCAAGAAAGATGGGCCAATTCAATACCAGAACTAAAGAATTCTTTGCCTGTTTTTGACAATCCTAAAACCTCAGAAGACTCCTTGTATATTTTCCCTATAAGATACACTTATACCAGCGGTAAGATTATAAAAAACAGCTACAACGGCATAAACAACTACCTTACCCTTTCTCTTGGAAAACAAGACAGCATTCACCAAGATATGGGAGTAGTAAATGACAAAGGTATTATTGGAATAGTAGAGAGGAGTGGCACTGCGTTTTCTACAGTTCAGAGTATTCTTCATAGCAAATCCAAAATAAATGCAAAAATAAAAGGATCTAACTATTTTGGCTCTCTAGTTTGGAATGGGAAAAATCCCAATATAGTTCAACTCACAGATTTACCAAACTTAGCGCCTATCAAAAAAGGAGACACCATAATTACAGGTGGTATGTCTAGTATTTTTCCTGAATCAATTCCTATTGGAGTTATTTCAGATATTGGCCTTACGGAAGCTAAAAATTATTATGTTTTACAAATAGCATTATTTAATAAAATGCAAGATATTGGTGTTGTATATGTAATTAAAAATTTTAACAGTACTGCCATAAAAGCCATTGAAGAAATAGAAAATGAATAAAGACTTACCCCTATTTCTGATTTTACGAATCTCAATATTAATTGTGACTCAAGTATTTCTGTTTAGCAAAATTTCTTTGTTTGGGTTTATCACTCCTATGGTGTACGTAATTTTCTTTTATGTGTATCCCACCCACAAAAATAGAAGTGTCTTACTAACTGTTAGTTTTTTAATGGGTATTATTCTTGATGTCTTTTTAGACAGTCTAGCCATTCACACCATTTGTCTCATGAGTATGGCTTTTTTAAGACCTAAAATTATGAGATTTATCTTTGGACTAAATTATGAATTAATAAGTTTTAGAATTCAAAAAACACCCAAGCAACAACGTTATACTTTCTTATTAATCGTAGTGCTCGTGCATCATTTTTTATATTTTAGCATAGAAGCTTTTAGTATAAGTCTCATAGGGCTCATATTGGAAAAAGTATTTTTAACCTCAATAGCTACCTTTGTACTAAGTGTTTTAATTCTGTCTCTTTTTACTACTAAAAAAGCATGAGAAAACTTTTATTATTCTCCATCATTATTTTTTTTGCCCTTGTTTTTTTAATCCAGCTGGGCAGCTTACAAATAAGTGAAGAAGATATAGACGCATTTAAAACTGACCCCGCTATTAGTACTCAGACCATTTATTCTAGTAGGGGATACATTTATGATAGAAATGGAGCATTACTAGTGGCCAATCAGGCAGCCTATGACCTCATGGTTATTCCAAGAGAGGTTGACCTTAAAGATACGCTTGCCTTTTGCAAACTTATTAAAATAAACAAAGAGACTTTTAGCAAGCAAATGGAGATTGCATATAAGTACTCTCCCAGACTCCCTTCAGTAATGGTTTCAAAATTGTCTAAAGAAACCTATGCGGCTTTTCAAGAAAAAATGAGAAAATACAAGGGTTTTTATATTCAAAAACAAAATCTAAGAGATTATAAAACAGTTGCGGCAGCTAATGTGCTTGGTTATATTAGTGAGGTAAACCCTTGGGAGGTCAAAAACTACCCTAATTACAATGCGGGAGAACTCATAGGCAAAACAGGAGTAGAAAAACAATATGAATATCTTATTAGAGGAGAAAAAGGAGTAAAATACATTCAAAAAGATAGGTTTAATAGGCTTATTGGACCATATAAATCTGGTACACATGACCTAATTCCTGTGTCAGGAACTAACATAACAATCACCTTAGACAAGGCACTTCAAGAATATGGGGAGCAACTTATGGTAGGTAAAAGAGGGGCTATTGTAGCCATTGAACCTACCTCTGGAGAAATTTTAGCCTTGGTAACAGGTCCGAATTTTGATCCATCATTGTTAATAGGAAGAGAACGCTCTAAAAACTATACTCAATTGTATTATGACTCTATAGCCAAGCCCACTTGGGATAGAAGTCTTTTGGCACAACCCTCTCCAGGATCTCCTTTTAAACTCATTAATGGATTGGCCGCGTTAGAGGAAGGGGTAATTGATCCAAATGAAATTATCTATTGTAATAACGGCTACTATGTTGGCAGAGATAAAAAAACCTGTCATTGTGGTGGGGGTAGGAGAAATTTACAAAGCGCCATTGCCCTTTCCTGTAATGCTTATTTTGTACATGTTTTTAAAAAAATATTTAAAAAATATCCTTCTTCAGAGGCAGGAATAGATGCCTGGGTAAAGCATATGAAAAGTTTTGGCCTTGGGGAGTTTCTAGGAACAGACCTCCCAACGGGTGCTCCAGGGCGCATTCCTAATAAAGAACTTTATGACGGTTATTACGGTAAAAATAGATGGAGACCTACTTATTTTATATCCAATGCCATTGGCCAAGGTGAAGTAGCCACAACACCCATACAATTAGCCAATATGAGCGCTATTATTGCCAATAGAGGTTTCTACTTTAGGCCTCATATTTTAAAAAAAATAGGAAATTCAACCATTCTGGATTCTCTTTTTACTTCCCCTCAACACAGTAGTGTTTCTAAGAAACATTTCACACCAATTATTCACGGCATGCAAGCTGTTTACGAAATAGGAACTGCCAAACACTTAAAGGTAAGCGGGATTTCAATGGCTGGAAAAACAGGTACTGGTGAAAATTATACTAGAATTAACGGCATAAGAAAGCAGCTTACTGATCATTCTATTTTTATTGGGTTTGCTCCTGTAGAAACTCCTAAAATAGCCATTTCTGTATATATAGAACACGGTTATTACGGCTCTAGATATGCTGGATATATAGCTACTTTAATGATGGAAAAATACCTCACAGGAGCCGTGAGCAAAATAAATATTGAAAACAAAATTCTAGGAAGTTCCTTAGAAAAAGAGTACGCCAAACCACTGAGTGGCAAAGATTTTAAAATTAACGAGTATGCTTGGTAGTTTGTATAAAAGAAGAATAGACTGGTTTAGTATTCTGCTTTATTTGATTCTAGTAACTATAGGATGGCTTAACATTTATTCAAGTACAGTTACTGAAGAAAATGCAGCTTTGTTTGACTTTAGTACTATTTATGGAAAGCAGTTTCTTTTTATAGGGATTAGTATTTTGGCTGTTTTGGTCATTTTTATTTTAGACACTAAAATTTTTGAACGTTTTGCAGCCGTTTACTATATAATAGCACTAATTATGCTCATTGGATTATTTGTATTTGGAAAAACCATTGCAGGAGCTACTTCTTGGTATGGACTTGGTTTTTTTAACCTACAGCCCTCAGAAATTGCCAAGATTGCTACCGCATTGGCCTTAGCTAAATATCTAAGTGATATTCAAACAGATATAAAAAATATCACTCATGCCGCAATTGCCTTTACTATATTGCTCATTCCTGCCTTATTGGTCATCCCACAACCAGATCCTGGCTCTGCTCTTGTGTTTTTTGCGCTTGTATTTGTCTTGTTTAGAGAAGGTTTTTCTATGAATATTTTCTGGTTGGGTTTATACGCCATCTTGCTCTTTATAAGCGTTTTAAAATGGGGTGTAAATTGGAGCATAGGAACCATTTTAGTGTGTGGTATTATCTATTCATTATTTAAACTAAAGAAAATTAAATTATCCCTTCCTAAAATTGTAACGGGACTCATCATTTCAATTCTTTTTGCCACTTCTGTTAACTATGTTTTTACAAATGTGTTTGAAACTAGACATAGAGACCGCTTTAGTCTCTGGCTTAGTTTAGAAAAAGACCCTTTGGTCTTAGAAAAAATTAATAGGTCTATTGGCTATAACACCAACCAATCAAAACTAGCTATTGAAGCTGGTGGAATCTTTGGAAAAGGCTATTTAGAGGGAACTAGAACCAAAGGAAATTTTGTGCCTGAACAACATACAGATTATATTTTCAGCACGCTTGGTGAAGAATGGGGATTTATAGGTACTGCTGGTGTTGTTCTGATTTTTACGATACTTCTTTTGAGACTTTTATACCTAAGTGAAAGACAAACCCATGATTTTAACAGAATATTTGGTTATGGAGTGGTCTCTATTTTAAGCATCCACTACATCATTAATATAGGGATGGTTCTGGGCTTACTCCCAACAATTGGAATACCTTTACCTTTCTTTAGTTATGGGGGATCTGGAATGTTGGGCTTTACCCTATTGCTGTTTATTTTTCTTAAATTAGATGGAAACCGTTTAAATGAATGGGATTAGAAATATGGAAAAATTAAAAAAATCGATTGTAGTCCTTGGTGGTGGCTGCTTTTGGTGTGTAGAAGCAGTATTGCAAAGGCTTAAAGGCGTCTTAGAAGTAGTGCCGGGTTATGCTGGAGGAAAAGTACCTGGCACGCCTACTTATAGAGAAGTATGCTCTGGACTTACTGGTCATGCAGAAGTTGTTCGAGTAGTTTTTGACACACAACTTGTGTCTTATGAAACTATTTTAGAGGTGTTTTTAACTACCCACGACCCTACAACACTAAACAGACAGGGAGCAGACGTGGGAACACAATATAGGTCTGTTATTTTTTACAGCAGTCCTGAAGAAGAAAAAAATGCAGCAGCAGTTATCCATAAATTAAGTCCGCTTTTTTCTACTCCTATAGTCACCACATTAGAGCCATTGATTCAGTTTTTTAAGGCAGAATCTGAACACAGGGATTACTACAACAATCACAGCAACCAAGGGTACTGCCAGGTAGTGATAAATCCAAAAATAGCCAAATTAAAAGCCTTGTACAAAACCTTACTCAAGGACTCCTAATAGGAACCTATAAAAAAATTCAGTGATAAAATTCGTTAAAGACTTATTCATAGAAGCGCTATCAAAAGATCCCTCTCAGAAAAACACGTCTAGAACGGTACCTCACGGCTTTTATTCTTATGTAACTCCCAAAGAGACCAAAAACCCAAGTTTTATTCATCAAAATAAGGCACTTTACAAAAAAATAGATCCAGATACAGACCTACTAAAAAATTCAAAATTACTGGATTTACTCAGTGGTAATAAAATCCCAGAAAATAGCCTTCCTTATTCCATGAACTATGGCGGACACCAATTTGGACACTGGGCTGGACAATTAGGAGACGGCAGGGCCATTCACCTTGGCGCTGTTAAACTAGAAAATAGTTTATGGCAATTACAACTAAAAGGCGCAGGGCCCACTCCTTACTCAAGAAATGCAGATGGTTTAGCAGTCCTCAGATCTAGCGTGAGAGAGTATTTGTGTTCAGAAGCCATGCAAGCGTTAGGAGTGCCCACAACTAGAGCATTATCTTTATCACTTACAGGAGATCTAGTCTTAAGAGATGTATTGTACAACGGAAATACAGCATATGAAGCTGGGGCAGTAATAGCAAGAATGGCCCCCTGCTTTATTAGATTTGGTTCTTTTGAGTTACCAGCCAACAGAGGACAAATAAACGCTTTAGAGGAATTGACCAAAGCCACTATTAAATATCACTTCCCTGAAATTAAAACCACAGGAAAAGAAGCCTATTTAGAATTTTTTGAAATAGTTTGTACCCGCACAGCAGCTTTAATAGTGGAATGGCAAAGAGTGGGTTTTGTTCACGGAGTACTCAACACAGATAATATGTCTATTTTAGGACTTACCATTGATTATGGACCTTATGGTTGGTTAGAACCCTATGACCCAAATTGGACTCCAAATACAACAGACGCAAAAGAGAGTAGGTATTGTTTTGGTAACCAATCAAAGGTAAGCCTCTGGAATCTATACCAATTAGCCAATGCCATTTATCCTTTAGTAGAAGAAGCAGCACCCTTAGAAAAAATATTAGACCTATATAAAGCACATTTTGAAAAAGGCTACTGCCAAATGATGTGTAAAAAACTAGGCATAAAATTAAGAGAAGAGCATCAGAAAGAAAAGCAAGAGGTCTTAAAACTCATAGCCACATTAGAGGAGGTACTTGTACTCACAGAAACAGATATGACTTTATTTTTTAGATTACTCTCTTCATTTAATTCAAAAGCCTTTTTAGCCATGGATAAAAAAAGCCCTATTGCCAGTATTTTTGGGCCTATTTTAATAGCTTTTTACACGCCAGAAGCATTAGTAGGAATTATTAAAGAAAGTTGGGTTACATGGATTACAGATTACGCAAAACTTTTAGAAAAGCAAGGGATAAATGCCCAACTGAGACTTAAAAATATGAATGCTGTAAATCCAAAATACGTGCTTAGAAATTATATGGCTCAAATGGCCATTGAAAAAGCAGAAAAAGGAGATTATAGCCTAGTTTCTGAATTATATGAGCTTTTGCAATTTCCCTATGAGGAACAACCATCCTTTGAAAATTGGTTTGCAAAAAGGCCTGAATGGGCCAGAAATAAAATAGGTTGTAGCGCCCTTTCTTGTAGTTCTTAGTCCCTGCTTCTTAATTACTTTTATAATTATCCTTTTATAACCGCTAACAAAGGCTTAGTGAACTTTAATTTTAGGTCTTGAAGTACATTTACAGCCTCTTCTACATAGACATCCTTAGCCAATTCTCTGTGCCAACGATCTCTTTTTTCTCTCAAATCTGTGTCTTTACTTAAAAGACTCTGTTCGTTGTCAAGAGACTTAAAAGTTAGTTTAGAGTCATACTTTGCAATGTTTTTAAAGTAGGTCGCTCTCTCCTTATCTTTCTCAACTTCTAGTGCAAAATCTAAATATGAAAGAGACACTTTGTTGTTTTTTTGCTGCTCCTTTAACCATTTAGCATTCTCGTCAATAAGCGTGATTTGCTCATTTTCTGCCATTCTCATTTTGGAGTTGTAAATGGTGCTTTCAAAATCAATATAACCCTCCCATGCCTGATAAGAAGCCGCTGGAATTTTATCCCATGCCATAGGGTGATCCATATCTCTTTCGCCAATATCTAAATAAGAATACTTGTCTGGCACCACTACGTCACTAGTCACTCCTTTAAGTTGAGTAGAACCCCCATTAATCCTATAAAACTTTTGAGTAGTTAGCTTAATAGCTCCTAAATCTCCAAACTCACTACTCCTAACAATATTATTTAAGGGAATTAAATTCTGAACAGTTCCCTTTCCAAAGGTCTGCTTACTGCCTATAACTACAGCTCTTTTATAATCTTGCATGGCAGCAGCCAGAATTTCAGAGGCAGAAGCAGACAGCTCGTTTACTAAAATAACTAGTGGGCCATCCCAGAGAATCTGGTTGTCTGTGTCTTCATACACTTCAATTTTTTCCTGACTAGACTTTACCTGAACCACAGGGCCCTTCTTAATAAAAAGGCCTGCAATATCTACTACCGTTTTAAGAGAACCTCCTCCGTTGTCCCTAAGGTCTAGAATGAGGCCTTCTGCACCTTCAGCCTTTAACTTTTCTATTTCCGCCGCTATATCTGTGGCCGCATTTCTAGAATTATAATCATCAAAGTCTACATAAAATTTAGGCAGATTAATAAGTCCATATTTATAATCTCCTTTATTTACAGTAGCTGATTTAGCAAATGTTTCTTCAATCTTCACTATGTCTCTGGTAATTGAAATAGTTCCAATACTTCCATCTACCTTTCTTACAATAAGGTCTACTACAGAACCTTTTGGTCCTTTAATTAGTTTGATAGCATCATCTAAAGGCATGCCTACAATATCTATTGGCATTTCTCCGGCTTGTCCCACTTTTAAAATTTCATCTCCCACCTCTATTTGTTGGTCTCTCCATACGGGACCACCAGAAATCACTTCTACTATTTTAGTTTGGTCTTTGCGCTTTTGCAAACGAGCGCCAATGCCTTCAAATTTTCCAGACATATCCATATCAAAACGCTCCTTTTCTTCTGGTGCAAAATAGAAAGTATGCGGGTCATAAGTTTCTACTATGCTGTTTAGGTATTGCACAAACCAATCTTTACGTTCTAGGTCATCTACATAGTCAAAATACTCTTCTAAGGTCTCTTTTGTTTGAGCTCTAGCTGCTATTTCAAGACTTTCGTCAGACGATAATTCAAAAGCAGCATCTTCTTTTTTCTTTAAGGTTTCATTTTCTTTCTTCGCATAAAAAGTACTCAAAGTCACGTATTTTAGCTGATCTCTCCATCTATTCCTTAAGGTCATGGAAGATTCTGCATATTCTAAAGAGTTATACTCTACCACTAGTGAATCTGTAGCTGTAAAATTATATGGCGTTTCTAATACTTTTTTATACAAGTCCTTAGCTTCATCTATGCGGTATACCAAACGCTCTTGAACTAAATTAAAGAAACTAATATCTACCCCTTTTATCTGATCATCTATCTGAGTTTTATACGCCTCAAAAGATTTAATATCAGTCGCTAAGAAATAGCGCTTCATAGGATCTAGACCAGAAATAAAGTTATCGTAAACCCTTTCAGAGAAAGTGTCATCTAAGGCAGTGGGCTCAAAATGCAACTTTTCCAATACATAACTAATAAGCTCCAACAATAATTTATCCTTATCTGAGGTTTCGTTTGCGGTTTTTGTAAAACTACAAGAAACTAAGGCTAGTAAAACAACAGAAAATAGTAGTATAAAATTCTTTTTCATCATCTTCATTTTTTTGAAACACCTTGGGCAGCATTAAACCCTATGAGCATCTAAGATACTGAAAACACAACTTAAAATTCTGATCAAATAAATAATATTTTGTTAAAACAAGCAGAGATTACTCCCTTATAAAAAGTGTATTTTTGAATAAAAGAACAAAAGCATGAGTAGACCACTAATACTAGTGACAAATGATGACGGTATTACCGCTCCAGGCATTAGGCATTTAATAGCATTTGCAAAAGAAATTGGAGACCTAATAGTGGTGGCTCCAGACAGTCCTCAATCTGGTATGGGTCATGCCATTACTATCGACAGCACTTTACATTTAGAGAAACTTACCATAGATAAAACTACTCCAGAACAAAAAGAATACAGCTGCAGTGGGACACCTGCAGACTGCGTTAAAATTGCATTACAAGAAATTTTAGACAGAAAACCAGATCTCTGTATCAGTGGAATTAATCATGGCTCTAACGCTTCTATAAATGTCATTTACTCAGGTACAATGAGCGCCGCTATTGAAGCAGGTATAGAAGGAATTCCAGCCATTGGTTTCTCCCTGTGTGATTTTAGTTGGGATGCAAATTTTACAGCTGCCAAGCCTTTTATACAAAAAATTATTAGACAGGCCTTAGAAAAAGGCATTCCTACAGGCGTAGTACTCAATGTAAATATCCCAAAAACAAATGAAATAAAAGGGATTAAAATTGCCAGACAAGCAAAGGGAAACTGGAAAGAAAAATTTGAAAAACGCACTAGCCCTATGGGTAAAGAGTACTATTGGCTCACGGGAGTTTTTGACATTCAAGACAAAGGAGAAGATACAGACCAATGGGCGCTAGACCACAATTATATTTCTTTAGTTCCTACTCAATTTGACCTCACCGCTCATCACGCCATTCAAAATATAAACACCTGGAGTCTCAATGAGTAATATTCAGAAACATAAAAAAGAAATTCTTATAGGCCTTATAATTGGGCTTATTTCCAACCTATTTGGAATGCTTTTATATATCCTTATTTTCTCTCCTTTAGACTTGCAAAATACGCTACTAATAGCATTTAAAGAAGCTTACTTGGGTCGTATTATTGGGCTTGGGGCCTTGTTAAATTTAGCCGCTTTTTTTGGTTTTTTAAAACTCAAAAAAAACCAAAGAGCCAAGGGGGTTCTCATGGGAACTTTAGTAGCAGCTCTATTTATCCTAGCTCTTAAAATTACAGGCTTATGAGGTATTATCTTATAGCTGGAGAAGCCTCAGGTGATCTTCACGGAAGCTTTCTCATTAAAGCCATTAAAGATGAAGATCCAAAGGCAGAGTTTAGGGCTTGGGGGGGAGATCTCATGCAAGCGCAAGGAGCAATTTTAGCCATGCACTATAAATCTATAGCCATTATGGGCTTTGTAGATGTGCTTAAAAGCCTTCCTAAAATATTTAAAAATTTAGCCTTGTGTAAAAAAGATATCACGGCCTTTAATCCCCATGCCGTAATCTTTATTGATTTTTCAGGTTTTAACCTTAGAATAGCTCCTTGGGCAAAAGTAAATGGTTATACCACCCACTATTATATTGCACCTCAACTATGGGCCTCTAGAGCAAAAAGAGTTAGAAAAATAAAGGCCTCTATAGACCATTTATACGTCACGCTTCCCTTTGAACCAGACTTTTATAAGGCGCATTCCTATCCAGCTCATTTTGTAGGACACCCTCTTTTAGACGCTATGGAATCTATAGAAAAACCAGCTTCTAATTGGAGGGTTTCACATGGCTTAGACCCTGTAAGGCCTATCATAGCTCTGTTGCCTGGTTCTAGGAAACAAGAAATTAAAGCTATTTTACCTGAAATGGTAGCCATCTGCCACTCCTTTAAAGAGTATCAATTTATTATGGCGGCGGCCCCTGGCATTGACACTAATTTTTATACTGCTTTTATAGGAACAGCGCCCATTAAAAAATTAACTCAGGAAACCTATGCCCTGCTTCAGGAATCTAGTGCAGCACTAGTGGCTAGCGGAACCGCTACCCTAGAAACAGCATTAATTGGTATTCCGCAGGTAGTTTGTTATAAAACCCAATGGCTCACTTATGCCATAGCTAAACAAATTATTAAACTTCCTTATATTTCTTTAGTAAATCTCATTTTAGATAAAGAGGCAGTCACTGAGCTTATTCAAAAAGAATTAAATACCAAGACTCTTAAAAATGCCTTGACTGCAATTCTATCTGGCCCAAATAGAGCTCAGCAACTAAAAGATTACTTGATTTTAAAAGAAAAACTAGGGGCTGGTGGAGCCAGTAAAAGAGCTGCTGCTTTAATTGTAAAAAACACGTTTACATAGGGAAAGTGAAAATTTTAAGCTAACTTAGGTAGAGAATATTTAAAAAAGCTAAAAATCCCCAAAAAAAAGAACATAACCTGGTTGTAATACCAAATAATGTTCACAAAACACAGCCTCCATCTAGCGGTCATTGCTCTTGGTTATGCTTTTGGAATTATGATTGTATTTTATACATCTAATTCTTTTATACTAGCAAGCATTCCAGTAGCTATCCTCCTAATCCTATTAATTTATTATACCCGTAAAGAGCGCAATGTCTTTTGGGTGTTTTGCTTATTATTGTCATTGGTTCTTGGAGGCTTGAGAGGAGCCATGCTCCCTTCTATGCAGGCCAGATATTTAAAAGAAAGTTCCGAGAAACAACTATTCCAACTAAGCATTACTAAAAAACTAAAAAATAGTTTAAAACAAGAGCGCTATGAGGGCATGGCTAAAAAGGTAAGTCCCTCAGAACCAAAAGGAACTCTTTGGATGGCTAGGCAGACTGCAGAAAAAATACTGCTGGTCAGACCCAAAGACAGCGGGGCGATAGCATGGGCCCTAGGAGATAAAATTTGGGCTCAAGGGTATTTAAGTGGCCCAGGAGCTCCAAAAGTTCCTGGGCAGTTTAATTATGCGGCATATTTAAGATCACAGGGTATTTACTGCCAATTGTACATCACTCAAAGCAGCCCTGCCAATAGGCTAGCTCCTTTTCATTCTAGTTGGAAACAAGGCTTGTACTCTATACAATATTTTAAAGAAACCCTACTCTCTAAAATAGCGGCAAGTGGTCTTTCTGAAAATTCTTTTCAGGTATACAGTGCCTTGATTTTTGGTGACAAAAGCAGTTTTAACTCAGAATTGATGTCAGATTATCAAAACGCAGGAGCTGTGCACATTCTAGCTATATCTGGCCTACACATTGGCATTCTAATAGCCCTACTATATTGGATGCTTTTACCGCTGCACCGTCTAAAAAAAGGGAGGCAGCTCAGTGGCGTGCTCATTCTTATTTGTTTGTGGAGCTATGCTGCTTTTACTGGATTTTCTCATTCAGTAGTACGCTCTATGAGTATGTATAGCTTTTTATCTTTGTCTCTATTATTAAAAAGACCCCAATATAGCCTACACCTTTTAGTGGTAGCTTTCTTTACCAATCTCATTTGGGACCCATTAGCTATTTTCTCCTTGGGCTTTGCTATGAGTTATGCCGCAGTGGCAACTATTCTTCTAGGTATGCCTATTTTAAATAAGCTCTGGTCACCTAAAAATAAAATATTAAAAAGTTTTTGGCAGCTTATAGGGGTAAGCCTCTGTGCGCAAATTGGCGTAATAGGATTAAGCCTGTTTTCGTTTCACCAATTTCCCTTCTTATTTTTACTGACCAATCTAATGGTCATTCCTTTTTTAGGTCTCATTTTAGCCGCTGGTATTTTCTTGGCACTTTGGTTTGTATTGGGAACACCACCTCTTATGGCAGTGACTATTTTTGACCTCTTACTCTATCAATTAAATGAAGTGGTGGGTTGGTTGGGTGGGCAAGACGCTTGGGTACTTAAACACATCTATTTTCCACGCAGCTACCTATGGGGAACTACGGCCTTAACAATGGGTTTTCTGGCTTGGAAATACCCTTATTACAAAAAGCCCAACCCATGGAAATACTTCTTATTTGGTCTCGCTATATTTCAGTGCTGTATGCTATTTCAAGCCTTTTATGATAGCCAAAAAAGAGGTCACTACCTCATTAAAAATAGGGAGCAAACCGCTTTAATAGCCATAAATTCAGACACTCTTTACTATTGGAGCTCAAAAACCTTAGACCCAAAAACAGTAGAAACATTAAGAAGCCAATACCCCTTTGAAACCTTATATAAAAAAGCGGCCCAAACAGCCTATACTTTTAAAGGAGAAAGCATTGTGACATCGCCCAAGGGGCCAAGAAAGATAAAGCAGATAAATTACTTAGTGATTGATGAAAAAACCACAGCCTATCCCCAGGCCTTTACTGAGCATCAGCTCCATACTACAAAGCTTATTTTTAGTAGCTATTCCCAGACTAAGCAAATGTATGTTTGGGAAAATTGGGCTAAAAAAAATGAGCGTCCCATATGGAAATTGGACGCTCAAGGTTTTTATACTTTTAAATAATTTAATGCACACTGCCCATCAATTTTTTAATAAATGGAGAGGCTATTAAAACCAATACTCCCGCTCCCAAAGAGTACATGGCAATGAGTTCAAAACCTTCCGTATAAACGCTCAGGGTTTCAAAGCCCCCCACATTAGCATTATCACTTTCTATGGCCAACTCTTTACTAATAAACCCTACCACTTGGAAAGCATAAGCAGAAGACAAGAACCAAATACCCATCATAAAGGCAACAATTCTTTTTGGAGACAGGTCAGTGATTTTAGAGAGTCCTACAGGAGACATAAAAAGTTCTCCAATAGAAAGCATAAAGTACATCACTAACAAATAACTAAAAGGAACCATACCAGCTTCATTAGCTTGTAAACCACTCAGAGATAAAATGTAAAAACTAAGTCCGGCAAACAACAATCCTAAGCCAAATTTATACGGAGTCCTTGGGTTCATTTTTTTCTTGGCCAAATAAGCCCACATCAGTGAAATTGGTATGGCTAGAATAATAATAAACATGGAGTTTAAAGAATTGGTTTGAGCCGCATCCATAATACTAAGGTTTACGTTTCTGGCTGCAAATAACGTTATTACAGATCCTGAGAGTTCGTGAAAACCCCAAAAAATAGTCATAAAGAAAGTGATGAGGATGGCTACAAAAAGCTTTTTTCGCTCTTCTAAATTAGCGTCATATAAAACCTTTCCCAAGTAAATAAGAATAACAACTCCTATGGCCTTAAAAATTACATTGACTATATTTTGATCTCCCAGAAAGCTTTCTCCTCCAGCAATTGGCTTATAAGAGGAAAGCATGAGCGCTATGAGAGGTGCTGCTAATACGGCCATTACAGGAATCATAGTGCCCTGTGGCACCCCTAAAATTTTCTTATCAATCACTGCCTGTGAGGGTGGCAATCCTTCAGATCCAAACACTTGTCTTTTAATTCCATTCCAAAAGAAGGCCAATCCCAATAACATTCCAAAACCGGCCAAAGCAAATCCGTAGTGCCAACCATAGGTGGCAGCCAACCAGCCACACAATAATGGGGCTATCCAACCTCCAATATTAATCCCCATATAAAAAATGGTAAAGCCAGAATCTTTTCTCACATCACCATCCTTGTATAAGGAGCCTACAAAAGTGGAGATATTGGGTTTAAAAAAACCATTTCCAACTACTATGAGGCCTAGGGCTAAAAAGAAAGCAATAGAAGAGTCAATAGCCAGCACAAAGTGACCAAGAGACATTAGAATTCCCCCAAGAAAAATGGAGCGTCTAAGCCCAAGAATAGTATCTGAAATTTTACCGCCAATCACGGTAGAGGCATACACCAAGGAGCCATAAGATGCATAGACCGCTGCTGCTGCAATATCTCTAGTGCTTAGAGCTTCAAATATTTTATTCACCATGTACAAGGTTAATAAAGCGCGCATGCCATAGAAACTAAAGCGTTCCCACATCTCTGCAAAAAATAAATAAAATAAGCCTTGTGGATGCCCTAAAAAGTCTTTAGGAGTTTCTTGTTTGGTCATGTAGTAGTTTTTCAGGGGCCTTATTATAACCCTTTTTGATTAATGAATACTTTTGCCCAATATTGATTGGCGGAAACTGTTCATAGAAAGCACTATAGATTCTCTAGCACAAACTTGGTCATTTTATTGTAAAGGTGCACCCTAGTATTCCCTCCAGAAATGCCATGGTTTTTATCTGGGTAAATAGCCCATTCAAAATCTTTATTGGCCTGTATGAGAGACTCTGCAAAACGCATGCTATTTTGCAAATGCACATTGTCATCTCCTGAACCGTGTACTAACAAAAACTTTCCTTTTAATAATTCTGGATAGTTAAAAGGGGAATTTTCATCATAGCCCGCAGGGTTTTCTAGAGGCGTTCTTAAAAAACGCTCTGTATATATTGTGTCATAGAAACGCCAGCTAGTGACAGGTGCCACTGCAATAGCCATTTCAAATACTTGATTTCCTTTTAAAATTGCATTAGAAGCCATATGACCTCCAAAACTCCAACCCCAAATTCCAGTTCTCTCTGCCTCTATATAGTCTCTTTCTGATAAAATTCTAGCAGCCTCTATTTGGTCTTCTGTCTCATGTTTTATGAGGTTTAAATAAGTAGATTTTTTAAAATCTCTCCCTTTAAACCCAGTTCCTCTTCCGTCTACACAGGCTACTATATAACCTTTAGAGGCCAACATCATATGCCAATAGTCTTTGTCGCCTAACCAGCTGTTAGAGACAGACTGAGAGCCTGGTCCTGAATACTGGAACATAAATAAGGGATATTTTTTAGAAGGGTCAAAATCTATAGGTTTAATTAGATACATATTTAGCTCATTTCCATTCACATTAATAGTGCTGAACTCTTTTTTAGAAATTGCATAGCCCTCCAGTTTTTTTAAGAGTGCGTTATTACTTACAATTTCCTTAATAGCTAGGCCGCTATACGCTTTGTTTAAGGTGTATAGGGGAGGTGTTGTGGTATTAGAAAACTGATTGATATAGTAGCTAAAATCACTGCTAAATGAAGCAGAATGGGTGCCTGTCCCCTGACTCAGTCTAGCAAAGCCTTTCCCATTAACGCCTACTTTATATATATCTCTGTGAATACTTCCGTGGGCGGTAGCTTGAAAATAAAGCGTTTTTCTGATTTTATCTAAGCCATAAAAAGAAGTCACTTCCCAATTTCCCTGGGTAAGCTGTCTAATTAGTTTTCCGTTTTTGTTATAAGAATAAAGGTGGTTGTAGCCGTCTTTCTCACTGGTCCAAACAAAACTGTCATCGTCAAAAAAAGTAAGGTCATTGGTCACGTCTACATAAGCAGTATCTTTTTCCTCTAAAAGTACTGACAAGCTTTCAGAAGCTGCATTGTAATTGTACAAGGTCAGTTTGTTTTGCCTCCTATTTAGCTCTTGAAAACTGAGCATATCTGGATGGTTTTTCCATTGTAACCTAGGAATGTAATAAGCATTTGGAATGCTCACCTCTACTGTAGATTTAGTATTTAAATGGTACACATGCAAGCTCACCTCAGCATTATTCTCTCCCGCTTTAGGGTATTTAAATACTAGCTGGCTAGGGTATAGGCTTTCACCAATAACATCCATAGAATAAGTAGGCACTTCCTCTTCGTTAAAGCGCAGAAAAGCTATTTTGGTGCCATCAGAATTCCAATCAAAGGCCCTTACAAAGGCAAATTCCTCTTCGTATACCCAGTCTGTGAGCCCATTAATTACAGAGTTTTTCTTACCGTCAAAGGTAATTTGTAGGGTCTGCTGGGAGACCAAATCATAAACAAATAAATTATTGTCTTTAACATAGGCTACTTGAGTGCCATCTGGTGAAAAATAAGGTTCCTGAACAGGGGCTAGACTTAGCGGTGTAGTCTCTCCTGTATTAAAATCATATATAAAATAAACACCTAGTTTGGAACGCCTGTAAATAGGGGTCACTGCGGTAGCAAGAAGCACCTTTTTTTCATCTCTGCTAAAGGTATAAGCAGAAAAATTATCTAAAGCTGCTATATTTATAGAAGATAATAAAACCCCAGCTTTTTTTGAAGTTTGATAGTCATACAAACCAATTTCTGCAGAACCATTTTCTAAGTTTTTCTCTAATACAGTATATTGACTGCCATTGTTTCTGGAACTTAGAGACAACATTGATTGTGTCTTAAAAGTGTTATTATAAATATCTGAAACAGAAATTTCTTTTTGTTGGCCCCTGGCCAATGTGAGCGAAAGAAATAGTATAAATAATAAAAATGCAGCTTTTTTCATAGGTAAGATTTGTATTATAAAATGTGTATTTATCTTATAAAAGCATCTAAAAATAACATTTTAATATGAGATTTTAGGGAAGGAAGTTCAAATAGGCTATAATTATGCATTTATGTATCTTAGCAGGGCTAAAAAAAGAATATGTCCAAACCTATTACAGGATTTTCAAAACTTTCAAAAGAAGCCAAAATTAATTGGATTTCAGAGCATTTCACTCATAATGACCCTCAGACAAAAGCACTGCTAAGCCAGTATTGGAACCAAGACAGCGCCCTTCAAAAACTACACGACGAGTTTATAGAAAACACCCTTAGTAATTTTTACTTGCCATTGGGTGTAGCTCCCAATTTCTTAATAAATAAACAACTCTATGTCATTCCCATGGTCATAGAGGAGAGCTCTGTAATTGCTGCTGCAAGTAAGGCCGCTAAGTTTTGGTTAGATAGAGGTGGATTTAAAACTGAGGTACTAGGCACTGAGAAAATTGGTCAGGTACACTTCTTTTTTAAAGGAGATGAAAAAAAGCTATATGCCTTTTTTAATGAGATCCTACCCATACTTATAAAAGACTGCAAAGCACTTACCCAAAATATGGAAAAAAGAGGCGGGGGTATAAGCAGTATTATACTCAATAACAAAACTAAGGCCCTAGAAAATTACTTTCAAATTCATGCGGTATTCCAAACAGCTGACGCCATGGGCGCCAACTTTATAAACTCTTGTTTGGAGCAATTTGCCATCACTTTAAAAAAAGAAGCTAAGCTATATCATGCATTTACAGAGGAGGAGAAGGCTATTGATGTTATAATGAGTATTCTGTCTAACTACGTTCCTAATTGTGTGGTAAAGGCCAGTGTGTCTTGCCCAGTAGGTGCCCTAGAAGGCATTGAAGGCGCCTCTGGCGCTGTTTTTGCAGAAAAGATAGTACAGGCAGTAGCCATTGCTAAAGTAGAGCCGCACAGAGCGGTCACTCATAATAAGGGTATTATGAATGGAATAGATGCCGTGGTGATTGCCACTGGCAATGATTTTAGAGCAGTAGAAGCTGGCGTCCATGCTTATGCTGCAAAAGACGGCCAATACGCAAGCCTCACCCATGCCAGTATTGAAAATGATATTTTTAATTTCTGGATAGAAGTACCCTTGGCCCTTGGTACCGTAGGGGGGCTCACCAATTTACACCCACTAGTAAAATGGTCCTTAGAAGTACTTCAAAAACCATCTGCCCAGAAACTTATGGAAATAGTAGCTGTAGCAGGCCTGGCTCAAAATTTTGCAGCCTTGCACTCTCTAGTCACCAGCGGTATTCAAAAAGGACATATGAAAATGCACCTCATGAATATCTTAAACCAACTAGGGGCTACTGAAAAAGAAAAAGAGACATTAGTAAATGCTTTTAAAACGCAAACTGCCACACACAGCAATGTTGTTTCAGCTTTTCACAAGCTAAGAGCCACACGCTAACATTCATATGACCTATATTTTATAAACAGTACCCACTTCTATGTCTCAAAGATTTTATAGCCACGGAAAACTACTACTCACTGCTGAGTATGTCGTGTTAGACGGAGCCACTGCACTAGCTATTCCTTGTAAATTTGGTCAAGACTTAGTGGTCACTCCAACTACCTCTGCTTTTATTAAATGGGAGGCTTATTCAGAATTAAATAAGTTATGGAGCACGTTTTCATTCCCCTTAAGCGCCTTAAAAGGGCCCTTAATAAAAGGGATTAACAATCCTAAGAACCAGCTACTTCAGATATTGCAAATAGCAAAATCTCTAAATACTGATTTTTTAAAAGAGAGTACTGGAGAAAGTATAAGCACCCACCTAGAATTCCCTATCGATTGGGGTCTGGGTAGTTCTTCTTCACTCATTAACAATATTGCACAATGGACAGGGGTAAACCCTTTTGAACTGCTAGAAAAAAGTATGGGTGGTTCTGGATATGATATTGCCTGTGCAGCAGCTAATAATCCCATTCGTTTTAAAAGAGATTTAAATGGTTTTGAGCCTATTATTACAAAACTGGAATTAGCATCGAGCATTACGGATCAAATACGCTTTGTTTACTTAAATAAAAAACAAAATAGCAGAGAGGGCATTCAAGCATACAAGAAACAAAAAAATAAAAAACCACTTGCTTGGAGAGAGGCTTTAGAGGGCTTAGAAAAGCTGAGCAACGCTATGGCTATTTGCAGCAGCATTGACATTTATATAGAGCAGGTTCAACTTCATGAGTCACTTTTGTCTAAACTATTGGAAATTACCCCTGCTAAAAATCTTTACTTCTCAGATTTTGAGGGGAGTATTAAAAGTCTAGGAGCCTGGGGGGGTGATTTCATTATGGCTGTCTCTAAAAATATGAGTCAAGGAGCCATGGAAAAATACTTTATTCAGAAGGGATGTGCTACTTCACTTTCTTACAGCGAAATGATCTTGTGAAAAAAATAAAAAAGAAAGGCGGCCTTTAGGCCGCCTTTCTTTTTTATTTTAGAATACCATTCTAATAGAATAGCGCTCGGAAATCTTCAATAACAGCAGCTTCTTTTAAAGCGTTAAAACTACTAAAAAACACACTGTTTAAATTGCTGACATTTAAAGCTCCAGCGTAAGTACTGTAATTGTCTAAAGGAGTGGCATCTGTTTTGTTAGTCACCTTCATTAAATAAACACCTGTTTCTCCTACCAATAGCGAAGACGTCCCTCCTACCTCTAAATTAAATGCTTTACCCACTACAAAAGCTTCTCTTCCTGCTCCAGGAATTGTAGGACTCTTCACGCTTAAAGCAGAAGCAGTCTCTATGCTTTGTCCTGAAGCTTGTGAAAAAGCATCAAGAGTTTTAGCGCCCTTATTTTTTATAATCCACGCTGCTTTCTTTTCCTTTCTAATAACTGGAAGTGCAGTGGCAGACGCATCGGCCACTGTCATAGTGCCAGAACGGTACCTAGAAGTGAGCTGAACTATGGCGTATCCTTTATTAATATTAAATCTCTTAATGCCACCTAAATCAGTGTCTTCATTAAAAGCCCACTGAACAACTGCACGCTGAGCAGATAAACCTGGAAGATTTTCATCCATTGAGAGTAATTTACTGACAGTTATTATATCATAGTTAGCTTCTTTAGCAATGCTTATATACTCTTTTGGACTATTAGTAACATCCATTTCAAATTTGGTAGCTTGTGTGAATACAGTATTTATACTTTGCTCTGAAGGAGCTATATCTCTAGACAAAGTGGCTATTTGAAAAATATCTTGTTTGTCATCTATTTTAATCACATGAAAACCAAATTCTGTTTCAACCAAACCAATAGCATTCACACTATTTGAGAATACAAAGTCATTAAATTTTGACGTCATTTGTCCATCTTGAAAGAATCCTAAATCTCCTCCTCTAGAAGCTGTAGGGCCGTCTGAATTGTCTCTTGCCAACTCTGCAAATACAGTGTTTGAATTCTTAGCTTTTTCTAAAAGCGCTGTGGCCTTAACTCTCGCTTCATCTTTTGTTCTAGTGACAGACGGGTTTACACGTTCTGCTCCAACAAAGCTAATTAAAACATGAGACGCTTTCACTGCACCATTAGTTTTTTTTGATACTAATTTAGATACTTTAAATGCTTCATTCTCTTTGTAGGGCCCATAAGTTTCACCTGCATTTAGAGTAACTATAGAGTCTTTAAAAGCCGTTATAATTTCATTCTTAGCTCTGTAGATAGTGTCGTAAGCTTCATCTGAGTGACGCTCTAAAAATGCAGCTAAATCTGTAGTATTTAAAAAACCAGACACCAACTCAGTGGTTCCAGTTTGTTCATTAAACTCTTCATAGTCAGACAATAAAGAAACCACAGACGCCTTTATACTTTCTTCATCTTCTTGAGAAGCTTTTTCCTCAAAATAAACCAAACGAATATCTCTTGCGGGTTCCTGCTTGAACAAGGCTGGGTTTTTACTGATATAACTTTCAATCTCAGAGGCAGATACGGTGATTGTGGTATCTGCTACAGCAGAAAAAGGCATTCTTACATAAGAAATGTCTACTAGGTCATTGGATAATTTATAGTCAAATTCGCCTTCTGCCAAAGTCACCCCTAGGCCCCCTTTAATTAGGTTAAAATATATTTGCTCCTTAGCAGACTGCATAATGGTAAGTTCGTCCTGAAGCCATAGTGAATACCGGTAAGGATTATTTGCCTTCCAATCTGCTAGGGCAGCAATAAAAAGTGATTCACTAAAAATACCGTTCCCGTCTTGAAACTCTGGTTGCTGAGAATAAGTTGGATTATTTTTAATAAAATTCATGATCTGGTCTCCTTCTACAGAAATACCCAAATTTTCAATTTGTTCATTTAAAAGACTGGTTCTCAATTCAGCATTCCAAACCTGGTTTACCAATTCAACCGTTGTGACATCTGTCCCAGAACGCTGAGCAGCTGCTTCTAATTTTTGACGAAACCCCTCAATAGAAATTTCTTCTCCATTCACTGTTCCTATTGCTGAACCTGACGCTAAACCAGAAGCACCACTGCTGGTGAAAACTCCTGAAATAACAAAAGCAAAAAGGGCTAATCCAATGATGAGGATAAGCACGGTGGTTCGCTGTCTTATTTTCTCTAATACTGCCATAGTCTTAATATATTTAATCAGTTGGCGAAAATACCATTTTCTTTTTAAATCTGCTTGGCTTCTTTTTATTTTTTAAGCCAAATCAATAAAGCTTATTCCTTTTCCAATACTTCTAGTGATACCATATCTATCTTATTTCCTGAAACTTCTAGAATTGTAAAACAAAAGTCTCCTATAATAATACTTTCATTTAGAGTTGGGATTTGACCTGTTACATGAACAATTAAACCTCCTAATGTACCGTATTCGTCTCTTTCTGGTAAATTTAGGTGGTAGGTTTCATTGAGATAATCTACCTCTAGTCTGGCAGAAAATTTATAGGTTCTTAATCCTATTACCTCTTCCGTATGGTCTGTAGAATCGTGCTCATCTTCAATTTCTCCAAATAATTCCTCTATAATATCTTCTATAGTCACCATCCCTGAGGTTCCCCCGTATTCATCTAACACTATGGCAATACTTTTCCTTTTTTTAATTAATAAATCTAAAATATCATTAATGAGCATGGTCTCTGGAACATACTCTATAGGCAAAAGCATACTTTTAATAGTTTTGGGCTTCTTAAATAATTCATAGGAATGCACATAACCAATAATATTATCTATAGTGTCCTGATAAACCAATAGTTTAGAAAAACCTGTCTCTGTGAAGATTTTGACCAAACTTTTAGGGGTGTCGTGAAAATCTACAGCAGACAAATCCGTCCTTGGGACCATTACTTCCCGAGCTTTAACCGCTGAAAATTCTAAGGCATTTTGGAAAATTTGAATTTCAGAGTCTACCTCATCTTCCAAAGCTACTGCCTCCATTTGCTCATTTATATAATCACCTATCTCTAGTTTACTAAAAGCCATAGGTGCTGCATCTCCATCTGTTTTAAAAAACACTTTTAAAATAAGGTCTGAAATAAAAATAACAAACTCAGAAACCCATGAAAAAATAAAGTAAAAGACATAGGCAGGGAGTGCAAGGGCTTTAATTAGTGTATTGGCATAAATCTGAAACAACACTTTAGGTAAAAATTCTGCAGTGAGTAAAATAACCAACGTAGAAATTACTGTTTGTGATAGTAAACTAAAATCTATAAGCACCACATTTACTAGAGGATAAGCATTTACAGACCAGTCCTGGAAGAGAGATAAAAGCAAATCGCCCATAAAAAACCCGTATACTACTAAAGCTACATTATTACCAATAAGCATGGTGGCAATAAACTTAGAGGGGCTTTTGGTTAACTTTACAAGTACCTTAGAAAGAAAACCTCCTTGCTTTTTTTCTATCTCAATATGAATTTTATTGGCAGATATAAAGGCAATTTCCATACCTGAAAAAAAAGCAGAAAAGAGTAAAGAAGCAACAATAATAAAGGAATCTACTCCCACTATTTCTTGTTTTCTTGTTGACGCTTTTCAAATTTTAATCTGTAGTTTCTTCTAAATAGGAACATACCAACGGAAATAAGCGCAAAAATAATAAATAAGCCCATATTCTCATCTGACTGCCCCCATATGCTCACAATCTTAAAAAGAGACATAATGGCTACTATTAAGTACAGGTATTCTGTGTATTTTAAAATTCTAATCATTGGTTTCTGGATCTTTTTCTGTTTGTGATTCTATTTCTGATTCTTTAATAGTCATATACCCAAAAGTTTTGTGGGCATTTAAAAAACTAAAATCTCTATTAAAATCCATCCCTTTCCCATCCATAACCGTCTGATTATCTGGATTGATGTAGGTGAATTTTTCAGAAGTAAAAATCCACTCTGAGCTTTTGTCATAAAACAACTGTGGGGTTCTTACTTTTTTTCCGTCGTGGGTTAAAATCACCACATTACCACTCAAATCTATCACATTTGTAGCAGAATAAATAATTCCGTAATCAGATTTTATAATACTCTTGTTATTTTGGGCGTCAAAAACTTCCAATACCAGACCATCTGGGAAGGTTCTATAGGGAAAATCTAAGTGTTGAAAATCCTCGCTCTTAGAACTCCTTAAAATAGCCACCAACCTCGCATCTTTTTTTAGGGCAGCTCCCAAGGCAACTTCTATTGAAATTTCTGATATATCATCAGTCTCTGTGTAATACAAGGTAAAGTTCTCAGCAATTCCTTGTGGAGAGACAATTTGGGCTAATGGATCTAATACAGGCTTATTGCTATCGTTACAACTTAAAAAAAGTACTGCCACTACCCAGGTAACGGCAATACTTTTTAAATACATCTGTATGTGATTATGTTTCATTTAAAGATTTGGCACAGAAATACTACCACCTAACCAGCAGTTAAACGTAACAGTCTTCCCTGCTAATCCAGAAGAAAATATATCTGTTTTAGAAGGAGCAAGTGCCATATAACGCTCAATCATTTGGTTGGCTCTGGTTCTGAGAGAAAGATCTACGCGAGCTGCTTTTTTAGCCTCTTCTGCAGCTTTCCAATACACAGCTCTTTTTTCAAAAGAGGTAGCGCCACATTCGTTTGCAGAATCTGCGTATAAACCAGCAATTAACAAATGGGCTCGCCCAAGTGCGGCATTGCTATCCAATGCTTTTAGAGCATAACTTCTAGCCAAGCTCTTATTGTTTGCTTTTTTATATATAGTGGCAATTTTGTATAAGATATTTCCTCTCTTTTTAGCGTCTGTTTCTAAACTCACTGCCTTGTTAAAATCTGCTATAGCTCCTTGGCTATTTCTGGCATCATTTTTTAAAAGTCCTAAGTAAAAATAAGTATCTGAAGTGGGGTCTAAAGCATTTTGTGCCTCAACTAATTTTACAAATAATGGCTCTGAAGTACACTCTTTGTTGTACATCCTACTTACTGCAGACTTTACCCATTTAATATCAGATTTCTTTTCTTCAAAACTCTTCTGATATAGTGGTATTAAATTTTCACAGTTGGCCAAGCCTCCTAATTTACTGTCTATGCTTTCCATGATTTTCACAAAAGTCTCAGACTTACTCTCTGCAATGGAAAGCTGTCTTTTGTCTCTAGAAGACAAAGTTCCATTATCTTCATTAGCCTGTAGCTCAGTTACCATATCATTTAAGACCTCTATCTCTGCTTCAATTTTAGCTCCTACTAAATCATAGGTATTAAAAACTGCGTCTAGATCTTTCACCCCAGAGGTATTCAAATCTACTAAATAGGAGAAATATACATACAGCGCTTTAGAGTTAGTAAAATGATCTCTATCTTCATTAAAAGCCCTATCTAACATATTAAAAATTTCTTCAGTAGAAGACATTTTTACATCGTTCTTTAACAAAGCTTGATCTATTAAGACTTCTGCAAGATGCTCTCTAGAAGGAAAAAATTCTCCATATTTCTGATAAAGCGAAAGCAATTCATTAACGAATGCAGTTTTCTCTTCACCTGTAGATTTTTCTATTTTATCTTTTAAAATACGTTCACCATAAACAAAATTGGCAGGATTTAAACCTGGACAGACTTCATATACCATTTTCCATGGTGCATATGCAGAGTCAAAGTTTTGCACTTTTACAAATTCTGAGTAGATAGATAAATTAGTAGCACACTCTTGGTCTTGTGCCTGAGCATTTAACATATTTACTACACCAAATAGGGCGATGGCTAGCATTTGGAAATTCTTTTTCATGTTCTTTTGAGTTTATTTTAAAAATAAAAGCCTAAAACTAATTAATTTATTTTTCTTTTCATGAACCATCTGTCATTTAATGACAGTCCAATACGCAAACTTAAATAGTTTTCCTTAATGAGGCCCTTCTTTACAGTACCCAAACTACCTAGTTCTAATCCGATGTTCACATTGGAAAAAGTACCTCCCATTGGCAAACCAATACCAAAGTTTGTGCCAAAGTCTTTAATAGCTTGGTTATTCACTTCCATTCCGGTATTCACTAATCTAAATCCAAACCTGTAAGTGGCTCTTTTTAAAAAGGAAGCAAAAGGAGTGTAATCTGGTACTAAATACCCTCCCAACCTCAAGGTAGTTGCGTCTCTGTAAATCACATTGGCTTGTTTTAAGAAAGAACTTTCAAAATCACCCATAGCCTGAAGGCTGTAAGAGGCTCCAAGTAACCATTTTTTATCTTCGCCCACGCCAAAACCCAAAGTGGTTTTAGAAGGCATTTTAACAATTGTGTTTTTAAGGTTTAAAGACTCTAAGTCTAAAAAATTTGTTTCAATATCGTTGCCATTCACTAAAGAAAGTGAGCCTATTTGCTGCGTATTCTCTGAGTTTAAATTTAGCACTGTGGTGTGAACTATCGATGTAAAAAGCATTAGCTTATCTGATATTTTTGGCGTGTAATTTGCTGCAAACTGAAAATTAAATCCCTTCATTCTAGAGCTTCTCCTGTCTGTAGTGCCAAAAAGCACATCAGAAACAGACTGAACCCTTTGCTTATTTACAGTTCCAAAATTTGCAAAAACAGAGGCTCCTATATTTAAACTTTTAGTAGGAAGTGCCCCTATAGAAAAATAGACCTTACTCAAGCCCCCATCTCCAGAAAAAACGTTTGAAATAGTCTCTCCTGAACTATTTTCTGTAGTAGCATTTAATGTGTAGCCCAAATTAGTCACAGGAGTAACCCCAAAACCAATTCCAACATTCTTAGCTACGGGCATAGCTACGGACAAATAATCTATAGCAGTAATAGCCGTGTTTTTATCTTGGGTACTGGAAGACAAATTCATTCTCCTATGTGACAGTCCAAGGGCGTAAGTAGTGAGTTTTAAAAGCCCATAAGATCCAGGATTCTGTAAATTAATATGAATGCTATCTCCGTAAATACTAAGGCCACCCATGGCATTATTTTCTGCTGAATTTGATTCATGAAAGCTGCCTAAACCAAAGTAAGAATATGGAGAAACAGTGCCGTCTTGGGCATTCATTTGAAAAAAGGAACATAAAATGAAGGCAAGAAATATCTTTCTAAGCATTTAAGAGTTGTTGTAATCTAGCAATTGGCGCAAACCATCTACTAAAAAATTATAATTGGCAAATATGGTATTTTTTAACCGTTTAGACAAGAATTGGGTGTCCCCTCCTGTTAAAATAATTGTTAAATCTTCATATTGAACGTTTAAGGAATTACACCAGCCATCAATTTCATAGACTAGTCCATTTACAGCTCCAGCCAATAAGCTATTATGAGTGTTATTCCCTAAAGCCACAAAGCTGTCGTCGGCCATAATTAAAGGCAGTTTGTTTGTGTACTCATTCATAGCTTTAAAACGCATTTGGAGCCCAGGAGAAATAGCTCCTCCTATATACTGGCCCTTGGCCGATACAAAATCATATGTCACACAGCTGCCCGCATCTATAATTAAGCAATTCTTATCTGGATATTCAAAAACAGCTGCAGCAAGCAAGCCAATTCTGTCCGCTCCCAGGGTCTCTGGAGTTTCGTAACTGTTCTCAAAAGGGAGTTTCATTTGGGCACTCACTTCTAAAAGAAAGGTGTTTTTTCTTAAAAAAGGAGCAACTTTAGGGTCAACTGCGCCTACAGCACACAAAATGCAGCGCTCAATTTCATGGTGTTTTAAAAATAATCCCTCTAGCTTTTTAAGCAGCTCAGTAGCTGGTGTTTGATCTCTAAACACCACATCCTGACCTTTATAAAGGACCATTTTCCCAAAACTATTTCCTACATCTAAAACAAGATTCATATTACAAAGATGGAAAAACAAAAAAAACAATTGCCTTTTTTTCTCTTTTTGTTTGTATATAATGAAGAAGAATATATATTTGCAACCGCTTAATGTCATGGTGCCTTAGCTCAGTTGGTAGAGCAATGGACTGAAAATCCATGTGTCCCTGGTTCGATTCCTGGAGGCACCACTTAAAGCACAAAAACCCACTCATAAGAGTGGGTTTTTTTATGCCCTAAAGCGAAAAAGCGCTATGGCCTTATAGCATCCAAATTAATTTTTGTAGCGTTTTTAGACTCTGACAAAGCAATATGACTTTGAACATGCCCCAGGTTTGATATTAAAGAGAGCTTGGTCAAAATAAAATTCTCATAAGACTCAATATCCTTAACCAGCACTTTAAGTAAAAAATCAAAGTTACCTGTAATCCTATAGCACTCCATTACTTCTGGAAACTCTTTCACGTCATTAGCAAATTTCTCTATATAACTTCTTGAGTGTTCTTTTAGAGTTAAATGAATAAACACCGTTTGCTTAAGACCCATTTTACGATCATTTAATAGGGCCACATATTTTTTAATATAACCTTCCTTTTCTAATTTTTTAATTCTTTCAAAAATAGGTGTGGTAGATAGGTTTAAAATTTCTGATATTTTTTTAATGGTCAAGCGTCCATCTTCTTGTAAAAGATTTAAAATTTTAAGATCTGTAGTGTCTAATCTATTGTTCATATTTGGCACTTAATATTTTTATTTATGCAAGCAGCATTTATAAAAATAGAAAAATATTCTATTTATATATCATTAAACACTAAAATATTCTATTTCTACAAATAAAAAGCAGTGTAATACTATTTGCATGATCTTGAAAATTAACTTTAATACCATAAATTAAAATTTATCTTATTTATTTATGTCTAGCCTTATTGAAATTTTTGAACGTAGTGCCCCTGAAATAGTATTTGAATGGGTAGATAAAGAATCTGAAGCAAAAGGCTGGGTAGTCATTAATTCCTTAAGAGGTGGTGCCGCAGGTGGGGGAACTAGAATGCGCAAGGGCTTAAACCGATATGAAGTAGCCTCTTTAGCAAAAACAATGGAAATAAAGTTTACCATTTCTGGGCCTCAAATTGGAGGTGCAAAATCAGGTATTGACTTTGATCCACAAGACCCTAGAAAGAAAGAAGTGCTTAAAAGGTGGTATGCAGCCATTCTTCCCATTTTAAAAAGTTATTATGGAACAGGGGGAGACCTCAACATAGATGAACTACATGAAGTAATTCCAATTACAGAAAGCTTGGGGTTGTCTCACCCACAAGAAGGGGTAGTGAAAGGGCATTTTAACAACAATAAGGCTCAAAATCAAAAACAAATTGAGCGGTTACAAATAGGAGTCTCCAAACGCGTTACTGATAGTGCTTTTATTCCATCTGGTGGTGGAAATTTTAAGGTTGCAGATTTAATCACTGGATTTGGCGTTGCAGAGGCCGTAAAGCATTTCTACAATATTTGGGGTGGTGTTTTAGAGGGTAAAAAAGCAATAGTTCAAGGTTGGGGAAATGTAGGTGCAGCAGCTGGCTTTTACCTCACGCTAATGGGTGTTAAAATAGTAGCCATTATTGACCACAACGGAGGTTTTATTAATAATTCTGGTTTTTCCTTAAAGGAAATACAGGCTTTATATGCTAAAAAGGGTCAGCTAAACAGCTGTGAAAACTTTCTGCCAATTAATAAGGGCATTGAAAATGCTTGGGAATGTGGCGCAGATATTTTTATTCCTGCTGCAGGCTCTAGAATGGTAGAGAAATCTCATATGGATAGCCTTATTAAAAATGGATTAGAAGTAGTGAGCTGTGGAGCCAATGTACCCTTTAATGATAAGGAAGTTTTTATGGGACCTATTCTATCTGAAGTAGATAGTAAAATAGCGGTCATTCCAGACTTTATTGCAAACTGTGGGATGGCAAGGGTTTTTGCTTACTTAATGGAGCTTGACGGAGAAATAACAGATGAATTATTATTTAAGGATAGCTCAGATATTATAAAAAAAGCGCTCCAAAAAACATATGAAGTAAGCCCAAATGGCTTAAATTTAACTAAGAAATCATTGGATATTGCCATCCTTAAAGTACAACGTAAAGAAGAAGTTGTTACCATAGAAATTTAATTTTAATTATAAGATTATGCCATACTACCACAAGCTAGGAGATATTCCGCATAAAAGACATACCGCATTTAAAAATGAAAATGGTGACTTCTACTACGAGGAGCTTTTTGGCACCATTGGCTTTGATGGTATGTCATCACTATTATACCATACCCAACGTCCAACACAGGTCAAGGAAATTTTAAAATCTTATAGTGTAGCTCCAAAAATTGCAGTAGAAAAAAATATGAAATCTATGAGTCTAAAGGGTTTTCATATAAAGCCAATAGATGATTTTTTAGAAAGTAGAAAAACAGTTTTAACAAACAGTGATTGCAGTATTGTATTAGCCGCACCAAAAAAATCTTTAAGAGATTATTTTTATAAAAATACAGATTCTGACGAGGTCATATTTGTTCATAAAGGAACTGGAAAGTTCAGATCACAGTTAGGAAACATTGCCTTTAAATACGGGGATTATATCTTAATACCAAGGGGAATGATATACCAAATAGATTTTGACACTCAAGACAACAGGCTTTTTATTGTAGAATCTAAAAGCCCTGTATACACTCCAAAAAGGTATAGGAACTGGTTTGGACAACACTTAGAAACTTCACCTTTCTGTGAGCGTGACTTACACGCGCCGTCAGAATTGGAAACCTACAATATTAAAGGTGATTTTATTATTAAAGTAAAAAAGCAAGACTTCATACATGAGTACGTGTACGCAGCGCACCCATTTAGTGTGGTAGGCTGGGATGGCTATAATTTTCCATATAAATTTTCCATTCATGATTTTGAGCCTATCACTGGTAGGGTGCACCAACCACCACCAGTGCATCAAACTTTTGAAACCAATGCCTTTTCTATATGTTCATTTGTACCTCGTTTGTATGACTACCATCCAAATGCAGTACCAGCGCCATACAACCACAGCAATATAGATTCAGATGAAGTACTCTACTATGTAGACGGTAATTTTATGAGTAGAAAAAATGTAGATGAAGGTCAAATAACCTTACATCCCTCTGGAATTCCACATGGCCCACACCCAGGTACTATGGAGAAAAGTATTGGAAAAAAAGAGACCTCAGAATTAGCAGTGATGGTAGATACTTTTAAACCACTAATGGTCACTGAAGAGGCCATGAAAATAAATGATAACTCCTACTACCAATCTTGGTTAGAAGACTCATAGAGCTCACATTAAAATACGAAACGCAATGGCAGAAATAAAAAAATTAAAGGATTTACAAAATACTGAATATGGAATTGAAAAAGTATTTTCAGAGGCAGAAGATTTTTTGCCATTGCTAGGAACAGATTATGTTGAATTGTATGTAGGGAATGCCAAGCAAAGTGCCCATTTTTACAAAACAGCCTTTGGTTTTCAGTCACATGCCTATGCAGGACTAGAAACAGGCTTAAAAGACCGCGTTTCTTATGTATTAAAGCAAGGCAAAATAAAATTGGTTTTAACCACGCCATTAAATAAAGATGGGGCCATTAATGAGCATATCAACAAACATGGAGATGGAGTGAAAATCATCGCCCTTTGGGTAGATGACGCTACCAAATCATTTGAAGAAACTACAAAAAGGGGTGCTAAGGCTTTTATGGAGCCTACGCTAGAGAAAGACACATATGGGCAAGTCATTAGATCTGGGATATATACTTATGGTGAAGTGGTACATATTTTTGTAGAACGCAAAAACTATACGGGTCCTTTTTTACCTGGTTATAAAAAATGGGAGTCTCATTACAATCCAGAAACTGTAGGTTTAAAATTTATAGATCATATGGTAGGGAATGTAGGCTGGGGAGACATGAATACATGGTGTAAATTTTACGCAGAAGTAATGGGCTTTGCCCAAATTATCTCCTTTACAGACAATGATATTTCCACCAATTACACCGCCCTTATGAGTAAGGTTATGAGCAACGGTAATGGGAGGGTTAAGTTTCCAATTAATGAGCCAGCCAAAGGGATGAAGAAATCTCAAATAGAAGAATACTTAGATTTTTATGGCAGCCCAGGAGTGCAGCATATTGCTGTGGCCACAGATGACATTGTAGCCACTGTTTCTGCTATGAGAGAACGTGGAGTAGAATTTTTATTTGTGCCAGATACCTACTATGATGATTTAATAGAAAGAGTAGGAGAAATAGATGAGGACGTAGAAGTGCTTAAACAAAACGGCATTCTTATAGACCGTGATGAAGAGGGTTATTTATTACAATTATTTACAAAGCCTATAGTAGATAGACCCACTCTATTTTTAGAGGTTATACAGAGAAAAGGAGCGCAATCCTTTGGTGTAGGAAACTTTAAATCTTTATTTGAGGCCATAGAAAGGGAACAGAGTAAAAGAGGTACTTTATAAAATATTAATATATTTATGAATCCAGTAACCCCCCCTGCTTTTCAATGGAATGAGGTAACTAAAAAGTTGCCTAAACACTTACATGAATTCATTGTAAAGCAGCCTTATGAAGACTATACCCCTCAAAATCAAGCGGTTTGGAGGTATGTTATGCGTTTAAACATGCACTACCTGTCTAAGGTGGCGCACCCCTATTATCTGAGTGGCATTGAAAAAACAGGGATTACCATAGACAGAATTCCAGAGATGGAGGGTATGAATAGGATTCTAAAAGATATAGGGTGGGCAGCTGTTTCTGTAGACGGCTTTATACCCCCCAATGCATTTATGGAATTTCAGGCCTATCATGTTTTGGTGATAGCCTCTGACATTCGCAGTATAGAACACATCTCCTATACGCCAGCCCCAGATATTATTCATGAAGCTGCGGGCCACGCTCCAATTATAGGAAATCCAGAATATTCAGAATACCTTAGAAGGTTTGGAGAAATAGGCAGCAAAGCCATTTCATCTGCCAAAGATCATGACATATATGAAGCGGTGAGGAAGGTCTCTATTTTAAAAGAAGATCCAGAAACAGACAACCAAAGTATTGAAAAAGCCATTGCAGAATTAAATGCCATTCAGGAAGATATGGGAGAACTATCTGAAATGGCTCAAATAAGAAACCTACACTGGTGGACGGTAGAGTATGGACTTATTGGCAGTCTAGAATACCCAAAAATTTATGGTGCAGGCCTGTTGTCTTCAATTGAAGAAAGTAAATTATGTTTAATGGAGGGAGTGGAAAAAAGAGATTTCACCATAGAGGCAGCAAAAGTAAATTTTGATATTACAAAGACACAACCTCAGCTTTTTGTGACCCCTAATTTTGCTCACTTAAGCTATGTGTTAGAAAAATTTGCTAATAAAATGGCTCTTAGAACAGGAGGGCTTAAAGGGGCTGAAAAACTGCTTGCCTCACAAAATATTGGAACTGTTGAACTTAGTACAGGACTGCAAATTTCTGGTGTTTTTACAAATATATTCTCCTTTGAAAATAAACCCATCTACATTCAAACTAGTGGTAAAACTGCATTGGCCTCTAGGGACAAAGAACTTAACGGGCATGGCACTCAGAACCATAAAGAGGGATTCGGCAGCCCTATTGGAAAACTAGAAAATATTAATTTAGCCATTGAAGACATGTCTCCAAAAGACCTAGAAGTCTATGGTATTTATGAAGGAAAACGCGTCCAGCTCTTATTTGAAGGGGGTATACAAGTAGTTGGAGAAATTATAACCGGAAAAAGGGATTTAAGAGGTAAAATAATGCTTATTTCCTTTAAAGATTGCACCGTCACTCACGGAGACCTTATTTTATTTAAACCTGAATGGGGTATTTATGATATGGCTATAGGCAAGGAAATTGTATCTGCATTTGCAGGACCAGCAAGTCCAGAGTCTTTTGAAAATCTTCATAAAGTCTCAAAGACAAAGAGCCGAAAAATTCATCATTCTGAGACTCAATTACTTTTACTCAGCTGGTATAAAGAAGTAAGAGATATGCGAGAGAACAATCAGATAGATGAGCAGCTGTTGTCTGAAATATTGGGCCACTTAAAAACCAAATATCCTACTGATTGGCTTCTTCCATTGGAAATGTATGAATTATTGTACGGTACTTCAAATACATTAGAACAAGATATTTACGCGTATTTAAACAGTTTAAAATCAATGACAACCTATCATAAATTAATTACTGATGGGTTACAACTTATCACAAAAGAAGAAACGGCCTATGAAAACTTGGATTCACGTACCTGATCAATCAGATTTTAGCATATACAACATACCCTTTGGTGTTTTCTCAATAGAAAATACCAATCCTAGATTAGGGGTTGCCATTGGCCAACAAATATTAGATTTGGCAAAGGCTTATGAATTAGGAATCTTTAAGGGCTTTGCATTTTCTGACAGCGTATTTAAAAATGAGTTTTTAAATGATTTTATTTCTTTAGGAAAGGAGACAACCGCTAAAATACGCAGCATTATTCAAGTTGAATTATGTGATCCAAACTCAATTTTAAAAAAAAATAAAGAGGCTTTTTTACAGCAAAATGAAGTGCAAATGCAGCTTCCTGTCTCCATTGGAGACTATACGGATTTTTATTCTAGCATAGAACACGCTACCAATGTAGGCAAAATGTTTAGAGATCCAGAAAATGCCTTACTACCCAATTGGAGGCATTTACCAGTAGGCTATCACGGTAGAGCTTCTTCTATTATAGTAAGTGGGGAAAACATCCACCGGCCCATAGGGCAAGTGCTATTGCCAAATACAGAAGCGCCCGTTTTAAAGACCTCTTCAAAAATAGACTTTGAGTTAGAAATGGGTTTTATTATAGGAAAAAACACGTCTTTAGGAACCTCTATCACCACCCACAAAGCCCATGAATATATTTTTGGAAAGGTGCTTTTTAATGATTGGTCTGCGCGCGATATTCAAAAATGGGAATACGTGCCCCTTGGGCCGTTTCTAGCCAAGAGTTTTGCCTCTTCTATGTCTCCATGGGTTGTGACCTTAGAGGCTTTAGAGCCTTTTAAAACAGAAGGGCCTAAGCAAGAGCCTAAAGTGCTGCCCTATCTAGCATATGAGGGTTTTAAAAATTACAATATTAATTTAGAAGTAGCTATTGCCCCAAAAGACAAGGAAGAAACCACAGTAAGCCACTCTAATTTTAAGTATATGTATTGGAATATGTTCCAACAATTAGCCCACCATACTATTAATGGGTGCAATATCAAAGTGGGAGATTTAATGGCCTCTGGCACCATTAGTGGCAAAGACAGTCATTCTTACGGGTCTATGCTAGAACTTTCATGGGGTGGTAAAAACCCAATAAAATTAGACAGTGGAGAAGAAAGAAGTTTTATTGAAGACTTTGACACTGTTATTATGAGGGGTTATTGTGAAAAAGAAGGCCTTAGAGTAGGCTTTGGAGAAGTGAGGTCTCAATTACTACCCCCCATAAAACCCAATAATTAAAAATGAAAAGTACCACCACTATAGATCCAAATTCAATTTCTACCCAAGAGCTACACCAACTCTTGCTGACAGCAATTGCACCTAGGCCTATTGCTTTTGCAAGCACTATAGACCAAGAGGGAAAAGTGAATTTAAGTCCCTTTAGTTTTTTTAATGTGTTTAGTGCCAACCCACCCATCTTAATATTTTCACCCGCTAGAAGAGGAAGCAACAACACTACAAAACATAGTTTTGAAAATGTAAAAGAGGTAGGAGAAGTAGTCATAAATATAGTAAACTATGCTATTGTTGAGCAAATGTCATTGGCTAGCACAGAATATGAAAAAGGGGTGAATGAATTTACAAAATGCGGATTAACCCCCATTGCTTCATCTAAAATAAAGCCCCCTAGAGTAGCAGAATCTCCTGTTGCTTTTGAATGCATTGTAGACAACATTATTGAGCTAGGCACAGAAGGTGGCGCAGGAAATTTGGTGATATGTAGGGTGGTTAATATTCATATTAGAGATGAGTACAAAGGGGCCGACGGAAAACTAGATACCGTAAAATTAGACTTAGTAGCCCGTTTGGGCAAAAATTGGTACACTAGAGTGGGTGAAGCCTCTTTGTTTGAATTAGAAAAACCTCTTTACACCAAAGGAATTGGTGTGGATGGCTTGCCTACCCATGCTCAGAAAAGTAAAGTTTTAACAGGGAATGACTTAGGAAGATTGGGAAATACTGCCCATAAACCGACAGAGGAAGCCATTAAAAAAACAAGAGAATTAGTCGCTGTAAAGGCCGTCTTAACCATTTCAAATACAGAAGAAAAGTACAAGGAGCTGCACCTACTTGCAAAAAACTATCTTGAAGAACAAAAAGTAGTAGAGGCGCTCAGCGTTTTATTTTGTGCTCGATAGACTTTTAAGCATTCCAAAAATCAAAGAATTATATTAACTTTATATGATGAAATTCTCAATAGATAAAAAATACACCAAATGGCTCATTTTTCTTGGTGTGATTAAAAAGGTAGCCTTTGTTATTTGGGCCTTTTATCTGTAAAACTACCTCCAAATACTTTCTAAAGGTCTTATTTCAAAATGTTCCAAAACCAACAGTTCTTCTAATGGCTGAGATATTTCTAAATGGGTGAAAGGCTTTAGGTTAAAAAACTGAGCCGTTAGTACGGATTGTCCCCCATTTACAAATACTTCAATAGAAGAAGCGTCCATATAAATGTTAAGATTGTTTTCCCCCTCTAAAGGGTTCCAATCCATTTGTTGCTCATTTTTAAAGCGCTCCTCAAAATCTACAAAGCCACTATTAGAACGGTCTAAAGTCATAGTTTTAAAAGTTGCGTCTAGCTTTAATCTAAGGACTTGCCCCTTCTCGTTGCTGAAGTCTAAATTCACAGAGGCCCCATTCCAATTAAAACGAATTTGAGACTGGTTTAAAGCATCTGAAGTTACTAAAAGAGGGGCGCTTCCTGCAGCAATTTCATAACGTACAGAAGAATTATTTGCTGGATTTATAACAGCCAAAGGCTTACTTACCAGTCTAACTGAGCCACCAACAGTTTCCAAATGAAGGGTTCTAGGTAGTGTCATGGCAGACCTCCAAGCCTGAGTGGGTGTTAGCTGGGCATAATTCCAATTGCTCATCCAACCAATAAACAACCTGCTATTGTCTGGGGTGTCGTTATAAGTAACTCCCGCATAATTATCTGTACCTCCATCTACCCAAAGAGCTTCTGTTTGATCAGAGGTAAAAGTTTTTCCGTCAAAATCTCCAATAAAATATTGGGTGCCAGAGCCACCGTTAGGAGCTCCAGGGTTAATGCTAATAAAAAGCACCCACTTTTGAGCATCTGCACCCGCCAAAGACAAAGGAAATAAATCTGGACACTCCCATACCCCCCCATGAGCACCTTGCCCTTTACCAAATTCACTTTGCTGCTGCCAATCTTTTAGGTTGTCTGAGGCCCATATTTGAAGATGATCTCCCGCCACTAAAAGCATGGTCCACGCCTCAGTCTGTTCATTCCAAAAAACTTTTGGGTCTCTAAAATCTCTCATCCCCGGGTTGCCAATCACTGGATTGCCCTGGTACACGCTCCAACTATCTCCGTTATCTAAACTGTAGGCAATTCCTTGGGTTTGATAATCTGTACGCCCTGCCTTTTCTCCCTCCATAAGGTGATAGGTGAAAATAGCTACTAGTGCAGGATTTTTTAGCGTTCCAAAACCAGAAGTATTTTTGTAATCTACCACAGCAGAGCCAGAAAAGATATATCCGTGTTTGTCTGGGAAAAGTGCAATGGGCTTGTGCTCCCAATGAATCATATCTGTTGATGTGGCATGCCCCCAATGCATAGGCCCCCACACAATGTCAGATGGATAATACTGGTAAAATAAGTGGTACACCCCTTGGTGGTAAACCAAACCGTTGGGATCATTCATCCAAGCAGTCTCGGGAGAAAAATGATATTGAGGTCTGTGGGCTTCTGTGTAATAATTGAGCCCTTTTTTATTGATTTGTGCTTCTTGTGTTGAACTATTTTTGCAGGCGGCCAAAACTATCAAAACAATGATTAAAAAAGGAATTTTAGGAGCTGGAAACATATGTAATTTTTTACTAAAATAGATTTTTTCTTAAACAAAGTTACTTAGTTTTGATAATTCCGACATTGGTACACTGTGCTAAAATAAAAATTATGACTAAAGACCTTCTCATTATTTTTGCAAAAAATCCTGTTTTAGGGCACTGTAAAACACGTCTTGCAGCAGGTATTGGTGCGCAGAATGCACTAGATGTATACAAAATACTATTAGCACATACAGCAGCTGTTACTCAAGAAATAAACAAAAAAAAAGTAGTATTTTATTACCAAGAAATATTAGAAAATGACATTTGGGACCCTAAACTTTTTGACAAAGAACTACAATGCAAAGGAGATTTAGGCAAAAAAATGTTACATGCGTTTCATTGGGGCTTTGAGCAAGGCTATCAAAATATAGTGCTTATTGGAACAGACCTTATAGACTTAAAATCTACAGACATTGAAGAGGCTTTTACCTCCTTAGATAAAAATAAAGCCGTCTTTGGTCCCGCCACAGACGGCGGATACTACCTCATTGGACTTTCTGAAAAAAATCCAAAGCTTTTTCAGAATATTCCTTGGAGTACCAGTGCGGTACTACACATGAGTCTAAAAAACCTAAGCCTCGGCAGTTTCCATCTACTACAACCAAAAAATGATATAGACCAAAAGGAAGATCTTCAAAACATTCCCCTATTTTTACAATATATACCACTCCCATGATTGCAAAACATTTAGAAGACTCTCTCGCATACTTAAAAGAAAAAGGATTTGACGCTCCAGAAGTAGGGATTGTTCTTGGCACAGGACTTGGACAGCTCGTGAATCATTTAACAGACAAAGTAGAAGCTCACTACAACCACATTCCTTATTTTCCATTAGCCACAGTAGAATTCCACGCGGGAAAACTTATTTACGGAACCTTAGGCGGAAAAAAAGCAGTAGTCATGCAAGGTCGTTTTCATGTGTATGAAGGGTATGACTTAACTGATGTCACCTATCCTATTAGAGTGATGCATGGCTTAGGTATAAAAAAATTACTCATTTCCAATGCCTCTGGCGCCATTAATCTAGACTTTAAAAAAGGAGACATGATGCTTATAGAAGACCATATTAACCTACAAGGTGGGTCTCCATTAGCTTTTAAAAATGTGGGAGCGTTTGGAAAGCGTTTCACAGATATGAGTGCCCCCTATGATTTTATTATGGGAACTGCCATGAAACAGATTGCTGAAGAACAAGGCATTGCGCTTAAAGAAGGAATCTATGCTGCGGTGGTAGGACCCCAATTAGAAACCAGAGCAGAGTACAGAATGCTCAAAATTTTAGGGGCAGACGCTGTGGGTATGTCTACCGTTCCAGAAGTCATTGTAGCCAATCATCTTAATTTACCAGTGGCCGCTATTTCTGTAATCACAGATGAGTGTGACCCTGAAAAATTAAAGCCAGTAGACATTACAGAAATTATTGCAATTGCGGGCGCTACAGAACCTAAAATGATCAGCCTTTTTAAAACATTTATAGAAAGGCTTTAACTTGTAACAAGTGAGTGCCTATAAAAAATATGATCAAACACACCATTATAATAGGAAATGGGATTTCAGGCATTACAGCTGCCAGACACATCCGTAAAAAATCTGACCAGCGTATTACGGTTATTTCCGCAGAAAGCCCTCATTTTTTCTCTAGGACTGCACTCATGTATGTCTATATGGGGCATATGCCTTTTACGGATACCAAACCCTATGAAGATTGGTTCTGGAAAAAAAATAAGATTGAACTACTGCAAGACCGTGTCATTGAAATAGCCACAGAGAAAAAACAAATCATTTTAGAAAACACCCCTGCACTAGCCTATGACAACCTCATTATTGCCACTGGTTCAAAGCCCAGTTTTTATGACTGGCCAGGGCAAGATTTACCTGGAGTACAAGGCCTCTATAGCAAGCAAGACCTAGATCTTTTAGAAATACAGGCGCCCAACGCCAAAATATGTAAAAGAGCCGTGGTAGTAGGAGGTGGTCTTATAGGGGTAGAATTGGCAGAAATGCTTCACAGCCGACAAATAGCAGTCACTTTTTTAGTGAGAGAAAATGAATTTTGGGACGGTGTATTACCCAATAAAAATGCAGCTTTAATTGGCAAGCATATTTTGTCTCACGGCATAGACCTCAGAACCAATACCAGCCTTAAAGAAATTCATAAAGGCCCCGATGGCCGGGTAGCCGCTATCACTACAGCACAAGGAGAAAATATTATATGTGACTTAGTAGGGATTAGCACTGGCGTACAACCCAATATAGATTTTTTAAAAAATAGTGGCATTAGAACAGATAAAGGGATTTTAGTGAATAGGTATTTAGAGACCAATATGGCTCAAGTTTACGCCATTGGAGACTGTGCCCAGCAACAAGAACCCACTGGTCTTAGAAGACCCATAGAGGCTGTCTGGTATACCGGAAGAATGATGGGAGAGGTAGTGGCACAGAGCATTTGTAACCAAAAAACACCCTATAAGCCGGGGCATTGGTTTAACTCTGCTAAGTTTTTTGATATCGAGTACCAAACTTATGGATGGGTACATTCTGAAAGGAGAAAACCGGAGTATGAAGCCCACTTTAACTGGCAACATCCAAACGAAAATATAGCCCTAACCATTGCCTATGACCAAGAAACAGAGACACTTTTGGGGCTCAATAGTTTTGGCATGCGCACAAGACATAAATTAATAGACCGTTGGCTCACAGAGGGAAGAGATATTTCTTATGTCTTGGCCCATTGGGCCGATGCTCTTTTTGATCCTGAATTCAGTACTTCTTATCAGTCCGATATTTTAAAAATCTTTAACAGCAGCCTGAATAGAAGTGTACAAAAACAAAAAAAATCATGGAGCCGTATTTTTAATTCTTTAAAAAACAAACGATGAAAAAGATTCAACAAATAGGCGTTTTTCTTTTTCTAATAGGCCTCTCTACTTTTACTGCTTTGGTTTTTTTGGGAGATTACACTGTAAATAAAGAAAATCTAAACAAGCTTATTCAAGATAAAAATATAAGTTCAGAAGCTTTTGAATCGCTGGCCTCAAAGCAATTGGTAGGCGTTCATTTTAAAAAAATTAGTAGCTTAGAGCACTCCCTTAGCACGCTTGTATTACAGAGCAACCAGAGCCATAGAGAAGCCGCTAAAGAAAAAGGACTTTCAAAAGAGGCCCGCAAAGCTGAGTATCAAAAAATTATATACAATGATTCAAAAGATTTGGCTTTTGAATTGGGGAAAACATCGGCCGTAGGCCCAATAAAGGAACATCTGAGCTTATTTTGGTGGCTCAGTTTTGGACTGGGTATTTTAGGAGCCTTACTTTTTATAGTGCCACAAGTAATCACCCTAGGGCCTAAAGGAATTAAAAATAATGGTATTTATCACCAAAACACCACCAATAGAGGTTTTATAGCTTGGGGGGTGTTTGCTTATTTAGTGAGTTTTTACCTACTGCTATATTTTGCACCCCACTACAGTATTCAATGGACACTAATACTAGATCCTATTTCTTATATTCTTAACGGAGGCCCTGCCAGCAGGTGGTTTGTATACGGCTTTATGTACTGTGTGGTCATGGTGGTCATGGCAGTGAGAATGTATATAAAATACAGACACAACAAATACCAGCTACTCAGAACTACTTCTGTACTATTCTTCCAGATTGTATTTGCTTTTCTGATTCCAGAAATTATGACCCGTCTGCAATTGCCAGCTACAGATTTTAAAAATGCCTTTCCATTAGACTATGATTTTTTCTTTAGCTGGAACTTAAAAACCCTCATAAATTCTGGAGGCCTAGGGGTCTTTATATTGGTGTGGGGAATTCTACTGACCCTTGTGGTAGTGCCCGTAATGGTCTATTTTTTTGGAAAAAGATGGTATTGCTCTTGGGTTTGTGGCTGTGGTGGTTTGGCAGAAACACTTGGAGATCCTTACAGGCAACACTCTAGTAAGTCACTTTTTTCATGGAGAGTAGAAAGATGGTTGGTGCACGGGGTTTTGGTGTTTGCCGTGCTTATGACTGTCGCTACGCTTTTCAGTTTTTTCACCGGCAACTCAAGCCTTTTAGGTATAAGGACACAAAGCATTCAAAATAGTTATAGTTTTCTAATTGGTGCTGTTTTTGCCGGAGTAATAGGAACCGGGTTCTATCCTATTTTTGGCAATAGGGTATGGTGTAGGTTTGGCTGTCCACTAGCAGCTTATTTGGGCTTTGTTCAGCGTTTTAAATCTAGATTTAGAATTAGCGTGAACGGAGGTCAATGTATTTCTTGTGGAAACTGCAGCACCTATTGTGAAATGGGAATTGACGTGAGGGCCTACGCCCAAAAGGGAGAAAATATTGTACGCTCTAGCTGTGTGGGTTGTGGTATTTGCGCAGCAGTTTGCCCAAGAGGCGTATTAAAATTAGAACAAGGACCAGAGGCTGGGAGGATTAATCCCACAGAAATTCTACTTGGAAATGATGTCTCATTAATAGACTTACTCAATCAAAAATAAACCGTGACTCAACCAAAAATAATTGTTGTTATCCCCGCTTATAATGAGGCAAATTCTATTGCACTTGTTATTAAAGAAATTCCTACAATAGTCTCACAAACTATAGTAGTGAACAACGCCTCTACAGACGCAACCCAAAAGGTTGCAGAAAATGCAGGGGCTACCGTTCTATCAGAATCAAAAATGGGATACGGCCATGCCTGTCTAAGAGGTCTCTCCTATGTGGCAAAGCAAGAAATTCTGCCAGATATTATAGTTTTTTTAGATGGTGATTACTCAGATTATCCGGAGCAGCTAACGCAAATTGTGGCCCCCATAATTAACCAAGACTATGATATGGTGATTGGTGCGCGTGTAAAAGAACAAAGAGAAAAAGGAAGTATGACGCCCCAACAAGTGTTTGGAAATTCACTGGCCTGCTGGCTTATGAAACTTTTATTTAAAGCCAACTACACAGATCTTGGGCCTTTTAGAGCCATTAAATACAATAGTCTGCTGTCTTTAAATATGCAAGACACCACCTACGGATGGACTGTTGAAATGCAGTTAAAAGCGCTGCGCAAAGGCTTAAAATACAAAGAGGTAAGCGTGAAATATAAAAAAAGAATTGGGGTCTCTAAAGTGTCTGGAACCTTAAAAGGTACTATATTTGCGGGCGTTAAGATATTGAGTTGGATTTTTAAATATAGTTTTAAATAGCATGGGATATATTGCAGCCTATTTTATTATTTCTCTTTACACTATAGCATTATTGCTTATATTTTTTTATAGTATAGCACAGCTTAACTTACTTTTTAATTATCTAAAATTTAAAAAAAATAAAAAAGTAGGTCCTCTTTTAGATCTTACAAAAAGTTCAGAAACACCTTATATCACTATACAGCTTCCTATTTATAACGAAGCATATGTAGTGGAGCGCCTCCTAGAAAATATTTCTCAAATGGAATATCCAAAGGGGAAATTAGAAATTCAAGTATTAGATGACTCTACAGATGAGTCTGTAACTATCACCGCAGCTCAAATTGCCAAGTTACAAGAAACTGGCCTAGACATTGTTCACATTAGGCGCAGCAACAGAGAAGGTTATAAAGCAGGTGCTCTAAAAGAAGGCTTAGCCATAGCTAAAGGAGAATTAATTGCCATTTTTGACGCAGATTTCATTCCTCAAACAGATTGGCTATACAAAACAGTCCCACATTTTGCAAATTCAGAAACTGGAGTGGTACAAACCCGTTGGGGACACTTAAACAGAGATTATTCTATTCTTACCAAAATTCAAGCCTTTGCATTAGACGCTCATTTTACCTTGGAACAGGTAGGAAGAAATGCCAAAGGACATTTCATTAACTTTAATGGGACGGCAGGTATTTGGAGAAAGAGCTGTATTATAGACGCTGGTAACTGGGAAGGGGACACCCTTACAGAAGACCTAGATCTATCTTACCGCGCTCAATTAAAAGGCTGGAAATTTACCTACCTAGAAGACGTAGAAACTCCTGCGGAATTACCTATCGTAATTAGTGCAGCAAGGTCTCAGCAGTTTAGATGGAATAAAGGAGGGGCAGAAAATTTTAGAAAATCTGTAAAAAAGGTACTAAAAGCACCAAAACTTTCCTTTAAAACTAAGTTCCATGGTCTCATGCACCTTTTAAACTCTTCCATGTTTTTATGTGTATTTTTAGTGGCGCTATTGAGCGTTCCTATGATGTACATTAAAAGTATTTATCCAAATTTAGCCTGGGTATTTGAAGTAACCAGTTTTTTTATAGTGAGTACCATCATTCTATTTGTGTGTTATTGGTTTACCTATAAAAATGTTCAAGGAAAAGGTTTTGAACATTTTCTGGAGTATATTCTTTTATTCTTCACGTTTTTTTCAGTGGCTTTAGGTTTTTCTCTACACAACTCATTAGCAGTCCTAGAGGGCCATAGAGGTAAACGTTCAGAGTTTGTAAGAACCCCTAAGTTCAATGTAAACGCTATTAAAGATTCTTGGAAAGCCAACCAATACCTATCTAAAAAACTATCTCCTAATGTCATTATAGAAGGCCTGCTCATGTTATATTTTTTATACGGCATGTATGTAGCAGTACCCCTTAACGACTTTGGGCTCTTTCCTTTTCATTTTATGTTGTTTCTAGGTTTTGGCTTTGTATTTTTTAAATCATTAAGCTCAAAAATATAAGCATGCTTTCAAATCTGGAGCTCCATAAAAGATCTTTGAGCTTCATTTTAGTGACTTGCCTTTTTTATGTGAGTTTTGGGTATGATCTATTGAGAGAAGATACTCCCAAACTTATTGGATTGGCTGTTGCTTGTTTCTTTTTTACCCATAAAATAATTCAGTGGGAAGGTGAAAACTTCAAACTTCTTTTTGTAACTGGCCTTGTTTTTAGAGTCCTATTATTTGGAGCCACCCCTATTTTATCTCAAGATTTCTATCGGTATATTTGGGACGGTCAATTACTCATTTCAGGAATAAATCCATATTTATTCACGCCCAATGAACTCATAGACACCCTCAAAGACCAAATGCCAAGCGCACCCTTTTTATATGAAAAAATGGGTGATATGAGCCAAAAGCATTATTCCAACTACCCTCCCACTAGCCAATTTATATATGCCCTTGCCGCTTATATAGGAAAGGGATCTGTTACCGCTTCTATTGTAGTTTTTAAAGTAATTATCACAGTGGCAGATGTAGCCGTGCTCTTTTTTAGCCGCTGGCTGATGCAGCATTTAAAAATCCCCAAAAAAAATGCTTTCTGGTATTTTCTAAATCCTTTGGTCATTCTGGAGCTCAGTGGAAATTTACATTTAGAAGGGGTCATGATAGCTTTTTTCCTAGCGGGTATCTGCTGGCTTATAAAAGCAGCTAATTTATTAAAAGAGGTTGCTGATATAAATGATCTTGACAGCTCAATGAATCTATTAGCCATAGAACGAACTACGGCTTTAAATAAAATTACAAGTAAAAAAAACACCAGCACTTATTTATTGGCGGCTTTGCTTCTGGCGCTCTCCATTACGACCAAACTCATCCCTATTCTCTTTTACCCTTTCTTACTCATTCCTTTAGGTTTTAAGAAATGGCTGCAGCTAGGGCTTTGTATCCTTCTCTTTTGTGGACTTTTGCTTTGGCCGCTTCTAGGAGAAGGTTTTTTTGAATACTATCTGCAAACCATTGGACTTTGGTTTAGCAATTTTGAGTTCAATGCCTCTATATACAATATTGTAAAAAATATTTCAAAAACTCTTGGCAATTCTGGTTATAAAACCATCCTAAGTTATGGCAAATGGCTCCCTTTTTTAATTATAAGCTGGGCTATAATTGTCTTGATTTGGCAAATATCCCTATTTAAAAAAGAAAAGACAAACTGGCTAAGCCTCATTAAAAATACACTGACACTGATTTATAAAAAGCCATTTAAAGTGTTCTTTATAAAGCCAACTAAATTATTTCTATTAAAACCTGGAACCAAAAATTCATTAATAGCTTACTATTATTCGCTCTATGCTATGCTCTTTATGTTAAGTGGTTACTTGTTTTTAGCCACTACTATACACCCCTGGTACCTTATTTTTGGATTGGTGCTAAGCCTTTTTACCCCTTACAGATACTTTATTTATTGGACTGCGGCTGTTTTTTTAAGCTATGCTACCTATGCCCACCCAGACTTTAAAGAAAACCTTTGGCTAATAGCTATTGAGTATTTAGGTGTATTTACTTTAATGATTTATGAAATTGTTAGAATAAAGACTTCAAAGATCATTTATGTTAAAAATGTTTAAATAAAGCAATAAAACACCACTTTAGGGGTCACATTCTAATTTTTTATATACATTTGAAAAGTGATAAACGCAAATACATACAATTTTCATTCTACAACGGCTCTTGCCGCTGTGCGTTTATTTACGCCTAGGCGTCGTCGCCCGTAAGGGTGTTTTAATTAGGAATTAGGTGCGTCCAATTCCCCTTCTAGCAAATCAATCCAAAATTATTTTATCACTAAAAGTTCCAACAATGAAAATTGTAATGGCCAATGCGTCGCATTTTAAATACGCTTCAATAATCTGTGACACCATAGCTACTTCTGCCCTTATTAGAGGGACAGGAATTGCAAAGCGCAGTCCAGAATATATTAAAATGAAACTCCAAAACTCCAATGCTATTATTGCATTAGACGGAGAGAAATTTGCTGGCTTCTGTTATATAGAGGTCTGGGGGCACGAAAAATTTGTGGCCAACTCAGGTCTTATTGTAGATCCTGAATACAGAAATAAAGGCCTAGCAAAAAAAATAAAAAAAGCAGTTTTAGAGCTTTCTTTAAAAAAATTTCCAGAAGCTAAAATCTTCGGAATTACTACAGGATTAGCCGTCATGAAAATTAATTATGAGCTTGGCTATAAGCCTGTTACTTTTTCTGAACTTACCACAGATCCAGACTTTTGGAAAGGCTGCCAAACCTGCAAAAATTTTGATATTCTTACCAGAACAGAACAAAAAATGTGCCTTTGTACCGGAATGCTATATGACAAAAATACTCAAAAAAAATCTCTAAATAGCAAGGCTTTTCAAAGACTTAAAAGTATCAAAGAGCAGTTATTCTTAAAAAAGAAAGCTGCAGAAATTACTACAGAAACTTCTATTTATTTAAAAAATAATACAGCCGAAAACAAAGATATGGAAGCTGTAAAAAACAATTTATAAAAATGAAAAAACTAGTTTTAGCATATAGTGGAGGTCTAGACACCTCTTATTGCGCTAAATATTTAAGTGCGGAAAAAGGTTATGAAGTGCATGCAGTGAGTGTGAATACTGGTGGTTTTACAGCCACAGACCTTAATAGTATGGCTGAAAAAGCATACGCTTTGGGCGTGACTAATTTTAAGTCCATAGAGGCTGTTGACATTTTTTACAACAAAGTAATAAAATACCTCATCTTTGGAAATGTCTTAAAAAACAATACCTATCCTCTATCTGTGAGTGCTGAAAGAATAGTACAGGCATTGGAAATTATTTCTTATGCTAAAAATATTGGTGCTAATTATATTGCACACGGAAGTACGGGAGCTGGGAATGACCAAGTAAGATTTGATCTTATCTTTAGCATTTTGGCTCCAGATATTAAAATTATCACTCCCATTAGAGACCAAAGCCTCTCTAGAGAAGAAGAAATTTCTTACTTGCAATCTCATGGAATTTTATATAGCTGGCAGAAGGCTCAATATTCAATTAACAAGGGGCTGTGGGGAACCTCTGTTGGTGGTGTAGAAACCTTAAAATCTAGATTACCTCTTCCAGAAACAGCCTATCCCTCGGCACTAAGTAAGCAAGAACCCCAAAAAATAAGCCTCAGCTTTTACAGAGGAGAACTCGTAGGAATTAATGGAGTTTTGGGAACACCAGTAAGTCAGATTCAAAAATTAGAAGCCATAGCTAGTGCCTACGCCATAGGTAGAGATATTCATGTAGGAGACACCATTATTGGAATAAAGGGCAGAGTGGGATTTGAAGCTGCAGCAGCAATCATTATCTTAAAAGCGCACCACTTACTTGAAAAACACAGCTTAAGTAAGTGGCAACAGCACCAAAAAGAACAGCTAGCTAATTTTTATGGTATGTTACTTCACGAGGGACAGTATTTAGATCCTGTGATGAGAAATACAGAGGCATTTTTAATTGATAGCCAATCAAAAGTTAGTGGTGACGTATTTCTAACACTACACCCCTACAGATTTACCTTAGACGGAATAGCCTCTGAGAATGACCTCATGGGCGCTGGATTTGGTACTTACGGAGAAGAAAACAAAGCATGGAGCGCAGAAGAAGCCAAAGGTTTTATAAAAATAACTGCCAATGCAGGAGCTATATATAACCAAATACACCCATTAGATGATTAAAGTAGGTATTATTGGAGGATCAGGATACACAGGAGGTGAGCTCATTAGATTGCTCATACTCCACCCAGCTGTAACTGTAGATTTTGTCTATTCAAGAACCAAGGCAACAGAAAAAATTAGCTATACTCATTCAGACTTATTAGGAATGTCTGAGTTATGCTTTACTAAACACATAAACCCAAATGTGGAAGTGGTTTTTTTATGCTTGGGTCACGGGTATTCAAAAGCATTTTTAGAAGCCCACGCGTTTTCAAGTCAAACTAAAATAATAGACCTAAGCACAGATTTCAGGCAGACAGAAAACAAAGAATATTTGGGAAAAACTTTTGTATATGGCCTACCTGAAATAAATAAATCTGCTATTAAAAATGCTAATTATATAGCCAATCCAGGCTGTTTTGCAACTGCCCTGCAGTTGGCACTTTTGCCTTTGGCTAGCGTCCAAAAATTAATAGAGCCCATACATATAAACGGCACTACCGGAAGTACTGGCGCAGGTGTGGTTCCGTCAGATACTACACATTTTAGCTGGAGAGACAATAACCTGTCTTGGTATAAAGCCTTTGAGCACCAACATTTAAAAGAGGTAAACGAACAACTCGCAAAAGTAGCCTTACAAGAAAGCCTGCCTCCTTTGTTTTTTATTCCGCAAAGAGGCAATTTTAGTAGGGGCATATTTGCCACGCTGTACACTGCCTTTAATGGCACTTTAGAAGAAGCCCAAGAATTGTATAAAAACTTTTATGCCCAAGCCCCTTTTACACACATCTCTTTAAAGCCTATAAATCTAAAAGCAGTAGTAAATACAAACAACTGCCAGCTACATTTACATAAATACCAAGACCAATTGCTCATAACTGTGGCCATAGATAATTTATTAAAAGGAGCTAGTGGTCAGGCCATTCAAAATATGAATTTAGTATTAGGCATGGAAGAAATCTTAGGCTTAAGCCTAAAGGGGTCAGCTTTCTAATTAAAAATAGTGATGAAATGAAAATAGGAATTATAGGAACGGGAAATTTAGGTAAATCCATTGCAAAGGGTATTTTGCAATCTGACGGGGCCACTAGCATGTACTTGTCTAAGAGGAATACAGCCAGCTTAGAAAGCTTTAAGCCTTATAAAAATGTGCGTATTACCTCAGATAATAAAGAGCTAGTGGCACAGTCAGATATTTTGATTTTTGCAGTACAACCCAGCCAATTTAGTAACATTTTATCAGAAATAAAAGAGGGGCTCACAGACAAACATGTCATTATATCTGCTATCACTGGTTTCTCCATTCAAAAAATTGAAACCATTATTGGAGCGCATCACTTTATTATTAGAGCCATGCCCAATACTGCTATTGCAGTGGGGCAGTCTATGACTTGTATGTGTGCCAACCTCCCTGGGGAAAAGAGAGTGGCAGTTGCCAAGGCCATTTTTGACAGGATGGGCCATTGTATGATGATTCCAGAATCTAAAATGCAAGCAGCAACAGTCATTTGTGCCAGTGGTATTGCCTTTTGGATGAGACTCATTAGAGCCAACACCCAAGGAGGGGTTCAATTGGGGTTTGAAGCAGCAGACGCATTGGAATTAGTAGTTCACACTGCACTGGGTGCAGCCAATCTATTAATTGAAAATAAAAGCCACCCCGAGGCTGAAATTGATTTAGTAACCACCCCGAAAGGCTGTACTATTTCTGGATTAAACGAGATGGAACACAAAGGTCTTAGTTCTGCTCTTATTCAGGGTATTCAAAAATCTTTTGAAAAAATTAGTCATATCAGCAAAGACCAGCTAAGTGAAATCAGCAAAGACTAAATCACCAAAAAATAGTTAAGTCAAATCACAAGATCCTAATTATGAAATTATTTGACGTTTACCCCTTATACAATATCACCCCTGTAAAAGCATCAGGATCTACAATAACTGACCATAACGGTCAAGAGTATTTAGATTTGTACGGCGGTCATGCTGTTATTTCTATTGGCCACAACCACCCAAGCTATACCGCTGCCATTAAAGACCAGTTAGACAAGATTGGCTTTTATAGCAATGCCGTTCAAAACCCTATCCAAGAGGCCTATGCAAAAAAATTAGGCGCCCTTTCTTCCTGTGAAGACTATCAGTTATTCTTGTGTAATTCAGGGGCAGAGGCTAATGAAAATGCACTTAAAATGGCCTCTTTTATAAGTGGAAAAGCTAAAGTAATTGCCTTTAAAAATAGCTTTCACGGAAGAACATCGGCAGCAGTTGCCGTAACGGACAGTCCTACTATTCAGGCCCCTATAAATAGGGGTCATGAAGTGATGTTTTTAGATTTTGAGGACAGCGAGGGTCTAGAAAAAGCACTTGCAGGGGCAGATATTTGTGCAGTCATTATAGAGTCTGTCCAAGGAGTTGGAGGCTTAGACCAGCCCAGCACTTCGTTTTTTAAAGATATTGAAAGGGGTTGTAAAAAGTACAAGGTGCCACTTATTGCAGACGAGGTACAATCAGGCTTTGGTAGAACAGGTAAGTTTTTTGGTTTTCAGCAACACCATATAACACCAGATCTAATTAGTATAGCTAAAGGAATGGGTAATGGATTCCCTATTGGAGGACTTCTTATACATCCAAAACACCTAGGTATTCACGGACAATTAGGCACCACCTTTGGGGGTAATCATTTAGCTTGTAGAGCTGCACTGGCAGTGCTAGAGGTAATTGAAAAGGAAAGTCTAATAGAAAATGCGGCTAGTATGGAAGTATATATAAAACAACAAATGAGTTTGTTGCCAGACTATGTAACTTATAAAGGGAGGGGACTCATGTTTGGTCTTGCTTTTCCTTTTGAAGTGGCCGCTCTTAGGAAAGACCTACTATTCAATCATCATATATTTACTGGGGCTGCAAAAGATAAAAAAGTACTTAGAATTCTCCCTGCACTTAATATTGAAAGGAAACATATAGATCAGTTTTTTAGTGCCTTAAAAACAGCCCTCTCTCATAAAGAGTCCATGCTAAATTAAAGCAAGTCACAATTAAAATAACCATAGCAAAGTAATTTGCCCAAAAAATATCTCTTATGAAGCATTATCTATCTTTAGAAGACATTCCCCACTTTGACAATGCCATTCAAGAAGCTTTAGCCCTTAAAAATAACCCCAATGCGCAACAAAACATAGGGCGGCATAAAACCTTAGGGCTAATTTTTTTTAACAATAGCCTACGCACCAGGCTCAGTAGTCAAAAAGCAGCAAAAAACTTAGGAATGGAAGTGATCATCATGAATTTTTCTGAAGAAGGATGGCAGCTAGAATATGGAGATGGGACTGTCATGAACCAAGGAACGGCTGAGCATATTAAAGAAGCAGCTAGGGTCCTTTCCTTATATTGTGATATTATTGGGGTACGTGCTTTTGCAGCTTTAAAAAACTATGAAGAAGACCGCCAAGAAAAAGTGATCAATAATTTTGCTGCCCATGCAACTGTCCCTATAGTTAATTTGGAAAGTGCTTTGGGGCACCCTTTACAGGCCTTGGCAGACGCCATGACAATTACAGAACAGCTTGGAGCAGAAAATGTACTGCCCTCTTTAAGTAATCAAGAAAACCCTACAAAAAAACCTAAGGTAGTGCTCACTTGGGCCCCACACCCAAGAGCACTTCCTCATGCAGTAGCCAATAGCTTTGTTAATGCCATGAAAAAATTAGCAGTAGACTTTATTATTACCCACCCAAAGGGTTATGAATTAGACCCAGAAATCACAGCTGATGTGAGCGTAGTGACAGACCAAGAAAAGGCATTCGAAAATGCAGATTTCATATATGTAAAAAACTGGAGTAATTTTAAAGACTATGGACAAGTCTTAAGTGAAGATCCTTCTTGGACGGTGAATGCAACTAAATTAGGGACTGCAAAATGCATGCACTGCTTACCAGTGAGAAGAAATGTAGTCATTACAGATGACGTATTAGACGGGAAACAAAGTTTGGTTTTAGAACAAGCCAACAACAGAACATTTGCAGCGCAGTGGGTATTTAGACATTTATTAGAAGACAGTGAAAACAAATAAAAAGGCATGGAGAGCAATGAAGTACATAAAAAACCTACTCTTAAAGTAGTTAAAATAGGGGGTGGCGTAATTGAAGACCCTGAAGCTTTAGCACATTTTTGTGCACTGTTTGCCAGCCTATCTGGACCTAAAATACTCATACACGGAGGCGGTAAATCAGCTACTCTTTTGGCTAAAAAACTAGGGGTTGATACTAAAATAATAGACGGCAGAAGGATCACGCCCAAGGAGAGTTTAGAAGTCATAGTGATGAGTTATGCGGGAGCGGCCAATAAAAATATAGTGTCTAGCCTGCAAGCTAACCATTGTAATGCCATAGGGCTCAGTGGTGCAGACGGGAATAGTATTTTAGCACATAAAAGAATTCTGGCAGAAATAGATTATGGATACGTAGGGGATATAGACCTAGTAAATGCAGCACTCATAGATAGTTTATTAGCTTTGGGACTTTGCCCTGTATTTTGTGCCATTACCCACAATGGAAACGGCCAGCTGTTAAATACCAATGCAGACACAATTGCGGCTGCAATATCAGCAGCTATGGCTCCTATTTATGAAACCAGCCTTTACTATTGCTTTGAGAAAAAAGGGGTTCTTTCCAATATTGAAAAAAATATAGTGATCCCTGTGCTCACGCCTTCTAAAATGCAGATTGAAATAGCAAGTGGTGTCATTCAAGCAGGAATGATCCCGAAACTCTCTAATGGATTTGCTGCTTTAAGAGAAGGTGTTCATGAGGTAATTATTGGAAATGAAAATATTCTTAAAGGCAAAGAGCCATTCACTCGTTTAAAAATGACAGCCCTATGAAAAACTTAGACCACTATTATAATGACGCCCTCTCATTGCTTAAAACCCTAATTGAAACCCCCTCTTTTTCAGGAGAAGAACAAGAGACTGCAGCTTTAATTGAACAGTGGCTTTTAATGAAAAATATTTCATTTAGTAGATCTAAAAATAATCTCTACGCTTTCAACACACATTACAATCCTCACAAACCTAGCCTCTTATTAAATTCACATCATGACACTGTAAAACCAAATAAAGCTTATAGCCTAGACCCTTTTAAAGCGATTGAGAAAAATGGAAAACTATACGGGCTTGGCAGTAATGATGCAGGGGGCTGTTTGGTCTCTCTTTTGGCCACTTTTGCACATTTTTATAACAGAGAAGATTTAAGTCACAACCTTATTATGGTAGCTTCAGCAGAAGAGGAGAACTCAGGACCCAATGGCCTTAACTCTGTACTCCCAAGCTTACCGCCTATTGATATTGCTATTGTAGGAGAGCCTACTCTTATGCAATTGGCCATTGCAGAAAAAGGACTGGTGGTCTTTGATGGAAAAATTACAGGAACTTCTTCTCATGCAGCCCACCCCAATAATAACCAGGCCATTTATAAGACTGCAAAAGTCCTTGAATGGTTTGAGGGATATCATTTTGAAAAAATATCAGATTTTTTAGGTCCAGTTAAAATGACAGTCACCCAAATTCAAGCGGGTAGTCAGCATAATGTCATTCCGGCCTCAGTAGAAATAGTGGTAGATGTGAGGGTCAATGACTGTTATACCAACCAAGAAATTAGTGATATTTTAAAACGTGAAGCACCCTGTGTGTTAGAACCCAGATCTCTTAGATTGGGAGCATCGGCCGTAAGGCCAGACCATCCAATAGTTAAAGCAGGAATAGCCTTAGGAAGAACTACCTATGGATCTCCAACTCTTTCTGACCAAGCAGTTCTAAGTGGGGCCTCTATGAAAATGGGGCCTGGTGACAGTAGCAGATCACATACAGCAGACGAGTTTATTTACACCAGTGAAATTAAAGAGGGTATTGCCATTTACACAGCACTTTTAGAAAAATTTTTAACAGAAAAATAAAGCAGATGAAACTTTGGGACAAAGGGGGTAGCACCCACAAAAAAATTGATCAATTTACAGTAGGAAATGATAGAGATTTAGACCTCTTTTTGGCGCCCTATGATATAAAGGCATCTATAGCACATGCTAAAATGCTTGGAAAAGTAGGCTTAATATCTGCTGGAGAAGCCAATAGCTTAGAAGAGGCTTTAATTCAAATTGGAAGTGAAGTGAGCACTGGCACTTTTAAAATTGAAACTAATTTTGAAGATGTCCATTCAAAAATTGAGTTTTTACTCACAGAGAAACTGGGCAATCCTGGCAAAAAAATTCATACAGCTAGATCTAGAAATGACCAAGTATTGGTAGCCATGCAGCTCTTTTTAAAAGATGCTATTTTAGACATAAAAACAAGCACCAAAAGTCTCTTTGATCTTCTTTTACAGCTAGCAGAAACCCATAAAAACAAAATCCTTCCCGGCTATACACACCTCCAAGTAGCCATGCCTTCTTCTTTTGGTCTGTGGTTTTCTAGTTATGCGGAAAGTCTTATAGACGATGTCTATTTTCTAGAGGCTGCTTTTAGAGTATGTGATCAAAACCCTCTAGGTTCTGCGGCCGGTTTTGGAAGTTCTTTCCCTATAGACAGACAAATGACCACAGAAGAAATGGGTTTTAGCACTTTAAAATACAACGTAATAGCCGCCCAAATGGGCAGGGGGAAAACAGAAAAAGCAACTGCTTTTGGCATGAGTGCTATAGCTACTACTGTTGGTAAAATGGCCATGGATATTTGTATGTATATGGGTCAGGATATGAATTTTATCAGTTTTCCAGACGCCCTCACTACTGGTTCTAGTATTATGCCTCATAAGAAAAACCCAGATGTATTTGAGCTTATTAGGGCCAAGTGTAATAAAATACAATCGGTTCCTGTACAATTGGGTATGCTCACGGCCAACCTACCCAGTGGCTATCACAGAGATTTACAACTATTAAAGGAAATTTTACTCCCTGCTATCACAGAATTGCAAAGTTGTCTAGACCTTATGCATTTTGCCATAAAAGACATTAAACCACATGAAACTATGGGCGCAGACCCCAAATATGACGCCATGTATTCCGTAGACACCCTAAATGAAATGGTCCTAAATGGCATGCCTTTTAGAGAAGCTTATAAGGCCATGGGCGCTCAGATAGCAGCAGCTAAGTACCAGCCTAAAAAAGACTTAAACCACGTACATATAGGAAGTATGGGAAATTTGTGTTTGGCAGAAATAAAACTTAAAATGGAAGCAGCTTGTCACTTTTAATTAAAAAGGCCTTCATTTCTGAAGGCCTTTTTATACCAAAGTCTCAAGGACGTTTTCCGATAATCTTATTGAATCATTTTAAGATTAATTACCTCTTGTCCCGTCAAGTTTCTCCATTGACCCCTTGGAAGGTCTTTTTTGGTTAGACCTGCGTAAACCACTCTGTCTAACTTAATAAGCTCATAACCAAGGTGTTCAAAAATTCTTTTTATAATATTATTTTTAGCACTTAAGATTTCTATCCCTACTTCTGTAGCTGGAGAATCTTTTATATGTGAAATTTCATGAATTCTTACAGGCCCGTCTTCTAGTACAATTCCCTTTCTAATTTTCTCTAAATCATCTGCCTTTAGCGCTTTCTCCAAGGTGGCGTGATAAATTTTTCTAAAACCATTTTTAGGCTTGGTTAGCTTAGTGATTAGCTCCCCATCATTAGAATAGAGCAACAGACCAGATGCAGATTTATCTAAGCGGCCTATGGGCTTAAGAGTAACTTTTGTTGCGTTTGCGACAAGTCCTATAGCAGATTTAGGATGAGTAGGATCTTTAGAGGCACTATCAAAATCTCTTGGCTTATTAAGTAAAATATATACTCGTTTTTCTGGGTTTAACACACGGTCATCAAAAGTAACTACATCTGTAAGCTGGACTTTATAACCCATCTCTACCACTGCTTTTCCGTTCACTTTTACGCTTCCTGCTGCAATAAAAATATCTGCTTCTCTTCTAGAACTAACACCTGAATTGGAAATATATCTATTAAGTCTAATACTAGTGTCAGATGGGTCTTTAGGCTTAGTTGGCGCGTCTACTTTTGGACGACTCCCTTTAGGATTAGAACTAAAAGTCTCCCTTTTTACTATTTTTCTAAAGCCTTTTTTATTGGCACCTGATGGTTTTAAAGGGGTAGAAGGAGTTTCTGAATCTGAGGTATTTTTAGAATAAGGACCAGATCCTTTTTTTTTAACAGGAGCGTTACCCCTAGTAGGGCCCTTTTTAAAAGTTCCAGAATCTCTTCCAGATGCTTTATTATTGCCGTTGTCAAAATTATTACGTCCCATACCTCTTATTTTCTGCAAAGGTAGTGTATTGTTTTAAAATGAATAGATTAAAAAAATCTCCCTAAAACTAACTGTGGATCTATGAGTAAAATCCCAAAAACACCCGCTACAATAATTGCTTTTAGCAAATTGTGAAGCCAAACGTAATGGGTTTTATTGTGTGCCCTCCAAAGGCTTAAAAAGGTAATAAAAATAAGCAGCAACGCACCCTTAAAATAAATGTCCATTTGTCCTATGTCAAAATAGTATATGAGTGCTAAACTGGGGAATGCTGCTCCTACAAGCAATGCACTAATACATGTTTTTGAAAAAGAAATGCCATAAGAAACTGCTACTGTTTTATAGTCTTGTAAAAAATCTCCCGCCAAGTTTTCTAAATCCTTTACCATATCTCTTGCTAAAATAAGGAAAAACAAAAAAGAGGCATGAACAAATATGACTGAATCTCCATTTTTATAATACACAAATACCGTAAAAAAAGGCATAATAGCTAAACAGGCAGAAATGAAGTTTCCTATAAATGGAATTCTTTTAAGTTTGTGTGAATACAGCCAAATACCAAAAATATAGGCAGAAAAAAAGATCACAGCCCTAAAAGAAACAGCGCTGGCTATGAAAACAGCGGAAAAATTAAAAACAAAATAAGCAGTAATTTTTGCCCTTTGTGAAATAAGCCTGTCTAATAAGGTCTTTTTAGGTCTGTTAATTAAATCTTTTTCTATATCATAGAAACTATTAATAAGATATCCCGCTCCAATTACAATAGCGGTAGCTAAAACCAAGAGCGCCAAGTGAAGATCAAACAAAAGGACTTTTAATGGTTTTTCTGGCGCTAATATAAAAATGGAACAGAGGTACTGAGCCAATACAATTAGAGCAATATTATACCCGCGTAATACAGAAAAAAACGCGAGGCCCTTTAAGGCAAAACGTGCTAAAGGACTTTGAGACATAAAAGAAAATTAAAAATTATAGACTACTTCTAACTCATAGTCCTTTAACGCCTTTTTAGCCTTTTCTAAATCTTCTGTAAAGCCCAGTATATAACCACCCCCGCCAGAACCACAGAGCTTTAAATAATAATCATTAGAATTAATACCCTGCTGCCACAAACTGTGAAATTCATTAGGGATCATAGGCTTAAAATGGTCTAATACTACCTTAGATAACTGTCTTATATTGGCAAAAAGAGAACTGACATTGCCACTTACAAAGTCTTCTACACAGGCATCTGTGTGCTTAATAAACTGATCTTTAAGCATGTTTCTAAACCCCTCTTGTTTCATTTGTTCCATAAACAACTGAACCATAGGAGCAGTCTCTCCTACCTGTCCAGAGTCTATTAAAAAAACAGCTCCTTTTCCTTCTTTAAATTGAGAAGGAATGGCGGTAGAGGCAATATGGTCTTGGGCATGAATAAGAATAGGGAGGCTCAAATAAGAATTTAAAGGATCTAAACCGGATGATTTTCCGTGGAAAAAAGATTCCATGAGACCAAAAACTTCTTTTAAAATCAATAATTTTTCTCTTGTTAAATTTTCTAAAACAGTAATTTTATTTATAAAATAGGTATCGTATACAGCAGCTACTAAAGCGCCACTGCTACCTATTCCATACCCCTGCGGTATTGAAGAGTCAAAGTATAAACCTTTAGAAATGTCAGAGGCTAGAAGTACTAAATCAAAAGAAAATTTTTCTGGTGTATTTTTTTGTAAGGTAACTAAATGTTGGTAAAACGCGGCTAAGTTTTTATTAGAAGTGGGGTCTCCCTGGCTTGGATCTATAGGCACCATTAAAGCACCATTGGCTGCGTTGTAAGGAATAGAAAGCCCTTTGGAATCTTTTATAATTCCGTACTCTCCAAAAAGTAAAATCTTAGCGTAAAATAATGGTCCTTTCATAGCTTTTTAGATTGATACAGAAACACTTCCTGCTCCAACCATATCACAAATATACTGAGCATTTTCACAATAGACAACTAATTCGTTTTCAATAAATTGAAGCACTTCTCCTTTGTACTTCTCAGGATACAGCAAATGCACATTGGCTCCTGCGTCTAAGGTAAAACACAGGGGTACTTTTGTAGCAGCTCTATAGGCCCATACCTTCTCAATAATGGCAAGTGTGGCTGGTTTCATCAGTATAAAATAAGGGCTGCTGGTGAGCATCATGGCGTGCAGTGTGAGCGCTTCTTGCTCTACTACATATATAAAAGTATCAATGTCTCCTGTCTTAAGTGCCTGGCTTAAAACAGCTATCTGCTTATGCGCCTGATTAAACCTTGCTGCCGCATAGGGATGGTTCTCCATAAGTCCATGACCTAGGGTACTACTGACTACTTTAGCCCCTTTGTCTACCAATAAAATAGTGTCTTGATATGAGTTAAATACCACAGCTATATTTTCTTTAAAAACAATGGCTATCAGGTCTTCACTATAAGGAATGCTGTCTGTTTTACCCCACTGCATAAGAGGGCCCTGTATACTTCTAGCCGCACTTCCAGAGCCAAGCCTAGCTAAAAAAGAGGCTTTTGCTTTAAAGGCTTCTGAGTGATCTAAAAACTCTCCTGACAATTCTAATAAACAGAGAGAAAGCGCGGCCATAGCACTAGCAGAAGAGGCTATGCCACTGCTGTGTGGGAAGGTATTTTCACTAAGAATAGAAAAGTGATATTGTTTTAAAAAAGGAAGGTAGGCCACTACCCTCTCAAAAAATGATAAAATCTTAGGATGAAAGTCTGGTTTTGGAGCTCCTTCAAAGTTAAAGTCAAAAGAAAAATCTCCTAGTGAACTTTGTTTTAAAGTATCCCTATTCCTTAAAGTGACAGTAGTTTTAGTATTACAATTATCTAGGGTAAAACTAAGGGAAGGATTAGCGGGCATTTGAGGAGCATACTTTCCCCAGTATTTCACAAGAGCAATATTACTAGGAGATTGCCAAGCAACACTTTTGCCTTGTAAAGGAGACTGTTTTTTTGCAATAAAAGAAACCACTTCCATAGATATCATTTTGGCACAAATATAAGGCATCTGTATAAAAAGAGCAGTGCCAGATAAAATCTAAAATATAAAGAAGCCTTCGTTTTTTTTGGTATTTTAGTAATCGTTAAAATAAAAAAATTTGAAAAAAAGTATTTACTACATCAGCATAGCTGTTTTTGTGTGTTTGTTGGTGGGTTTCCTTTCAAGCTTTGCCACTCAAAGCTCTGTGAATAGTTGGTACCTAACCCTTAACAAACCAAGTTTTAACCCTCCAAATTGGGTGTTTGCTCCTGTATGGACATTTTTGTATATTTTAATGGGTATTGCAGCAGGCCTAGTGTGGGCAAAAGGATATTACCACCTATGGGTAAAGACAGCGCTTTATCACTTTGTATTCCAACTGTTGCTCAATGCCTTGTGGTCTATAGTGTTTTTTGGATTAAAAAATCCATTTATAGCCCTGCTTATAATTACAGGCTTAAATGTGTTACTCCTTTTTACCTTCAAATCTTTTAAAGTAGCAGACACAAAGGCTGCTTACTTATTACTCCCATATATGGTTTGGGTAGGTTTTGCTACAGTCTTAAATTTTGCTATCTGGTACCTGAATTAGTTTTCAAATGCTTTAGCTTGTGCCACCATTCCTTGAGCAGCTAAAAATGCAGTGGTCCAGGCATTTTGAAAATTAAACCCTCCTGTAATAGCGTCAATATTAAGTACTTCTCCAGCAAAATATAATCCAAGATGTTTTTTACTTTGGCAATCTTTAAAAGAAACTTCTTTTAGCTTTATGCCTCCAGCAGTAACAAATTCTTCCTTAAAAGTACTCTTCCCGTTCACTTCATACATCCCATTGGTTAGCGCTTCTGCCAAAGCCACTAATTGTTCTTTAGTCATATGTGCCCACTCCAATTGTAAAGGAACACCAATGGCAAGCACTAGACTATTCCATAGCCTTTTTGGAATGTCAAAATCATAAGATTTTAAAACCAGTTTCTTAGGATTTGATTTTTTAAAGCCATAAAGCATCTCTAAAGTCTGTTGAGTATTACTGTTTGGCAAAAAATTAATTGAAATTTGAAATTTGTATTGCACTTCTTCTAATAACCTAGCCCCCCAAGCAGAAAGTTTTAAAATAGCTGGGCCACTCATGCCCCAATGGGTCACCAAAAGGGGGCCCGAGGCTTTGAGTGTTTTTTTCTCTTTTTGGCCTGGCAAAATTAATCGCACACTTGCTAGGGCGCTCACGCCAGCCAAATCGCTAATTCTAGCATCTTTAATATTAAAAGTAAACAATGAAGGAACAAGTTTTTCTATTTGGTGGCCCAATGCTTCTAAAAGACCTAGCACCTTAGGGTTACTTCCTGAAGCAATTAACAGCTGGCGGGCTACAATATCTTGGTCTGCAGTTTTTAAACACCAGCTGTTGTCCTTATCTTTGAGAATGTTTTTAACGGATGTTTTTGAATACAGAGAAATGCCTAAAGAGATTCTTAAACTTACAAAACAATCAACAATAGCCTGTGAACTATTGGCTTCTGGAAACATCCTGCCGTCTGCCTCTACTTTTAATGGCACCCCCTGGGCTTCAAAAAAAGCAATAACCTCCTTGGGTCCGTGGTGGTGAAATGGGCCTAAAAGTGCTTTTTCTCCTCTTGGGTAATGGGTCACTAAATGGGCAGGGTCTGGTGCGTCATGAGTCACATTACAACGACCACCGCCAGACACTTTTACTTTGTCTAAACCTAAAGCGCCACGCTCTATAATAGCAATTTTTAATTCTGGATTTAACAAGGCAGTTTGGATGGCTGCGTAATAGCCAGCAGCACCACCCCCCAGAATGGCAATATCTAGCATTAGAAAGACCTGTCTGGATAATTGGTAAAAACACCATCTACTCCAAAAGCTTTCATTCGAGCCAAGTCTTCTGGCTCATTTACCGTCCAAGTAAACACCTTAAAACCAGCCTGGTGAATAGATTCCACCACAGCAGCGTCTACGTTTTTAAAATAAGGATTAACCGCTATCGCATTTACAGCCGTAGCCATGGCAATAGCCTCTAATGGGTCTTCTTCTGTTAAAACAGCCAGCGGAATACTAGAGTTTTCCAATCTCATTTGAAGCAAAAGAGGCCAGTCAAAACTAGAAATAACAAAATCATCTAAAACCCAAGCGCCACTAGCCACTGCGGCATTGACCATTTTACTAACAGGAAGCGCCGTATTTGGACCCTTTAGCTCAATATTCAGTTGCACCTTTCCAGCCAAAAGATCTATTACCTCACTTAAAAGCGGAATAGACTGTCCTGTTGAAAGTCTGACTCCTTGTAAGTCTTTCCATGTATAATCTACTATCGGGCCAGAGGCGTTAGTAAGCCTGTCTAGCTGGTCATCATGAAACACCACCAATTCCCCACTGGCAATTATAAAAACATCTATTTCTACCATAGGAGCACCAAGGGCCATGGCCTTTTCTAAAGATGCTATGGTGTTTTCCGTTTCATAGCCCATGGCACCTCTGTGCCCTATTATCATTGGATCTTTCATGGTCTTGTTTTTACATGATATCCCACTTATTAAAAGTAGTAAAATAGATATTTTCTTTGTTAGGCTTATCTGTATTTTCATCTTTAATTATTTTTTAATTCGTAGATTTCTCCCGGAACTAGCACATGTCTCTCACCAGAAACCCTAATAGATAAATCTGTCTGGCCATTTAATTCAAAATATACATTTTGTGTAGTAACAGACACCTTTATAATTCTATTTCTAAAATTTATTTTAAATGAATATCCCTGCCATTGAATAGGGATTCTAGGATTAAACGATAGCTTATCTTCTACTATTCTCATGCCAGCAAAACCCTCTACAATGGTCATCCACGTACCTGCCATAGAGGTAATGTGAAGCCCCTCTTCTATTTCCTTATTGTAGTCATCTAAATCTAGCCTAGCTGTGCGCAAATAAAACTGATAGGCCTGCTCCATCCTACCCAACTTGGCCGCCTGAATGGCGTGAACACAAGGAGAAAGAGAAGATTCATGCACTGTAAAAGGCTCATAAAAATCAAAGTGTCGCTCTAGTGTTTCTAAATCAAAATGGTCTTCAAAGAAATAAAAGCCCAACAAAACATCTGCCTGTTTAATATATGGAGACCTCAATATTCTATCCCAGCTCCACTTTTGGTTTATAGGTCTGTCTGTCTTGGCTAATTCAGAAACAGGTGAGAGTTCCTTGTCTAAAAAGCCATCTTGCTGAAGGAAAATATCTAATGCTCCATCTTTTGGATAATACATTTTTATTGAAATATCTTCCCACTTTTCTAATTCGGGCTCCCAAAGCTTAGTTACTCCTATAATTCTATGGTAGTCATCTGGGTAGCCATCTTTCACCTTTTGAATTTGGGTAAGGGTGTAAGAAATACACCAACTAGCTAAATAATTTGTATACCAGTTATTGTTTACGTTGTTTTCATATTCATTTGGCCCTGTCACCCCTAAAATAACATAGGCATTTTTAGCGGTAGAAAAAGTAGCGCGCTGATACCAAAATCTAGCCACTCCAATGAGTACCTCCAAGCCCATTTCTGGCATATAACTATAATCTCCTGTGTATCTAAAATAATTAAAAATTGCAAAGGCAATGACCCCATTTCTATGAATTTCCTCAAAGGTAATTTCCCACTCATTGTGGCACTCCTCCCCGTTCATAGTCGCCATTGGATATAAAGCAGCTCCATTAGAAAAGCCTAATTTAGTAGCATTTTCAATGGCTTTATCAAGCTGATTGTACCTGTATTGCAATAAATTTCTGGCCACTTTCTGGTCTTTGGTAGCCATATAAAATGGAATACAATAGGCCTCCGTGTCCCAATAAGTACTCCCCCCATATTTTTCTCCAGTAAAACCTTTAAGTCCAATATTTAAGCTGGGGTTTTTTCCAGAGTATGTCTGATTGAGCTGAAAAATATTAAAACGGATGCCTTGTTGGGCTTTCACGTCTCCATCAATGACAATATCTGCCATGTCCCATACCGCTTTCCATGCGCCTTCCTGTTCTTCTCTTAGGGCTGTAAAACCGGCCGATGTTGCTTTTAATACCAAATCTTTTGCCAACTCTACTAGTGATTTTTGTTGTTTTCTAGCCAACAGATAACCCCCGTATTTAAAAGTGCTAAGGCTGTCGCCAACTTCTAGGTTTGACTGGTACTCATGACCCACAGTTAGGGGGCTCTCCAAAACTTTGGAAGGGCTTAGTTTTATTGAATTGTTTTTAAAAACTTCCGTCCCTTGATAAGTGGCTGTTTTAAAATTTGTTTTGTGAGTCTGTGCCTCTATGACAGCTACCTCCATAAAGCTGTGCAGCGCTGTGGTATTCCAAAAAACGTCATCCCAGTTTGAATCTTCATTTTTTACACCGCTGTCTAGAAAGCTTTTTATTTCAATACTGGCAGTTCCTTCTAATAAGGTCACCTTATATTTAATAGCCCCTAAAGACTCTTGTGCCAAACTCAAAAAACGGCAGCTCTCTATCTTTAACTTAGTTTGGTCTTGAAGTGTCACCTCAAAGCTCCTTTTTAAAAGGCCCTTTTGCATTTGCAACTCCCTTCTAAAAACAGCTACCGTCTTAGCGGTATATAAGTCTAATTCCTGTCCATTTACCTTTATATGTATGCCTATCCAACTGGGAGCATTTAACACCTTGGCAGAAGACTTAGGGAATCCGTTTTTCCACCCACCCACTTTAGTCTTATCTTGGTAATAGATCCCGCCTATATAACTGCCCTGAAAAGTGGGCCCAGAATAAAACTCTTCAAAATTGGCCCTTTGCCCCATGGCTCCGTTTCCAATACTAAAAAGACTTTCTGAAGATTTTACGTGTGCGGGATTAAAACCCTCTTCAATAAGGTTCCATGCGTCTGAAAGAATATGTGGTTTATTCATATGAATAGACTAATGTTTGTATTAAATTCAAAGGTATGGCTGCTGTGGTTTTAAAACAATAGTCTGCTTGGCTTAAAATTTCTGGTATTCCAGGAAGTATTTCGTTGGCATTCATATGACTAATAAAACTCAGATAATGTTTGTTTTTATATTTTAGCCACTGTTCCTCTTGGGTTTCTGTAGCCCTATATTGAGCCCTTAGCAAAAGCAACTCTAATGATTTTATCCTACTCACCCCCTTAAAATGTTCATTGTCTGCCTCTGTAAATGGGTAATATAAATTTTTAGTAAGTGCTTTCCATGCTTTAAAGTGATATTTTGAGATGTCTACAATAACACCCTCTAAATCAAAAATAAATCCTTTAGACATCTGGTATATTACAATTTAATAGTCCTTTGTATTATAAGGTAGATTCTCTTTCTATAAGTGTAGGCTGTAAAATAGTAGTGTGAGAAGTCATTTCATCCTCTTGCGTCTCTACCTTTTCAATGAGCAATTTAGCAGCTTCTTCTCCCATGAGCTCTCCGTGTTGTGCAATAGCCGTTAAAGAAGGCATGGCGTATTTGGATAGCAAACCGTCTGTGAAACCAATAAAAGAAATGTCTTGAGGTATTTTCTTTCCCTGCAACTGAACCAAACGCATGGCGTGAATGGCAAAAATTTCATTGACACATAAAACAGCATCGACCTCTTGGTCTGAGAAAAAATCTTCAAAGGCTTTTTCCTCTACGTCCATACTTGGCAATCTTAATATTAAAGACTCATTTAATGGAATTTGGTGTGCTTCTAGAGCTTTAATATAGCCTTTAGTCCTGTCTTTACTTACGCTTAGGTAATTGTCTGTAGTAATCAGTGCAATTTTAGTCTTGCCACTTTCAATGAATTTTTTAACTGCTAAAAAAGCGCCCTGCTCGTCATCTATGACTACTTTGTCACAATGTATGTGTGGAGTTACCCTATCAAACATGACAAGGGGAATTCCCTGCTCTGTCACTTCTTTTATGTGGTTATAATCGTTTTTTTGTTGGGTTTCAGAAGAAAGAGACATAATAAAACCATCTATAGAGCCATTGGCCAAGAGTTCCATATTAATAACTTCTCTGTCAAAACTTTCATTAGAAACACAAACCAACACATTGTAACCTTTAGCGTTGGCATACTTTTCTATCCCTCTTATCACGGTAGTAAAAAAATGATGTACAATATCTGGAATAATCACTCCTATGTTTTTGGTACGCCTATTTTTTAAACTCACCGCAATATTGTTGGGTTTGTAATTATACAACTTAGCAAAGGCTTGAATCCTGTCTTTAGTATCCATACTAATTTCTTCACTATTCTTAAGTGCCTTAGACACAGTAGAAATAGATACTTCTAATTCTCTCGCAATGTCCTTGAGGGTGATTTTTGGTTTCAAAAGTTCTCAGATTTTAGTGCAAGTTAATATTCTTATATATAAGGTTAAACAATTCAAAGGCAATTTTGGGGCATAGGTTAAGAAAAGGTTAA
>CAWWAC010000006.1:0-75056 GCA_963934855.1 uncultured Flavobacteriaceae bacterium
GATCAAAACCCCTTAATGAAATTCTTGAATCTCCGTAACCACCACCAGTCTTAGTAGCATATACTCCAGGAGTTTTGTTCATTACCTCTGGGAATTCCATGTTTCCTACTTTTAAAGCAATTTCACTCGCTTGAATGGTAGAAACAGCAACTGGAGTCTTTCTAACTTGAGCTAAGTCAATCACGCCAGAAGTAAGAACAATCTCGTCTAATTGTGTAGTTGATGAATCTAGCGAGATAGACATTCCATTTTTAGCCGCAACTTCAATAGATTGGAATCCTAAATAAGAGATTACTAGAACATCTCCGTTGTTAGCAGTGATGGTGAAATTTCCATCAAAATCTGCTGTTACTCCATTGGAGGTTCCTTTGACAAGCACACTAGCGCCTGGTAATGGGACACCATTAGAGCTGTCTTTTACAGAACCATTAATAGTTCCTTGAGCAAAGGAGATTGTAGAGACCAATAAGGCTACAATCAGTACATACATTTTTTTCATTGTCGTTAGATTTAGTTTTTTAAAACATTGCAAAAATGGGTATAATATGACATCCCAACATTACCAAAATGTTAAAATATTTATCAAATTTAACTTTTATTTATGGAGAAAAGTACTTACTGTTTATAAGTTGTCAAAAATTGTTAATATAACAATCTGATTACTAGGCTTTATATTTATTTAATAGCGAAGTAGTACTTGGATCGTGAAGATTTATACTCGATCCCTCAAGGTCAGATAATATTTGAGTAGCCAGTTGTTTTCCAAGCTCTACCCCCCATTGGTCATAACTAAAAATATTCCAAATCACTCCTTGCACAAAAATCTTGTGCTCGTAAATGGCTATGAGTGACCCAAGGCTGTGGGGTGTTAATTGGTCTATTAAAATAGTATTAGTGGGTTTATTGCCTTCAAACACTTTAAAGGGCGCTGTCTGAAGGGCTTCTGATGAAATTACTCCTTTATCATTAAACTCTTGTGCCACCTGCTCTTTTGTTTTCCCGCTTAAAAGGGCTTCTGTCTGAGCGAAGAAATTAGCCATTAATTTGTTATGGTGGTCTTTATTGCCGTGAAGAGATTTCTTAAATCCTATAAAGTCACTTGGAATAAGTTTAGTCCCTTGGTGCAGCAGCTGAAAAAATGCATGTTGTGAGTTAGTGCCAGGTTCTCCCCAAATAACAGTCTCTGTTTCATAGGACACACGCTTTCCTGAACGGTCAAAGCACTTTCCGTTGCTCTCCATAATTCCCTGCTGCAAATAAGCAGAAAATCTACTTAAATACTGAGTGTATGGAATAATAGCCTGTGTTTCTGCATTATAAAAATTAGCGTACCAAGTACTTATTAATGACAACATCACTGGTATATTTTGTTCAAAAGGAGCCGTTCTAAAGTGAGTGTCCATAGCGTGAGCGCCTTCTAACAAAGCCTCAAAATGATCAAAACCTACAGCCAATGAAATAGACAGCCCTACGGCACTCCAAAGAGAAAACCTTCCGCCAACCCAGTCCCACATGGGGAACACATGAGCTGGAACAATTCCAAATTCAGTGATTTTAGCTGTATTGGTTGAAACTGCTGCAAAATGAGCAGCAACGTCTTCCTCGGTGGCATACCCAAGGAACCAATTTTTAATAGTCTGGGCATTGGTAAGTGTTTCCTGAGTTGTAAAAGTCTTTGAAACCACTACAAAAAGAGTTGTTTCAGGGTTTAAATCCTTAATAACTTCCATGGCATGGTCTCCGTCTACATTACTTACAAAATGAACATTTAGATGATTTTTATAATATTTTAAAGACTCTACCACCATGGCAGGCCCTAAATCTGATCCTCCTATACCTATATTGACAATATCTGTGAATACTTTTCCTGTGTATCCTTTTTTGTGCCCCTGTATTATTGCTTCTGAAAAAGCTTTCATCTGGCTCCTAACAGCGGCTACTTCTGGCATAATATTCACGCCATCTACAAGTACTTTAGAAGAAAGTGGAGCTCTTAGTGCAGTATGTAATACGGCTCTTGACTCTGTCTCATTAATAAGGTCCCCCTGGAAGTACTTTTCAATAGCTTCTTTTAAATGTACCTCAGCAGCTAAATCTAAAAGTAGTTTTTTAGTATGCTGTGATAGGGCGTTTTTTGAATAGTCAACATAAAAACCGTTCCATTCCAAACTAAAGTTAGAAACTCTTTGTGGCTCTTTGGCAAATAAATCATTAATGTTTGCAGTATTAGTCGTTTTAAAATGTGCTTCTAATGCTGCCCAAGCTAGTGTATTGGTTGGGTTTATTTTATCTAAAGGCATATGATGACTATTTTGTAACTACCGCAGAAAGCGGTTGATTTTCAAAGTTCATTTGATCTATTCTACTCTTTTTTGGAAGGATCTCAACTAAATATTTTTCTAAAATGTTTTTGGGTAGTGGCTCTGCAGAAGGGAGTTTTTCTTTGAGAGGATCCACCTGCTTTCCATTCTTCCAAAACCTGTAACATACATGAGGTCCAGAGGTATTGCCCGTCATACCTACCCATCCAATTACATCTCCTTGTTTCACATAATCTCCTTTTTTCACTTTTTGAGATTTCATGTGTAAATATTGTGTGCTGTACACATTGTTATGTCTAATTTTAACATATTTGCCATTTCCGCCTCTTCTGGTAGATTCTTCTACCCTTCCGTTTGCAGTGGCTAGAATTTCAGTTCCTACTGCTGCCTTGTAATCTGTTCCTTTGTGCGGCTTTACTTTATTGCCATAAAAAGCAATTTTTCGTTTTAAATTATACCTAGAACTAATTTTAGCAAAATTCACTGGAGCTCTTAAAAAAGCACGTCTTAAATTATTGCCCTTTTCATCAAAATACTCTACTATTTTACTAATCGTGTCAGGTTGGTGTCTGAAAGCATAAAAAGGGGTTCCATTATGTTCAAAATAAGCAGACTCTATTGGGCCAGCTCCAACATAAGTAGTGTCATTAATAAATTTTTCTTTATAAATTACTTTAAATTTATCTCCCTTCTGAAGTCTAAAAAAATCTATGGTCCAAGCGTATACAACAGATAGATTGTTGGTCACTTCATAATCTATACCCTGATCTAAAATAGCTTCAGATAATGAGGAAGTAATGACTCCTGAGGCTTCTCTAGTCACATATTTCACCTGTTTTCTGTCTTTGTACACGTGCACTCCCCCTGTAAAATCTACCACAGAGTAATTAATGGCGTCCTGCTCGTAAATAAAAAACCTAGTTTGGCTAATACTATCCTTAGATTTTAAAATAGCATAAGGTCTTCCCACTCTAATTTTCCTTATGTCAAACACGTTTCTATACTCCTTAGAAATCCCGTAAATTTGGTCATATCCAATATTGTTTCTAAGCATGATTTGACCAAAAGTTTCATTTTTTCTTACCGTGTCTTTAATCACCTCAAAATGATTAAAATTTATGCCATAGAATATGCTATCTGTTGCTTTTTCTACTGTAATTTGTCCCTTGGAATTGTCGGATTTACAACCACCCAATACTAGAAGGAGAAAGGTGGATAATAATAGGATGTGGTGGTCTTGAAGTTTCATAAGGTATTGTGTGCTAATCCATAAGGATTTTAAATTGATTTTTTAATCCGTTATAGGCTTCTAGATCTGCTTTAATGGCACCAACCCTTAAATCTGCTTCAATCCTAATAGGAATTTTATTTAAGTCATTTGAAATCCACAAACTAATACTTTCTTGTGCTTTAAAAACGCGTCCAAATTGAACATATGGCCTAAATTTTAGGCAAGATACTTTTCCAAATTTAGTTTTCAAAATTTCTTGGCCTAGGTATTCTAATTTAAATGGGAAAACCCCATCATCATCATAAAGCATACTAATAACGGTAAATTCCCCCACTCTCAAGTCTTTTAAAGACCACTTGTTCCTCAAATAATAAAAGGCAGAAATAATATCTTGTATGCCTTTTTGAGTATTAAATTCAAAATCTTTTTTATTTTTTTTGTCACGCATATAAGCCTTGTCATTGGAATGATCAAAATTAACTTCTAAATGCATAGTGGTGCCACCCTCTCTTACTCTTCTAATGAATTTTATTGGCTCGTTTAACTTGGGAGTGAAATAGCTCTCATAGGTGTCATCTACTTTAAAAAATATACTGGCCCATCCTGTAGTTTTGCCATTGGCCACTACGTGATTTAGCTTTTCTCCATTCAGGTTTTCTTGTGTCAGATGAAGGGTGGCGTAGCTGGCATTTAAAAACCCGTAATGAAGTCTAAATTTTAACCACTCCCCGTCTATATAGGCTGGAGAATTATCCTGCGCTTTAGCCTTTCCTAAAAAAGCAAGAAAAACTAATAAAATTAAAATTCTTTTCATAAACTGATTTGGGGTAAAAATAAGAAAAATGAATGGCTTTGAAATTTTGTTCACACTTATTTAACCATATTTTAATTATATAAAAAGACAAAAAAAAGCCCAGTTTTACAACTGGGCTTTCCTTAAATAACCAACCAAACTTTAAAATGATGAAAAATCAATACTTAAAGTTCTAAAGGGAACCACCCCTTTATGCTACAAAGTTAATGTAAAATTGAGTAAATACAATCATTTAGGTCACTTTAACGAAGCTATTAACAGTAATTTATATAATCTAAGCTTTTTTTAATAATTATTTAAGAAAAGAGAGATATCAATGAGACTAAGCTATTCAGTAAAAGGGTTTTAAAAAGGGAATCCAACGCTAAAAAATAAACTTCCAGTACCATTTTGGGGAGATTTTGTGTAAATCATCTGAACGGGACCTATAAAGGCCTCATATCCATATCCAATTCCATATCCAAAATAAGTAGGTGCCTCTTTAAAAGCACCAGGCTTTAGGATATTATTTGTCACCTTAGCAATATTAGCAGCTATAAAAAGATGATTTTTTTTAGTAACCTCAAAATCTATGGTGGATTTGGCTTTTAAAAAACTATCTCCAGGAATACTGATAAAATCATATCCTAGAAAAGGAATAAAGTTATTTATTAAAGGAGCGCCAAAACCACCTAGTCCAAAATCTAGTGATTTGTTACCAGAACTTCCAGATTTAATACCCACCTCTGGTTCAATAATAAATGCCCATTTGCCTCCAAAAGGGATTGCAGCTAATGCTTTAGATCTGAAAATGGAAAATTGGTTAAAGTTTTTATTGTAATCAGTAGAAAACAAATAAGTATGAAAGTCTGTTTCTAAATGTAAGCCCCTAGAAGGGAAGAAAAGATTGTCTAATGTGTCAAACTTTAAATTGGCATACAAACTAGCATAATGTGACCTCTCCAATATAAGTTTAGAAGGAAGTTTATTTTCTAAATTTTCGCTCTGGAGCGTTTTACTGCTAAATTGAAGCCATTTGTGCTCTACTCCTAGTGAAAAAGAAAAGGCATTTTTATAAACTGTTTGAATATATGCCTGGTTTGTAATGTCTGTAAGATTTATTGTTACAGAATTTAGATTCGAATCTTCTTGAATCCTAAAATTACTACTTAAAATACTAAGTGGAATATCAAAATCAAAGTTGTGTAAACTACTCTTAAACCCAAAGCTCCAATTAAAACCCTTGTCCACATAATAATCTAACTGATACCTCAGATAATCACCAAACATAAAATCTAAAGAGGCTACATCGTCCTTTCTGAGTAAGTTTTTTTGAGTGACGTTAATAAGGGCAGCACTTTTGTAGAGTTTGTCATAATGAGCCCCAAAACGGATTTTAATTTTATTGTCATTTTCATTTAGATTGAGAATTAAACCCAAGCCTGTAGCCTTCTCTAACAGTTTATATCTAATGGTTTTAAAATTGTTAGTAACAGCCAAATTATTAATGCCACTTTTTAAATCTTCAAAGTGAATGGTTTGGCCTTCTTTAAACTTAAGCTTTCCTTTTATGTAATTATCAGAGTAATTTTGAGTTCCATTTATCTCTATGTGTGCTATAACTAAGCTTTCAGGAATTTTACTTAAAGAATTATTACTTTTTTTTTGTGAGCTATCTAAGTATGATTTTTGTCTATGTGCTAATTCTTCAAGATCACTAATTTTTTGAAGTGTGGCTGCTCTTCCCTTTTCTACTATTTCTAGTACACTTTCAAAGTCTACCACAGAAAAATCAGCAATATCTGGTTTAATATAAATATCTGTGGCCAAGGATTTAGATTTCATTGCCGCCACAGTCCTAAAATTATTAATCTGTAAAAGGATATCTGTGGCAGACTCTAAAGACTCTCTTTCAGATAGGTCATGCTGGACATCTACCCCAATAATAAAAGTAGCCCCTAAAGCTTTTATTTCAGATATAGGGTAATTATTCATGACACCCCCATCAATGAGCATTCTTCCGTCTAGTTCCATAGGCTCAAAAAGGGAAGGGAATGTTCCAGAGGCCATAATTGCTTCTGGTAAATAGCCACTATTGAGAAGTACGGCAGATCCATTTTCTATGTCTGTAGCCATACAGAAAAAAGGAATTGGTAATTGATTAAAGTCTTTAATTTCTTTAACAGGGTACAACAAAGCAACCAATTCATTATACACTTTTTGACCGCCAGAAATAGCTTGTGGAAAGGAAATTTTATAAGCGTCAAAAGGAAGGCTTACGGCGTATCTATCTCCGTCTTCTTTTTCGTAAAAAGTTTTGCTATCTCTAGAGAAATCGTCTTGGATAAGGCTATTAAAATCTAAAGCCTTAAATATAGAGTCTAATTGGGCAGCGCGGTAACCCGAAGCGTATAGCGCCCCTATAATGGCTCCCATACTGCTTCCTGCTATAAAGTCTATTTGTACCCCAGCGTCTTCTATTACTTTTAAAGCTCCAATATGAGCCAATCCTTTAGCACCTCCACCACTGAGTACCAAGCCTACTTTTAAAGGGGGTTCTTGCTGCTTTAAATTCTGAGACAAGGCAAGGCAAGAGCTCATGAGAAAAAATATCCCCAACACCCTGCTTCTCATTTCAAAAGGAAATTTACTAATGAAAATGTTCATATACAATTTTAGCTTTTGCCGGACCTATGACTTTAATGAGTGAGTCTAGGGAAGCCTCCTTAATGCTACTCACAGACTTAAACTGCTTTAACAGCTCTGTAGCTGTTTTGTCTCCTACCCCTTTTATTTCATCCAACTCTGACACTATAGCGCCTTTAGACCTTAAATTTCTGTGAAAAGTGATCCCAAATCTATGAGCTTCATTTCTCAATTGTTGAATAATTTTTAGAGACTCAGATTTCTTGTCTAAATATAAGGGAATAGGATCTTCTGGAAAGTAAATTTCTTCTAATCTTTTAGCAATTCCAATAATGGCAATCTTTCCTCTAAGTCCCAACTCATCTAAGGATTTTAGCGCTGCAGACAACTGGCCCTTCCCTCCGTCAATTACAATGAGTTGTGGCAGAGAAGCTTTTTCATCCAAAAGCCTTTTATAACGCCTGTAAACGACCTCTCCCATAGAGGCAAAATCATCGGGCCCTGTAACTGTTTTGATATGAAAATGCCTGTACATTTTCTTATTGGGCTTAGCATTAATAAAAACTACACATGCCGCAACAGGATTAGTCCCTTGTGTGTTAGAGTTGTCAAAACACTCTATATGTGTAGGTAGTTCAGAGAGCCTTAAGTCCTCTTTAATCTGAGCCAATATTCTTTTTGAATGACGTTCAGGATCTACCATTCTCATTTGACTTATTTTATCCTGCCTGTAAAAACGGGCATTTCTTTGAGACAGTTCAATGAGTTTTAATTTATCACCTAACACAGGTACTGTAGCCTTTAAGTCATCTGGAGTTAATACGTAAAAAGGTAATAAAGCCTCTCTAGAAATAGAGGTAAAACGGTTTCTAATCTCTACTATAGCCAATTCCAATAGGGCTGCATTAGATTCTTGTAACTTTTTTTTGATTTCCAAAGTATGTGATCTAATAATAGCACCATGAGAGATTTCTAAAAAATTTACATAAGCATGCGTATGATCAGAAATGATAGTAAAGACATCCACATTATTAATTTTTGGATTTACAATAGTAGATTTAGCTTGGTAGCCTAATAAAATTTCAAGCTTTTCTTTAATTATTTGTGCTTTTTCAAAAGCTTGAACTGAGGCAAAAAGAAGCATTTCCTCTTTAAAATACTTCATAGCCACAGATAAGTTTCCTTTTAAAATATGACGTATTCCTTCAATATCTCTATTGTAATCCTCTACAGATTGTAAGCTTTCACAGGGTGCTTTACAGTTTCCTAAATGATACTCCAAACAGCTTTTATACTTTTCTTGGCTCACTTTTTCATAAGATAAGTCGTAGTTACAGGTCCTAAGCGGGTACAATCCTTTTAAAAGCTCTAGGAGTACTTTCACCATTTTCTTATTGGTATAAGGTCCAAAATACTCTGACCCATCCTTGACCAATCTCCTTGTGATAAAAACCCTTGGAAACCGCTCCTTTTTAATACATATCCAAGGAAAAGACTTGTCATCTTTAAGCAGTATATTATACCTAGGTTGGTATTTTTTTATGAGGTTGTTTTCCAATAGCAAAGCATCAGACTCTGTAGGAACTACAATGTGCTGAATGGACACTATCTTTTTTACAAGAATTCTAGTCTTAGCTACCTCGTGTTTGAGGGTGAAATAAGAACTCACTCTCTTCTTTAGGTTTTTGGCCTTCCCTATGTATAAAATCTTTCCCTCTACATCATAAAACTGATAGACTCCCGGATTTTCAGGGAGTACACTTAATTGAACAGAAATAGGGTTGTCAGACATTATTTTTATGCTTACACAAAGGTATATGAGAAAATAAAACCAACGCGCTAATTTATCTGTATTTTTACAAAGTTCAAAAGTAACTCAAATGAGCAAGCAAGCATTAAGAGAAAAATATACCGCACTAAGAAAAGCACTCAATGTAGCAGAAAGGCAAAACAAAAGTGAAGCCATTACAAACCAACTTTTAAGACTGCCCATCTGGAACGCCACTTACTACAGCTTATTTTTAAGCATGGACCTGAAAAATGAAATAGACACCGAGTTTATTCTAGCCTTGCTTCAGGGGCATGACAAGGAAATATGTGTCCCAAAAATGACACCGTCTAAAGATATGGAGCATATTTTATTGACAGACAACACCCTATTAAAAATAAGTCCTTTGGGAATTCCCGAACCTCAAAATGGATTAAAAGTGCCCACCACCCAAATTGAGGTAGTCTTTATTCCTCTTTTGGCTTTTGACCTCAAAGGCAATAGAATTGGATATGGAAAGGGTATTTATGATTGCTTTCTAAAAAAATGCAATCCAAATACGTTAAAAATTGGCTTGTCTTTTTTTAAGGCAGAGACCCATCTTATTCCCACAGAGCCACATGACATTTCATTAGATTACTGCGTAACACCAGAGCAGGTATATCACTTTTAAGATTCCTTTTCTGGAAAAGCTTTTTTGTTAAACACCAAAAGTAGTCCAACTCCAGTGCTAATAGCCGTGTCTGCAATATTAAACACCGGTTCAAAAAAGCGCAATGGTGCCCCTCCTAATCTAGGGACCCACTGAGGCCAAGTAGTATCTAACATAGGAAAATACAACATATCTACTACCTTTCCTTGTAGGAGTGATCCGTAGGGTTCATCTGAAAAAAGAGATGCTATTTGGTAGCCACTTTCATTAAAAATAATGCCGTAAAATACAGAGTCAATAATATTACCTAGGGCACCTGCAAATATTAAAGCCAGCCCCATTTGCAAAAGTATGGGTACTTGCTTCTTTATAGAACTCAAAAACCAATAGCCGATTCCCACTATAGCAAACAACCTAAAGGTGGTGAGTATGAGTTTTCCAAGGGCGTCTGAAATAGGAAGCACATCACTTAATTTAGCACCCCAAGCAGCCCCTTCATTTTCGATAAATAGAATTTGAAACCACGAAAAAACAACCACAGACTCCCCGTATGCAAAATGTGTTTTAACATATATTTTAGTTATTTGGTCTACCAACAACAATACAAAAACTAACAACAAAGGTTTCTTAAACATAATTTATTCTTGAGTGGCTAAAATAAACATAATTATACAATTGGTCATGGGCGTTGTTTAGTCACTTTAATATGACCACTTACGGAATGTAACACAATAACAGACTTGCCTATTGGAATAGACTCCTTCTCAACTAAACCGTAGCTACTTTTTGCTGTGACAAATCCCTTTTTCTGATTTAAAAAAATAGAGCCACTCTGACTATTGACATAAACCTGCTCCCCAATATCATTAAGCGAACACATACCGTCTACCAAACTGATATTTAGTTTTTTAAATCTCCCAGAGGCACTCACTCTTGTAGCTTCGCCAGAAACCACCACTTCTAAGTAAGAGGGTATACACATGTCTAATGCAATAGCAAAAACTTTGTGAGCACTTAATTTATCATTTGGGATTTCATATTTGTCAGTAAAATCTGGCACCACATAAAGGGTATTCCCCTTTCTAACTATAGAAAGCATTTGGTGGGTACTGTATTCTCCGTCCAATACGCCTCTGACCAGAAACTCCTTAGATTCTACAGAAGTAATAGATAAACTATTTATATCCTGGGCTTGAATATAAATTTGAGAAAGGGTAGGGTCATTTAAAGTTTTTGTGAGTATTTTTTGAGCAAACAAACTTTGAAGCGCCAGTATAAAAAAAAGAACGGCGCTATTAAACCTCAAAATAAACTTGTTTTAAAAGATTACTTTTGCATGTTTTTGGCTTCTATACTCAAGGTAGCATGTGGCACCAATTTTAAACGCTCCTTATTAATTAACTTACCAGTAACCCTACAAATTCCATAGGTCTTGTTTTCAATTCTGTTAAGGGCATTCTTCAGGTCTCTAATAAATTTTTCCTGACGGATGGCCAGCTGAGTATTAGCCTCTTTACTCATGGTTTCTGATCCTTCCTCAAAGGCTTTAAAAGTGGGGGAAGTGTCATCTGTTCCATTGTTTCCATCATTCATATAGGAGCTCTTTAGTAACTCTAAATGAGACTTGGCCAAAGCCATTTTATCTCCAATCAAAACCTTAAACTCTGCCAAGTCTTTGTCTGAATATCTGTTTGTTATTTCTATCTCCATATTAATTTTGTTTTTCAATAAATAAAACACTCTCTACCTCATCAAAGGCAATTGATAGACCTTCTGAAAGGTTCTGAACTACTATAATTTCTGTAGCGAGAGTTTCCATTTTTATATATTCTAAATTATCTAATAAAGCAGTATCTATGAATGGGTCTTGTGTTAATTTAATAACAATTTTATCTGTCACCTCAAAACCACTATCTTTTCTTAAATTTTGTATTCTATTTACCAACTCTCTAGCAATTCCTTCCGCCTTAAGTTTAGGACTTATAGTAGCATCTAAAGCCACTGTTAACGGGCCTTCGCTCGCTACTAACCATCCCTCAATGTCTTGAGAGCTGATCACTACATCTGACAGTTCTACACAGAGTTTTTCACCTTCTATTGAGATTTCTAAAACTCCTTTTTGCTCAATTTCGTTAATATCTTTTGCTTTTAATAACTGTATAGCTGCCGATACCAATTTCATTTTAGTGCCAAATTTTGGTCCTAAAGCTTTAAAATCTGGCTTGATTTGTTTTACTAAAACTCCAGAAGAATCGTCCATGAGTTCAATTTCCTTTACATTCACTTCTGAGAGAATAAGATGAGACACCTCATTTATATCTGCTGCTTGTATAGCTCCAGAAATAGGGATCATTATTTTTTGTAACGGCTGCCTTACCTTAATTTTCTCTTTTTGTCTAATGGAAAGCACTAAAGAACATATATTCTGAGCCAATTGCATTTTACGCTCCAAATGTGAATCAATAGCCTCTATATTTACTGCGGGGAAGTCTTCTAAATGAACACTTTCACGAACATTAGGTTCACAAACGGAAGCTAAATCTAAATACAACCTATCCATAAAAAAAGGAGCTATTGGAGCAGATAATTTTGACACAGTAAGCAAACAATTATATAGGGTCTGGTAAGCCGCTAATTTATCTGGCCCGTATTCTCCTTTCCAAAAACGCCTTCTGCACAGGCGCACATACCAATTACTTAGATTTTCTTGTACGAAATCTGAAATAGCCCTGGCAGCTTTAGTTGGCTCATATTCTTCATAAGCCTGTTCTACTGTTAGAATTAAACTATTTAATTCAGACAGTACCCAACGGTCAATTTCTGGCCTATCCTGCAGTGGAATTTGAGGGGCACTATTATCAAAACTATCTAAATTAGCATATAAACTAAAGAAGGAATAGGTGTTGTAAAGGGTGCCAAAAAATTTGCGTTTTACCTCTACAATCCCTTCCGTGTCAAACTTGAGATTGTCCCAAGGATTAGCGTTAGAAATCATGTACCAGCGGGTGGCGTCAGCTCCATGGGTCTCAATGGTTTCAAAAGGATCTATGGCGTTCCCCAAGCGCTTGGACATCTTTTTACCATCCTTGTCTAAAACCATTCCGTTAGAGACTACATTTTTAAAAGCCGGCCTATCAAAAACCATAGTAGCTATAGCGTGAAGGGTATAGAACCAGCCCCTTGTTTGGTCTACGCCCTCTGCAATAAAATCTGCAGGAAATCGCTCATTATTATCTATAAATTCTTTGTTTTCAAATGGATAATGCCACTGGGCATAAGGCATAGAACCAGAGTCAAACCAAACGTCTATAAGGTCTGCCTCCCTGTACATGGCTTGGCCACTTGCCGATACTAGTACTACCTGGTCTACAATATTCTTATGTAAATCTATCTTCTCATAATTGCTCTCAGAGAGGTCTCCTACCACAAAATCTTCAAAAATATCTCGTTCCATCACGCCTGAAGCAACGGCTGCTGCCATGGCTTCTTTTAATTCTGCAACAGAGCCTATCATCACTTCTTCTTTACCATCTGCGGTACGCCAAATAGGCAATGGAATTCCCCAGTAACGAGATCTAGAGAGGTTCCAGTCATTGGCATTGGCCAACCAGTTTCCAAATCTGCCTTCTCCCGTGGCTTTTGGCTTCCAATTTATTTCATGATTTAAAGCTACCATACGGTCCTTTACATCGGTCACTTTTATAAACCAAGAATCTAACGGATAGTATAAAATAGGCTTATCTGTTCTCCAACAATGGGGGTAAGAGTGCACGTATTTCTCTACCTTAAAGGCTTTGTTTTCTTCTTTTAGAGTAATGGCTATTTCTACGTCTACAGAACGCTCTGGTGCTTCTCCTTCTGGGTAGTACTCATTTTTTACATACTTTCCTGCAAAAGACCCTAGCTCAGGTCTGAATTTTCCTTGTAAATCTACTAAGGGAACCAGATTGCCGTGGGTGTCTAGCACTAACATGGCTGGAATTTCTGGGTTGGCTTGTTTGGCTACCAAGGCGTCATCTGCCCCAAAGGTAGGGGCGGTATGCACAATTCCTGTCCCATCTTCTGTGGTTACGAAATCTCCTGCAATGACCCTAAAGGCATTTTGGGGATTGTCATGGGGAAGCACCCCTTTAATGAGTTGTTCATATTGGATTCCTACCAATTCAGATCCTTTTACTGAAGGGCCCACTAAATAAGGGATGTGTTTGTCTTCTTGGCTGTAAAGGGCCAATGCTTCTTTACTCTCTATCAATTGGTACTTTCCGGAAAACTGCTTCCCTACAAGGGCCTTAGCTAAAACTACGTTTATGGGCTCAAAGGTGTATTGGTTGTAAGTGCTCACCAGCACGTATTCAATCTTTGGTCCAACTGTTAGGGCCGTGTTACTTGGTAAAGTCCAAGGAGTTGTGGTCCATGCTAAAAAATATACGGGGAATTCTAAGCCTTGGAAAACTATTGGTAAGCGCTCTGGTAATGACTTAAACTGAGCGGTAACGGTGGTATCTGTAACGTCTTGGTAAGTACCTGGCTGGTTAAGTTCGTGAGAGCTAAGACCCGTGCCTGCTTTTGGTGAATAGGGCTGAATAGTATAGCCTTTATAAATAAGCCCTTTGTTGTATATTTCTTTTAAAAGCCACCAAACAGACTCCATGTATTTTGGATGATAGGTAATATATGGGTCTTCCATGTCTACCCAATAGCCTACCTTATCTGTCATGTCATTCCAAACATCTGTATAGCGCATAACAGCCTCTCTACAAGCCTTGTTGTAATCTGCTACAGATATTTTAGTTCCAATATCTTCTTTGGTTATCCCTAAGGCTTTTTCCACTCCTAGCTCTATAGGCAAGCCATGGGTATCCCAACCCGCTTTCCTTTTTACCTGAAAACCTTTCATGGTTTTATACCTAGGAAAAATATCTTTAATAGTCCTAGCCATGGCGTGGTGAATGCCAGGCATTCCGTTGGCAGAAGGTGGTCCTTCATAAAAAACATAGGCCGGTTTCCCTGCTTTCTGGTCTACACTCTTTTTAAATACATCTTTGTCTTTCCACTCTTTTAAAATAGAGGTAGAAATTCCAGGTAAATCTAACCCCTTATATTCTGCAAACTTCATAGTATTAAGGTCTTGTGTGCGGTATTAAAGGCGCAAAATTAAGCATTTAGAACGAAACCGCCTTCATTTTACAAGCTAGGAATAAAATTCTATAAATGAGTTTGTTTTTTTCAGGGCAGCCGGGTACAAAAAGTCTTTAAAACTGATAGCTAGCACCAAGAATTAAGTTACTCCCTGGTGCGCTAATTCCAGAAGAGTACATTCTATAAAGCGTATTGCCCATATTTTCCCATGCCACATAGGTAGTAATGGCATTGGAAAGGGTGTATTGAGATCTAAAATTTAAGGTGTCCCATGCTGGGCTGTAAGGCTTGTCATTTTTGTCTAAGGCGTATATATAAGCTTTGGACTGCTCTGAGGGGGGCAGCATGTCTGCACTAATTTCACTGTTAAACTGATAAGTAAAACTGGCCTTAAACCTAGAATTCTTATAAGTGAACTGAACATCACCAAAAGCTGGAGACACATGTCTTCCCCTTACAATATTCCCATTCTCTTCTTCTTCTTCTCCTCTTACCAAGCTGTAATTTGCAGCAAAAGAAAGGAATGGACTTATAAAGTAATCTAAGCTCAATTCCCAGCCATAAACAAATGCTTTTGCAGCGTTTTGCATGGCTTGAACATTAGTTGTACTGCCCTGAAAGCGAATCTCTCTTTGGCCGTTAAAAGAAAAATCTCTTCTCACAATAGCCTCATTTAAATGGGTGTAATAGGCGGCTGTTCTCAAAACTATTTTATCTGAGAAATTTTTCTTAATTCCTATTTCTGTCCCATAGGCATACTCTGGTTTTAAGTTGGGGTTTGGCACCACTATAGAACCTGGCTCAGATTCAAAAACCTTTCCAATATCATCTATATTAGGGGCTCTAAACCCCGTAGTAGCATTCCAACTAAAATGTAAGTCTTCCGCAGCTAACCAGCTAAGCCCAAAACTCCCAGTAAAAGCTCCTGTATTTAAAGTCGCTTTTTTAAAAGGAAAATCAAAAAATTGATTGTCAAAGGCAGCATCTATCCAGACATGACTGTAGCGCAACCCCCCTAAAAATCTCAAAGTCTCACTCCTCTCATAAGTGCTGTTTAAATATAACGCTGCGGTGGCCCAAGTAGATTGGTCTGGATACCTAGAGGCTGTCTGAAACATATCTTGAGTAACTATGTTGGTTTTTATTCCTTGTGAACCTACTAGATTTCCAATAAAATCTACCCCATAAAACAGCCTAAAAGACGCTTTTTTACGCTGTTCAAAATCTAGATTAAAAGATAAGGCATCTAAAGATTCTTCAGTTTCGTATAAGCTGGTTTCTCCAAAATTCCTGTCGTTGCGGCTCTCACCAAACTTCTGATACGCTGCAGTGAATTTTAGCCCTTCATAAAAGCTGTTTTCAGGATTATGAGTCATTTGAAAATTAGTCATCAGCCATTTCTGAGGACCGTAATTCCAAACGGCAGACCTGAGGCCTTTCTCATCTTTAGAAGGCCTTATTAAACGGTCATACCTTGCGTAATCTGATGTTTCTGAGTAATATACCCCTAGACTGTAGTGAAGAAAAATACTTGGCTTAAATATCACTTTCTGCAACACATTAATTTGATTGTATGCAGTGGGGTTTTGAATGCGATTGTCTGGGTTCAAAACTAACTTATCTTGGCCTGCCTCTGTCTGAACATATTGGAGCCTTAAGTAGTCTGAAGGCCCTCTTTTCCCCATCTTTAAATCTGAAAAATCATTGTATGAAATAGAACTTAAAAGGCCCCATTTACTCCCTGAAAAACTCATATCTATATGGGTGGTGTTTTCCTGATTGGCAGAGGAGTACCTATATTGAGCGTTTCCTGAGAGCGCTGGGACTCCTTCTTTAGAAAGCTGTGGAGTCTTGGTGTAATAATGAATCACCCCACCTAAAGCGTCGCTACCATAAATAACAGATCCAGACCCAAAAATAATTTCTGTATTTTTTATAGTAAAAGGGTCTACAGAAATGCTATTTTGTAGGTTTCCGCCTCTAAAAATAGCGTTGTTCATTCTTACGCCATCTACAGAAAGAAGTAATCTGTTGGCAGAAAAACCTCTAATCATTGGGCTTCCTCCGCCTAGCTGGCTTTTTTGAACATAAACCTTTCCGCTCTGTTGCAGTAAATCTGCAGCCGTTTGGGGTTGATTAAAGGCAATATTCTGTGCGCTTACTCCAATAATTTTCTGAGGCACTTCATTGCGCTGCTGTTCCCATTTAGAAATAGACATGACCACCTCATCTAACTCAAAAGCATTTCTTTGAAGGTAAACCACTCTTCCTCTCTGTACCCATTGAATTTTAGAAATTTTATAATCAATATAGGAAGGGTGCTTAATAAAAAGGGATCCTTTTTCCAAAAAGGTCCCTAAAGAACACTTTCCTTCCAGATTTGTGTAAACAATAAAAGATTGATCTTTATTAGAGATGGTAGCCCCAACAAGAGGCTCCTTAGTCTCTGCGTCAAATATAAAAACATCTTGTGCTAAGCCTGAAAAAGAAATGCACCACACAAAAAAGCACATGGTTAAATTAAGAAAAAACTTCATTGAGAATATGAATTGATTTAGGTGTTCTAAAGCCATCTAAATGGTGCTTGTAATAAATCATTAAATACTTTAATAACTCGCGCCTAATTTGTTGTGACATTTTAACATCAGATAATGTATCAAAATTGATGCCTAATATAGATTTAAAATAAGAAATTTCAGGCTCTTGAATACAGGGGTGTAGAGAAAGCCGGTCTACAAAGGCGCCTTCTACTAAATCAAAATAAGGGGCATCTTTTTGATCTTCAGAAGGATAAAAACCAAAATACCTGCTAATAGTCACCAAAAAAAACAAATGAAAATTAGCTGTTTTTTCATGAGTGTCTAACCATTGTAGAGCCAATTCTATAAATGAGAATAAAGGCTCATTTTCTGCCTCTTCCTGAATAGCGTTAGTTAAAAATTCTGCTAAAAACAAAACCATAGCATTCTTAGCCATATCAAAATGTATGGTTTGGTAAGGAAAAAAAATTCTAGCTTCAGAAATCCGCTCTAAACCTCCCTTTTCTTTATGTTGGGCAATAATTTCTAATTGAGTAAGCGGCATAAAATGTGCCTTATTTAGCTTGCCTCTTTTCTGGCTTAAAATCCCTTGTAACAAATAGGATTTAATACCACTAGAGGCCGTGAACGCCTTTACTATTAAACTAGAGTCTCCGTATTTAATAGCCCTTAAGACAATTGCTTTAGTTGTTTGTTGCATGGGTGTAAAAATAAAAAAAGCCTTTACTCTTAAAAGAGAAAAGGCTTTTTTAAGTACAGTAAAAATAGACTAAATCACTCCTTGTGCCATCATAGCGTCTGCTACTTTCACAAAACCAGCAATATTTGCTCCTTTAACATAGTTGCAATATCCATCTTCTCCTTTTCCAAAAGCAATACAAGAGTCGTGAATGTCAGACATAATTGCTTTTAAACGTTCATCAACCTCTTCACGTGTCCAGCTAATTCTAAGTGAGTTTTGAGACATCTCTAAACCAGAAGTAGCTACACCGCCTGCATTAGATGCTTTGCCAGGTGCAAATAAAATTCTAGCTTCATGAAAAGCGTGAATGGCCTCAGGTGTTGAAGGCATATTAGCACCTTCTGCTACACAAATACATCCGTTGGCTAGTAACTTTTTAGCGCCTACTCCATCCAACTCATTTTGAGTAGCACATGGAAGTGCTATATCACATGCAACTCCCCAAGGGGTTTCACCAGAGTGGTAAGTAGCGCTTGGATATTGTTTTACATATTCAGAAATACGAGCTCTTTTATTGTTTTTAAGATCCATAACAAAGGCCAACTTCTCTTGATCAATCCCTTTTGAATCTAAAATATATCCTGTAGAATCGGACAAAGTTAAAACAATAGCCCCTAATTGAATGGCTTTTTCTGCGGCAAATTGTGCCACATTTCCAGAACCTGAAATCACTACCCTTTTCCCAGAAAAATCAGTACCCGAAGTCTGGAGCATGCTGTTTGCAAAATATACCGTTCCGTACCCTGTAGCTTCAGGTCTAATTAAAGAACCTCCCCAAGAAAGTCCTTTGCCAGTAAGCACTCCAGTAAACTCATTTCTAATCTTTTTATACATTCCAAAAAGAAACCCTATCTCTCTAGCGCCTACTCCAATGTCTCCAGCAGGAACATCTGTATTAGGCCCAATATGACGGTTTAATTCCAACATAAAGGCATGGCAAAAACGCATGACCTCGTCATCTGACTTTCCTTTAGGGTCAAAATCTGAGCCTCCTTTTCCACCACCCATAGGAAGAGTTGTAAGAGAGTTTTTAAACACCTGTTCAAAGGCTAAAAATTTTAAGATACTGGCATTCACAGATGGGTGAAAACGCAAGCCTCCTTTATAAGGACCAATAGCAGAGTTCATCTGAATGCGGTATCCACGGTTTACGTGAATTTCTCCAGAATCGTCTACCCAAGCCACTCTAAAAGAGATTAAACGCTCAGGTTCTACCATTCTCAGTAAAATATTTTTACCGTTGTAAATATCATGCTTAGCAATATAGGGGATCACTGTTTCTGCTACCTCTTGTACCGCTTGAATAAATTCAGGTTCGTGACCATTTCTAGTCCTCACCTCTTCCATAAATGCATTAATTTTTGCTTCCATTTAGAGTCTAATAAGTAGGCCTATTAAGCCTTTAATAATATAGGAGCGAAATTATAGTATTTCAATAATTTAAACTCCTTTTTTTATAGAATAATGCAATAGTGCTATCAAGAAAAAAATAAAAATCACGCACAGCAGTGAAAGCCTCTAAAAAAGAGTGTCAATAAGAAAAAAGATATAGACAGCAATAACAAAACCAAAGAAATATGAAAAATTATTTTAAAGCCTGTTCTATATCTGATATTAAATCCCGTACATCTTCTATCCCAACAGACAGCCTAATAAGCCCGTCTACTACACCGTTTACATCTCTAATTTCTTTAGGTATACTGGCATGGGTCATGCTGGCCGGATGTCCCGCTAAACTTTCTACACCCCCCAATGACTCTGCTAGGGTGAATAGTTGTAGTTTTTCTAGAATTTTTTTAGCCCCTGCCAAAGAATTGTCTTTTGGAACAAAGGAGATCATGCCACCAAAATCTTTCATCTGCGCCTTAGCTACAGAAAAGTTAGGGTGGTCTTCAAAACCAGGCCAATACACCTTTTCTACCTCAGTGTGCCTTTTTAAAAAAAAGGCTATCTCCCGCCCATTTTCACAATGTCTTTGCATGCGCAGATGAAGCGTTTTAATCCCTCTTAGTACCAAAAAACTATCCATAGGGCCACATATGGCACCACTGGCATTTTGTATAAAGAAAAGCCTTTTTGCTAAGTGTTTCTCTTTTACCACTAGCGCTCCCACCACTACGTCACTGTGACCGCCTAAATATTTAGTGGCAGAATGCATGACAATATGAGCTCCTAAATTTAAAGGCTGCTGTAAATAAGGAGAGGCAAAAGTGTTGTCTACAGCCAATAAAATATCTAAGCCTTCTATAAGTGCTGCCACTCCTTTAATATCTACTATAGTCATTAAGGGATTGGTAGGGGTTTCTAACCAAATTAGCCGAGTTTCAGCAGTGATTGCTTTTTTAACTACTGCCAATTCTTGCATATCTACAAAGGAGAAGGAAAGCCCAAAAGATTCAAACATTTGAACAAAAAGCCTATAACTCCCGCCGTATAAATCATGAGAAGCCAGAATGTGATCTCCTGGCTTAAGTAATTTCAAGACCGCGTCTATCGCTGCTAAACCAGAGGCAAAAGCCAGTCCGTAGCTGCCATTTTCTAAGGCAGCTAAAGAAGACTCTAAAGCAGACCTTGTAGGATTTGCACTCCTAGAGTACTCAAAACCCTGATGCACTCCCGGGCTCTTTTGAGCGTAGGTAGAAGTCTGGTAAATAGGGGTCATTACAGCCCCGTAAGCAGGGTCTAATGTCTGACCACCATGAATGGTGATACTATTAAAATGCAATGTCTTTTTTTTCATACTCCTAGTATTATATAGCCAATGCTTTTTTAAGTGCAATAATAGAACCAATATGAATGCCTTCATGAACTAAATTAAAGGCCATAGCGTCTGTAGCATTGTTAAGAGTGACCCCTACAGAGGTTGGGTATGAGGTGTAGTTTTTAAAAAGGCCCTGCGCTACATCTTCTTTGGTTCTAGCAATTAGGTCAGTTAAAGCCTCCCTAAGAACTGCCACTTCCACTAAGGTAGGGACTTTTTGAGGGGCAGTACCCTTTCTGTAGCTATTTATGAAATCTTCGTCCAGATGTGGCTCCAAACCACTGAGCTTATACACTAATAACTGCTGAGTAACAGCTACATGTGCAATGTTCCACCAAATATTATTGTTAAAGCCTGCGGGGATTTCTACTAACTTTTCTAAAGAAGTAGTGTCTAAAAATTTTACATATAACTCCCTAGTCTTTGCGGTGATTTCTAATATTTGGACCATAAATTCATTTTTGTTAAAAATAGTACAATTCCCCTAAATAAGGTTTCTTTGTACTTATAATCCCACTATGAAACACATTTACTACCTAAGCACTTGCAACACTTGTAAAAAAATAATTGACAGCTTTGGGCCTCTGGCCGATGTCACTTTGCAAGACCTAAAGGGCTCCCATATTTCTGAATCTGAGTTAGAAGAATTAGCCCAACTAAGTGGTTCTTATGAATCTTTGTTTAACAAGCGTTCTAGGCTTTATACCAGCGAAGGTTTGTCACAAAAAACACTTGGAGAATCTGATTATAAGTCAATAATACTCTCTCATTACACCTTTCTAAAGAGGCCTGTAATAAAGGTAGACCACGCGCTATTTGTCGGCTATAAAAAAGACACCATTGCAGCCGCTTATAAAGCCCTAAAGTCATAAATCTAAGCTCTAATAACTTAAGTGCCTCTTAATTGTTTTTCATGAGTAAAAGAACCCTTGCCCTTTTAGCTGCCTTTGGTGCCACTACTATTTATGGTCTAAACCATACCATAGCAAAAGGAGTTATGCCTTACTATGTGCAGGCCTTTGGTTTTATTATGCTCCGGGTAGGAGGTGCAGCCATCTTATTTTGGGTGCTCTCATTTTTTAGACCGGCAGAAACCATAGACAGAAAAGATTGGAAGGTCATGTTGGCCGCTACTTTGTTGGGTATGGTAATTAATATGCTCTCATTTTTTAAAGGTCTTTCTCTTTCTACCCCAATTAATAGCGCCGTTCTAGTAACTATTACACCTATTATAGTAGTGCTTTTATCTGCCTTGTTTCTAAAAGAGACAATGGGCTGGAGAAAAATAAGTGGCATTGGTTTGGGCTTTGTTGGAGCCCTAGGACTTGTCCTTTTTGGCCATGAGGTAAGGCAAGACGCACCCAACATATTTTTAGGAAACCTACTCTTTATTTTGAATGCTACCTCTTATGGAGCCTACCTTATTGTGGTGAAATCTCTCATAAAAAAATACAGCCCCATTACCCTTATGAAATGGCTTTTTACATTGGCTTTTATTATTAATTTCCCCATTACAATTGTGGAGTTTAACCAAATTAAGTGGGAGGGAATGCCAATAGAAATATGGGGTGCCATAGGTTTTGTAATATTTGGAACCACTTTTTTAACTTATCTTTTTAATGGTTATGCCCTCACCGCTTTAAAAGCTTCTTCAGTAGGTGCTTTTGTATACCTGCAACCTCTTATTGGTATTCTATACGCTGTTTTTACAGGAAAAGACCAGCTAAGTCCTGTAAAAATAGCTGGAACAATAGCTGTATTAGTTGGGGTTTACTTGGCCACTTCTAAGTTTCAGAAGGAGGTAAGTGATTAGGCTTTTTTGCAAATTTTCTAGTGTCTCCTTTAGTTAAAATCCTATAATCTGCCGCTTTTTCAATTTGGTCAAAAGCATCTTTAAACACTTTAGGCAATGCTGTAAGTGCTCTAGATTCCAAGTCTATCCATGCCCCCATCATCTCACAATGTGCAAAGTTTTGTCCTTTGTAGTCATAAAAATTGTGTTGGAACTCAAAGAACATTCCGTCTTGGCTAAGTCCTTTTAACTCTAAGGATACTTGTATGGGTTTTCCAGGAAAAGCCTCCTTAAAATAATAAATGTGCTCATAAAAAACCACAGGGCCTATTTTGTATTGGTCCATAGTGTTTTGATTAAACCCACATTTTATTAGGAATCCCATACGAGTATGACTCATAAAATTTAAATAAGAAGCATTTGCTAAATGCTTATTAGCATCTAGATCGCTCCAACGAATATCAAATGATTTTGTGTACATTTATAGTAATTTTATTATGCATGCATAAGACATCAAAAGTACCATTGTTTTAATAAATGCCCTAAGCTATCTAAAAAAAAGTATGTCTCAAAAAGCGCCCTTTATTGACACCCTACAACTCCCTGTTGTAGCAGCACCCATGTTCCTTATTTCTAATCCTAAAATGGTTATTGAATGTTGTAAAAAAGGAATTGTGGGTACTTTTCCGGCACTCAACCAAAGAACCAGTGAAGGCTTTGAAGCCTGGCTTATAGAAGTAAAAGAGGGCTTAGCCAATTTTGAAAAAGAAACAGGTAAAAAAGCCGCTCCTTATGGAGTAAATTTAATTGTTCACCCTACCAATCCAAGATTAGAAGCAGATGTAAAATTGTGCATGAAACATCAGGTGCCCCTCATTATTACTTCACTGGGGGCCGTTTCTATGGTGGTAGACGCCATACACTCTTACGGTGGCTTGGTCTTTCATGATATCATTAAAAAAAGACATGCAGAAAAAGCCGCAGAAGCAGGAGTAGATGGATTAATCCTAGTAGCTGCTGGTGCTGGGGGTCATGGTGGCACTCTAAACCCAATGAGCCTTATAGCAGAAGTAAAAAGCGTCTTTAATAAGACCCTCCTACTTTCTGGTTGTATTAGCACAGGTGGTGATGTAGCCTCTGCCATTCAGATGGGTGCAGACCTTGCGTATATGGGAACTAGATTTATTAATACCCATGAGAGCATTGCACCAGAAGAATACAAAAAAATGATCATAGAGGCTGGATCTAATGATGTGGTATACACCGCTGCTATTTCTGGGGTACATGCTAATTTTTTAGGTGCCAGTTTAAAAGCAGCTGGTATTACTGATGAAGACCTAAAGAAAGATGTTAAAATAGATTTTGGAAAAGAATTAGATACTGAGGCAAAAGCTTGGAAAACCATCTGGTCTGCCGGTCAAGGCGTGACCACCATTCAAGACAGCCTCTCTGTTTCAGAATTAGTAGACAGATTAAGGTCAGAGTTTTTAGCAGCTTTAGAAAAGCAAGCAAAGACTTTAGAAAAATACCAATTATAAAATAACGAAAAATCTGAATTTGATTTTCATAAGCCACCTTAAAAAAGCGGCTTTTTCTTATCTTCGTAATTCATTTATTTTTCACAACCCTTGCCAAGGAAAATAGCCTTGTGCTCAATTATTTAATAACTATGAAAAAAATATTATTAATGTTTACAGCAGCACTTTTTTTAGGAAGCTGTGGAGAGAAAAAAGAGAAAGAAGAAAGTGGTTTTCAAATGAATAGAACCAAAAAAGAAGTAAGTAGCAAAAAAGTAGCTGTGGAAATTCCGGTAGACCTTTCTAACAAAGGTATTGGCCCAGTAAAAAACATTACTATTTCAAAGAGTTTAGATTCAGATATGGTGTCTTTAGGTCAAGAAATTTTTGAAGTAAAATGCACTGCTTGCCATATGCCAAACCAGCGTATGATTGGTCCAGCCTTGGCAGGTATTTTGGAAAGAAGAAGTCCAGAATGGGTGATGAATATGATTATAAACCCTACAGAAATGATCCAAAAAGACCCCATTGCAAAAGCATTACTTTTAGAGTACAATAATGCTATTATGCTAAACCAAAATGTAAATCAAGAGGATTCTAGAGCTATTTTAGAGTATTTGAGATCTCTGTAGATTTTATAACAGATCAAAAATACGTCCTATGCGTTTTTACCATGGCCTCTTTTTAGCTGTTTTTTTATTTGGTTACCACTCTCTGAAAGCTCAGGAAAAATATACCCTGAGTGGTATTATTTCTGAAGCCAGTAGCAATGAAACCCAAATAGGAGTGACCATTGCCATTCCAGAATTAAAAACTGGAGTCATTACAAATGAATACGGTTTTTACTCTATTTCAATTCCAGAAGGCTCCTATGACATTCACATTAGCTACATAGGGTTTCAAAGTATTATTAAAACTATTAGTCTAGATAAAAATCTAAAAATTGATTTCCAACTAATAGAAGCTGTTGCCCAGTTAGATGAAGTCATTGTAAGTGAGGATATAGAAAAATTAAATATCCGAAAAGCCCAAATGAGCGTAAATGCTTTGACCTCTGCCAGCATAAAAAAAATCCCAGTCATCCTAGGAGAAGCCGATGTTATTAAATCCATCCTTCTTCTGCCTGGTGTAACCAGTGCGGGAGAAGGTGCTTCTGGTTTCAATGTGAGAGGGGGCGCAGTAGACCAAAATTTAATTTTATTAGATGAGGCCATTATATTCAACTCCTCCCATTTATTTGGGTTCTTTTCTATTTTTAATCCAGACGCTATTAAGGATGTTAAGCTTTATAAGGGGGGTATTCCAGCCCGCTATGGGGGTAGGATTTCATCTGTTTTAGATATTTATCAAAAAGAAGGAAACAGCAAAGATTTTAAAGTAAACGGTGGCATTGGAATTGTGGCTAGCAGACTGCTCTTAGAAGGACCTCTAGAAAAGGACAAAGGAGCTTTTTTAATAGGAGGTAGGGCCTCTTATGCTCATTTGTTTCTAGCCCTAGCAAACAATGATAATAAGGCCTATTTCTATGACTTAAACGCTAAGTTAAATTATAAGCTAAACAGCCGCAATAATATATATTTATCAGGATACTTTGGTAGAGACCTTTTTGGTATTTCAGAAAGTTTTATAAATGTATACGGCAATACCGTTGCCAATTTTAGATGGAACCATTTGTTCTCAGACAGACTATTTTCTAACCTTTCTCTAATATACTCTGATTATTATTACGGCCTTGAATTAGACCTCATTGGCTTTCAATGGGATTCTGGTATAAGAAATTTCAATCTTAAATATGATTTTAAGTATTACCTGTCCAGCAACTTTAGTCTTAACTATGGTATAAATAATATTTATTACAAATTTAATCCTGGTGAAATTAAACCCAATAGAGAAGACTCTGGTATAGTTCCTGCTAAACTTATAGACAAATACGCCAATGAATTTGGTGTTTATATAGAGTCAGAACACAAGATTACAGAAAATTTAAGCGTTCAATACGGACTGCGTTGGAGTCATTTTAACCGTTTAGGACAAGACATTTTTAAGGTGTATCGAGATAATAATCCCGTGGTTTTCAATGAAGCCTTTCAAATTTATCAGGGTGCAACTCCCGTGGGGTTTAATAATTTAAGCCGCAGTAAATCATTGGCGAGCTTTAATAATTTTGAACCAAGGTTAGCCATGTCATACCTGCTTAATACAAAGAGCAGCATCAAGGTCAGTTATAATCACATAGCCCAATACCTTCATTTGCTTTCCAACACAGCATCTCCCACTCCTTTAGATGTTTGGACACCGAGTGGTCCCTTTGCTAAGCCCCAACTATTAGACCAATATGCACTGGGTTATTTTAGGAATTTTATGCAAGGTGATTACGCTTTTGAAACCGAGATCTTTTACAAGGATATAGACAACAGAATAGATTACATAGACGGCGCTAATTTAATTGCTAACAACAGTATAGAACAAGTCATTTTAACTGGAACCTCAAGGGCTTATGGCCTAGAGTTATTACTGCAGAAAAACAGTGGGAGATTAAGGGGTTGGCTGGCTTATACTTGGTCTAAGTCTGAACAGCAAACCCCAGGCCGGACGGCAAATGAATCTGGTATAAATGGAGGTGAATGGTACCATACCCCATTTGACAAGACCCATGACATTTCACTAAATAGTTCCTTTGAGCTAAATGAAAAATGGAGTTTTAACAGTAATTTTTTGTTTCAGACAGGGCAACCTACCAACTACCCCATTGGCCAGTATGAGCAACGAGGATTCACCATCCCCCTTTTTGGGCCACGCAATGAACAGCGGCTTCCAGCTTATAGCCGTTTAGATATTTCTGCTAGCTTAAGTCCAAGGAAAAACAAGGATAGAAAATTACAAGCAGAATGGACTTTTGGCATTTACAATCTCTACAACCGCAGAAATGCGGCAGCCATAAATTTTAGGACAAACACAGATTCTGGAAATAATGAGGCCATACGAACTTCCATATTTGGAATGGTACCCTCTGTTACCTATAATTTTAAGTTTTAGAAATATGAAAAGAATCCTCTTTTTTATATCTTTTTTAACCCTCTTATCTAGCTGTGAAGATGTGATAGAGGTATCTGTGCCTAATTCTGAACCAAGATTGAGTATAGATGCTCATTTTAATCTTTTTACAGATGAAAACCCGCTGCGTTTAGAAGGTGGCGTACGTTTAACTCTAACCGCAAATTACTTTAACAATACTGTCCCTTTGGTTAAAGATGCAACTGTTTTTATTACTGATCTATACACTGCCAACCAATACCCATTAATCTACAATCCTTCTACCGAGTATTACACCCCAAAAAACCCAGAGATTCTGATAAATTATGACACTCAATACAGGCTTACAGTCATTTATAAAGAAGAAGTGTACCAAGGCGTGTCAAAATTTATTTCTGTAGCTCCTATAAGTTCTGTCATTCAAGGAACAAAGACTTTGTTTGAAGGAGATGAAACAGAAGTTATTGTTTCATTTAAAGATGACGCAGCCGCTACTAATTATTATCTCTATGATTTTGGTTTTAATATTCTAAGACCTATTGAAGATCGTTTTTTCCAGGGGCAAGAATTTGTGTTTTCCAACTTCTATAGTTTAGATGAGGTTAGGCCAGGCCAAAGTATTACAATAAAAGCCTTTGGTATAGAAAAACAATACTTCACATATATATCATTAATACTTCAACAGACTGGCAATGGGGGGCCTTTTCAGCCATTACCTGCTACTACCAGAGGAAATATCATAAATACTACAGCTTTTGATAATTACCCACTTGGCTACTTTTTAATTTCTGAAGCGTATGAATCAGACTTATTAATAAAATAGTCAAGGTCGCTTATTTGAGGCTAGGTATTTGTTTAAAAAACAACAACTATTCGTAAAAAACATATTTTGCTTAAAGCGCTTCATTAAAAGGGCCTACTTTTTTTAAGCTGTAAAATTCGGGGTCTAAGTGTTTGTTACTACCTTGTAGGTAGGGTCTTCTAAAACATTGACCTCTATAATGGCATCGGCATTGCGCAGCAAGGCTTTACAATCTTGGCTTAAGTGCTTTAAATGTACCTTTTTACCAACCTTTACATAGCGCTCTGTTATTTTGTTGAGCGCCTCTATGGCGGACATGTCAACCACCCTGCTTTCTTTAAAGTCAATAATCACCTCTGCAGGATCATTTAAAACGTCAAACTTCTCGTTAAAAGCAGTAATGGAGCCAAAAAAAAGAGGTCCATATATTTCATAATGCTTTACACCCATGGCATCTGTAGTTTTTCTAGCTCTAATGCGCTTGGCGTTGTCCCAGGAAAAAACTAAAGCAGAAATAATCACACCCACTAAAACGGCAAGGGCTAAATTGTGTAAAAATACGGTCACTAAAGTGACCAAAATCATGACCAATATGTCAGATTTTGGCATTTTATTAAAAGTCTTTAAGCTGGCCCATTCAAAGGTTCCAATGGCCACCATAATCATAAGACCCGTAAGTGCTGCCATGGGCATTCTCTCTATAAAGCTAGCGCCAAACATAATAAATACCAAGAGCATAATAGCGGCTACAATTCCAGATAACCTAGCCCTAGCGCCGTTAGAGGTGTTAATAAGACTCTGACCTATCATAGCGCAGCCTCCCATTCCTGAAAAAACACCTGACAAAATATTGGCTGTTCCTTGCGCTATGGCCTCTTTATTTCCGTTCCCTCTGGTTTCTGTAATTTCATCTACGATATTAAGGGTCAGTAAACTTTCAATAAGTCCTACTCCTGCAACTATAGCTGCAAAAGGGAAAATAATACTCAAAGTCTCTAAGGTCAAAGGAATTTCTGGGAGGTGAAAAGGAGGAAAACCTCCTTCTATTGAGGCAATATCTCCAATTGTCCTAGTGTCTATTCCCAAGAAAAATACCAACCCAAAAACAGTTAATATAGCTACTAAAGAAGCTGGAATAGCCTTACTTAATTTAGGTAGCCCCCAAATAATAATCATGGTTAGAGATACTAAGCCAAGTAAAACATATAAACTCTGACCTGTTAGCCAGTCTCCGTTGACGTCTTTAAACTGTGCCATCTGAGACATAAATATAATAATGGCAAGGCCATTTACAAATCCAAAAATAACTGGATGTGGTACTAAGCGCATGAGTTTTCCTAGTTTTAAAAAGCCTGCTAAGGCCTGCATGATTCCCGCTAAGATAACGGTGGCAAATACATATTCTACTCCGTATTCATTTGCTAAAGACACAATAACAATCGCCACTGCGCCTGTTGCTCCTGAAATCATTCCTGGACGCCCCCCAAAAATAGCAGTCACTAAGCCCACTACAAAGGCAGCGTATAAACCGGTTAAAGGAGAAAGTCCTGCAATTAGAGCAAAGGCTATGGCTTCTGGCACCAGTGCTAAGGCCACAGTTAAACCAGAAAGCACTTCTGTCTTGTAATTTATTTTTTGGGAGAAATCAAAAAGATTGAAAATTTTTTTCAAATGGAATTATTTAGGGTGTTTAGATACTTTATCTATTCTTTAATGAAAAGTATTCATAACCTCTCCTTTAAAACAAGGGCCAAAAATACTATTTTTAAGTGGAACGGGCACTTATAATGAGCAAAGAGGGCTGTTAAAGAGTGCTTGCAACCAATTTAGGAGCTGTTTTAGTTCAATATTAGAAATGAAAAAGCCCTAGATCCTCATCCAGGGCTTTCTAATCAACTAATTCTAACCTAAACAAAACTATAATATTTAATATATTCTAGCTCTATAAACATATATCAAGTTTCATGCCAAAAATGGCAACAGTGTGGTTTTTATAGCAAACACTTTGAATTATATCTAAAATAAATTTGGTGAGATTATGAAATATTATAGAAAAAGCAGCCTTTTGAAGGTTGGAAGATTCTATTTAATTAAAAAGCAATGATGTCTTGTGTGATTAAAATAGGGCTCTCATTAAAAGGCATCATGGCATTAATCCTTTTAAAGTGAGAATAAAGCTTTAAGTCTTCTGGGCCAATCTCTTTTAGGTGAATGATCTTTTTTTCTAGCAGTAAACTTCTCTGAGTTCCTTTGAGTATAGGCAATACAGGAGTTACCCAATGTTTTCCGTCAAAAAAAACCAAGTTAGAATAGCTGGCGTCTGTAATACGCCCGTATTTTATCATAATAATATCTGAAGCGTGACTCTTTGCCAAAAGAGTATTTATTAGACCTCTGTCTTGAAATTTGTAAGAGTATTGCAGAAGGTCTGCGGCTACTAATTCTATTTGGCTGGGTAATTTTGGCCTATAAGCTAGAAGTTCACTAAAATACAGCCCGTCTAAACTGTATTGCAGCCTCCATTTATAAAGTCCATTGGCAGGGAAAGAGATGCTTTTTTGAATCTCCTTTAAAAAAAGTGCCTGGCCATTATGGTCTCTTAAGCAGCTGTCTACCCTTTGTTGGTGGGCGTCTAAAGAAATCACTGCCCCGTCTAAAACTCTAATACTTTCAAAAAATGGGTACATATATTTTTTGTATGAGTTCTTGATATTCTGAGGTTAAGACACTTTTATGTGTTATGCCACCACCACAGCGGTAGCTGCCGTCAGCTTCTAAAAAACGAATGAGGACTGCTGAGTCCAAATTATCTCCGTCAAAATACCCAGATATCCCTGTGTAATAGCCTCTAGGCTTTTTTTCAATATCTTTAATGAGCGCTGTGGTCTTAGGTTTTGGTGCGCCTGAGATAGAGCCAGCTGGAAGCATTTTATAAATAATATCTCCAATTTGAGATCTGTAATTGGTTGGTAAATCTCCTTGTATCCATGAACTCATTTGCCCAGTAATCTTCTTATGAGCAGTAAGCTCTTCATAGATCTGATACCGTTTTAATGTAATATTTTTTGCCACCAGGCTCATATCATTCCTAAGCAGATCTACAATAGTGGCGTGCTCTGCACGCTCCTTTAGGTCTGCTCTGAGCAATTGCTCTGCATTTGGAATGGTAGCGTCTATGGTCCCTTTCATTGGAAAGGTGTTGATTTTCTGATCTTTTATTTGAATAAAGGTCTCGGGAGAAAAACAGACAAACGCTCCTTCCAGCATTATTTTATATTTAGCTGTGGCTTCATTAAAAAGGGCTAACAAACTTCTATTAGAGATTAGTTTGCCTTTGGTGGTGAGGTTCATTAAAAAAGTGTCCCCACGCATTAGAGCGCTTAGAGTCTCTTGGAATTTAAGACTGTAATCTTCTAGAGAAGGCATTATCACCTTAATTTCTAGTGGTTCTTTCTTGTTTGGTGTAGGCTTGTGGTTAGTGTGGCCCTGAAAATAATACTTAAAACTGTCTGGACAATCTTCTGCTTTCCATGCCAAAGGCTTTTGATTTTCAAAATCTATAAGAAACACAAAAGGGGTTTTTTGTGACCCCCAACTATTTAATTGCTCCTTTACTGTCATGATAGACCTTGTATTTTGATTGACAAAAGTAATCAATATCCCTAGAGTTGATGTTAAAAATAAGTAGTGGATTCATATTGCCTTAGCAATTTTCAGTAGATTTACACAATGCCCTCTTGGGTTTTAGCCTGTTGTATATGATAAGTAAAAAAGAACCTGTTGCGGTCATTGGAGGTGGAAGCTGGGCTACTGCCATTGTTAAAATGCTTACAGAAAATGAGCACAGAGTCATTTGGTACATGAGAAATAAGGAGGCAATTGTTCATATTGAAACTGAATTTCACAATCCTAATTACTTGTCAGCTGTCAGTTTTAATTTAAATTATCTCACCCTTACAGACAATATAGACAAAGCGCTTTCTAGTGCACAGACCATTGTGTTTGCCATTCCGTCTGCCTTTTTAGTGACTGAAATGTCTAAAGCTACTATAGATTTAACCCAAAAAACTATATTTTCTGCTATTAAGGGAATTGTTCCAGAAACAGGGCTCATTGTTGGGGAGCACTTTAATATTCATTTCGGAGTTCCTCTAAATAAAATTGGAGTCATAACTGGGCCTTGCCATGCAGAAGAAGTGGCTCTAGAGCGCCTCTCTTTTTTAACTATAGCTTGCTCAGACTTAGAGATTGCTTCCAATATGGCACAAGCCCTAAACAGTTCTTTTATTAAGACTAAGATTTCAGATGACATTATTGGAGCAGAGTATGCGGCAGTACTTAAAAATATTTTTGCTATTGCAGCAGGTATCGCTCATGGTTTGGGATACGGAGACAACTTTCAAGCAGTACTAATGAGTAACGCCATAAGAGAAATGAAGCGCTTTATTAAGCGGGTTCACAAAATGAAACGCAACATTAATGACACGGCATATTTAGGAGATTTACTTGTTACTGGCTATTCCGTTTTTAGTAGAAACAGAATGTTTGGAAACATGATTGGCAAGGGCTATACCGTTAAAAGCGCTACCATGGAAATGAATATGGTTGCAGAAGGTTACTACGCTACCAAAAGTGCATTTCACATTATGAACCAGATGAATAGGAAGTCAAAAACTCCTATTATTCAAGCGGTTTATGATATTCTTTACAATCAGAAAAATCCAAAAAAAACCTTTAATGCCCTTATAGAAAAGCTAGACTAGTTTCCTTTTTTAACCCTCATAAGGCCTGCTCATAGAAAAATTACTGTGCTCTTCTATGGCCTTTTCTAGAGCTTCTTTGCTTTTTTCTAAGGCTGCTTCTGTCCAAAACTCTTGGTCTTTAAAAAGTTTTAGTACGGCTTCTAAACTAGAAGAAATACTCTCTATATCAAAGTACAATCGTCCACTCCTTCTAATATAAAAATCTTCTGGACTGCAGACCATTTCATAATTCAACCCAAACTGCAGCTCTGCTAGAAGAAGTGCCAAACTGTGACTTCTATAATCTGCTGTTGGTTTAATAAGCTGTTTTTGTTTGTTGTAGATCTCCAAAATATCTTGAGCCTGTAAGCCGTAATTAGTCACTAAATGCCAAGCCTCATAGTGGGTTAAATAGTCTGCCTCTAATTGTTTACTCAATTTTTCTATATATTTTTGAACTGCTTTACTATTTTTAAATCCGTTCCCACAAAGGGGTATTTCTGCTGTTTGACATTTGTTTAAAGATTCTTTCTTTTCACTTGGCAATTTCTCTATGACCTTGTCTAAAACACGCTCCGCCATTTTTCTATAGCCAGTAAGCTTTCCTCCTGCAATACTAAAAAGCCCAGAACATGAGGTAAAAATCTCATCTTTTCTAGAAAGTTCAGATGCCGCCTTTCCCTCCTCATGAATAAGGGGTCTGAGCCCTACCCATGAAGAAACAATGTCTTCTAATTCTAAGTGAATTTTAGGAAACATATTGTTTACAGCAGAAATGAGGTATATAGCATCTGCCAAACTCACTCTTGGCTGGTCCTTATCTTTGTTAAAATTAGTATCTGTAGTTCCTACATAAGTGATTTTACCTCTAGGAATGGCGAACATCATTCTGCCGTCTGGTATGTCAAAATACACTGACTGTTTTATTGGGAGTTTACTGAATGGAAAAACTAGGTGAACCCCTTTGGTGAGGTGAAGCCTTTTTCCCTCTTTAGAATTATTTAATGCTCTTAAATCATCTACCCAAGGTCCAGCTGCACTAATGACATATGAGGCTTTCACCTTATAAGTTTCTCCAGAAATCTGGTCTTCTATACATACGCCAGCTATCTGATTCTTTTTATAGATAAAATCAGTTACCTTAGAATAATTAAGAGCGGTAGCTCCTTTTAAAACAGCTGTTTTAATATTTTCTATGGTGAGTCTAGCGTCATCAGTTCTGTATTCTGCGTAATAACCTGCCCCTTTTAATATTTTCTTTGGCAAAAGTGGTTCTAAGGCCAAGGCTTCTTTTTTGTCTAGCATTTTCCTTTTGTCATCACCACTTACCTGAGCCAAAATATCATATACTTTTAGTCCTACAGAAGTAAGCCACTTTCCATATGAACCATTTTCTATGAGCGGCAGTAACATTTTTTCTGGCAAAACTAAATGAGGAGCTAACTTGTGCACAATGGCACGCTCAGAACCCACCTCTTTTACCAACCAAAAATCAAATTGTTTTAAATATCTAAGTCCTCCATGTATGAGTTTGGTTGACTTACTAGAGGTGCCAGAAGCAAAGTCTCCCTTTTCAAAGAGCACTACTTTTAAACCTCTACTAGCAGCGTCTAAAGCAATTCCTGCCCCAGTAATTCCACCACCTATGACAATTAAATCGTATTGATTGATAGCCAGTGAACTTATTTGTGTGGCTCTTTGTTTATTCGAAAAATCTAACATAAACAGAGGTTTATATAATTAAAGGTAATAGATTAAGACTGCACCAAAAAAACTTTAAGCACGATCTACCTTGCAGATTCTACTATTATTCAATATACTTTTTTTCTACAAAATACTGGCTAATGGCTTCCTTCATTAAGATAGATTGCTCTCCTGCTTTGAGTGGCGGCAGTGTTTCTAGTATTTTATAATGAGGCCAACCCTCTTCATCTACAAAATCAAATTCATAGTAGCCATAAGGTTCTAACACCCTACAAATAGCAATATGCATGAGGTTCACTTTTTCATCTTTTTTAAAAGCTGTATGATATTTTCCAAGCTCTTGAACACCAATAAGGTAAATAATAGCGTCAAGATCTAGGGGATCTCCATCTGAGAAATGTGCCGATAATTTTTTTACCAATGCTTCCCAGCGTTCTTTTAATACTTGGTCTCTGGACATGTACTGTGCCTTTTTTAGTGGCTAAAGATACAAATCTAAAAGAGGTGTTATGCGTATTTTTACGCTTAAATCTGTCAATATATCTCTTATTTACACAAATGAATTAACTTAGAAGTTCAATACATATATATGAGTCCTATTGATGTTGTTTTAATAATTTTGTGTGGTTTAGGTTTTTACAGGGGTTTTAAAAATGGGATTCTTATAGAAATTACCACCCTAGCCGCCCTACTTCTTGGATTCTACGGCGCACAACACTTGGCCGCATTTACCGCTCGTTTTTTAAATGAAAGACTGGCCTGGGAGCCAGAGCAGATGTACCTCATTAGCCTTATCATTTCTTTTATAATGATTGTTTTAGTGGTTTACCTACTGGGTAAGGCCTTAACTAAAATGGCAGCTATGATCCTTTTAGGAGGTGTCAATAAAATTCTAGGGGGCTTTTTTGGCGTCCTCAAAGTGCTTATTATTTTGAGTGTTATACTGGCATATGGAAATGAATATTATGATTTAGTGACCCACCTACCGCAGGAATTTCATGAAAATAGCCGTGGACTAGGCCCCTTAGAAACTTTTGGTAATTTTCTAATTCAAGAAGTCTTTATCTCCGAAAACCTCAATAAAATTAAATCCTTATTTTAATCAAATATTAATTGCAGACTAGCCTCTAAAATACAAGCTACTTTAAAGTCTAGATTTTTATCCTTAAATTTGAACATAATATAACATTTACTCTTGTAAAAGTTAGAAAAACAACAATATGCCTTTAGATTCCATTCAAAAACAACTCTCCTTATTAGGGCTTTCCAAAGAAAATGCCGGTACCAAAATTGGGCACAAAACCATTAAAGGTGGGGCGTTAATTGCTTCTTACTCGCCCGTAGATGGCAGCCTCATTGGGAGTGTAAATAGCACTACCCAGGAAGGCTATAAACAGGTCATGCAAGAAGCCAGTGCTGCTTTTTTAGACTGGAGGGTAAAACCTGCCCCTCTTAGAGGAGAGATTGTAAGACAACTTGGGGAAAAACTAAGAACATTAAAAGAGCCTTTGGGCGCTTTGGTATCTTATGAAATGGGTAAATCCTTACAAGAAGGTTTGGGTGAAGTACAGGAGATGATAGACATCTGTGATTTTGCTGTAGGACTCTCTAGACAGCTACACGGCCTTACTATGCACTCCGAAAGACCTGGGCATAGAATGTATGAGCAATACCATCCATTAGGCGTTGTAGGGATTATTTCTGCCTTTAATTTTCCTGTGGCTGTTTGGGCTTGGAATGCTGCTTTAGCACTTGTTTGTGGGGACGTCTGTGTTTGGAAGCCTTCTGAAAAGACACCTCTTTGTGGCGTGGCTTGTCAAAAAATATTAGCAGATGTATTAGAAGAAAATAATTTATCTCCAGCCATTTCCAGTCTTATTAATGGAGACTATACCGTGGGGGAATTGATGACAGAAGACAATAGAATGGCGCTTATTTCTGCTACAGGCTCAATTAGAATGGGTAAAATTGTAGCCCAAAAAATTGCAGCCAGATTAGGAAAATCACTCTTGGAATTAGGTGGGAACAACGCCATTATAGTAACGCCAGATGCAGATCTAAAAATGACGCTCATGGGGGCTGTCTTTGGAGCTGTTGGAACTGCTGGGCAAAGATGTACCTCTACTAGAAGGCTCATTATTCACGAGTCTAGATATGAGGCGGTAAAAGAAGCGCTTATAAAGGCCTATGGCCAAATCAGAATTGGAAACCCACTAGACGCAAATATACATGTAGGCCCTCTTATAGACAAAGACGCTGTGACTAATTATAAGAATGCCCTAGAAAAAGCTGTTTCATTAGGGGGCGAACTTATAGTTCCTGGAGGTGCCTTAGAAGGTGAGGCTTATAGCAGTGGCTGTTATGTAAAACCTGCCATTGTAGCGGCTGAAAATCACTACTCCATTGTACAAGAAGAAACATTTGCCCCTATACTGTATTTGTTAAAATACACAGGAGACTTAGAAAACGCCTTGGCCCTTCAGAATGGAGTAAAACAAGGACTTTCTTCTGCCATTATGACTAACAACCTAAGAGAGGCAGAGGCCTTTCTTTCTGTATCAGGTTCTGACTGTGGTATTGCCAATGTAAATATTGGAACCTCAGGGGCAGAAATTGGCGGTGCTTTTGGAGGTGAAAAAGAAACAGGAGGAGGTAGAGAATCTGGATCAGATGCTTGGAAAGTCTATATGAGGCGCCAAACAAATACCATTAACTACACCACAGAATTACCTCTTGCACAAGGGATTACCTTTGATTTATAAGTGAATAAAAATAAATAAAAAGGGGCCATATGGCCCCTTTTTTAGTTCTATAACATTCCATTAGGTGTCACCCATTTAAAATGGTGTTGGTCTTGGGGAAACTTCATGCGCTCAGAAATTCTAGTAAGCCTATCCGGTAATTTCACCAAATAATCTCTAGCTTTTTCAGCCTCATCTGAAAGCGCTCTTAGGCTTTCAATGTCCCAATAAGTATTAAGTTTTTGAAGAATGTCTATATAATCTTTTGAAGTATATACACCCAACCTTTGCGCACAATTAGAAAAGACCTCAAAAGCACTGCTAGCAGCACCGCCAGATTCTCTTAAAAAGTGGGCAGGCATCACAATCTTTTTCTTCATCATGTCTGCAAATGCCAAAAGCATTTGAGAAGGATCTTGATCAAAAATATGTTTTACAAATTCTCGATATGCCAAATGGTGACGCATTTCATCGCCAGCAATAATAGCGCACATTTTACCTAGTAAATGATTCCCAGTCTTTTTAGCAAACTGTCCCACCCTCTTATGAGAAATATTGGTGGCCAGCTCCTGAAAACTAGTATATACAAAGTTTTTATAAGGGTCTCTGTCGGTTCCAATATCAAAACCGTCAGCAATGAGGTATTGGGTACTTTTCTCTACCTCTTTCATATTAACCCTTCCAGACAAATACAAGTATTTATTGAGTACATCTCCATGTCTGTTCTCCTCAGAGGTCCAGTTTCTAATCCACTTAGTCCATCCATTTTTATCTTGATGCTGGTCAATTCCATCTACGTCCAAAAGCCAAGACTCATAAGTAGGTAAGGCTTCTTCTGTAATAGTATCTGCTACTAATGTCACCCAAAGATCATATCCAATTTCTTTGGCTCCTTCTCTAATTTCAGTAACCTCTTTAAAAAACTGATCACTTTGAGAGTCTGGTAAAAAATCTGAGGGCTGCCAAATTTCTTCCACAGGAATGAGAAATTGATCAATAAAACCGTCAATTTTTGGTTCTAAAGATTTCATGACCTCTAATCTAATATTGTGTTGTGACATAAAAATATTTTAAGAAATACTGTAAAGATAAAATTTACTGTGGATTTCTTCCCTGCTCATCTGGATAATATTGAAAAACCCTACTGCTCTGCCATATCTCTTTGGAATTCAAATCCATAGCAGATAGTGGTCCTTTAAAAGCAGCAGCAGTATCTATATTCCAAACATTTGCTTTCTGAACCGGTTTTGTTAATCCAATCTTATCTAAAGAAGAGTGTCCAATAAATATTTCCTTGTACAATTTAAAGCGCTTTGGATATAAAGGATTCCCAATCTCTAAAGAAGGATTTAAGCAAAGAGCCGTTTCCCAGAGAGTTCTATCCCAATAGAAATTTTTTTCAAAATACTCATGAGAAACCCCTTTTTGATTGGTAAAGCCCGCATGAACAAAAAGCCTATTTTGACTGTCTAAATAAAAGGGTTTTAAAGAATAATAAAATTCAATATGGTTTTTAATTTTCTCTTTGGTTTGTCCGCTGTATGAGGCCACAGTTGCAGACCCACCATGCTCCAGCCAAAGCGGGTTAGCCTTGCCATTTTCTAACCAATCTAAAGCAAGGGTGTCATGGTTGCCTTTCATAAAAATACATTCACAACGGCCAGATAATTCCATTAAATAATCGATGGTTTCTAAAGCCTCTGACCATCCATCTACATAATCGCCCAAAAAAATAAGCCGGTCACTTACCGTAGGTTTTATTTGTTTAACCAGCGCTTCTAGTGCCCTAAAGCCTGCATGTATGTCTCCAATAACAATTTCTCTCATGACTCCTCTTTTTTTATTACAAAAGTAAGGGTTACAAACTAATGAGAGTCCCTAAGGCGTCAATTATGCCTTTAAATAGATTGTACATCTGCTTGAACATCCCATTTATTGAAATATATCTTTGACATGAACTCATTTTCAACGTATTTTGGAGTGTTGGTACTTGAAATGCTAAAAAAAGATATTAAAGCAAGTACAATCATAAATTACACCCATGAAAAAAGTATTTTGTATTGGAGAGTTGCTCATAGATTTTGTAGCAGAAAACCAAGGGAGTGACCTAAAAAAAGCCTTCGTTTTTACCAAAAAAGCTGGGGGCGCTCCTGCTAATGTGGCTTGTGCTATTAATAAATTAGGTGGTTATGCCGCCTTTATTGGAGCTATTGGAAAAGATGCCTTTGGAGATTTCCTATGGAATACCTTAGAATCGCACGAAGTAGACTTAAGTCTCACCCAAAAAAAAGACACCTTTACTACCTTAGCTTTTGTTTCCTTAGACGCTAACGGAGAAAGGGATTTTGTATTTAGTAGAGGTGCGGATAAAGAATTGCAATACGATAGTAGTGTGAAACATTTATTTAACCAACAAATGGTTCACTTTGGGGCTGCCACATCCTTTTTGGGAGGCGCATTAGAAGAAGCCTATGGCCACTATTTATTTGACGCACTTACCCAACAAGCCTTTATTAGTTTTGATCCCAACTTTAGAACAGACCTTTGGAAAAAAAATCCAGAAACTTTTATCAAAAAATGTATGCCTTTTATAGAAAAGTCTCATCTCTGTAAATTTAGCCTCCAAGAAGCCTTGCTTTTATCTGGGAAAAGTCATTTAGAAGCCGCCTGTAAAGAGCTCCACGAATTTGGAGCCCCAATTATTTGTATCACTATGGGTGCAGAAGGTACGCTAGTGAGCACTCCAAAGTCAAAAAAACAAATACCTAGTACTCCAGTAAAAGTAGTAGACACCACAGGCGCTGGAGACGCCTTTATTGGTAGCTTACTCAGCCAAATTTCAAAGCTAAGTATTCCATTAGACCGTTTAGATCAGCAACTAGAAGTGCTTTACGCTATGGTTTCAAAAGCCAATAGGGCAGGCGCACTAACCACAACAAAATACGGTGCTATTGCTGCCATCCCTGACAAAGAAATCCTAGAGAACAACTAATTGTACTTCACCTTTCTGAGAATTCTCTGAGACTCTTTTAAGGTATTGTAAGCATTTGGGTATAGGCCTTTTAAAAGTGGTTTTGCCTGGTCTAATAAATCTTTTGCCTCTAAAAAACCATTAAAAAAACAGAGCAGTAAGGTCTCTGGTAACTGGTTAATACTAAATGTCTCTGCCTCACTAATGGTCCCCTGACCACCCAAGCGTTTCATTAATTCTTTAGAAGTATTAAAAACATGATGCAGCATTTTTTCATCAAAAAGAGGAGGGGAAAACAACAATTCAGAATCTAAAGTATAAGTGCCATTTTCTTTAAAAACAATTTGTGTTTTTTCTAATGGGTAATGCTCCTGAACATCTCCCAAACCAAGACTCACGTATTCTACAATACTAAAAGAGTGATTGTCAAAGCTAATAATCACCTCATCTAAGGCAGAATAAAATAATTTTACCTGCTCTGTAATAAGCTCAATATCTACCCTTGAAAAATAAGTGACGTCTTTTATGCGCTTAGGCACTCCAGCCCAGCAAACCACAAATTGATCTCTAAAAACCCTATAGCTGGATTCTAAATCTTTATGCCTGGTGTTTAAAAAATCTACCACTCCGTCTAAAGTGAGTTTAATATTGTTTTGAGCCCCCAACTCAATAGCACTAACAGCTACTTTATTTAAATCTTTTAGAGTAATTCCGTCGTATTTAGGTAAGCTTATACTTCCCTCTCTAAAAAACACAGCCCCACCCAAATACTTCCAAATATTTTTCTTTAAACTACAGACTTTTCCAGAAGAGGCAATGGTCACCAGGCCCACTACTTTTCCCTCAGCTAAATCTGGAAAATGAATGTTTTCATAGGAAATTATAGGAGGGTTATTTAGGTAGGCATTTACTAAATTCTGAATTTTAGAATCGTCAAAAAAGTCTACTCCAATAATTAAATTCTCTTCATCTGTAACCCCAATCACTATAAAGGAGTGGTTGCTTGGATTGCTGTTGGCCAAAGCGCAAACATGCTTTAGAAACTTAGCCTTTCCCTCTTTAAAACCAATATCTATAGAACGCTTTTTGTCATAAAAACTATTCTCCCCATTATGAGACAATAAATTTTTAACCAAAAGACGTTTGTTTATCATAATACTTTATGCAACGTTGTGCTATTGGCTTGGGCTGTAGGCATAATTACTAAATCTGCAATATTTACATGAGGGGGACAGCTAAGCATAAAGCCTATTGTTTCTGCAACATCTTGGGCTTGTAAAGGACTAAAGCCTTTATAGACTTGAGCCGCCCTATTTTGATCTCCTTTAAAGCGTACTTCACTAAATGACGTTGCAACCATTCCAGGATGTATTGCGCCCACTTTTATGCCGGTACCATTAAGATCAATTCTCATAGACTCATTAATAGCGTTTACCGCATGTTTAGAAGCACAGTATACATTTCCTTTTGCATATACTTCCTTGCCTGCAGTAGAACCAATATGAATAATATGCCCTTTTTTTTGAGCCAACATTACGGGAAGTACCGCCTTAGACACATACAATAAACCCTTTACATTAATGTCTAACATGGCATCCCAATCTTCTAATAAAGCGTCCTGAAAAAGATCCAAACCATGGGCATTTCCCGCGTTGTTAATCAGTACGTCTATCTCATTAAAAGGAGCCCCCAAGCTCTCAATGGCACTAAAAACTTCATTTTTATTTGCCACATTAAACAACAAGGTCTTTACATGTACTTGGCCGCTTACGGCCGATGCCACTTCTTCTAAACGTTCTAAATTTCTACCACACAAAACTAAATTATAGCCCATCTTGGCCAAATGCAAAGCAGTTGCTTTTCCTATGCCACTACTAGCCCCTGTAATAAGGGCCATTTGTTTTTTTGTTTTCATTTTATATATAATTTTAAGGAATATCATAACCCCTAAAGGCTGCTAATAAATAGAACCAATCTTCAACTTCTATATGTATACTACAAGCATCTACAGCCGCTTGCTGCCGCGTTATTTGTGTGGTTCCAATAACCGGATGAATACAAGAGGGATGAACTAATAACCAAGCTAAAAGCAAACTATCTGTGGTAGTTTCATATTTTTTACACAACTTTTTAAAAGCCAGACCTAACGCGTGAGGAACTGATTTTTCTACCATAAGGCCTCCTAACGGAGCCCAAGCCATAGGTAGTATATTGTGTGTCATAGAATGGTCTAGCTGACCGTTAAACATAGGCGCACTAACAGCCAATGAAATTTCTATTTGATTGGCACTCACCTGACTTGTTTTCTGGATTAAATCTACTTGGCTTGGAGTAAAATTAGACACTCCAAAAGACTTTATATAACCCTTTTTTAAAAGGAGTTCAACTGCTTCTTGAATTTCAACAGGGTTTATCAGTGGACTGGGTCTATGCAGTAGTAATAAATCTAAATAAGAGGTCTGTAATTTCTCCAAGGAACGCGCTACACTATCTAAAATATACTGTCTGGTATAATTGTAATGATTTAGCTGAGTGCCTCTCTTTTGATCTACCAATGCAATGCCACATTTACTAATAAATTGAAGCTTTTCTCTAGGAACTCCAGAGGCGTTAAATCCTGCTCCAAAAGCGGCTTCAGTAGTGTAGTTGCCATAAATGTCTGCGTGGTCAAAAGAGGTAATCCCCATGGCCGCACAAGACGCTATCCTATGGGCAATTTCTGATTGAGATAAAGAGGCGCCCCATTGGCCCCAATTCATTGTTCCTGCAATAATTCTTGAATATTTAATAGCCATTTAAATATATTTAATAAGATTCAAATAAGAGATAGAAATTTAAACTATTGCGCTCAAAAAGTTATTAAAGATTGAAATTAGTAATAAATTCCTTAAAAACTTCATAAAAATAGGGGGTTTAGACATTTTTTAACGGTGCATTAACAATCGGTCTATAAATAAATTTTTTAATTGCACCTCTATTTAATAAATAGACAATTCTTATATTGAAAACTTTAGGGAGCTATGGAAGAAAATACAACAGTAGATATTAGTGCTATCAATGAAAAAATAGCCAAGGAGAGTGCGTTTGTAGATGCACTCATGGGGGAAATGAACAAGGTGATTGTAGGTCAAAAACACATGGTAGAAAGACTTATTATTGGTCTTTTAGGGCAGGGACACATCTTGTTGGAAGGAGTGCCTGGGCTAGCAAAAACATTGGCTATAAATACCTTGGCAAAAGCAGTAAAAGGAAGCTTTAGTAGAATTCAATTTACGCCAGACTTACTTCCTGCAGATGTAGTGGGAACTATGATTTTTAATATGAAAGAGAATGATTTCACTATTAAAAAAGGACCTATTTTTGCTAACTTTGTGTTAGCAGATGAGATTAATAGAGCACCAGCTAAAGTACAGTCTGCTCTGCTAGAAGCCATGCAAGAAAAGCAGGTGACCATTGGAGATGAAACTTTTATTCTAGACAGGCCCTTTCTAGTCCTGGCCACTCAAAACCCAGTAGAACAAGAAGGAACTTACCCTCTACCAGAAGCACAAGTAGACCGTTTTATGCTTAAGACAGTGATTACATACCCAAAAATGACTGAAGAGCAAATGGTCATGAGACAAAGCCTAAAAGGAGCTTATGAAAAGGTAAACCCCGTGGTAAGTGTAGCGCAAATTTTATCTGCCCAAGCGGCTGTAAGAGAAGTTTACATGGATGAGAAAATTGAAAAATATATTTTAGACCTAATCTTTGCCACACGTTTTCCAGAAAAATACAATTTAGAGAGCTTAAGCCCTCTTATTAGTTTTGGAGCGTCACCTAGAGGGAGTATTAACCTAGCCATGGCAGCTAAGTGTTATGCATTTATTAAAAAACGAGGCTATGTAATTCCTGAAGATGTAAGAGCAGTAGTACATGACGTACTCAGACATAGAATTGGTATTACCTATGAGGCGGAAGCAGAAAATATAACTTCAGAGGACATTATCAATACCATCGTAAACGAAATAGAAGTGCCTTAGGCCGCAATGAGTAGCACTTAAATTAACTTAAAAGAGGCTATTTCAATACGCATATGGAGACCAAAGACTTATTAAAAAAAGTTCGTAAAATAGAAATCAAAACTAGGAAGCTATCTGACCACATTTTTGGTGGAGAGTATCATTCTACCTTTAAAGGAAAGGGAATGACTTTCTCAGAAGTTAGGCAGTACCAGTTTGGAGATGACGTAAGGGCCATTGACTGGAATGTGACCGCTAGACAAAATGAGCCATATATAAAAGTCTTTGAGGAAGAGCGAGAGCTCACCATGATGATGGTAGTAGATGTGAGTGGTTCTGGACTTTTTGGAACAGTTTCACAGTTTAAAAAAGATTTAATTACAGAAATAACCGCCACCCTTGCTTTCTCTGCTATACAAAATAATGACAAAGTAGGACTCCTCTTATTTTCAGACCAAATAGAATTATTTATACCTCCTAAAAAAGGGAAAAGTCACGTCCTAAGAATTATTAGAGATCTCATAGAGTTTGCTCCTAAAAGCCAAAAAACAGACCTTTCATTTGCACTAAAATATTTAGGAAATGTGCTCAAGAAAAAAGCCATCGTATTTGTGCTTTCAGATTTTATTTCTGAAGACTATATGCAAAGCCTAAGAATAGTAGGGAAAAAACATGACCTTACTGGAATTAGGGTATTTGACCCTAAAGAAGCGGCTATTCCGAATATTGGTTTGGTCTCTATGCTAGACTCAGAAACAGGCATAATAAAAACAGTAGCTACCCAATCTAAGCGGGTGAGAAGTGAGTATGAGGCCTACCAAAGAGAGAGGCAAGAGTATTTTTCTGAGAGTTTTAAAAAATCTGGCTGTGGGAGCATTCAATGCAGAGTAGATGAGAGTTATGTAAAAAAATTGTTAGGATATTTTAAACAAAGAGGAAGGTGAAAATGTCTAGAAATCCATTGTATTTAAAAATCACAAAAATACGCACTGCTACAAAGCTTTGGTATTGTTTGTTTATCTATGCCTTGTGCGCACTACTCCCCCTACAGGCACAGCAAACAGGCAAAACACAGCAAAAAACCAAGAACAAACAAGAAGCAGCTGCCTACACACCAACTGCCGTTATAGACACTACAAGCATAGCCATTGGCCAACAAATAGAACTCCTAATATCTGTATCTATTAATCCTACAGACTTGGTTAATTTTCCTGAAGATCCTATGGGTTTTTTACCCCTAGAATTGGTTAGAAGTTCATCTATTGACTCTCTTGAATATGAAGGGAAATTAAGGCTTATTAAAAAATATGCACTCACTCAGTTTGACTCTGGTACCTATATTATTCCAAAACAAAAAGTACTGGTCAATAATCAATTGTTCTTTACAGGCATAAACCAACTAAGAGTGACAGATGTAGCGGTAGATACTTTGGTTCAAAATCTATACGACATAAAACCCCTTACAGAAGTAGAGAAAATTACCACCTATGAGTGGTTGTGGCAACTCTTGTTTGCGCTTCTTGGCTTAGCTGCCTTAGTCTTTGCCTATCTAAGAATGAAACACAAACGTAAATTAGCAGCCCAAAATCTAGTACTCCCAGCGTATGACAGGGCATTATTAGCCTTAGACAACTTAGAAAAATCTAAATACCTCCTAAAGGAAGAATACAAAGAATACTACAGTGAACTTACGGGAATTGTAAGAAATTTTTTAGAAGAAGAAGTTCATATTGCTGCGCTTGAAAGCACCACAGATCAGCTCATTGAAAAATTAGAATTACTCACTCATGCAGGTGCACTTACTCTAGACCCTGCTACAATTGCTCAGTTTAAAAAGATTTTACAAACTGCAGATCTTGTAAAATTTGCTAAATCCACTCCAGAGATTGCAGTAGCAGAACAGGATAGAAGCCAGCTTAAACAAATTGTTGTGAAAACAAAACAAGCCATTGCACCTCCATCGGAAGCAGAAATAGCAGCAGCAGCTGCTAGTGAAGCAGCTCAAAAAGCAAGAGAACTAAATAGGTCTAGGAAGAGAAAACTAGTGGTTGGAGGCTTGGTGATTTCCGGAATTATACTGGGAGCTCTTGGATATTATGGCCCCGAAAACGTATGGGACACAGCCCTGAGAAACCCAAATAAAATACTGCTTGAAAAAGATTGGATAACAAGTGAATACGGAGTGCCTGCAGTGACCATTGAGACACCGGAAGTACTAGTTAGAGACCTCACTACCCCCCTTAAAGAAGGGGTGCTTTCCCTTCAAAAATTTAGTTATACACACCCAAAAGGAGTGCTGTTTATTCACTTAGAAACAAAAAGATTTGCAGCAGAAGAAGATCCAGATTTTAATGCCCTTACAGAAATAGGCTTAAAAGAGTTAGAGTCTATTGGTGCTAAAAATATTATTACCAAGCAAGAAAATTTTGAAGCTCAAGAGGGAATAAAAGGAATGAAAACATTTGGTACTGCAGACTTTAAAGTTGGCAATCAAAGTAGCATGACTAAAGAAGATTATATATTACTTTATTTTGGAGGAAAAGGCTATGTGCAATCTGTCAGTATGAGGTGGATAGATGGAGACCCATACGCGGCAGAAATATCTGAAAAAATTATGCGCAGTATTGCCTTTGAAAAAATAACAGAAAACAAGAAACCCTAACTAATGGAATTGAATACAGACTTTGCAAACCCAGAATTTCTATGGCTCTTATGTGTATTGCCACTGCTGATGGTTTGGTATGTCTTAAAAAATAAAAAAGGAAACATCGCTTTAAAAATGCCTAGTACAAAAGGTTTTGGAGAGAGCTATTTTTCTAAAGCAAAACACTTATTGTTTGTTCTTAGATTGACAGCTATTAGTGCCCTAATTATAGGTTTGGCAAGGCCTCAAAATACTTCAGAAACCACTAAGACAGAAACAACAAAAGGGATAGACATTGTGATGGCCATAGATGTATCTTCCAGCATGCTGGCCAAAGATTTAAGCCCCAACAGGCTGGTTGCTTTAAAAAAAGTAGCTGCGGCCTTTATAAATGGCAGACCCAATGATAGAATAGGTTTGGTAGTCTATGCAGGAGAGAGTTATACCAAAACCCCCATTACCTCAGACAAACGACTAGTGCTAGAAGCTTTAAAAGAAATTAAATATGGAGAGCTCAATGACGGAACTGCCATAGGTATGGGCTTGGCTACCGCCGTAAACAGATTAAAAGACAGTGAAGCGCTTAGTAAGGTAATTATTTTACTCACAGATGGGGTAAATAACGCAGGCTTCATAGAGCCAGCTACTGCAGCTGAATTGGCTGTAGAATACCAAATTAAAACCTATACTATAGGCCTTGGAACCAATGGAAATGCACTATCTCCAATTGCCTATAATCCAGATGGAAGTTTTAGATATGGAATGGCAGAGGTTCAAATAGATGAAAAATTACTAGAAAAAGTAGCTGGTGTTACAGGAGGTAAATATTTTAGAGCCACAAATAATAAAAAATTAGAACAAATCTATGAAGAAATTAACAGCCTTGAAAAAACAGAGGTAGAGACTTTTAAGTTCTATGCATATGAAGAGAAATTTAGACCTTGGGCCATTGCAGCTCTCATATTATTTATAGCAGAGTGGGTTCTTAAAAATACCCTATTTAAAAGTTTTATTTAGCATAAAATCAGATGATTCAGTTAGATCAGAAAATATATTTGTACGCTTTCATTCTCCTACCGCTTATGGTTATGGGTTACTTTATGCTACAGCTTTGGAAGAAAAAAGCCCAAAAAAACTTTTCGGATCCAATACTTCTTAAAAAATTAGCGCCAAAAAAATCAAAATTTAAAAACACTTTTAAACTCATTTTACAATTACTAGGGGTTGCGTGTATTATTGTTGCACTTATAAATCCAAAGGCTGGTACCAAGTTAGAAACAGTGAAAAGAGAAGGTGTAGACATTGTTTTTGCGGTAGACGTTTCCAAAAGTATGCTGGCAGAAGATATTGCGCCAAACAGAATGGAGAAAGCCAAAAGATTGGTTTCGGAAATCATTAATGAGCTAGCCAGTGACAGAATTGGAATTATTGCATACGCGGCACAAGCCTACCCACAATTAGCAATTACAACAGATTACGGCGCAGCTAAAATGTTTTTACAAAGCATGAATACAGACATGCTTTCCTCTCAGGGAACAGCCATTTCAGACGCCATAGATTTAGCCACTACTTATTACAATGACGCTGCACAAACCAATAGGGTGCTTTTTATTGTTTCTGACGGAGAAGACCATTCAGACGGTGCCGCTACCGCAGCTGTTTCAGACGCAGTAGCGGCTGGAATTAGAATATTCACTATTGGCGTAGGTACGGAAAAAGGAGCCCCTATTCCCATTAAGAAAAAAGGGGTGATAGAAAGCCTAAAAAGAGACTCTGAAGGAGAAGTAGTCATTACTGCGCTCCAGCCGCAAACCCTCAAAGACATTGCACAAGAAGGGAATGGAATTTATATAGACGGAGAAAATACCGCAGCAGCAGTAGAGGCTATAAAAGAACAGTTAAACCAAATGGATAAAATGACTTTTGAGGCCAAACAATTTTCAGACTATAAAGACCAATTTCAATGGTTTTTAGGGATGGGGCTTTTATTATTGCTTATAGACTTTTTTGTGCTAGAAGGCAAAACAGCATGGATTTCAAGACTTAACCTATTTAATGAAAAAGAAGATGAAAAAGATATGTAGTTTATTAGCCATTACTGTGCTACTAATCTCTAGTATGCCTATAAAAGGACAAGGGGTAGTTTCTAAAGAAATAGAGGCTGGAACAGATTTAAAAGTTAATGCTAAAAAAATTATTACTGCTCAAAACCTCACCTATCAGGGAAACCAATCTATTTCAAAAGACAATTTTGTAGAGGCAGAAAGCGCCTATAGAAAAGCCATAGGCACAAATCCAGCAGACGCTACCCCTGCCTTTAATCTAGGAAGTTCTTTTTACAATAACCAATCTTATAAAGAGGCTTTAAGCCCCTTAAAAAAAGCAGCTTCTGTAGCTAAAACACAGGAAGAAAAACACGCTGTATTTCACAATATAGGGAATGTCTTTATGAAAAATAAAGAGTACGAAAAAGCAGTAGCCGCATATAAAGAAGCCTTGAGAAATAATCCTATAGACAACCAAACTAGGTACAACCTGGCCATAGCAAAAGAAATGCTTAAAAAAGATCAGCAGGATAAAGATAAAGACAAAGAAAAGCAGGAGAAGAAAGAGCCTGAGGACTCTAAGGATCAGGAAAAAAAAGACAATAAAGACAAAGAGGGGGATCAGAAAAAAGACAAAGAGGGAGATCCAGATAAGGGTGATGGAGATCAGAAAGACAAGGATGGTGAGCCTAAAGACCCCTCTGAAAAAGAAGAACAGAAAAAAGGTGAGGGAGATCAAAAAAAAGAGACGCCTCAAAAGCCAAAGGAAGACCTTTCGCAAGCTCCTCCAGAAAGAAAAAGCCAACTATCCCCCCAACAGGTAGAGAACCTTTTAGAAGCCATGCAAAATGCAGAAAAAAAGTCACAAGAAAAATTAGAAGCTAAAAAAGTAAAGGGAGTTCCTGTAAAAACTAAAAAAGATTGGTAATGTCCTTAATTACAAAATCATATATGAGTCTTTTTATTGCCCTAGCTAGTGTATGGGCCTTAAGAGGCTATACTCCTGTACAAGAGGCTGTCAGTTTTAAAATGATCCTCAGTAAAAGTGCCATGGGTATTAATGAGAGAATTAGGGTAGACTTTGTAATGAACAAAGATGGAGATAACTTCAATCCTCCCTCCTTTCAGGGATTTAGAGTGGTGATGGGCCCCTCGCAAGCCACTAGCTTTTCTTGGGTTAATGGTGTGAAAAGTTTTTCTAAAACTTTTTCATACACCATTGCGCCTCTAGAAAAAGGTGCCTTTACAATTGGTCAAGCTACTATTGATATTGACGGAAACTCCTACAAAACAATTCCAGAAAAAGTGACCGTTACTGACGCTGTTAAAAAGCCAAGTGAAGACATGACTGCAGAAGATGTGGCCAACGAAAGCCTCCACTTAGTAGCTGAAGTTTCCAATCAAAATCCGTATTTAAATGAAATGGTTACGGTGGTCTACAAACTATATGTAGGTCCAGACATTAGCGTCACCAACTTTAGAGCCCTTGACAATCCTACTTACAACAATTTCTGGAACCAAGACATTGCGGTAACAAAGTACACCTTTGAATCTGGTTCATATGAAGGAATAGCCTCTCAGTACGTGGTTTTAAAAAGAGTGGTGTTATACCCTCAAAAATCTGGTGAACTCTCTATAGAGCCTCTTGTTTTAGATGTAACTGCAGAAGTCCCCACTAACAGAAGAGATTTTTTTGGTGGCAGGCTTTTTGCACAAACCAATAAAACAGTCACAGCAGGTAAGAGAACTATACAGGTAAAAGCCTTGCCAGAGTCTGGAAAACCTGAGTCTTTTTCAGGAGCAGTAGGTTCCTTTGACCTCTTTGTGACAAGTTCAAAAGATATCTTAAACGCCAATGAGTCTTTACAAGCTATAGTAACAGTAAAAGGGAGTGGGAACTTAAAGCTCTTTACACTCCCTGAACTTAAATTACCTGCTGCCTTAGAAGTGTATGATCCAGAATTTAATGAAGCGGTTACTACCAATCAGTCTGGGATGAAAGGGAAAATCAGTAACAACTATACTATTATACCTGCTTTTAAAGGAAAATATCCCATACCAGAAATAAGTTTCAGCTATTTTGATCCAAACTTAGAAAAATACATCAGCCTACAATCTGAACCCATCATTATTAATGTTATTGAGGGGCCTTTACAAACAAACGAAAAGGCAAAAGAAGAAAATTCAGAAAAAGCCTCTGTAAACAAACAAGCTTTAACTGTTTCACAGCAGGCGTTTGGATTTATAAAAACAAATACCTCTCTAGTTAAAAAAACTCAAAAACCCTTTTTTAGTAGCTTGCTTTTCTATGTACTCTGGCTACTACCCTTGCTGCTTATTCCCTTAGTGGTGTTTCTGATTAAAAAACAAAGAGAAAAACAAGGAGACTTAGTAGGTTTGTTAAGTAAAAGAGCTCAAAGATTGGCTGCAAAATTCTTGTCAGAAGCCAAACAGGCAAGAGGGAATAAAGAAGATTTTTATGTGGCTCTAGAAAAGGGTCTCCAATTGTACCTGAAAGGAAAGTTGCAAATTGAAACGGCAGATTTTAACAAAGAAAATATTACCCTAGTGTTTGAGGCTAGGAAGGTTAAACAGGATAGCATTCAGTCATTTATATTGTTATTAGAACACTGTGAGGCAGCCAGATACAGTCCCTTTACAGCTGTAGAAATAACTGCAGACTATCAAGAGGCCATAAAAACTATTAGTGAATTAGACAGCCAATTATAAGTCATGAAAAAGTATATGAAAATATTTTTATTGTTATGGTGCTTGGGAGCAAGTCTTTCTCTAATTGCGGCATCACAAACAGAAGATGAAATCTCTTTTTTTAATGCAGCCACCAAGGCCTACAATGAGGCAAATTATAAATTGGCCATAGATTATTACGAGAAAATTTTAGAAGACGGCTACCACAGTGCATCCCTTTACTACAATATGGGGAATGCTTATTACAAGCAAAATAAGATTGGTCAAAGCATTTATTATTTTGAAAAAGCCTTGCTGCTTGAACCCACAGATACAGAGGTGCTTAAAAACTTAGGATTTGCACAAAAAATGACCATAGACGCTATCCCTACTAAAGAAGAAAACGGACTAGGAAGAACCTATGAACAATTTATTTCTCAATACAGCCTCCACTTTTGGAGCCTACTAGCTATTGGTACTATGATGCTAGGTGTTTTCTCATATCTTTTTTATTATGTAGCCAGAGATCCCAAGCAAAAAAGAGTGGGGTTTTCTCTTTCCTTGTTATTATTAATATTTTCAGTGCTAAGCTATACCAATGGGTTCTTTTTAGAAGCGTCTCACAGTGAAGATAATCCAGCCATTATTTTTGAAACGGCCAAGGTACTTTCAGAGCCAAATAATTTAGGTATTCAAGTCTTTGAACTTCATGAAGGCACTAAAGTACAAGTACTAGAATCATTTGAAAGCTGGAAGAAAGTTCAAATTTCAGAAGGTCAGAAAGGTTGGCTCAAGGAAAAGCAACTTAAATTATTAAAAGACTAAAAAAGGATTTAAATATTTTATGGCAATCATATTAACATTTTATGCATCTTTGTAATGTTGCTTTATTCAAAAAACATACGGGCTTTTATTTCAGGAATTTTATTCCTCTGGACTCTTTTTGCCATTCTCCCAAGCATCGTTATTTATTCCTCAAATAATATTGAAAAACATTTTTCTAATGGAAATCTAGAGGGAGAACCTCACCAAGAAGAAGAAAAACAAGAATTTAAAAAAGAGTGTTTTTCTTCTCATTTAAATAGAGAATTTAAAATATTATCAAACACTAATAACAACAAAATTATCTTTAATATCCTAGATTTTTATAACTCTCCTACCCATGACATTGTGGTGCCTCCGCCTAAGAAATGTTAAATCTATTTTAATTAAAACAACTTGCTTTTCAAAATATAAAAAGTGGTGCACCTATTTAAATGTGTCAATTTTTTTATGTCATTACAATGAAATTGAAAATAAAAGTGTTAAGTAATCATCACGAATCTTAATAAAAAACATGGATTTAAACAAAGTATTTGAAAATAATGAAGCGTGGGTAAAAGAGAAGCTCTCCACTGATAAAAATTATTTTAAGGAATTAGGAAAAGGACAAAGTCCAGAATTATTATATATAGGGTGCTCAGATTCTCGCGTCACCACAGAAGGCCTAATGGGCTTAGCTCCCGGAGAGGTGTTTGTACACAGAAATATTGCTAATATGGTCATTAGCATAGACCTGAATGTCATGTCTGTGGTAAATTATGCCGTAGATCATTTAAAAGTAAAACATATAGTAGTCTGTGGGCATTATGCCTGCGGGGGGGTAAAAGCAGCTATGCAATCTGCAGATTTAGGCATTTTAAACCCTTGGCTTAGAAATATTAGGGATGTATACCGCATTCACAGAAAAGAGTTAGATAGCATAGTAGATGAAGAACTCAAATACGACCGCCTTGTTGAACTAAACGTTCAAGAACAGTGTATAAACCTTATAAAAACGGCAGCAATTCAAAAAGCAGCAAGAAACAGGGGTCTAAAAGTACACGGCTGGGTTTTTGATATACATACTGGAAGGCTCATAGATCTAAAAATAGACTTTGAAGGTATTTTAACAAATATCATGGAAATCTACCACCTAGATTAAAGCTTTACCAAACTCCACTATAAACATCTAGTCACCTGCCAGAGGTAGCTGACTTTCTATTTCTATAAAAAATGAAAAATACTATTTTTAAAAATATCAAAGGAGATCTTTTTGGAGGAATTACAGCAGGGATTGTAGCCCTACCTCTAGCACTGGCTTTTGGAGTCTCATCTGGTCTTGGTCCAGATGCTGGTTTATACGGCGCCATTTTTATAGGTGTTTTTGCCGCTATTTTTGGCGGAACCTCCACACAAATTAGTGGGCCAACAGCTCCCATGACTGCCATGAGTTTGTTGGTAGTCTCTGGAATAGTGGCTAGTAATAACGGAGACATTTCTAAAGCACTCCCTATTATTCTTGCCGTATTTTTATTGGCAGGACTCATACAAATTACACTTGGAATAAGTGGCATAGGAAAATATATTAGGTATATTCCCTATCCGGTGGTATCTGGATTTATGACCGCTATTGGAGTGATTATAATCATCACTCAATTACTGCCTAGTTTAGGGTATTCGCCTAAGGATGATCTTCAATACGTCAATAGATTTAAGGCCCAAGCAGAAGAAGTCTTACTGGAAAAAATATTAAAAGATGAAGCCGACCAAGGATATTTAGTCTTAGAAGATTTTACTGAAACTCAAAAAAGAGCAGCGCTAGTAAGTCCCCAAGACATACAAGTAGAAGCGCAACTATTAGCTAAAGATCAAGCCAAAACAGTTTGGGGTACTCTAAAGGTGTTGCCAAACGCACTTAAAAATATTAATTATTTAGAATTAGCGCTGGCGGTGGGGACCATCTTTATTATATTTGGTTTTAAACGCATTACAACAGCAGTACCTAGCACCTTAATAGCACTGCTTGTTGTCTCTGGAATTGCAGTGGGCTTTAATTTAAACTACCTCACCATTGCAGCCATTCCTCAAGGTTTTCCCATGCCACACTTAGAGTTATTTACGGCCTTTGAACTAAGTGCTCTAGCACCCTATATCTTTACGGCCCTGTCGTTAGCCCTATTAGGTGCTATTGACTCTTTGCTGACCTCTGTAGTGGCAGACAATATGACTAAAACCAAGCACCAGCCCAACAAAGAACTTATTGGCCAAGGAATAGGAAACAGTGTAGCAGCAGTATTTGGCGGTATTCCAGGTGCAGGAGCTACCATTAGAACAGTGGTTAATATTAATGCAGGAGGTAAAACAAGGCTGTCTGGCGTCATAGCGGGAATTTTATTATTGGTTGTTTTATTAGTCTTAGGGCCCATAGCCTCTAAAATACCAGCAGCAGTCTTAGCAGGAATTCTCATCACTGTAGGAATTGGAGTAATGGATTATAAAGGCCTAAGAGCCATCCCTTATATTCCACGCTCAGAAGTTGCTATTATGTTACTAGTGATGATCTTATCTGTCTTTTGGGACTTAGTAAGCGCTGTAGGAATTGGTTTGGTATTGGCTTCCCTAATTTTTATGAAAAAAATGGGTGATGTCACCGCGGAGGAATCTAATATTGAAAGGCTAGAATCTTCTATAGACAGCTCCTGGGAAGACGAAAAAACACTCCCTAAAAATCTATTAGAAAAAGTATTTATAAAACACCTAAATGGTCCGGTCTTTTTTGGTGCTACTAGTGAATTACAAGCCCTGTCTCTTCAAATTCCAAAAGAGGCAAGCGCCGTAATTATAAGGATGGAGAAGGTCCCCTATCTAGACCAATCTGGTTTGTATACCTTAGAAGACATTACGCTCAATTTAAGGCAGAAAGATATACAAGTATTATTTGTAGGGGTTCAAAAACAACCCCTCTATTTACTAAAAAAAATTAAAATAGTACCAGACCTCATTCCAGCAAAAGATATTTATAAGTATTTTACAGATTGTGTAAAAGACCTGAGCGCTTTTAAAGAAGAAAGGCTTTAGGGTTCGTTGGAATATATTAAATTTGTGATCTTAATCTCTTGTGCAAAATGCACAATATGACTTAGCCATGGTAGATCAATTAAAAAAACATTTAGAAACAATAGCCGCATTTCACTCTAAAGATTTGGCGGCAATTGAATCTTTTAGAATAGCGTATTTAGGGAAAAAAGGGGTTTTAACAGATTTGTTTGCCGCTTTTAAAAAGGTGCCTAATGAAGAGAAAAAAGCCTTTGGCCAACTGCTTAATGAACTTAAAGAAGCGGCTACTGAAAAAATAAATTCTCTTAAAGAAACCTTAGAAGAAGGTCAAACTAAAGTAGGTGTTTATGGAGATTTAACAAGGCCTGGAGCCCCTATTGCTCTGGGTTCAAGACATCCAATTTCTCTGGTTAAAAACCAAATCATTGAAATCTTTTCAAGAATAGGGTTTAATGTATCTGAAGGACCAGAAATGGAAGATGATTGGCATAATTTTACAGCCTTAAACCTCCCAGAATACCATCCTGCTAGAGATATGCAGGACACCTTTTTCATTCAAACAAATCCAGACATATTATTGAGAACTCATACTTCATCTGTTCAGGTGAGGTATATGGAAAACAATACCCCTCCCATTAGAACCATCTCTCCAGGAAGGGTTTTTAGAAATGAAGCTATTTCTGCAAGGTCACACTGTTTTTTTCACCAAGTAGAAGGTTTGTACATAGATAAAGATGTTTCCTTTGCAGATTTAAAACAAACCCTTCAATTTTTTACAGAGTCCCTATTTGGAAAGTCTAAAATTAGATTGAGGCCCTCTTATTTTCCTTTTACTGAACCCAGCGCGGAGGTAGACGTTTATTGGGGATTAGAAACAGAAACAGACTATAAAATGACTAAGGGAACCGGCTGGTTAGAAATCATGGGGTGTGGAATGGTAGACCCCAATGTATTAAAAAATTGCGGCATTGATCCTCAAGAATACTCTGGCTTTGCATTTGGAATGGGAATAGACAGAATTGCCTTACTCCTTCACCAAATTTCTGATATTAGGCTTTTGAGTGAAAATGATATTAGGTTTCTCTCTCAATTCAAAAGTGCCTTCTAGGATATAAATCAGTCATTTTTAGATTAAAAAGCATTTTAAAAATATTTTCAGTCTCTCTAATAAGCTGAGTTTGTGAGTTAAAAATTTTTAATGTTGGCCATAGGCCCTACCATTTTGTAAAAGGTTTTTCACTTAAAGAAGCATTGTAATAAGCTGTATTACCAGTGACTTCTTCCCCCAACCAGGCTGGCTTTTCAAAACTATCTGTGGCTTGGTTCAATTCAATTTCAGCCACTACCAAACCCTCGTTAAGCCCTTTAAAAATATCTATTTCAAAAATATGAAAGCCAACAGCTACTTCATACCTTGTTTTTTCAATAATCCCCTCCTTACAAAGTTTTAAAAGGGCCTTTGCCTCTTCTAAAGAAATATTTTTCTCCCACTCAAATCTTGTAGTTCCGTCACTAGAGCCAATCCCTTTAATGGTAATCCAACCAGAACTGTCAGAGATCCTAATTCTTACCGTCCTATTGAGGTCTGTGCTTAAAAATCCCTGAGATAATTGAGTGGCACTGCTTGCAGACATAATAAAAGAATGATCCTTCACTAAAAACTTTCTCTCAATTTCTATCATATAGCATAAAGATAGTAAAGCTTTGTAATTCTGCTTTCACTATTTTTAAAATATACTTTAATTGGTAGTACATTTGAAAACAGATGAGTTCCCCAACAAAAAGGATATTAGAAAGAAAAATTATCCACATAGACATGGATGCCTTTTTTGCTTCTGTAGAACAGCTAGACCATCCTGAGCTTCAAGGCAAACCAATTGCAGTAGGGGGTGGAGAAAAAAGAGGCGTGGTAGCAGCCGCTAGCTATGAGGCCAGAAAATTTGGAGTGAAGTCTGCCATGGCTAGCGCATTGGCTATAAAAAAATGCCCGCAGCTTATTTTTGTCAAACCACGGTTTGAACGTTACAAAGAAATCTCCCTTCAAATTAGAAGTATTTTTCTATCCTATACAGATTTAGTAGAACCTCTTTCTTTAGATGAGGCTTATTTAGACGTTACAGAAAATAAAAAAGGAAATCCTTCGGCCAGTCTCATGGCCCAAGAAATTAGAAAAAAGATTTATGAAAAAACAGGACTCACCGCCTCTGCAGGTATTTCCATTAATAAGTTTGTAGCCAAAATTGCAAGTGATTATAACAAACCCAATGGTCAAAAAACAATTGCACCAGAAGAAGTACTTCTCTTTTTAGAACAATTAGACATCAGAAAATTCTTTGGTATTGGCCAAGTTACAGCAGACAAGATGTATGCCATTGGGATATTTACTGGCTTAGATTTAAAATTAAAATCTGAGCTTTTTTTAAGCCAGCAATTTGGCAAAAGCGGGCGCTACTTCTATCAAGCAGTTAGGGGTATTCATTTAAGTGAAGTAAAACCACATAGGCTGCAAAAGTCTGTGGGAGCAGAGAGAACTTTTTCTGAAAATATTAGCAGTGAGGTCTTTTTAAAGGAAAAAATCACTAAAGTTGCAAAAGAGCTCTCTAAAAGATTAGCAACATCTAAGCTAGCAGGTAAAACCATTACACTTAAGCTAAAATATTCGGACTTTAACCTTCAAACTAGGTCAAAAACTATTGCTTATTATATTTCAGATGCCCATTTAATAGAAGAGATCGCAAAAGAACTGCTCTATCAAGAGCCCTTAGAAAACTCGGTGCGTCTATTAGGTATTTCATTGAGTAAACTAAACAATGAAGAAAAAACAAAAAATTCACAGACCCCCATTAGTGTGCAGCTTTATATAGATTTTTAAATATAAAGACGCACACCATATGTTATAGGGCTTATTTTTAACACCCAAAAAACTATTGGGGTTATTATGTATTATAAAATATCAGATATTTTTAATGTATTCACCATGCCTCTTTCCTTAATAGGCATTGAAGCTAAGTTAATAATCATATCTCCTTTGGTTACATAACCTGCCTCCTTAGCCATATTATTTAAGTCTTCAATGGTTTGGTCTGTAGAAACCATACTGTCATAATAGAATGCTTTTACGCCCCACAACAAATCTAACTGAGTTAGAATTCTCTTATTAGAAGTAAATACTAAAATATGAGAAGCAGGTCTCCATGCAGAGATTTGGTAAGCAGTATAACCACTATTGGTCAAAGTAGAAATGGCAGTGGCATTTATCTCATTGGCCATAATGGCTGCGTGGTAACAAACAGACTTAGTCATGTACCGTCTTGTGCGCTCTTTTGGGGGCGCCAATGGCACCTGGATAAGGTCTGAGTGCTCTACAGCTCTTAATATACTACTCATCTTCTCAATTACTTGAACAGGGTATTTACCCACAGAAGTTTCTCCAGAAAGCATGACAGCGTCTGCGCCATCCATTACAGAGTTAGCCACGTCATTCACTTCTGCTCTTGTAGGAGTGAGGCTGTCTATCATAGTCTCCATCATTTGGGTAGCAATAATAATGGGTTTGCGGGCATGCTTGGCTTTTAATACCAACTGCTTTTGAATTAAGGGAACTTCTTCTGCTGGAATTTCTACTCCCAAATCTCCACGAGCAACCATTAATGCGTCTGTGTGCTGAATAATTTCATCAATATTTTCTATAGCCTCTGGCTTTTCAATTTTAGAAATAATAGGGATTTTAACATCTGAATGTTTGGCAATTAATTCTTGTAGGTCTATAATGTCTTGACTAAAACGTACAAAAGAGAGCGCCATCCAATCTACTTTCTCCCCAATAGCAAAAATAGCATCCTTTATATCCTTCTCTGTTAAAGCAGGTAAAGATACCTTCGTATTTGGAAGGTTTACTCCTTTTTTAGATTTTAAAGGACCTCCCTGAATGACCTTAGTAAGTACTTCATCTGTGCCGTTGGTGCTCACCACTTCAAACATAAGCTTACCGTCATCTAAAAGCACGCGTTCTCTAGCTTTTACATCCTTAGGAAAGCTTTTATAAGTCATATAAGCCCTAGAAGCATTCCCTACAAATGGAGTTCCAGTAGCAAATGTAAATGCGTCACCAGGCACAACCGTTACATCGTCTTCCATCACACCAACTCTTAATTTTGGGCCTTGAAGATCTGCCAGTATAGAAGTGTACAATCCTAACTCTTCATTGAGTTCTCTAATCATTTTAATTCTCTCACTCACATCTGCGTAATCTGCATGAGAAAAATTAATCCTAAACACATTAACCCCAGCTAACATCATATCTCTCAAGATAGATTTTGAACTTGTAGCGGGTCCTAGGGTAGCTACTATTTTTGTTTTTTTAGCACTTGGCATATTAAAAAATTAAGTTATTTTTAGATTTTATTTGGTTGCAATCTATTTCAAAAGCGGTTACAATAACAGCTATTTGTTTTAATTGAGCCACCAACTGAGCTATATTTAGATATCCTTCATCTTCAATCTTTAAAAAAAAATCAACCCCTTTGTGCTCAGGAATTAAATACTGCTTTTTTTCTAAAAGTGTTTCGCTGAAAAGATCTTGTGATTCTAATGCAACTGAACTAAGCTGCTTATTAGATAATAGTACCCAATAAGAGTCTGTCCGGGTATCTTGCCAATCAAACACAGAAAATTTAGCGGCTGTGTTTAAATCAAGATTATTTTTTTGCCTTTTAAATTTTGTTTTTAGATGTATGTTTAACCAATAGACCAAACGGTAGGCTTCAAGAGAAGTATGAATGGCTATTAGTGAATACTCAGCATCATAAAAATTAATAGAAATTTTACGCACCGCCGGCATATATAATTCTGTATTTAAACAAATATATGTATTAAACGCTTGCTACAGGCAGGGCCCAGTGCTTAAAGTGTATAAAAAATTACGAAAACGATTGAATTAGGGCCTCTGATGTAAAACTTTTTAAATTCCAGCGGCTCCTTCCTTCATCTTTTCCTGCAAAACAAAAAATGCCCGTTTAGATGCGTTCTCTTCTGCTTTCTTTTTAGAGGTAGCCCGGCCTTTTGCCACCACTTGTTTATCTATAAATAGCTTTACAGAAAAATGCTTTATGGGATCATTGCCAGAATCTTCATACACCTGAAAATTAAAAGCTTTTTTTTCTTTTTGACACCATTCTATCAATAGACTTTTATAGGAAATAACCTTGCCTTCTAGCTTGGCAATATCTACATGGGGCTCAATAATTTTTAGGTAAATAAAACGCTCACAGTACTTATAGCCTTTGTCTAAGTAAATAGCCCCTACCAAGGCTTCAAAAACATTTCCGTGAATATTCTCTCCAAAATGATCTTTGTGAACCTTAGAGTCTACAAAAGAAAGGAGTTGTAGTTCCTTTCCCAATTCGTTTAGATGTTCTCTACTCACAATTTTAGACCTCATTTTAGTGAGGTATCCCTCATCTGCAGTGGGTACTTCATTAAAAATATACTTAGAAATAATAGCGCCCAACATAGCGTCTCCTAAAAACTCAAGACGCTCGTAGTTTAAAGGATTCCCAAAAGGATCTTTTAGATGAAGTGACCTGTGAATAAATGCCTTCTTGTAAATGGAAAGGTCTTTGGGCCTAAAACCTATAATTTGCCTTATTCCCATAAAAAAATCTCCGTCTTCTTTAGAATGAGAATTTAAAATAGGCATGCGCAATTTCATTATTAAGCTTCAAATTTTTTAAACAGTACACAAGCATTATGGCCTCCAAAACCAAAAGTATTGCTCATAGCCACCCTTACTTCTCTAGGCTGTGCCTTATTTAAAGTTAAGTTGAGGGTAGGATCTATATTTGGATCTGCCTCTGTGTGGTTAATAGTGGGAGGAACCAAACTGTATTTCATAGCTAAAATAGACGCAATGGCCTCTATAGCGCCCGCAGCTCCCAATAAGTGGCCTGTCATAGATTTGGTAGAGTTAATATTAATAAGTGGGGCATGAATTCCAAAAACCTTAGAAATAGCCTTCAATTCTGCTACGTCTCCAAGTGGTGTAGAAGTTCCATGAGTATTAATAGTATCTACCTGGTCTGGAGTCATTCCTGCATCTTTTAAACAGTTTTGCATGACCCTTACCACTCCAATTCCCTCCGGATGTGGCGCAGTCATATGATAAGCGTCAGAGGTCATACCACCCCCGACTACCTCACAATAAATGTGTACGCCTCTAGCTAGCGCATGTTCGTATTCTTCTAAAATAAGAGCTCCCGCTCCTTCTCCTAAAACAAAGCCATCTCTGTTAGCATCAAATGGTCTAGAAGCTGATTCTGGACTTTCATTTCTAGTAGATAATGCGTGCATGGCGTTAAAACCACCCATACCAGCAATAGTCACGGCAGCCTCACTTCCTCCAGAGACAATGACGTCACAGTGGCCAAGCCTAATGTAGTTTAAGGCGTCTATAAGAGCATTAGAAGAAGAAGCACAGGCAGAAACCGTGGCGTAGTTAGGACCCATAAAGCCATGTTTAATAGAGATATTGCCAGGGGCAATATCTGCAATCATTTTTGGAATAAAAAACGGATTAAAACGGGGAGATCCGTCTCCTGCTGCATAGTTCAATACCTCGTTTTGAAAAGTCTCTAAGCCCCCTATACCTGCGCCCCAAATTACACCTACTCTAAATTTATCTAACACAGCCTCATGCAAGCCTGCGTCCGCAATGGCCTCATCTGCAGCCACCATAGCATACTGGGCAAATTTATCTAGTTTTCTAGCCTCTTTTCTATCAAAAAAATCTTCTGGATTATAGCCCTTAAGCTCACAGGCAAATTTTGTTTTAAAGTGGGTATTGTCAAAGTGGGTAATAGGGCCTGCACCACTTTTACCTGTCTTTAATGATTCCCAATAAGAAACTATATTGTTACCAATAGGAGTTAAAGCTCCCATTCCAGTAACCACTACGCGCTTTAGTTGCATATAATTTATTTTAATTTTATGCTGAATACAAATATAATTTAAAAAAAATTATCCATGCAGTTATACACCACACGGATAATTTACAATGTTTTAATATATCGTGAAATTACTTAGCTCCCTCAATATAAGTGATGGCTTGGCCCACAGTAGCAATGTTCTCTGCTTGGTCATCTGGAATTTGGATGTCAAATTCTTTCTCGAATTCCATAATTAACTCAACAGTGTCCAATGAATCGGCCCCAAGGTCGTTGGTGAAACTTGCTTCAGTAACAACTTCGTTTTCGTCAACGCCTAATTTATCTACGATAATAGCCTTTACTCTTGATGCAATGTCTGACATAATAATCTGGTTTTTAAATTTTATATGTTTGCAAAAATAAAAAACTTTGGATTAATAACGCCATTTGTGTCTAAAATGTATCGTATTTTTAACAATTCCTAATGAATTAGCCCTGTCGGAACTCTAAATAAAATGCCAAAAAAAAGATTCTCATGAAAAACATAGCGTTATTTGCCTCAGGAGGCGGCTCTAATGTAGTAAATATAGCGAAATTCTTTGAAAAACAAGAGGGTATAAAAATTTCCTTAGTGGTTACAAATAACTCAAATGCAAGAGTGATTGAAAAATGTAAAAATCTTGGAATTCCTTTGGTCTATCTCTCAAAAGAAGGTTTTCTGGAAGAAAATACCTTAGAAAAAATGCTAAAAGGCTTCTCTATAGACCTTATTGTTTTAGCAGGCTTTCTCTTAAAAATACCACATGGCCTCATTAAAGCGTATTTTAATAAAATAATAAATATTCACCCTTCTCTTCTTCCCAGCTATGGCGGAAAGGGAATGTACGGCATGCACGTGCATCGCGCTGTCAAGGCTGCTGGAGAGATAGAGTCTGGCATTAGTATTCACTACGTAAATGAAAACTATGACCAAGGAGCTCTTATCTTTCAAGCTAAAACTACTATTACACCCAAAGACAGCCCAGAGGATATAGCGGCAAAAGTACAGGCCTTAGAAGCCCTTCATTTTCCAAAAATTATAGCACAAATACTTTATGACTAAAGCGGATGTTCACGTGTATACAGACGGCGCAGCAAGTGGAAACCCAGGGCCAGGTGGCTATGGAATTGTAATGGAATGGGTGGGAACTCCCTATAAAAGAGAGTTTGCGCAAGGCTTTACGCATACCACCAACAACAGGATGGAATTATTGGCGGTAATAGAAGCGCTTAGAAAACTAAAAAAAGCGCCTCTAAATGTATTGGTTTTCACAGATTCTAAATACGTGGTAGACTCGGTAGAAAAAAAATGGCTGCAGCGCTGGGAGAAAACAAACTTTAAAGACAAAAAAAATGTGGACCTCTGGAAAGAATTTCTTAAAGTTTACTCCAAACATCAAGTTAAATTTCAATGGATTAAGGGCCACAACAACCACCCTCAAAATGAAAGATGTGACGCCCTGGCAGTTGCCGCATCTAAGAGTAAAGACCTTTTTATAGACAGCGGTTTTATAAAAAGCAATTAAAAGATATAAAAAACCAACCCCCACCCAGAACACTAAATAGAGGTTCCTTATATTTGCAATAAATTTTTAAGAATGGGAAAATTACTTGTAGTAGGAACCGTCGCTTTTGACGCTATTGAAACTCCTTTTGGGAAAACAGATAAAATACTAGGAGGCGCTGCTACTTATATAGCGCTAGCCGCAAAAAGTGTTGCAGACATAGATACGGCAATTGTTTCTGTAGTAGGAGAAGATTTTCCAGAGGCATATTTACAGCTTTTTAAAGACAGACATATCGATATCAGTGGCCTAGAAATAGTGTCCGGTGGTAAAACATTTTTTTGGAGTGGTAAATACCACAACGACTTAAATGTGAGAGACACACTTGCTACTGAACTAAATGTATTGGCAGACTTCCAACCAGTGGTTCCAAAAAACTTTATGGACGCGGACATTGTCATGCTGGGAAATTTACACCCTGGAGTACAGCTCAGTGTGATAGACCAAATGGCCGCCAAGCCCAAGCTAATTGTATTAGACACTATGAACTTTTGGATGGATCACACACTAGATCTCCTTTTAGAAGTGATAAAAAAAGTAGACGTCATTACTATTAATGACGAGGAAGCCAGGCAACTTACAGGAGAGTACTCCCTAGTAAAAGCTGCTGCTAAAATTCACAGAATGGGCCCTGAATATATAGTCATTAAAAAAGGAGAACACGGCGCATTGTTGTTCCATGAAAGCCATGTATTTTTTGCACCTGCCTTACCTTTAGAAGAAGTTTTTGACCCAACAGGAGCAGGAGACTCTTTTGCTGGAGGCTTTGTGGGCTATCTAGCTAAAAGTGAAAATATTTCTTTTGAAAACCTCAAAAATGCAGTTATTCACGGTTCTAATGTGGCCTCTTTCTGTGTAGAAAAATTTGGAACAGAAAGGCTAGTAAGCTTAGACAATCACCAACTAAAAACACGCTTAAAGCAGTTTACTGCCCTCACGCAATTTAATATAGACCTTTCATAAAACCGCCCGAAAGGGCACATCTGCACCTAATTATGAGTGACGCCATTAAACACGAATGTGGAATTTCCTTAATCAGGCTTTTAAAGCCTTTGGAATATTACAAAGAGAAGTACGGGACTGCCTTTTACGGGGTAAACAAAATGTACCTCATGATGGAAAAACAACACAATAGGGGGCAGGATGGAGCTGGTTTTGCCAGCATTAAACTAGACATGCCAGCTGGGTCTAGGTATATGAGTAGGGTGCGATCTGCAGAACAACAGCCCATTCAAGATATTTTTGCGCAAATTAACAAGCGTATTAGCTCAGAAATTGCTGCAAATCCAACATACAAAGACAATGTGGCCTTACAAAAACAGCACGTCCCTTATATAGGAGAATTGCTTTTAGGGCATGTACGTTACGGAACTTTTGGGAAAAATTCTATTGAAAATGTGCACCCTTTTTTAAGACAAAACAACTGGATGCACCGCAATCTGATTGTAGCGGGTAACTTTAATATGACTAATGCCAAGGAGCTATTTGAAAATTTAGTAACCATAGGTCAGCACCCTAAAGAGGACTCAGATACTGTCACGGTCATGGAAAAAATAGGCCATTTCCTAGATGACGCTGTGGCTAAATTATACAAGGAAATTAAAAAAGAAGGCTATACCAAAATGGAGGCATCAGCTATTATAGCAGAGCGCTTAAACGTAGCTAAAATTCTAAAAAAAGCCTGTAAAAACTTTGATGGTGGTTACGCAATGGCTGGATTAATTGGCCATGGAGACGCCTTTGTTCTCAGAGACCCAGCCGGCATTAGACCTGCTTATTACTACGCAGATGACGAGGTGGTGGTGGTAGCCTCAGAGCGTCCAGCTATTCAAACGGTCTTTAATGTACCCTTTGAAGAGGTCATAGAGCTAGATCCAGGAGCAGCTATTTTAGTTAAGAAAAATGGAGAGATTAGTTTTAAACAAATTCTAGAACCCTTAGAAAGAAAAGCCTGTTCTTTTGAACGTATTTACTTTTCTAGAGGGAGTGACAAAGAAATATACCAAGAGCGAAAAGCGCTAGGTAAATACCTTTTTCCACAAATATTAGAAAGCATAGAAGGAGACATTAGAAACTCTGTGTTTTCTTATATCCCAAATACTGCTGAAACTTCATTTTTTGGAATGGTTAGAGAGGCACAAAACCACATGAATAGAGAGAAAGAAGCACAAATTCTAGCTATTGGCAGGGACATTACCAGCCAAGAACTCCACGAAATCTTAGAGGTAAGACCCCGCATAGAAAAAGTAGCTATAAAAGACGCCAAACTCAGAACTTTTATTAGCCAAGACAGTGGGAGAGATGACTTAGTGGCCCACGTATATGACGTAACCTACGGCTCAGTAAAAACCACAGACAATTTAGTGATCATAGATGACTCTATTGTGAGAGGCACCACACTGGAAAAAAGTATTCTTAAAATTTTAGATCGCCTAGGACCCAAGAAAATTGTAGTAGTGTCTTCTGCCCCCCAAATTAGGTACCCAGACTGCTACGGCATAGACATGGCCAAACTAGAAGATTTTATAGCCTTTAAAGCAGCACTAGCACTTCATAAGGAGCGCAACACTATGGATTTGGTAGAATCTATTTACAAGAAATGTAAGGCGCAATTGATGTCTAAAGATGCCGATGTTATAAACTATGTCACTGAATTCTACGCCCCTTTCACTGTAAAAGAAGTATCAAAAAAAATTGGGGAATTGCTCACCGCGCCAGAAATTAAAGCCTCTGTAGACATTGTTTATCAGTCTATAGAAAACCTTCATTTAGCTTGCCCAAATAATTTAGGAGACTGGTACTTTACAGGAGATTATCCTACGCCAGGAGGTAATAGGGTTGTAAACAGGGCTTTTGTAAACTTTTATGAAGGTAAAAATGAAAGGGCTTACTAGAAAAGCGATTTTTTTAAAAATAAAGTGATAATAAAGACAAATTTTAGGCTAAAAAAGAGTGTAAATGATAAAAAAAGTGTCGGTCATCGAAAAAAAGTGTTAGTCACCGATTAAATTTTTTTTAACAGAATATACTACATACTTTTAAAGAACCAGAAACACTATTAGGTTACGTTCTTGGTAAGATTTGGGGAAGAAAAGGCAGTGCTTACACTGCCTTTTCTTATTGAAAAAAGCCACTCAGTTTCTCTGAGTGGCTTTTTTCAATAAAGTGAATAGTTAACTGCCCAACAAAAATAATTAGACTTACTTATTGGCCCGATATAAAGCAGTGGCATTTTCCCAATTAACTACATTGAAAAAAGCACTTACATAATCTGGTCTTCTATTTTGGTAATTAAGGTAGTAAGCGTGCTCCCAAACGTCCAATGCTAAAACAGGGAAACCACCACAACCAATACCTGGCATCAGTGGGTTATCTTGGTTGGCAGTAGAGCAGATTTCTAATTTTCCTCCTTTGTGTACACAAAGCCACGCCCATCCAGATCCAAATCTGGTAGCGGCAGCCTTGGAGTAGGCTTCTTTAAAAGCATCAAAAGAGCCAAAAGAAACCTCTATAGCAGCGCCTAGATCTCCAGAAGGGGTGCCGCCCCCTTTAGGACTCATAGAATTCCAGAATAAATTGTGGTTATAAAAACCACCTCCATTATTTCTAACAGCGCCATTATTCATGTCTAAACCACCCAAAATAGCTTCAATAGAAGCATTTTCATGAGCGGTTCCAGTAAGGGCTGCATTTAAATTATTGGTATAACCCTGGTGGTGTTTGCTATGGTGAATTTCCATAGTACGGGTGTCTATATGAGGCTCCAAAGCGTCATAAGCGTAATCTAATTTTGGTAAATCAAAAGCCATAATTATTTATTTTTAAGGATTTGTAAAAGCTGATCAAATTTACAATAAGTATGCTAAACCAAAGCAATAATGACTAAGAACTCTCTAATAATGTGTAATTTGCACTAAAAAATAAAGGTGCTGAACAATTACCTCATTTACAACGCATCTGCTGGGTCTGGTAAGACTTATACGCTTACAAAAGCGTACTTAATGCTTATTTTAGGTCCTGGGTCTAGCTTTGCCTTTAGCCACATTCTGGCACTAACTTTTACCAATAAGGCAGTCAATGAAATGAAACAGCGTATTTTAAGCAGCCTCACTGACTTCTCTACGCAACCAATACCTAAAAAAAGCGAATCTATTTTTAATGAAGTAGCCCACGGCCTGCTTATAGACCCGGCTAGCCTTCAAAAAAAAGCGGAACAAGTGCTACAACAACTGCTCCACAATTACGCTTTTTTTGAGGTCTCTACCATAGATAAATTTAACCACAGGATCATTAGAACCTTTGCTAAAGACTTAAAGCTCCCTCAAAATTTTGAGGTGCAATTAGACACAGGCCTTATTTTAAAAACGGCAGTAGATAGCCTGTTAGACAGGGTAGGACAAGACGTCCTGCTCACAGAAATAATGGTGGCCTTTGCCTTAGAAAAAATAGCGGAAGACAGGAGTTGGGACCTAAGCTTTGACCTTATGAGTATTGGCAAGCTCCTTTTTAATGACCTTGACATAGGAGCCTTAGCCGCTTTGAGTCATAAAAAATTAACAGACTTTGAAGCCCTAAAACAAAAGCTCAAAAAAGAGAGGGAAAAAACATCTGCCATAGCTGTAAGTGCTGCTGAGGAAATAAAAACCCTGATTTCTAAAAATGGACTAGAACACAAAGACTTTTCTGGCGCTTACCTGCCTAAATTTATTGATAAAATCACAGATAAACAAACCCCAGAAACATCGGGTAAATGGCTTACAGAATTTGATGAAAAAAATCCTTATGCCGCTAGTAGACCTGAAGCCACAAAGGTAATTATAGACAGTATTAAACCAGATATAAGCCAATATTTAAAAACTATTTTAGAGGCCCTTTCACAAAAAAGTTTTTTTGAAAATGCCTATAAAAATTTTCTGCCATTAAACCTCATTAACGCGCTTCAATACCAAGTAAAACAACTCTGTGAAAAAAGAGATTACCTTCCTATTTCTGAATTTAATAGGCTTATTAAAGGAGCCCTTAAAGACCAATCTGTGCCTTTTATTTACGAACGCATTGGAGAACAATACCAGCATTTTTTTATTGACGAATTTCAAGACACCTCTGCGCTTCAGTGGAACAACTTAAAGCCCCTTATTGAGAATTCATTAGTTTCTGAAGATGTATCTGGAAACAAGGGTTCTCTATTGTTAGTGGGTGACGCCAAACAATCAATTTACAGATGGAGGGGGGGCAGTGCCACGCAATTCATTGCACTCTGCGAAGGAACAGAAAGTGCTTTTTCTGGACTGCTCCCGCAGGTCATTCAGCTGCCTAAAAACTATAGAAGCCTAGCAGAAATAGTGCGCTTTAACAACAATTTTTTTGGGTATATTTCTAACTTTTTATCTAGAGATAATTTTAGTTCGCTCTATAAAAACAGCTCAGAACAGGAAGCAGAAAAAAAAGAAGGTGGGTATGTGTCACTACACTTTTTAGACGTCCCAAAAGAAGAGAAAAAAGACGCCTACTGCAAAGAGGTTTTAAAGACCATTTTAATGGCCCAATCTAAAGGTTATGAGCTGGGAGACCTTTGTATTCTCACTAGAAAAAAAACAGAAGGGTCTTTGCTGGCTGCTTATTTATTAGCTCAAGACATTGCGGTTGTTTCTTCTGAGTCTTTACATATAAATAGTCACCCTAAAGTACAATTTCTAATAGGTCTTATTCAATATACGCACCAAGAAGAAGCTGCTTATTTGGCCTACCCTTTGCTAGAATTCTTAGGAGAGAGGCAGTCTAAAATGCCCCTACACCCTTTTATAGCGCAACACCTTTTGCATACAAAACGCTGCTTTTTAAAAAACTACGGTTTTGACAGCTCCCTTTTAAGCCCAGAGGAGTTATATGATTTTTGTGTTTATGCCATTAGCTGCTTTAAACTCAATGATGGAAAAGACGCCTATTTACAATTTTTTTTAGAAGTAGTTGCAGAGGTGGAAATAAAAAAAGGAGGTGGGGTTCATGAATTCCTTGCTTACTGGGAAGAGAAAAAAGGTTCTCTTAGTATTAGCGCTCCAGAAGGTTTAAATGCAGTACAAATACTCACCATTCACAAGGCAAAGGGACTAGAGTTCCCTGTTGTGATTTATCCCTTTGTAGAAACCCCTCTTTATGACGAGAAAATGCCAAAATTATGGGTGCCAGTGTCAGAAAAAGAATCCTGTGGATTTGACCATTTATTGCTTAATAAAAATGAAAAACTAGCCTCATTTAGCCCCCTTACAGAGCGGCTTATTAAAGAAGAAGATGAAAAACTAGCGCTAGACGCTATTAACTTGTTATACGTAGCTTTAACCAGAGCAGAAAACGCCCTTTTTATTATTGGTGCTAAGGCTATAAACGCCAAAGGAGAAATAAATACAAAGCAATACTCTGGGGTTTTAATGGATTATTTAAACAACATACAGCTTTGGAATGACCACAAACTTGAGTATTGTTTTGGTACTTTTGAGCCAGTGATTACCACTCACCATAGGCCTGCTCCAACCCCCATACCCTTCCAAGAAAGCGAAAAACACAAAGGCAGTTTTGCACTGCTTTTACACCCAGAAATAAACCAGCCTGCACATTTAAAAGAGGCACAAATAAAAGGGCAGCAACTGCATTTATTACTAGATATGCTAGAGCGCTTTTCTATGGAAGATGCGCTGCTTAAAGTCTTATTTGCTTTTCCTAACGCCATGATATCCTCCTTGGAAAAACAAGCGCTAAACCTTATGCAGCACCCCCTTCTAAAGCCCTATTACAAAAAAGGTGTACAGGCTTTAAATGAAATAGAAATATTTGGAGCGGACGGTCTTACTTCAAGGCCAGACCGTTTGGTTTTTGAAGGAAATGAAGTCACCCTAATAGACTATAAAACTGGTATAGAAAAAACAGAAGACTACCAACAGATAGACAACTATGGAGTCCTAATTACAGAGATGGGCTACCAACTAAAAAATAAAATTTTAGTCTATATCTCTAAAGATCATATAGACCCTATATTTGTAACTTAAACTTTATAACACCTTTTATGTATCAGGAAATCAAAACATACTTAGCCCAAGAATTAGAGCAAATTAAAGCAGAAGGTTTATTTAAAAAAGAAAGGGTTATTAGTGGCCCACAAGGGGCTGATGTGCGCCTTACAGATGGCTCTCAGGTCATTAATCTCTGTTCCAACAACTACTTAGGTCTTTCTGCGCACCCAGAGGTTATTCAAGCGGCAAAAGATACACTAGACTCTCACGGCTTTGGCATGTCTTCTGTGCGTTTTATATGTGGAACACAAGACATTCACAAAACTTTAGAAAGCAAAATTGCTTCTTTTTACCAGACAGAAGACTCCATTCTGTACGCAGCTGCCTTTGACGCCAACGGCGGGGTTTTTGAGCCCCTATTTGGCCCTGAAGACGCTATTATTTCTGACGCCTTAAACCACGCTTCAATTATAGATGGAGTTAGGCTTTGTAAGGCCAAAAGATACCGCTATGCCAATTGTGACATGGAAGATCTAGAGGTGCAACTAAAACAGACCCAAACAGACGGCGCCAGGTTTAAAATTATTGTGACAGATGGGGTGTTTTCAATGGACGGAGTAGTAGCGCCATTAGACAAAATATGTGACTTAGCAGATCGTTACAACGCGCTGGTCTTAGTAGACGAATGCCACGCAGCAGGTTTTTTAGGAACTACTGGAAGAGGTTCATTAGAAGCCAAAGGAGTTATGGGTAGGGTAGATATTATTACAGGAACCCTAGGAAAAGCATTGGGCGGTGCCATGGGTGGTTACACCACAGGAAAAAAAGAAATTATAGAAATGCTACGCCAGCGTTCTAGGCCTTATTTATTTTCTAACTCATTAGCCCCAACTATTGTAGGCGCTTCTATAAAAGTTTTTGACCTTATAGAAAATAACACCTCTTTTAGAGACCAGTTAGAGGAAAATACCCAATACTTTAAAAAAGGGATTAAAGCCCTTGGATTTGATATAGTAGCAGGTGACTCTGCCATTGTACCTATTATGTTATATGACGCTCCTTTAGCTCAAAAAATGGCCTCAGATCTTTTAAAAGAAGGAGTGTATGTCATTGGATTTTTCTACCCAGTAGTGCCAAAAGGCAAGGCAAGAATTAGAGTCCAACTGTCCGCAGCTCTTAGCAGAGAAGAGTTGGACCTGGCTTTAAAGGCCTTTGAAAAAGTAGGAAAGGCCTTAAAAGTAATTTAAACGTTTCAGACACATCCTTATGAAAGCTTTTTTATCTGAAATAGTAGAAGTTATTCTTCATGAAGAAACCCAGCTATCTAAAACGGTATGGATTTTTCCAAGTAAAAGAGCGGGCGTTTTGGCCAAGGATTATTTAAAAAAACAGATTTCTAAAACGGCCTTTGCGCCAGAATTTTACAGCATTGAATCTTTTGTGACAAAAATAGCTGACATACAAGCAGCTCCTTCAGAAACAGCCCTTTGCTTCCTGTATGAATGCTACTTAGAAAGTGACATTCCAGACAAAGACTCTTTTTCTGCTTTTTTACCATGGGGCACCACCCTACTCCAAGATTACAATGAAATAGACCGCTATGGTGTAAATGCAAAAAAACTATACGGACATATTCAAAACTTACAAGAAGTCTCTCATTGGGCACTAGAGGCAGATCAAACAGAAATGGTTAAAAACTATTTAAAGTTTTGGAAGCAACTGCCAGGTTTGTACGAGCGTTTTACTAATAAAATGCTGCAAAAAGGCCTGGGACACCAAGGGCTTATTTATAAAACAGCCACTCAGAATCTGGAAAGCTATCTAGAAATTCATACAGAAAAAAGATTTTTATTTATTGGTTTTAACGCGCTAAACACCTCTGAGTCTTCTATTATCCAAACCATTTTAAAAAAAAATAGAGGTCAAGCATTTTGGGATGTAGATCAGTATTTTTTAGACCATCATTTTCATGAGGCTGGTTATTTTATTAGAAAACACAAAAAAGAATGGCCTTATTTTGAGAAAAATCCAGTTCTGGGCGTTTCTAATTATTTTACAGAAAAAAAAGAAATTCAAATAATTGGTGCGCCAAAAAGTGTTTCACAAGCCCACCTCATTGGCCATTTAATAGAGGGGTTTAGTGAAAGTGCTTTAAAAAATACGGCAGTAGTGCTGGGAGATGAAAACTTGTTAAACCCTGTTTTACACACGCTGCCACCCCGTATTAAGGCCAATATTACTATGGGGTACCCACTGTCTAGTGCTGCCTTAGCCAGCCTTGTAAATGCCTTATTTGAATTGCAAACCAGTGGAGAAATTAATGGCTGGTACATAGGCCAGGTAAAAGCTATTTTACAGCACAGATGTCTAATAGAGCTTCTGGACCAAAAGCAAAGGGGAGGGAGCACTCTATTGCTAAAAAAGTGTCACGAGCTAAACAGCACTTTTACCAGTTTGTCTTTTATGAAAGCACAGCTTCCAAAAGCAGCAAATACATTACAGCTGGTTTTTAAAGACCACAAAGACAACCCTAAAGATTTTCTTGAATCTCTACTTTCACTCCTAGAGGAATTAGAAAAAATAGGCGCTCTTAAAAAAGATAAAAACCTACTATCAGAAACGCTATACTTTAAAGAAATTACTACTGCCCTTCAGCTCCAACTAAAAAACTTTTCTTTTATAGACAATTTAAAGGGCCTTAGGAAAATATACCAGGAACGGCTTGGAAAGGAAAGACTCAGCTTTAGTGGAGAGGCCCTTTCTGGCTTACAAATTATGGGAATGCTAGAGAGTAGAAATCTAGATTTTGAAACTGTAATTATCTCACATGTCAATGAGGGTATTTTACCTGGCGGCAAATCTAACAACTCCTTTATTCCTCTTTCACTTAAAAAAGAGTTTGGTCTACCTACCTTTAAAGAAAAAGACGCGGTATATGCGTATCACTTTTACAGGTTGTTACAAAGGGCTAAAAAAGTGTATCTACTCTACAATACTGCTACAGATGTTTTAGAAGGCGGAGAGCCTAGCAGATTTATTCACCAATTAAGTACTCAAAATATTCCTGGCGTGGTAGTGAAAGAAACTTTTGCCATGCCTTTATTAGATCACATACAGCCAAGAATGGTCACCATTAAAAAAGACCCAAGTATTATTAAAATTCTAGAGAAAAAGGCGGCCATTGGCTTTTCTCCTTCTGCCATAAACACCTATATAAGAAACCCCATAGATTTTTACAAACGCTATGTCCTTGGTATTAAGGACCCAGATATCTTAGAAGAAATTATAGCCTACAATACCTTTGGCACCATTGTGCATGACAGTTTAGAAGCACTGTATAAGGACTATGTGGGCGTACCCTTACAAGCGGTTCATTTTAAAGCCATAAAAGCCCAATTAACACCCACTTTAAAATCTAACTTTGAAAGACTTCACAGCCCATTAGAGGGGGGCAGAGGTAAAAACATCATAGCCCATAGGGTCATTCTTAAATACTTAGAAGACTATGTGGCCTATGACCAACAGTGTGCAGAAAAAGAAAGTATTGTTATAGAAGGGCTAGAGATAAAATACAGCATGCCTCTTTATGTCTCCGGCATAGACATTCCAGTGCTGTTTTCAGGAACCATAGACCGCATAGACAAAAGAAGTAACCAAATTCATATCATAGACTTTAAAACTGGGCTGGTACAGCCAGGAGAGCTCAAGCTAAAAAACTGGGAAGACTTAGCCACAGAACCCAAAAACTCCAAGAACCTACAACTACTAGCCTACGCATCGCTTTACCAAGAAAACCACCCGGGCAGCACAGTAAAAGCTGGCATATACAGTTTTAAAAACACCAAACTAGGCACTATGTACTTTGAAAATAGCCAAGAGACAGAATCCAAACAAGAAATTAGTACAACTACCACAAAAAATTTCAAAGAAAGCCTGACTGCTATTATCCAAGAAATTTTTGACTTAAATACACCCTTTGTAGAAAAAGAATTGGTTTAGAATTAGACCCTAACTCATATCCTATTGACATTAGATATGATAAAGCACAGTTATTAGCTGCTGAGGTAACTAAATATTTATCTCAAGGAGGTGTTTTTAAGCAATACATGCAGGAAACTTTGGCAGTTGGCTTGACTTACTTGCGTGGTCTTGAAGTGAATGAGTTGGAGGAAGAAGAAATGCCTATGGTGTAAAAGAAAACCCTCCGAATGGGAGGGTTTTTATATTAAGGGTGCCTTACCAAGCGGCTCTCCATTGTCTTACAGTATGTATTTTACCATCTTCTCCAAATATGAACTTTTCTAAAAAGAAGTCTTCCTCAACAGTTCCGTCTTTTTTGTACTTAGTTTCATTAGAACCAACTTCAACAATACTTCTTTCACCTTCTAATTCAT
>CAWWAC010000007.1:0-74924 GCA_963934855.1 uncultured Flavobacteriaceae bacterium
GGCTAAGTGATGGAGAAAAATATCGATCAAGCTCAAAAACTGAATTTGAGAAAGACGCTATGAGCGAAGATACAAAGGCGATTTTTATAGACATTGACAATGACGGAGATTTAGACCTTTATGTGGGAAGTGGCGGAAAAGCGTATTCTAAGTTTTCATTTAACCTCCATGACAGAATATACATAAACAATGGAAATGGCACTTTTGTCAAGCAAGCCAAAACGCTATTTTCAAGACCATTTTCTACAGGGGCGCTAACGGCAGCAGACTTTGATAATGATGGGGACATAGATTTATTTGTGGGAGAAAGATACCAAGTAGAAACTTATGGAATAGATGGTCAGGGGTTTATTTTAAGAAATGATGGCGCAGGAAACTTCACCGAAGAAGCTCCTGAAGTTTTTTCAAAAATAGGCATGCTAACAGATGCAGCGCACTTGGATTTAAACAAGGATGGTTTAGAAGATATTATTGTCATAGGAGAATGGATGTCTCCTAAAGTGTTTATAAACGTTCAAGGTACATTTAAAGAAGCTAAAGAAAACTATGGATTGGCTAATGAAAAGGGTTTGTGGGCTAGCCTAGAGATTGCAGATTTAAACGCAGACGGACACCAAGATCTTGTAATGGGAAACATAGGGGAAAATAGCTTTTACAAAAAAGGGATGAAAATGTTTGTGAAAGATTTTGATGGAAATGGTACAGCGGAACAAATCATGACCTATCACGAAAGCGGAGTAGATTATCCGATCTTAGACCGAGATGAACTCTTTAAGCAAATTCCCTTTTTAAAGAAAAAATACCTTTATTACAAAGACTACGCCAGTGCAAATATGACCGATCTATTTGGAGAGGACATTTACAAAACAGCTTTAATAAAAGAACTTCATGTATTGAGCAGCGCTATTTATTGGGGCAGTGACAACACTTTTACAAGAAACACCTTGGCTCCTGAAATACAATACTCTAATGTGAGTAGTATTCTTTTAGAAGATACTGACAACAACGGAAAAATAGATATTATTTTGGGTGGAAATCAGACCAGAATAAAACCCCAATTTGGACCATTAGAATCTTCAAATGGTTGGGTTTTAAAACAACAAAAGAACGGTATTTTTGAAAAACCTCGATCTTTAGGTATTAAAGGAGAGATTAGATCAATTACAAGCTTTAAAAATAAAGACAAATATTCAATAATTATAGGTATTAACAATGAAAGCATTCAAATCAAAAACATTCAATAGTATTTTCTCTTTTGCCCTCCTAGGAATGCTTTTCTTTAGCCTAGGCTCATGTCAGTCAAAATACGATCGCACCGTAAAAAAAGAAATGGCCTCTGGAAAGAGAATAGACAGCCTGCAATTCAATTTGTATTTTGGAGACAGTAAAAAAGACTTTTTTGCCAAGTGTTGGGAACTAAACAAAAAAGGGCTAATTAAACAAGGGCCTAAAAACCAGTATGTAGCCTACGAACTAAAAGGGAACTCTGAAACTTCCATGACCCATCTTTTTTACGGAATTTTTAATGAAGAAAAACAGATGGTTGGTCTGGACATGGAATTTGCCTATGACGGATGGTCTCCATGGACAGAGAAACTTCAATCTGATAAATTGTTATTTGTTGCTATGGACACCCTTAAAAAATGGTATCCTGGGAATGATTTTTTCCTGTTGGAAAACGCGCAATTAGAGACGCCTACCTATGTAAAAATTGATGGAAACAGACAAATAATCATACATGTTCAAGGAGATAAAGATGTAAAGGTTACTTTAGAAGACCTTAGACATAAGTTTCCTGCTTTAAAATAAACCCATGGAAAAACCCATTTTTAGCAAATCTCCTTTGGCTCTAGCTATGCTCTGTATGGCAATGATGGTGGTGAGCAGCTGTGAAGAGAAAACCAATACCTTATTTGAAATTCAAGACAACCATTCTATTGGAATGGCCTTTGAAAACACTTTAGAATTCTCCAATGAATTTAATGTATATACCTACCGAAACTTTTATAACGGAGGAGGTGTAGCTATAGGAGATATAAATAATGACGGCTGGGCAGACATTTACCTGACAGCAAATCAAAAGCCAAATCAATTATTTTTAAATAAAGGGAATTTTAAATTTGAAAATATCTCTGAATCTGCAGGAATAGCGGGAAATAAAGCATGGTCAACCGGAGTGACTATGGTAGACATTAACGCTGACGGCTATTTAGATATTTATGTGTGTAATTCAGGTGATGTGTCTGGAGACAGCAAACAAAATGAATTATTCATCAATCAAAAAGACAACACTTTCAAAGAAGAAGCAGCCACTTATGGTTTAGCAGACAAAGGCTTTTCTACCCATGCTTCCTTTTTTGACTACGATAAAGACGGAGATCTGGATGTATATCTATTAAACAACTCCTACCAAGCGATTGGAAGCTTTGACCTTAGAAGAAATGAAAGACCCAAAAGAGATGTGTTGGGTGGCGACAAGCTGCTCGAAAATCAAGATGGAATTTTTGTAGATGTGAGTGAGAAAGCGGGTATTTACGGATCGGTAATTGGCTTTGGATTAGGCGTTACTGTCGGTGATGTGAACAACGATGGTTGGGAAGATATTTACGTGTCTAATGATTTTTTTGAAAGAGATTACTTATACATCAATAACAGGGATGGTAGCTTTAAAGAGACCCTTACCGCTTCAATAAATTCTATTTCTGGCGCATCTATGGGGGCAGATATGGCAGATATAAACAACGATCAAAAAGCAGATATTTTTGTTACTGAAATGCTTCCTTCCAATTATGAAAGACTTAAATCAGTGACCACTTTTGAAAATTGGGACAAATACACTTACAACGTTAAAAATGGCTATTACCACCAATACACTAGAAACACCCTCCAACTAAATAACGGAGACAATACATTTAGTGAGATTGGCAGATTGGCAGGTGTAGAAGCCTCAGATTGGAGTTGGGGTGCATTATTTTTTGACATGGACAACGACGGTTTAAAAGACCTTTTTATCGCAAACGGAATTTATAGGGACCTCACCGACCAAGACTACCTTCAATACGTTTCCAGTGACGAAGTCATTAACTCAATTGTAACTAACAACCAGGTAGATTACGCCAGACTGATAGACATTATTCCTTCTAATCCAATAGAAAATCAGGCGTATAAAAATTTAGGAGATCTAAAATTTAATAGAGATATTTCTCTTGGATTGGAGACCAAGGGTTTTTCTAATGGTGCCGCTTATGGGGATTTAGATAATGACGGCGATTTAGATTTGGTCGTGAACAATGTGAATATGCCTCTATTTGTTTACAAAAACACGAGTGAAACCAAAACAAACAACCACTTTATTCAGTTTAATCTAAAAGGAACAGGAAAGAACACATTTGCTGTAGGAACATTAATTGAGGTATCTCAAGATGGAAATACATATAGCGTAGCGCAACAACCCATTAGAGGCTTTCAGTCTAGCATGGATCAAAGGCCACATATTGGTTTGCCCTCTGACAAAGAGGTTCAAGTAAAGGTAACCTGGCCTAATGGTACGGTCACCATTCAAAAAGAAGTGCAAACAAATCAATTGCTTCAGTTAGAAATGAGTGATGGAGTGGTTAATACTAATTTGCCTGAACCTTCAGACGCAATTATTTTCTCAGAAATTAATACTGTCCCCGCTTATGTACACCAAGAAAATAATTTCATTGATTTTAATAGAGACCGCCTACTGCATCATATGATGAGTACCCCAGGGCCTAAATCTGCTGTTGGAGACCTTAATAATGATGGAATTCAAGATATAGTTATTGGGGGCAGTAAAGGCTTTAAAACAGCGGTATTACTCGGAGATATTGACGGCCAGTTTAAGCCTTCAAAAGAATTCGTCTTTTCAAAGGATTTGGCAGCTGAAGTAACCGCTGTTGCGCTATTAGATGCAGACGGCGACGGAGATTTAGATATTTATTTGGCTAATGGGGGCATAGAATTTTCAAAATTTGCTTCTGAATTGGCAGATCAATTATACCTCAATAATGGGGCTGGAATATTTAGCCCTTCTCAAAATATGTTACCCACTGCGAGCGCCTATTTTAATACTTCTGTAGTGCGTTCAGGAGATTTTGACAAAGATGGTGACACGGATTTATTTGTAGGAGAAAGATCTATTACCGGCGCATATGGCGTTCCAGTAAATGGTCATTTATTGCGCAACGATGGTACTGGAATATTCGTAGATCAAACAGCCATACTTGCACCAGAATTGAGTGAAATTGGCATGATTACAGACGCGAATTTTAATGACATAGATGCAGATGGCGACTTAGATTTAGTCGTAGTAGGAGAGTTTATGGGTATAGAGGTATTCTTAAATAACAACGGGGCTTTTTCAAAGAAATCCAGCGAATTACAGCACGAAAAAGGCTGGTGGAGTGCCTTAAATATCACAGATGTAAATCAAGATGGTTTTCCTGATTTAATTGTGGGGAATCATGGAGAGAACTCCAGATTTAAAGCGAGTAAAGAACAACCCATTTGTATTTTTGTTCAGGATTTTGACCAAAATGGGGCCTTAGATCCTGTGATGGGTTTTACCGCAGCGGACGGTAAAGTATACCCTTACAATTTGAGACACAATCTAATCGATCAGATGAAAGGACTTAAAAAGAAGTTTCCTGATTACAACAGCTTTAAAAATGCAGATTTAAATGCCATTTTTTCTGAGGAAGCTTTAAGCCTGAGTACAAAAGCAACGGCAATTGAATTAAAAACTTCTATTTATATCAATGATGGAAATGGAGGGTTTAAATCTATCTCACTTCCTAAGCAGGTTCAAATGTCACCGGTATTCGCCATTGAAACCGGAGATTTTGATTTAGATGGCGACACAGACATAGTCCTTGGAGGAAACTTATTTAGGGTAAAACCAGAGGTGGGCAGGTACGACGCCAGCTTTGGAACGTTTTTAGAGAATACTGGAAATGACCCCATTGGAGCGCCCATATTTAAGGCTACTCCAGGAAATAAGGGATTAAAAGTAACCGGAGAAGTGAGGTCTATTCAAAAGATCAACAACACCCTATTATTTGTTAGAAACAGTGATTCTATTTTGAGATACAAATTCTAAAATGAAAAAATACCCATTATTACAGTTAACTAAACACACTTTATGGTTCGCAGCCCTATATGCTGGGCTTCAAAGTTGTGAATCCCCAAAAGAGGTTTCGCCAATATATTTTAACTCCATTAATGCAGAACAAAGTGGTGTGGATTTTGAAAATACTTTAACGCCCAGTGCAGATTTAAATATTATAGAATACCTCTACTTCTACAACGGCGCAGGAGTAGCTATAGGAGATTTAAACAACGATGGATTAGAAGACCTATTTGTTACAGGAAATCAGGTTCAGGACAGGGTGTATGAAAACTTAGGAGGGCTTAAATTTAAAGATCAAACAGCTGCTGCAGACATAAATACACAAAGCAGTTGGTCTAATGGGGTTACCCTGGCAGACGTTAATAATGACGGCTTATTAGATGTTTACGTATCTGTTGTAGGAAATTACAAAACCCTTAAAGGACACAACAAACTATTTCTAAACCAAGGTGATTTTAAATTTAAAGAGATTTCAAATGAAGTACATATAGACTTTTCAGGATTTGGCACCCAAGCAAGTTTCTTTGATTATGACAATGATGGAGACTTGGATCTGTACTTACTCAACCATACCGTTCACACGCCAAGAAGCTATGGGAAAACAGAAAAAAGGACAGAAAAAGATGTGCTTTCAGGAGATTTATTATTTGAAAACACTCTAGAAACAGGTGTTTTAAATTTTGTAGATGTCACTCAGGCTGCAGGAATTTACAACAGCCCCTTAGGCTATGGGTTGGGACTGGCTACCGCTGATTTAAACAAAGATGGATTTATTGATATTTACGTTGGAAATGATTTTCACGAAAACGATTATATCTATCTCAATAACGGAGACAAAACCTTTAGAGAAGCCAGTGCGGAAATGACAAGTCATAGTAGTAGATTTACCATGGGATTAGACGCTGCAGACCTTAATAACGACGCATTAATTGATGTATTTACATTAGATATGATGCCCGATCAAGCCGCTATACTCTTAAAATCTGGTGGTGAAGATTCAGATAAAGTGGCTCAAATTAAAGAGGGTTTTGGATTTCAGCCACAGTATTCCAGAAATAATTTTCAATTAAACAACGGACAAGGGGCATTTCAAGAAATAGCCCTTCTCACGGAAACTTATGCGACAGATTGGAGTTGGTCTGCCCTTATTGAAGACTTTGACAACGATGGGCTTTCCGATATTTTTATCAGCAACGGTATTTACAGAAGGCCAAATGATTTAGATTATATTAATTATCTAAGTAACGTAAACTTTAGCCAGTATAAGCAAGACCAACAAGACCTTTTAGAAAAAAAACTAATTGAAGAAATGCCGCAATTAGAAATTGCCAATGTATTGCTTCACAACCAAGGAGGTTTTAAATTTAAAAAATATACAGAAGCAGCAGGCCTAAAAAACAACTATTCCAATGGAGCTGCCTATGCAGATTTGGATTTAGATGGAGATATAGACCTAGTGGTTAATAATATAAATAGCCCCTTAGAGATATTAGAAAACACCCAAGATCCAAGTACGCACAATTTTGTAGGTTTAAAATTGGTTCCTTCAGCGGATATTAAAAACACTAGTGGTGCCAAGGTGACCCTCTTTTCGGGACAACAGGTCTGGTATAAAGAGCTGAGTGCGACAAGAGGGTACGCATCGGCTTCCAGCCAAAATATTCACTTTGGAATTGGGAAAAATACCGCTATTGATTCCATAGCTATAATTTATCCTGTTGGCGGGACACAAACCATTAAAAATGTTTCTATTAATACCTATCAAGAAATAAGTGCTCTTATAGACTCAGAAATAGAGGTAGTAACTAAAGCAGTCAAAAAAAGTACGGGGGCGGTTGTAGACTTTCCATTTACCCACATAGAAAATAAATATTACGACTACGAAAGAGAGCCTTTAATGTTAGAAAAACTCTCTACAGAGGGGCCTTGTTATGTATATGAAGATTTTAATGGAGATGGTTTAAAAGACCTATTTATTGGAGGCGCCAAATACCAAGAAAGTGCTTTTTATACTCAAAATAAAGCAGGCACTTTTACTGCAGAAATTAAAACAGTCATTAGGGAAGACGCCCTATATGAAGACGTAGACGCTGCCGCTATAGATTTTGACAATGACGGAGATTTAGACCTCTATGTAATGAGTGGCGGTAATGACAGTCCTGAAGGAGATATTCAATTGGTAGACAGACTTTATATCAATGACGGAAAAGGGAATTTTACCAGATCTAAGGCCAATTTACCTATGGCCAATGGAGGGAGTATTTCTGTGGCAGATTTTGACAATGACGGCTTCTCAGACTTGTTTTTAGGATTTAGGTCTGTCCCTGGAGCTTATGGTATTTCACCCTCTAGTGTTATTTTAAGAAACACCCAGAAAGGGAATTTTGAGCTTCTGGCTCGTGAAGACTATGGAATGATTACTGACAGTGCTTGGGGAGATATTAACCAAGACGGTTTATTGGATTTGGTGCTGGTTGGAGACTGGATGCCCATCACTGTTTTAATTAACAAAGATGGTAGAAATTTTGAGAATCAGACAGAGGCATTGGGCTTGGCTAATACACAAGGCTTATGGAATACTGTTTTATTACAGGACTTAAATGGGGATAATAAACCAGATATAATTGCAGGAAATGCTGGTTTAAATATGAAAATTAAGGCCTCTGAAAAAAACCCTGTAGAAATATATCTAGAAGATTTTGACAAAAATGAACAACTAGACCCTACCATATTTCACACTTTCGAAGGGGAGCACATCCCATTTGCTTCCAAAGATATGCTGAGCAAGCAAATGCCCATGCTTAAAAAGAAATTTACTTCCTACACCTCCTTTTCTAAGGTGAGAGAAATAGGGCAACTTTACCACAACCCACCTGCTGAGATAGAAACCAAATTCCTCAAAGAATTGCGCTCTATGGTGTACCTAAATAACACCACTTTCCAAGGGTTACCTTTGCCCATTGAAGCCCAGATGAGCAGTATTGAAGACTTTTATTTAGACAACCTATCTGGAGATTTAAAATTATATTATGTGGGAAACTACAAAGGATTTGTGACAGAATTAGGAAATACACCTGCAAATACTGGAGGAATACTATCCGGATTTAACGGAAATACATTTACTAAAAACAACACTTTACCCCTGCCTCCTTTTATGGAAGCAAGGGCAATTGGGCCTTTAAATAAAAACAAATTATTGGTGCTTTTCAACAATGACAGCGCTAAAACTATTGACTTAAACGATAAATAAAATGAAAGTACTTAAATCACTTCTTTTATGTAGTGCTGTCTTTTTTAGCCTATTGAGCTGTGAAGAAAACAACACCTACAAAGAGCGCTTAAAAGATCCTCAGCTTTTTCACAATAGTATGCAGCAGTTATCTGACGTAATTGTATACGATATTTTTTCTCCCACTGTAGCTTCCAGGGTGTATATGTATCCTACTATTGCTGCATATGCTATCATGCAAAAACAATATCCTAAAAAATATGAGGATATGGCCGGACAACTCAGCGAATTTAAAACCATACCGGAAATAAACGACAAAGACATTCATGCAGAATTGGCTGCCATTCACGCTTTTTTAAAAGTAGGCACTGCCTTAATTTTTTCAGAAAATAAAATAATAGAATATAGAGATTCCCTTTACGCTAGCTTAGAAAAAGATGGACTTCCCTCTAGCGTAAAAGAAGCTTCACTGGCTTATGGAGATCTAGTTGCTGCACATATATTGGCATGGGCAGACACAGATTTCTACAAACAAACCAGAACCTTTCCAAAATATACCATACAAGAGGGTACTGCTTTTTGGAAGCCTACCCCTCCAGACTATATGGAGGGGATTGAGCCGCATTGGAACAAAATAAGAACATTAGTCTTAGCTACCGCTGATCAGTTCGAACCAGCACCACCTTATCCTGTAGACATGAGTAAAGACAGCCCATTTTACAAGGAATTGTTGGAGGTGTATGAATTAGGCGGGAAAATAGAGGGAAACACAGAGGCAAAAGAAATTGCCAGCTTCTGGGACTGCAACCCATACGTGTCTCACCACAGAGGACACGCCATGTTTGCTACAAAAAAAATCACTCCTGGAGGGCACTGGATTGGGATTACTAAAATTGCTTCCAAACAGGCGAAAAGTAATATGGATGAAAGTATTCATGCTTATACAAGGGTGTCCATTGCTCTATTCGACGGTTTTATTTCTTGTTGGAACACCAAATGGAATACTTTAATCGTAAGACCAGAGACCATTATTAACGAATTTTTAGATGAAACTTGGTTGCCTTTGCTTCAAACACCTCCCTTTCCAGAATACACCTCTGGACATTCTGTAATCTCCAGGGCTTCTGCAGTAGCACTGACAGCTATTTATGGGGACGCTTTTTCATTTAAAGACACCACAGAAGAGGTGTATGGATTAGGCGTACGCTCCTACACGTCCTTTATAGCAGCCTCAGAAGAAGCCGCTATTTCTAGATTATATGGGGGCATTCATTACAGAAGAGCTGTAAATGAAGGTGTAAAACAAGGAGAAGAAGTAGGAAAATATATAGTGTCCAAACTGAAAACCTTAAAATAAACTATCTTTAATTTACACATCAATACTTTAAACAACCAAACACCAAAATATTATGTTAGGAATTATATCCTTTGTCGGCTTTACCTTATTAGTTGCGTTTATTGCCTATCTAGCGACAAAAAAAACAGATGAGCGCTCTTCAGACGGTTACTTTCTTGGAGGCAGAAGTTTAACGGCAGGTGTTATTGCAGGCTCTTTACTACTCACCAACCTATCTACAGAACAAATTGTAGGACTCAATGGATCAGCATACGAAAGCGGCCTCTCTGTAATGGCATGGGAAACTTTAGCAGCCATAGCCATGGTAGTTACAGCCGTTTACTTGTTGCCTAGATATTTAAAAGGCGGCCTAACCACCGTACCACAATTCTTAGCCACTCGTTTTGACGTAGCCACTAAAACCATTACATCTGCCCTATTTCTAACTGGATATGTCATTGTTCTGCTTCCTGTTATTTTATACTCAGGATCTGTAGCCATTAGTGGTATGTTTGAAATACCAGAATTATTAGGAGTCACAGAAACACAGGCCATTTGGATATGTGTTTGGGGTATTGGAATTACAGGAGGTATTTACGCTGTTTTTGGTGGCTTAAAAGCGGTAGCTGTGTCAGATTCAATCAATGCCATTGGACTTTTAATTGGAGGCCTCATGATTCCAGTATTTGGTCTTATGGCTATTGGAGACGGTAATATGATAGACGGTCTCAGTATTTTGGTACAAGAAAATCCAGAAAAGTTTAAATCTATGGGCTCAGAATCTGATCCTGTTCCCTTTCATACTATTTTCACAGGGATGATGCTGGTTCAGCTGTTTTATTGGGGGACCAACCAACAAATTATTCAAAGGGCTTTGGCCGCTAAAAACCTAGCAGAGGGCCAAAAAGGACTTATGTTGGCTGCTTTTATAAAAGTTTTAGGTCCTTTATTAGTGGTTCTACCAGGACTTATAGCGTTTCATTTGTTTGACGGAAGCCTTGAAAAGGCCGATACTGCATACCCTATGCTTGTAGCTACCGTACTTCCACGTCCTTTAGTCGGATTCTTTGCTGCAGTTCTCTTTGGGGCTATTTTAAGCTCTTTTAACTCTGTGTTAAACAGCTCTGTCACTCTTTTTGGAGTGGACATTTATAAACAACATATTAATCCAAATGCCAGTGAGTTAGAAATGGTAAAAAACGGAAAGAGATTTGGACTTATCTTAGCCATAGCAGCCATGTGTATAGCCCCTATGATTGCCAATGCAGGTACTTTATTTGATTACCTACAAGAAGTAAACGGAATTTACAGCATTCCTATTCTAACTGTAATTTTTGTAGGTTATACCACAAAAAGAGTTCCAGCCATAGCAGCCAAAATTGGTGTGATTTCTGGTTCAGTCCTTTATATCTTTAGCCAATTTATTTTACAGCCTATGGTGACAGAGTACGGAGGCACCTACCCACACTACTTAGACGTTATGGCCATACTATTCTTACTCAATACTGTGATTATGCTCCTTATTGGAAAATTAAAACCCATGGACACCCCTTATGAGTTAAGCTACACCAAACAGGTAGACATTCTTCCTTTCCAATACGTGAAACAAGTAGGACTAGGAATATGCGTCTTAGTTATTGGCGTGTATATTTACTTTGCATAATATACTACAACCAAATAAACCATTTATAGGCAGCGCGGCCAAAAGGCCGCGCTTTTTTTAACGGAGCGTTAAAACAAATTCTAACCTTTGTTTAATATCTTTACCCCTATGAGTGTTATGAAATTTCTATTTTTATCTGTCTGTTTCCTATTAGGAAGTTCGTGGGCATGGTCTCAAGAAAATAATTCAAAGACTGTTAAAATAGGAGATAAACAAAAAGCAAAGGAGATAGAAAATCCCTTTAAACTACTCCCACCTAACTCCAAAAATCAAAACAAGCTCTTATATCCTATAGGTGAAAGTCTAGAGAAAAATGAAATCCAAATGCTTCCAGACAGAAGCTTGATACAGGCAGGCACCTATCTTAAAATAGACCCAAAAATTAGAGAAAAAGAAAACAAAAATTCAAAAAATTATTTTGGGGACACCAATCTAGGATCCTTTAAGACTGTTTCTAAGTTTGTAGGGGTGGTGTGTAGGGACCATGAATACGTAGACGGAGACCGGGTAAGAATTTATCTAAATGGTGATATCGTAATAGAAAACCTATTCCTCACTGCCTCCTTTGTTGGCCTTAATCTAGATCTAAAAGAAGGCTTTAATACACTTATTTTTGAAGCCCTTAACCAAGGCGCTTCTGGGCCTAATACAGCTCAGGTAAACGTTTATGATGAAAGTGGAGGTCTTATATACCAGAATATTTGGAACCTCTCTACCGGTGCCAGAGGCACCATGGTGATTGTTAGGGAGTAAGGGTTATTCTCCCGGATGATAGGTCTTTTGAGCGTCTTTTAAGACTTCCTCTTTGTAAAACAAAACCTTTTTAAACTGCTGGTCTGCATAAGGCTGCGCCTGATCACTAAAATGTGGAGAACTAGGATCTCCACTCTGTCCACCGGCCAAAATACTCTTGGCCTCTAATTTCTCTCCAAAAGAAACTACTGCTACAAAACTATTCCCTCTAGTCCCGTATATTTTTTTTGTATTGTTGGTGTAACGTGCGCCAAAGGCGGCCAATGCGCCCCATCTTCCAGAAGCCATCCCTATAGGAATACTTGGCAAGCTATCGTTAAAGGCCTGCCTAGAGTTTCCATTAAGTCTTTGGTACCTATTAATGTCTCCCCAAGGGGTGTTCCAGGTTCCAAAATCTTTATTCATTTGTGCCAGAGTCTCCCTAAAAACTTGAATCTTTTCCATGTCTGGAGACTCATTTCCAAAATAAGTCATAAGTTCCATGTCTGAAAGTTGGGTCTCTTTTGTCGGCTTTTGCCCAGTAGCTCCGTAATGCGTGCCATAGAAATGGGCTAAGGACATGCCTACAGCGTCTTTTGAGCTGGTAAAATCCCAAGTCCTAAGCACCTCAATAGCAGCTTTTAATTCAATATCTGGTTTACTAGTAGCGTCATAAGCCTTTACAAGTCCAGGGATAAGGACTTCAAAAGCGGGTAAAAATGGATCATGAGCCAGTGTAATAAGACCATCTAAGTCTATGGGTTCCATTTTACTGAGTAAGGAGATAGCGTGAACCCCTCTAAAGTTCTCTTGATCTATAGACATATAAACAGGGTAGTCTTCCTTCTTAGGACTGTACTGCAATGCAGCTGTGAATGGTGTAGAATTACAATTTTGTAACCATCCATTAGCAGGATTTAAAATTAGTATATTCTCATCTACCGTGTGTAAACCTTGCCAATCTGTGGCAGGATCACTTCCGTTTACCGCCTTTGTAAAATCAAAACGGGAGTCTCTCTTAGGAACAAAATTCCCGTGAAAATATGCAATATTTCCCTCTGCATCACCATAGACCGTATTGTTGGAAGAATTAGTTCTTAAATCCATCATTGCTTTAAAACCCTTGTAGTTAGACTGCTTGGTCCTGCTATAAGACTGTTCCAATGCTGTAACAGGATCCCACATCATGGCAGAAGCTACCCATTGGTCATCTTCCATATGAGTAATAGGCCCGTGATGCGTTCTGTAAGTAGGAAATGCTTTTTGCTGTAAAATTCCCTTTTCATCTTTATATGCCAAGCTAACTGTATCTGTCTTTACAAGCCTTTCTTCTGTTCCATAGCGGTAGTAAAGGCTATCTCCCTTTTTAAAAATAGTTTCTAAATACTCATCCATCACGTCTGTGTATGTAGAGGTATGCATCCAACCTGTTTTCTCATTAAAACCCTGGTAAACAAAAAACTGACCCCAAGTCACTGCCCCGTATGCATTTAAACCTTCTTTGGAATTAACATGTACCTCTCCCCTAAAAAAGAAAGAAGTATGTGGGTTTATAAGCAGCAGGGCAGCGCCATTTTTAGTGCGCTTGCCGCTAATGGCTATGCCATTAGAACCAGCTGGCTCTGCTGCTTCCTGCACCCTTGCAATGGCCAGCAGCTCTTCTGTGGGAAGGGCCGCTCCACTCTCATAAAATGCAGCTATTTTTTTTGTAGAAATACGTTCAATATCTCCGCCAATAGACCCCTCACTAAAATACATCGGCATCCATGGCTCAAAATGAGTCAATAATTTAGGTTGTACCTCTGGGTAGATCTCTAAATAATAATTGACCGCGTCTGCAAAAGCCACACAAAGCGTCTTAATATGTTCAGGCGCTGCCTGGTAGCGCTCTTGCGCCTGCTCTGTGGTCATAAATAGCTTAGCCCTCAAATCTGAATATATAGCAGCCTCCCCTTCTACTTCTGCTAGGCGGCCTATGGCCAAAATATAATTGTCTTCTATTCTGGCAAAATCATCTTCACATTGAGCGAAAAGCAATCCAAATACAGCATCTGCATCTGTCTCTCCGTAAATATGCGGCACACCATAAGAGTCTCTAATAATTGTGGTTGCTGCCACGTGCTTGGCCTGCCTTTGTTGTTCTGTAAGGGGAACCGTAGCACATGAAAGAAATAGAAAAACAATTAATGAGAAACAATATTTCATTATGAAAGGGTATTATGGTTAATAAGGTTTTTTATAAAACATGAATTAGAAAGGTACAAAAAAGTACCTTTGCACATATATGTTAAATGACTATGAATCAAAATAAAATAGCTAAAACCACAAAACCAAAAGTATCTATCTTAACCGCCTTCACTACTATTATCTGGCCCAGGAGAAAAATGGTTTTAATTGGCTTGCTTCTTATAGTAATAAGTAAAGCAGCTAGTTTTGTAGCGCCTCTTTCTCTTAAAGTTTTAATGGATGAAATTATTCCAAACAAGGAATTAGACCGCTTAAAAATACTGGTTCTTGTTGTGGCATTATCCATATTGGTTCAATCCATCACTTCTTTTTTACTTACTAAAATTCTCAGTGTCCAAGCCCAATACCTCATTGCAGAACTCAGGGCACAGGTACAAAAAAAAATCCTAGGTCTACCTATTAGGTTCTTTGACAACACCAAATCTGGGGCTTTGGTCTCTAGAATTATGACAGATGTAGAAGGGGTTAGAAACCTCATTGGAACAGGATTGGTACAACTGGTTGGTGGGACTATTACGGCTGTAGTCTCCCTAGTGCTGTTGCTCCAAATAAGTGTGTCTATGACCGTTTTCACCTTAATTCCGTTGGCTATTTTTGCCGTAATAGCCCTAAAGGCATTTAAAATTATTAGGCCTATTTTCAGGGCCCGTGGAAAAATAAACGCAGAAGTCACAGGTCGTCTTACAGAAACCCTAGGAGGGATTAGGGTGATAAAAGGCTTTAATGCAGCCAGCCAAGAGGCAAAAGTATTTGAAGAAGGAGTACACGAACTCTTTGTAAATGTAAAAAAGAGTCTAACAGCTACTGCATTTATGACCTCTTCTGCTACCTTTTTATTAGGCTTAGCTACTACGGGAATTATGGGAATTGGAGGCTATAAAATTATGATGGAAAACCTAAGCCTGGGAGAATTCTTAAGTTTTACTTTTTTATTAGGTCTCATGGTAGCGCCCATTGTTCAGATGAGTAATATTGGAAGCCAACTCACAGAAGCGTTAGCAGGCTTAGACAGAACAGAAGAGCTCATGAATGAAGTTGCAGAATCTGACGACCCCAACAGACATATAGAATTAGGCCTTATAAAAGGAGCCATAAGTTTTAAGCAGGTTTCATTTGCTTATGAAGAAGACAAGGACGTCATTCACGAAATTAGCTTTGACGCCTTGGCAGGAGAAACCATTGCACTGGTGGGAAGTTCAGGGTCTGGAAAATCTACGATTGCAGGATTGGTTGCTACATTTATTAACCCAGACCAAGGCCAAATTCTCCTAGACGGTAAACCTTTAGATGAAATTACACTAGACAGCTACAGAAAACATTTGGGAGTGGTCCTCCAAGATGAATTCCTCTTTGAGGGAACTATTAGAGAAAATATTTTATATGCCAGGCCTGGAGCTTCTGAAAAGGCACTTACAGATGCTGTAAAAGCAGCCTATGTAAATGAGTTTACAGACCGCTTTGAAAACGGCTTAGATACGCTCATTGGAGAACGAGGTGTAAAACTTTCCGGAGGACAGCGCCAGAGAATTGCTATAGCTAGAGCGGTACTAGCCAACCCAAGTATTCTTATTTTAGATGAAGCCACCTCTAATCTAGATACAGAAAGTGAGGCGCTCATTCAAAAAAGTTTGGCCACTCTCACAGAAGGCAGAACTACCTTTGTAATTGCCCACAGACTTAGCACCATTAGAAAAGCCCATAAAATTTTAGTGATAGAAGGGGGAAGAATTGTAGAAGAAGGTACCCATGACCAACTCATTACTAGTCAAGGAAGGTATTATGAACTATTTACTTACCAAGCCAAAATTTAAATATATGATCATTTATTAATCTTGAGGGGCTAATTGTACTGTAAGACCTTCTAGTTTTTCTGTTATAGGGATTTGGCAGCTCAGGCGACTGTTATCTTTTGTGTGATTGGCCTCAAATAACATAACTTCTTCTTCATCTGAAATTTCTGGCAATTCGTGAACAGAAGTCACATAGCATTGGCAAGAAGCACACATGGCCATGCCACCACAAATACCAATACTACCTTCAGGAGCCAGCTCATAAGAGCGCACCAGTTCCATAAGGTTCATATTCATATCTGTAGGAGCCAAAACTTTATGGGAAACCCCTTCTCTGTCTACAATGGTAATCTGAATATCTTGAGGCATTTTATTCAATTTTTTTAACTACCGCTTTAGGAGCTTCTTTCTTAGAGCCGTCAAAGCCAATAACACCGCCTACTGTGGTATATTTCATCACATAACGCTTGTCTGGGAAAATACGCCCGTATGCACTTTGGCACATCAGGGTGGCCTCATGAAAACCACATAAAATTAATTTTAGTTTTCCAGGATAGGTATTGACATCCCCAATGGCATAAACACCTGGGATATTAGTCATATAATCTAGGGTATTATCTACTTTAATAGCATTCTTTTCAATCTCAAAACCCCAACTAGCAATAGGTCCTAATTTAGGTGACAAACCAAAAAGCGGGATAAAGGCATCTACCTCTTTTATAATAGTTTCTCCTCCGTCTATAGCAATTTCTAAGGCGCTTAACTGCTGTGCTCCAATGACTCCTACTACCTCTGCTGGTGTAATAAGCTGGATTTTACCTTTGTTTTTTAAATCTTGTACCTTTTCTACAGAGTCTAGGGCGCCTCTAAATTCATTTCTTCTGTGTACCAGCGTTACCTCAGAAGCCACATTTGCTAAGAAAATACACCAGTCCAAAGCTGAGTCACCCCCACCAGAAATAAGTACTTTTTTATCTCTATACACCTCAGGATCTTTAATCATATAGGCCAAACCATTGTTTTCAAAGCGCTCAATGCCAGCTATCAGTGGTTTTTTAGGCTCAAAGCTTCCCAAGCCTCCAGCTATAGCCACCACCTTAGCATGGTGTGCAGTTCCCTTATCTGTAGTTACAAGAAAAGTGCCGTCTTCTTGTTTTTCTATAGTTTCTGCTCGCTCACCCAAGGTAAACCCAGGGACAAAAGGTTTAATTTGTTCCATGAGGTTGTCTACTAAGTCTCCTGCCAATACTTCTGGGAAACCAGGAATATCATAAATAGGTTTTTTAGGATACAATTCTGAAAGTTGGCCACCTGGCACAGCTAAAGCATCAATAATATGACATTTTAATTTGAGTAATCCCGCTTCAAAAACGGCAAAAAGACCAGTAGGTCCAGCACCAATAATAAGTATATCTGTTTTAATCATAGCAGTGTTAAAAACAAGCCAAGCAAGCTCGGTAATTTACAAGGTGGTTTTTGTTGCTCCAAAGTTAAAGAGTCACCATGACATTTGTCAGTTTAATCAAAAAAAATTAAGCCTCTACGTTAATCACCTCCTCTATTTGGGGGGCATATTTTTTAATAGTCATTTCTACTCCACTCTTAAGGGTCATTTGGTTTACAGAACAGCCCACACAAGCCCCCATAAGCTTTACCTTTACCCTAGTGCCTTCTTCTATGCTTTCTAAAGAAATATCACCCCCATCTGATTGTAAAAAGGGCCTAATTTCTTCTAAGGCTTTTTCTACTTGAATTTTTAATGCATCTGCGGTCATAAGCGTTCATTTTAGCTAAGAAAATGCTTAGTCATTAATAGAGAAAAACTCTCATTATTTCTTTGGTTTTACAGCAGAACAACCTGCCATAGTGGTAATTTTAATAGCCTCTGTTGGAGGTAAATCTGTATGCCTAGAGACCACTTGAGTCACTACATTTCTAGTGATTTCTTGAAAAGCAGCTTTTAAAGGTCCTGACTCCTGAAGGGCTGCAGGGCGTCCTACGTCTCCCGATTCTCTAATGCTTTGCACTAAAGGAAGCTCCCCTAAAAAAGGAATCTTCATGTCTGTAGCCAAGTTTTTAGCTCCTTCTTTGCCAAATATATAATATTTATTTTCTGGCAATTCTTCTGGCGTAAAATAGGCCATATTTTCTACCACACCCAATACAGGAACATTAATAGCTTCTTGCATAAACATGGCCACTCCCTTACGGGCATCGGCCAAGGCAACTTCCTGAGGAGTACTCACAATAACAGCGCCTGTAACTGGTAAGGACTGCATAATGCTCAAGTGAATATCTCCTGTGCCTGGAGGCAGGTCTAGAAGTAAAAAGTCTAATTCTCCCCAGTGGGCGTCAAAAATCATCTGATTTAAGGCCTTTGCAGCCATTGGACCACGCCAAATAACTGCCTGGTTGGGCTGTGTAAAAAAGCCAATGGAAAGCACCTTTACACCGTAATTCTCTACTGGCTTCATTTTAGATTTCCCTTCAATAGTTACCGCCAAAGGTTTCTCCAAAGCCACATCAAACATCAAGGGAATAGAGGGGCCATAAATATCTGCATCTAAAATGCCTACTTTAAAGCCCATGCCTGCCAAAGTAACAGCCAAATTAGCCGTAACAGTAGATTTTCCAACTCCTCCTTTCCCTGAGGCAATGGCTACAATATTTTGAATGCCCGCAATGGGTTTTCCTTTAATTTCATTTGTTTTAGCAGTTGGAGCTGCGTTGACCTTCACGTTTACTGTAATTTTAGCTTTCTCGTATACCTCTGAGTGAATGATCTTTAAAATCTCCACCTCTGTTTTCTTACGTGCCTGTAAACTAGGGTTGCTTATGGAAATATCCACTGTCACCTCATCTCCAAAAATTTGAATGTTGGTCACCGCACCACTTTCTACTAAATTGACTCCTTCTCCCGGAGCACTAATTTTTGATAAAGCCTCTAAAACGTCTGCCTTTTTTATTTGCATGCTGGTGTGTTAAGGCCTTGGCCTATGGTATAGGGAAAATACCCTAATTAAACTCATTCTAAATTACAAATATAAGGCTTATCCTTCAGATTGTAAAGCCAAATTAGGATCCCAAAAGTAGCTGGCTAATCCTATAATCTGATGCTCTTGAATAAGGACTCCTTCGCTCTCTAAGAGTTGTTGCATGAGTAGTGTTCCCTCAAAGTGATGTTTCCCTGTTAAAAGTCCATTCCTATTGACTACTCTGTGGGCAGGAATGCTCATATCTCCATGTGAGGCATTCATAGCCCAGCCTACTATTCTAGCAGATCCTGCCGTTCCTAAATACCTAGCAATAGCACCGTAAGTAGTTACTTTTCCATATGGAATAAGTCTCACTACATCATATACTTTATCAAAAAAAGAGAGGGTGGTGCTAGCGTGTTTCATAGTAAATTCTAAAAAGCGTAATAACAACCAACACCAACATAAGCGTTCCTAAAATATAGTTGGCTCTAGAAGAAAAAGTCCTGTTTTTCTTTTGTAATTTTTTAAAATATACAATATATAAATACAAGACTGAAAAAGTTCCTGCTGCTGCTGCTAACATAAAAACTAAAGTATCTTCTAAAGCAAAAGAAATCCAACCTGAAGCTTTCCACATGGCATTTAAACCGCTGTAATAAGGAATGCTTAAAAGGTTCACCGCTGCCAAGAACATACCTTTATAAAAACTGCTCCTTTTTTTAACTTTTAAAAAATGAGCTTTGGGTCTTTTTTGGCCCATGGCCGATGCAAAGAAGTACATGGCAAATACAGAAAATACCCCTACTGCCACTTTCATTAACAGCTTAATCACCTCTGGGTGGCTAAACAAATACTTAGAGATAAGCACCGCAATATAGGCTTGCACAAGCACCACTATTACAACACCAAGGCTGAAAATATAAGCATTATTTGGGCCTTTTTCTACACTAATTTTAGCGGCACTCATATTCAAAAGCCCAGGGGGTACTGTAGCCATAAAAGCTGCTGAGAAAGTAACAAAAAAAAGTACAACTAAGTGAGACATATTGAACGCTAAACTTAAAAAAATCACAATAGCTAAACGTGAATGCGCTATTATTCAAAACTTTAGAAAAATTAAAATTATTACAAACCCTATGGAATAAGCATCTTATTGCACTAAGAGAATTTAAAACGCAAATAGGTGATAGCCTTTCCTTTTGCAAGATACTGATTTTCATAGAAAGTCTGAATGCTGAGTATCTCTTCTGGGCTCCCCTCATTTTTATACACGTCATGATTGGAGTAAGATATAGGAAGGCCCATTCCTTGCAACAAGCCAAGAGTATAACCGTGCATGTATTCAGAATCTGTCTTTAAATGAACACAACCTTCTGCTTTTAGGACAGATTTGTACTTCTCTAAAAATTCTGGATTGGTAAGCCTATGTTTGGCTCTTTTGTATTTAATCTGGGGATCAGGGAAAGTAATCCAAATTTCAGCCACCTCATGCGCAAAAAACAAATAATCTATGAGTTCAATTTGGGTTCTAATGAAAGCCACATTATGGAGGGTTTCCTCAAGTGCGGTTTTGGCCCCCCGCCAAAACCGAGCGCCTTTAATATCTATTCCTATAAAATTTTTATCTGGAAATTTTTGAGCCAATCCTAATGTATATTCTCCTTTTCCGCAACCAAGTTCTAAAATTATTGGGTTTTCATTACCAAAAAAAGCATTCCATTGCCCTTTTTTACCTAGGCTTTTATTAAGAACCTCTTCCCTGGTTGGCTGAAACACGTTTTGGAACGTTTCATTTTCTTTAAACCTCTTTAATTTGTTTTTACTTCCCAAGACTCCTGTATTTTTAGAGTTGCAAAGTTAAGGAAATATATGTATTATTTTTTTTCTGACTTCTCTAAAGTAAAGGAGAATTCTGAACCTACATCTACCACACTCTCTACAAATATTTTTTCTCCGTGAGCTTCTAAAATATGTTTTACAATGGCCAAGCCTAACCCGGAACCACCTTCTACCCTGCTTCCACTTTTGTCTACCCTATAAAATCTTTCAAAAAGCCTTGGAAAATGAGACTTTTCAATCCCTTCTCCGTTGTCTGTCACCCTCACAATTACTTTATTCTTAAGCAGGTTTTCAATGCTGACCTCTGTGGTTCCATTTTCATGTCCATACTTAATAGCATTTACCAAAAGATTGGTAACGACCTGTTGTATTTTTTCTCTATCAGCAGTCACCATAATGGGACTGCTGTAAACTAAATTAAAAGACATGGTGATATTCTTCTTCTTAGCTCTAATTTCAAGCATTTCAAATATATGCTGAACCAAAGCTACAATATCAAAAGAGACAGGTTCTAAATTGAGTTCTCCTACTTCTAGCTTGGTAATGAGGTCTAAATCTTTCACTATATATATAAGTCGCTCTACCCCTTTAGCAGCTCTTTGCAGGTACTTCTCCCTTACTTTTTTGTCCCCCATAGCCCCATCTAAGAGCGTGAGTATGTAGCCTTGAACCGTAAAAAGCGGAGTCTTAAGCTCATGAGATACATTTCCTAAATAATCCTTTCTGTATTCTTCTCTAATTCTTAAAGTGTCAATCTCAATTTTCTTGTTTTGAGCAAAACGTCCTATCTCCTCAGTGAGTGTTTTCATATCTGAGGTTACCGCCGTTTTAAATAGTGTACTAGACTCTAATAATGACACCTCGTCATAAATCTTTTTTATTCTTCTATAGATAAATTTCTCTACCCTTATTTGAATAATAAGAAATGATATTGAAAAACAAATGAGAAAAAATGACGGGAATACAAAAGGCTCCGAAATACTAAACAGATACAGTAGGGCAAACAACCCTAAACTTAAAAGGACAGAAATAAGCAGTGAAGACCGCAGCGCAAAACGGTAAGATTTTTTAAGTTTAATGGCCATAAATACTAAAGTACAAACTTATAGCCAACTCCTTTTACAGTTTTAAAACTATCATCCCCTATTTTTTCTCTCAATTTTCTAATATGAACATCTATGGTTCTGCCGCCAACCACCACTTCATTCCCCCAAACACTATCTAAAATAACCTCTCTTTTAAATACTTTATTTGGTCTTGAAGCTAAAAGTGCTAATAACTCAAACTCTTTTCTAGGCAAAACTATTTCTACTCCCTTGTTAACTATTTTGTACTCTTCCCTGTTGATCACTAAATCTCCTACAGTGGTAATGTCTTCAGTCTCTATAGGAGCGGATCCTTCATTAAATCTTCTCAATAGTGCCTTTACTTTACTAACTAGTAATTTGGGCTTTATAGGTTTTGTAATATAATCATCGGCACCAGCGTCAAAACCTGCCACCTGTGAATAATCTTCACCTCTAGCGGTTAAAAAGGTAATGATAGTATTTTCTAAAAAAGGGGTAGCGCGGATAGCTTCACAGGCTTCAATTCCGTCCATCTCCGGCATCATGACATCCATAATAATTAAATGGGGCAGCTTTTTTTTAGCCTTAGCCACGCCCTCTAGGCCATTTTTAGCCGTAAAGACCTGGTAGCCCTCAGCAGCTAAATTATAGCTAACTATCTCTAATATATCCGGTTCGTCATCTACTAAAAGGATCTTTATGTCTTTGTTATTCATGGTTTGATTGAGATTTAAGGTCACTAGTAAATATAAGACTTATATATACATTGTCATTAATATACATTTAATCTCTTCACGTTTTAGTAAAAGGATGTAAGAAGAGGCTAGTGCCCAATCAAATTTTTAAAATAACGCTTTAAAATTTTAAATTATAGGCCAAAGTAAATGAGGTGCCAGGTTTAAACCTAGAAAAATGTAACTCAGGTTGGTCATAAAAACTGTAGAAACTTTCTCTAATATCTCCCAACAAATTATCTACTGTTAATTTTATAGATTGCCTTTGATCCTTTCCAAAACTTTTTTGCATGCTATAATTTAGGCTGTGGAATGGTTCAGAATAAACATCTGGTACAATTCCTATACCAACTACTTCTAATGTTTTTCCTTGAACATTATAAAAAAGACCCCCCTCTAAATTACTTTTATTTATTTTAAAATTCAAACCTGAATTTATCATATATGGAGATTGTCCCTGAAGCTTTCTCGTATCATTTAAAGGCCTGCCCTCAGCAATAATTAACCTTCCTTGATACTCTGCATCTGACATTTTCTGTTTGGCTTCAATAATAGATATATTGGTATTAAAGTTTAGCGTGAAGAACTCGGTTTTAATAAAGTCTTTTCTGTATTCAATTTCCATACCTAGCAGCTGGGCATTTTTATTGTTTTTCCCTGTTAGCTGGTTGGGCGAGTTTAGATTTACTGCATTTATTTCAATTGGATCTTTAAATAGCTTAGCAAAAGTACTTACTGCAAAAAAATCTCCTCCAGCACCGTACTTCTCAAATCTAAGGTCTAAATTATCAATATATGACGGCTTTAAATCTGGGTTTCCAATAAAAAATCGCTCTGTTATAGGATCGTACAAAGTAATAGCAGAAGCCTCTTTAAAAGAAGGTCTTGCTGTGGTCTTAGCATATGAAAAACGCACATTCTGATCTTCAGTTGGAGAGAGAATTAAATTTGCAGAAGGGAAAAAATCTTTTTTGTCTATAAAAGTAGCCTTATCGTAAACCGCCCCTTCTAAATTTTGACCACTATATTTTAAAACATAGTTTTCAAATCTAAGACCTAGTACTGCTTTAAATTTTGAAGAAAAACGAATCTCGTCAGAAATGTAAGCAGATTGGTTGGTGCTTTCTGAGTTGTACTGATTTGTTGCTTGAAAATTTCCAATGGCATAAGAGCCAAAATTATTAGCTGGAGACCAAATATTTTTGTTTAATAATATTTCATTGGCATTTCCACTTAAAACATTAGAATCTCCTTTAAATCCAATGGTGTAGTTAAAAGTTGAAAAATCTCTTGTTTTACCCACATAACCCACTCCAAATTTCCATTTGTGCTCTGTATTTCCTAATTTAATCTCTTTTGAATAATCAATTTTTCCATTTAAAACATCCTCCTCTAAATTTCTCCAAAATCTGGTAGGAAAATTAGTAGTGCTGCTACTTAAAGCAAAGTAACTTCTTTCTGAGTCTGTTTCAAAAACGGTCCTTCTAAAATCCTTATCAGCAACACTCGCTTTATTGTACGCTAGTTTCCATTCTAAAATAGCGTCTCCATTCAAATTACTATGCTTACCAGTCAATGGAATAGAAGTAATATTTCTCTCCGTATAAGTTAATAATTCACCTGTTCCTATGTATGGGTTTTCAATAAAATCTTCATAATCTGCTTTAATAGCATTAGATTCTCCGTTCTGGAGATAGAGCAAGTTTAATTTGTATTTTGATCTTTTTGTTTTGAATGACACACCAGCCAAGCCACTTAACAATATGTTCTCTATGCCTGCTCTTCCTTGTTGTGAAAAATAAGGTTCTAATTCTTGAAATTGATTTATGGCAGTACCATTAAAAAAATCATCGTAGTAAGTGGTTTCGTATTTGTAACCCAAAGAAGCTATAAAACCAATGCTTTTATCATTTTTTAATGAATACTGATTACTCGCTGTAGCGCCAAGAGAAAAATTCATTTCATTTTGAGCATTCATTACACCCATTTTTGGATCAAAACTTTTAGTAATACCAGGTAAAAGATTTGCTTCTGAACTAGTAGTAATGGCATTAGGGATATTGTCTTTAGGATCTAAGGGTAAGTCTCTATAGTTAGAATCAAAACCTAAAAAATCTGTTTTGCTTCTAAAATCTCTGATGTAGTCTTTTTTAAAATGCATACTGGGATTGTAGTTAGCAGAAACATTAATTGAGTATTCTGGAACTAACGAAAAGTCTTTTGTTACTATATCTACTACTCCTCCAGAAAAATCTGATGGAAGATCTGCACTAGCAGATTTACTAACTAAAATATTTTCAATTAAATTAGTTGGGAAAATATCTAATTGTAAGGTGTTTCTATCTGGATCTAAGCCTGGAACTTCTAATCCATTAAGAACTGTCTTGGAATAACGGTCTCCAAGACCCCTAACATACACGTATTTGCCCCCTTGAACAGACACCCCTGGTACCCGTTTAATGGCTCCTGCTAAATCACTGTCTCCTACTTTTTTTATGCTTTGAGCAGATAAACCATCTAATAAATTGACAGATTTCCTCTGTACATTTAATATGGCTGTTTCTGAATTTTGTCTAGCAGAGGTTACTAAAACCACCTCGTCTAATTGGTTAGAGGAAGGATTCATGACTACATCTACTTCTGTAAGTTTTCCTAAAACCATCTCAACATTACTAATTTCTTTGGTTTCATAACCTAAATAAAAAAATTGAATGGTGTAAACTCCCACCGGAACATCTAAGGTATATTTACCTTCAAAGTCTGAAGTGGTTCCAATAATGGTGCCTTTTACAACAACATTTGAAAAGGCTAAGGGCTCGTTAAACTCCCCATCCATAATGGTTCCTGAAAGTTTCTGTGCACTTACTAAAGAAGTGAATGCTAAAAATGTAAAAATGATGATATTTTTCATAAAAAAAATTTGCCCAAAGCTTTTTAAAACTTCGGGCAAACTTACTATCGCAATGTAAAGGAATTATTAATCCACCATTACCAATTTGTCAATAAAATAAAATATGTTATTTGTTGCTATACCAAGTCCAAGCATTAAAAGGAGCTTCATTAGCACCAGACCCAGTAACTTGAGTGGTTACAATTTCTCCCCATGTTGAAAAATCTGTAACGTGTGTATTAGCTCCCAAAATAGTAGCTGCACTATCTGCAGATACAAAATCAATGTTTTCAAATGTCAGTTTTCCAACAGAAGAAACGGTTGCTGCTCCTGAATAAGTACTAGCCTGAATAGTTTTAACAGAACGTCCTGATAAGAAATCTTTAAAAACAATATTTCTATTGTGACCAGTAGCTCCTGATTTCCAATCTGCATATCTATTCTTTCCTGCCTCTGCATTGGTATTGCCAATAATAGTCACGTTTTCTAATGTATACGCTCCGTCTATTGCTTTAGTACTGTCTTCCGTTCCATCAATCTCTAAACCTGTATCTGAATTTACACCCAATACAATCATGGCATTTTTAATAGTCCCTTTATAAGCCTGATCTAAATCTATCCCATCATCTCCTTGTGCCCAAACTAAGATATTTGTTACGTTTACAGAACCACCAAAAATTTCTACACCATCATCACCAGATGCCACAATTTCTATATTTTCTAAAATGGTTCCAGAACCAACACCTCCTAAGGTTAATCCTTGTAATTCATTTCCCGGAGCTAATTCTGCGCCAGAGTGACGGATAGAAATATACTTATAAGTTCCAGAGTTATCCGTATCTACATTCCCACCATATAAAGAAAAAGGTAACGCAGGAATTCCTTCAATATTATCTTCTCCTCCTGAAACCCCAACAGCAGCTTTACCTAAAACAATTAATCCGCCCCATAAAGATTGGTTTGCATTATTAAGTGTAGATCCTTTGAAATTTACAGACTTATAATTAATATCGTCTAAAACAGAAGTCATAATAATTGGCTTAGAAAGAGTTCCAGTAGCATTTACTTTTGCGCCTCTAGCAACCACTAGCGCTGTGGCATCTGCTCCAGTTTTATTTTCTGCCTTAATAATAGTCCCTGGTTCAATAGTTAAAGTAGCCCCCGTTTGTACCACTACTTTACCATTCATAATCCAAATTCTATCTGAAGTCCACGTTTTATCTGATGTAATATAATAGACACTTCCTGTACCAACGGTTTCAGTTTCGGGTACTACAGCTATGGCAGCAATATTTATGACTGCAGTTTTATCTATAGTTCTGTTTTCATTATCGGTAACGGTTAAAACAATAGAGCCTGCACCAGAAACATTAGCCGCAGTAAAAGTAACCACAACAGCGCCTGACTTATCACCAGCAGCTGGCTGAGATTTAATAGTGGCTGTTCCACCGCTAGCAATTGCTACGGCAGATTTATATCCTCCATCTGTACTTAGTGTAAAAGTAATATCAATGTTTGTGCTTTGCTCTAATGAAACTGTTCCTGCTGGACCAGTTAAAGTGGGCGCTATAGTAGCTGCTACCACTTCAACAGCTGGTTCATCGTCAGAACATGAAACTAAAAAAGCCATTGCTAATAAAAAAGATAAAATAAATTTTTTCATTTTGGTTGTTTTTAAATTAAATATATGATGCAAATTAAATCACTAAATCTTAACTCAACGTTTTCAATAGGTTATGAAACGTTCATTAAAATGTGATTTGAATGTTAACTGTGATAACAAGGATTTAATTTCTAGCGGAACAAAAAAAATGTATCTTTATTGTATTAAATAAAAAAAATTGAAAAGCATTCTGTACATACTCTTATTTATAGTGACTAGCGCAACTTTTGCGCAACAAGAGAAAAGCATGGAAATTGAGGGATTAAAAATGTATCCAAATCCAGTAACTCAAGGAAAGGTTTTCATAGAAAGCACAGCGACCGGGCCAAAAAAAATTATTTTATTTGACGTTTTTGGAACTCCAATAATGGAGACAGTTTTAAAAACAAAAGAACTACAACTTCCCAGAATTAAAGCAGGAATTTACGTCATCAGAATCTTTACTGAAGAACAAACGAGTACCAGAAAATTAATAATCAAATAAGTGAGGGTCTATTAATTAGTGTTATTAAAGTTATATTTGTCTTTCAAATAAACTCAATACAATGCTTAAGAATTTTGTTGCTGAATTAAAATGGAGGGGCATGCTTCACGACGTCATGCCTGAAACTGAAGAACACCTTTTAAAAGAAATGCAGTCAGCATATATGGGTATTGACCCTACGGCAGATTCTTTACATATTGGACATTTAGTAGGTGTGATGATGTTAAAACACTTTCAGCTTTCTGGACATAAGCCATATGCTCTCATAGGAGGTGCTACGGGAATGATTGGAGATCCGTCTGGAAAATCTAGTGAGCGAAACCTCCTAGATGAGCCTACCCTAAGGCACAACCAAGAAGCATTAAAGCAGCAACTATCCCTTTTTTTAGATTTTAATACCTCAAAACTCAATGGTGCTGTACTGGTGAATAACTATGATTGGATGAAAGATTTTTCATTTCTTTCATTTATAAGAGATGTGGGCAAACACATTACTGTAAATTATATGATGGCCAAAGACTCTGTAAAAAAGAGACTGTCTTCTGAAGCTGCAGAAGGAATGTCATTTACAGAGTTTACCTATCAATTGGTGCAGGGATATGATTTTTTACACCTTTTTAAAAAATACAATTGCACGCTACAAATGGGCGGTTCGGACCAATGGGGAAATATCACCACGGGAACTGAGCTCATTAGACGCATTGGCGGAGGAAAGGGATATGCCCTTACCTGTCCTTTAATCACTAAGGCAGACGGTACTAAATTTGGGAAAACAGAAGGGGGTAATATTTGGTTAGACGCTAATAGAACCTCTCCGTACGCCTTTTTTCAATACTGGCTAAACACCTCAGATCTTGACGCAGAAAAATACATAAAAATATTTACGCTTTTAAGTGAGCAGGCCATTGTAAAGCTATCGACAGAACACCAAGAAGGGCCACACTTAAGAAGTCTACAAAAAAAATTGGCAGAACATATAACTACTATGGTTCACGGAATTGAAGCCTATGAAAATGCACTTAAAGCCAGTGAAATCTTATTTGGAAATACCACTGCAACTGAAGTAAAATCATTAGACACTAAAATATTTTTAGAGATTTTTGAAGGAGTGCCACAGGCTTTTTTGTCTAAATCCTTTTTAAAAAATGGCTTGGATATGATTGCGGCTTTATCTGCAGAAACCGGCTTTTTAAAATCTAATGGAGATGCAAGAAGAGAACTAAAGCAAAACGCTATTTCTGTAAATAAAGAAAAGGTAAAAGAAGATTATCTCATTGGTGAGCAAGACCTTATAAACAACCAATACGTACTCTTACAAAGAGGAAAGAAGCACTATTTTATCCTTGTTTTTAATTAAGGAACTAAAAGGTTACAGCCTCTAATAGCAGCGTGGTCAAAACGTCCTAAAATAGAAAAGCGTCCATTTCCATGTGTTTTGCCCAAGTCTTGTGTGGCTATAAAAGCACAGGAATAGGTGTTTGCTAAATCTATAACATTTACCCCTCCTGTCATGTGGTCTCCAATTAGATTTAAAGGGTCTTCTGTATCTCTAATACAAATTTTCATCCATGGCGGGCATTCAAAAATGCCCAAGCCTTTTGAATACCCTTGTGACAAAAGTTCTGTCATTCCGTATTCAGAATGAATTTGCGCTACACCAAAACCCTCTGTTAGCTGTGTGTGAAGGGCCTCTCTAACCATTTCTTTTCTCCTGCCTTTCATGCCTCCTGTTTCCATTACTATAGTGTGTTTTAGTTGCATAGGATACTGCTCTACAAAATCTAAAAGGGCAAAAGAGACGCCCATTAGTAAAGTCTTAGTACCTAAGGCCTCTAAAGATTCTAATGTTTCTTTTAAAGCGAGATAGTTGTTCAAGTAAAAACCAGAATTTGGATGTTCACTCTTAGAAATAAGATCTGCTACCATATAAATCAAGGAAGATCCCTCTCTTTCCAAGTAGGCTGGCAATAATGCCAAAATACAATAGTCTGACGGTTTCCCGTAAAAGTTGTTAAAAGCAGTAGTGTAACTCATTTCATATTCAGCCAAATACGGCACAAAATGCTTTGAGGTCTCCTTATCAGTAGTGCCGCTAGAAGAAAAATAAAAATCTGTTTGCTCACCCCTCGCTAACATAGCATGTGACTTAAAAAAAGAGATAGGCATATATGGGATTTCTGAAAGCTCCTTTACTACCGTTGGTGTCTTTCCTAAATGATCACAAAACTGACCATATACAGCATTCTGAAGGTACTGAAAAGCAAATAAATTTAAAGCGTATGCTTTAAATTCATCTGGACTTTGAATACTAAAAGGGTTTTTCTCAAACATCGCTTTCATGGGACAAAAATAGGGAATAAATTATGTAATTTTGAGATATGATTCTAGTTACAGGAGGTACTGGGTTAGTGGGCGCCCATTTGTTATATGAACTATGTTTGGCAGGGAAAACTCCAAGAGCCCTCTACAGAGCGCCAAATAGTTTAAATGGCGTAAAAAGTTTATTTAAGTCAAAGTCTGATATTTTTGAATCCTTATTTGCTCAAATTGAATGGACACAAGGTGACATTTTAGACTTAGAGACTCTAAAATTTGCCTTTGCCGATGTGACGGAGTTATACCACTGCGCAGCACTCATTTCTTTTGACCCTAAAGACTATAAAAAACTACAGCAAATCAATGTCGCTGGTACCGCAAACATCGTAAATTGCGCCCTTGATTTTAAAGTGGTCAAAATGTGCTATGTGAGTTCTATAGCTAGCTTAGGTAAAACTACTGCTCCACATAGCATTAATGAAGATACCGATTGGAATATTGAAAACCCCAATGTGTATGCCCTTAGTAAATACCAGGCAGAATTAGAGGTTTGGCGAGGTATTCAGGAGGGACTGCAAGCAGTAATCATAAATCCTGGGGTTATTTTAGGTGCTGGATTTTGGAATAAAGGGAGTGGAAAATTATTTGGTTTTGCTAAAAAAGGGAGTGCTTACTATTTTCCTGGTGGATCTGGTTTTGTTGGTGTTTCTGACGTAGTAAAACTCATGCAATTGGGAATGGAAAGCAAAAATGCAAACCAACGCTATATTTGTGTTTCTGAAAACCTGAGTTATTTAGAAGTTTTCTCCTTTATGTCTAAAAGTTTTGGAACACAAAAGCCTACCAAAAAACTTTCTTTTTTATTTTTAGAAATATTATGGCGCCTAGATTATATAAAACAAAAAATCACAGGAGGACCAAGAAAAATAACTGCACAAACCGTTTTTAGTCTCAGACATCAAGATTTTTACAGCGCTCAAAAGAGCATAGATATGCTTAAAATGGAATACCAAAAAATAGATAAAATTATTCTAGACTGTTGTAATGCTTATGTTAATTAAGAGTCTCTATTTCAGTTTTTTTATTGTGTGCTACCTTTAAAGCTTGTAGCTTTTTCTCTACTCTTCTGTATATGTATTCGTAGTCTAGAGGTCTAGAAGCAAAATAAAGGTCATTTTGAGCATAGGTAAGGCTGTCTATTTCATATTTTTTATACACATATGACAAAGGAGTGATGGATACATTTTCAAAAGAAGCTTTATCTACCTTGGCTGCTGTATTTAAAATAGAGAGGTCAAAAACAATATCCTCCATTTCCTGAAGAGATAGAACACGATCTGGCCTTGGTACTATTTCATTGGCACAAGACCAAAACCCCAAAACCCCAAAAATTAAAATAATTATTCTCATTAGTCTCTGTTATAAGTAAGTCTCATTGCATTTTTTTGATCAGAAATAACTCCCTGGTCATAAGCCAAATGTCCGTTGACAAAAGTTTTGTGCACCTGGTGGGTAAAAGTAGTTCCTAAAAAAGGAGACCAACCACACTTAGAAACAATATTTTGACCGCTTACTGTCCATGGAACATTTGGTTTTATAAGTACAAGGTCTGCAAAATATCCTTCTCTTAAATAGCCCCTCCTATTTATATTAAAAAGGATAGCGGGGTTGTGGCAAATTTTCTGAACTAAATTGGGTAGAGAAATCATTCCCTGACCTACTTTTTCTAAAAGTCCTACCAAAGCGTGTTGAACCAAAGGGCCTCCAGAGGGTGCTTGTGCGTATTTTTGCTGTTTTTCTTCTATGGTGTGAGGTGCGTGATCTGTAGCTATAACGTCTATTCTGTCATCTAAAAGTGCCTCCCACAAACCTGCCCTATCTGCGGACGTCTTCACTGCCGGATTCCATTTAATATAACTGCCTTTTTCTGCGTAGTCCATATCTGAAAACCAAAGGTGATGAAGGCATACCTCTGCTGTTATTTTTTTATCTTTTAATGGAATATCATTTCTAAACAGATGAGTTTCTCTAGCAGTAGACAAGTGAAATACATGAAGTCTAGCAGCGGTCCTTTCTGCCAAGGCTACTGCCTTAGAAGAAGACAAGTAACAGGCTTCTGCTGAGCGAATTTCTGGGTGTGCACTCATAGGAATATCAGCGCCATAGCTCTCTGTATAGGCTTCCATATTTGCCCTTATAGTTCCCTCATCTTCACAGTGCGCACAAATTACAAGTGCTGTATTACTAAAAATTCCTTCTAATACCTGCTCGTTGTCTACCAGCATATTCCCTGTAGAAGAACCTAAAAATAGTTTCACATTAGAGGTGGCATTTTTATCCAACCTTTTTAACTCTTCTAAATTGTCATTGGTGCCTCCAAAAGGAAAGGCATAGTTAGCAAAGGAACTTTGAGCACCCAATAAAAACTTAGCTTCTAGCGCTTTAATGGAAGTGGTTTGTGGGTTGGTATTAGGCTGCTCCATATACGAGGTAACACCCCCAGCCACAGCAGCCCTACTTTCTGTGTATATGTTTCCTTTATGAGTAAGTCCTGGCTCTCTAAAATGAACCTGATCATCAATCATTCCAGGCAATACCAACATTCCAGCTGCATCTATTACGGTAGCTGTTAGGTGGGAAAGATCGGTCCCTATTTTATCAATAAACTGATCTTTTAGAAGAATATCGGCCTGAAAGGTCAAGCCTTCATTTACTAAGGTTCCGTTTTTAATTAAAGTATATGATGCCATTTTAGAAATTTTTCTTATTGAAAATACTCTGGGCTTTTAATTTTAAGACACCTATAACTGCTTCTCCCACTATGGAAGAACTCATCTTAGATTTCCCCAACACCCTATCTCTAAAAATAATGGGGACTTCTTCTATTTTAAATCCTTTTATATGGGCTCTAAATTTCATTTCAATCTGAAAGGCGTAGCCTACAAACTTAACGCGGTCCAAAGGAATGGCTTCTAATACTTTTCTGGAGTAACACACAAAACCAGAGGTGGGGTCATGTACCTTCATTCCGGTAATGATTTTTACATAAAAAGAGGCTCCGTATGAAATTAAAATTCTGTACAAGGGCCAATTTACTACGTTAATGCCTTTTTTATAACGAGAACCAATAGAGAGGTCTGCCCCCTTTTCACAGGCTTCAAATAAAGAAATAAGGTCTTTTACAGGATGTGAAAAATCTGCATCCATCTCAAAAATGTAGTCATAAGACCTAGCCAATGCCCATTTAAAACCATGAATATAGGCCGTACCTAGCCCCCCTTTACCTGCTCTTTCTTCTAAAAAAAGTTGTTCTGGATAGTCTTGCTGTAATTTTTTTACTGCAAAAGCAGTTCCGTCTGGTGATCCATCGTCTACTATAAGTACATGAAAAGACATAGGTAATTCAAAAACAGCCTCTACTATTTGAGAAATATTCTCAATCTCATTATAGGTGGGAATAATAACAATCCTTGGGGTCATGACATGAAAATTTGTACACAAAAATAGCACATTAATGCCGTTATCTAAGTGTTAGTGTAGGCTTTATGCTTTTTTTATAAGGAACAAACCCACTTATAATTTGTAAATTTGCCTGCAAAACATCATGAATGAAAGGCAATCAACAAAAGCTTTTTTATATACTCATAGGACTTATTGCCCTTGTAAACTGCCTTCAAGCAGCTTATACAGAACTTATTTACGATGAGGCCTATTATTGGTATTTCTCTACTCAATTAGATTGGGGATACTTTGACCACCCCCCTATGGTGGCTGGCATGATGGCGCTTGGAAACTTAGTTTTTAAGGGGACTCTTGCTGTTAGAATTATTGGCGTTTTAATGTCTGTAGGAACCTACATACTCCTTTGGGAAACTATCAAAGATCCTAGAAAATATTCCTTTGTATGGTCTTTTATTGTCCTGGTTTTTTCTATGACTTTACTAAACGCTTATGGGTTTTTTAGCCTGCCAGACACCCCTTTATTATTTTTTACTGCCTTATTTATTTTTTTTCTGCAAGCTTTTTACGACAAAGCCAATTGGACACTCAGTCTGGCGTTAGGGCTTGTCATGGCAGCGCTCATGTATAGTAAATACCATGCCGTTTTAGTGATTGTTGGTGTTGTTTTTGGAAATCCTAAACTACTTAAAAACCGTTATGCCTGGGGATCTGTTTTAGTAAGCCTCTTGGCATACAGTCCACATTTATACTGGTTGTATAAAAATGAATTTGTATCTGTAGCTTACCACCTTTTTGAAAGGCCTAATAGAGCCTATGATTTCTTTGATTTTGGTCTTGGATATTGGGTGAATTTAATAGCTATTTTTGGACTTACTTTTCCTTTTATATACAAAACGCTCTTTTCTGTAAAAGCCAATACTTCATTAAAAAAAAGTATGATTGGGATAGTGCTTACAGTACTCGTATTTTTTCTAGTTTCAAGTTTTAATAGGCGCATACAAACCCAATGGATAGTTGTAATCTGTATTCCTGTGGCTTATTTAGTATTTGAAAGGCTTATAGAAGATAAAAAACTGCGCAAACAGCTCTGGATATCTGGCCTTATTAATACAGCCCTTATTGTATTTTTAAGGCTTGGCTTAATCTTTGAGCCTTTACTTCCTATTTCTTATGAAGCCCATGGCAATAAAGAATGGGTAGCTGCTTTAGAAAAAAAAGTAGGTCTCGCAAAAGTAGTCTTTGAAGATTCCTATAGAAATGCGCCCATGTACGCATTCTATTCTAAAGCCACTACCTACTCTCTAAATAGCATTAGCTACAGGGAAAATCAATATAATATTGACGGTTCAGAAGAAAGTATTCAAGGAGAAAAAGTGGCTTATATTACAAAGAAAGATATACAGAGTGATTTCTCCTTCCAAAAAGCAAAAAATACTGTTTATTACGGCAGGTGGATAGACCATTTTCAGTCTTACTCCCTTTTGGAAACTAAGCTTTTAGAAATCTCTGCAGGCGTAATCTATTTTAAATTGACCAATCCCTATAAAAATACTATAGCGCTACAAGACTTAGACTTTGGAGTGGCTTTTCTTAATTCTTACAAGCAATATAAAAACCTGACCCCCATTAATTTTTCTAAAGAGGAAGAAAAGGAAATGAATAATAAAAGCCTAGCACCAGGAGCTTCTATTTTAATTAAGGGGGCTTTTAAAAAACCTACCAGTTATGATGAGAGTGGCTATTTTAAAATCACTATTGCAAGCGCAGGACTGCCTTACTTACTTGGAGGTACCAATCAAAAAATAGCTCGATGGAAACCCTTTTAAGACCTTCTTTCATTGCAGACTGGATTCTGGGTGTTTTATTACTATCACTCCTAATTATGGTGCTTTCAAAACAAATTCACTTGCACCGTTTTACTCTTTTCACTAATCTTCTTACCAATAATAAGTATGTATTGGTGTACAATAAAAAAAAACAGTTATTACATCCTTTTCAGCTACTGTGGCAGCTATTTGCTATTTTAAATACCAGTCTTTTTTTATATTTAAACCTAGGTCTGCTCACTATAAGGTTGGGGAGTTCTAGTTATTTGTCAAGTTCTTTTATATTGATTTTTCTGGGGGTGGCTTTTTTTGTTTATGCCAAACAATTAGCGCAAAGATTAAATGGTGTATTTTTCAATAACAACAGACTCATGAAAGACCTCACCTTTAAAAAAAGCAGTTATTTTAACTATGCCTCAATCATTCTTTTTATTTCTAACCTGCTATTTCTATTTTTATTCCCTAACTCTAGGATCTTGTTTTTCGTTAGTATTGGCTTAGCTTTTTTAGTGATCTTAAGTGGCTGGCTTGTGATAATTAGAAATCATCAAAAACACATTATAAACAACATCTTCTATTTTATTTTGTACCTTTGCGCTCTTGAAATTGCGCCTTTTTTAATTATTGTCCGTATTTTTAAAATGTGAAACTATGAAGGTAAAAACAATTTTAGTCTCTCAGCCAGAGCCAAAAATGGAGAACTCTCCATATGCAAGGCTAATAGAAAAAGAGAAAGTAAAGGTAGATTTTAGACCTTTCATTCATGTAGAAGGCGTAGACGCTAAAATGGTGCGTCAACAAAAAATTGATCTCAATAATTTTACCGCTATCATACTCACCAGCAGAAACGCAGTAGACCACTATTTTAGATTGGCAGAAGAAATGAGATTTAAAGTTCCAGACAGTATGAAGTATTTTTGCCAATCAGAGGCAGTTGCTTTCTACCTTCAAAAATATGTAGTATACAGAAAGCGCAAGATATACGTAGGGAAAATGAATTTTTCAGATATGGTCCCTTTGTTTAAAAAGTACAAGGAAGAGAAATTCTTACTCCCTTCTTCAGATGTTCTTAAGTCTATTGTGCCTGAGACTTTAGACAGCCTTAGCCTAGATTGGAAAAGAGGCATTTTTTACAAAACAGTTATTAGTGATCTTTCAGATTTGAACGACGTTTTATATGATGTATTAGTGTTTTTTAGTCCTTCTGGAATAGAGTCATTACTTAAAAATTTCCCTGACTTTAAACAAAATAATACTAGAATAGCAGTGTTTGGAAATTCTACCGTCAATGCAGCTACTGAGGCTGGTTTAAGGATAGACATTAAGGCTCCTACTCCAGAAACACCCTCTATGACCATGGCACTTCAAAAATACATTACAGGAGCAAACAAGAAATAAATTGTTTTGTTCATAACTTATTAGTGTGTATTTTTTAAAAATATAACAATTCGCTACATTTAGAAACGTTTAATCCCGTTTCTACTATGCGAAAAATCTTACTTATTGGTTCTGGAAAATCTACAGCTTACCTCATAGACTATCTCTTAGAGCACGCAGAGAATGAGCATTTATATGTTCACATAGTAGACCGTGACACTAGCCACATCAATAAAATCATTAAAGAGCATAAAAATGCAGAGGTATCTGAACAAGATATCATGCATGAGCCTACCAGAAAAGCACTTATTTCCAAATCTGATTTGGTCATCTCTATGTTGCCAGCTCATATGCATATCACCATAGCCCAAGACTGTTTATTGCTAGAAAAGAATTTAGTAACGGCTTCTTATGTAAGTCCGGAAATTAAAGCATTAGACGCCCAAGTAAAAGCAAAAGGTCTCATTTTTCTAAATGAAATGGGCGTAGACCCCGGCATAGACCATATGAGTGCCATGGCATTTATTGAAGAAATTAAAGCAAAAGGTGGAAAAATGAGGCTATTTGAATCCTTTACTGGCGGTTTAGTAGCGCCAAGGGAAAAAGCCAATCTTTGGGATTATAAATTTACATGGAACCCTAGAAATGTAGTCATTGCTGGCCAAGGAGGTGCTGCAAAATTCATTCAAGAAGGGACTTATAAATACATTCCATATCACAAGCTTTTTAGACGTACGGAATTTATTGAGATAGCAGGCTACGGTAAATTTGAAGCCTATGCGAATAGAGACTCCCTAAAATACAGAGATGCCTATGGACTTCAAGACACCCTTACTCTCTATAGAGGAACCATGAGGAGGGTAGGCTTTTCTAAGGCATGGAATATATTTGTCCAATTAGGTCTTACAGATGACAGTTACCACATTGAAGACAGTGAGCACATGAGCTATAGAGACTTTATAAACCTTTTTCTTCCCTACTCTCCCACAGATAGTGTAGAATTAAAAGTAAGGCACTATTTAAAAATAGATCAGGATGACATTATGTGGGACAAACTGCAAGAATTGCACCTCTTTAGTCCCAAACATCTATTAAAAAAGAAGAGAGGCACGCCTGCAGAATTGCTACAAGAAATACTAGAAAACAGCTGGAGCCTAGCCGAAGAAGAAAAAGATATGGTAGTGATGTACCATAAATTTGGCTACGAAATAGCTGGCGAAATGAAACAGACAGACGCACATATGGTAGTATTAGGTGCTTCACAAAGCCATACAGCTATGGCTAAGACCGTAGGGCTTCCCTTAGCCATAAGCAGTCTGTTAATCCTAAATAAAAAAATCACTGGCCCAGGGGTTAGAATTCCTTTAGAAAAAGAAATATACCAACCGGTATTAAAAATGCTGGCTAAAGAAAATGTTATTTTCCATTCATTTGAGGTGCCTTATTTAGGGTACGCGAAAGAATATGTAGCAAGCTCATAAAAGATAATACTGTATATAAGAAACATTTTTGGTATTTTTACTTTTAAATTGTAAGTATGAATAGCCAAAATGGCTCTATAAAAATAGATGGAATAGATAAGGAAATTTTAAGATTCCTTATGGCCGATGCAAAAAAGCCCATTCTTGAAATTGCAAGAAGCATTGGTATTTCCGGCGCAGCCATTCACCAAAGACTCAGAAAACTAGAAGCCTCAGGAGTGATTATAGGTTCTAAGTTTATAGTAAATGCCAAGGCGTTAGACTACAACACCATGGCGTATATTGGAATCTATTTAGACAAAGCAATGAGTAATCCTTCGGCTGTGAGCGCTCTTAAAAAAATTCCAGAGGTGCTAGAGTGCCATTATACAACCGGAAACTGGTCCATCTTAATTAAGGTGCTCTGTAAAGACAACGAACACCTTATGCGTTTGCTAAACAAAGAAATACAACAAATAAAAGGAGTGTCAAGAACAGAAACTTTTATTTCTCTGGACCAGCAAATTGACCGCCAAATAGGTATTTAATCTCTACTGCCAAAATAGCGCATAACAAAATAAGCCAAGGTAGCTAGTGCGCCAATAGCCGCAACCACGTAGGTTCTGGCTGCCCATTTTAATGCATCTTCTGCTCCTTCATATTCTTCTTGGCCCACTATGTTTTTTCGCTTTAACCAAGCCAAAGCCCTGTGGCTAGCGTCGTATTCTACCGGAAGAGTAATAAAGGTAAAAGCAGTAACAATGCTGTATAAAACAATACCCGCTAATAACAATCCACTGCCTAAGGCAGTGGTAGCAGAAAGCAGCAAGCCCCCCATAATAACCCATTGAGATAAATTAGAGGCTACTTGAACCGCAGGCACCATCTGGGAGCGCATTTGTAACCAAGGGTAGGCAACAGCGTGTTGTACTGCATGTCCACACTCATGAGCAGCCACAGCAGCAGCGGCGGCATTGCGCTGTGAATATACAGATTCACTTAGATTTATCGTTTTAGTTAAAGGATTGTAATGGTCTGTTAATTGCCCAGGGGTTGAAAGCACTTGAACATCACTAATGCCATGGTCTTCTAACATTCTTTGAGCTATCTCAGCACCACTCATGCCGTTTTTAAGGGTAAGCTTGGAATAGGTGGCAAATTTACTTTTAAGCTTGCGGCTCACCGCCATGCTAGCTAATGCAATAAGTCCTACAATCACATAATATAACATCATAATAGTCTAGTTTTAATTGATCTTCAAAAAATTAATACTACTTATATTTAATCTTTAATAAAATTAATGCAAAGGTAAGCACTGCGGTAATAATATTTGCAAAAATAATTGGGATAGAATTGTGGTGTAGACCATAAATAAGCCACAAGACCACTCCGGTAAACATAACCAGATACATGGCCAGTGAAATGTCTTTTGTAGACTTTAATTTTATTACTTTTATTAACTGAGGTATAAAGGCTGAAGTGGTCATAGTAGCTGCAATTAAGCCTATAATTTCAATAGTTTCCATCCTTATTCTACAATATTAATAATCTTACCAGGAACTACAATAACCTTCTTAGGAATCCTGCCTTCTAAATGCTGCTGAGTTTTTTCATGCGCCATAACTGCTGCTTCTATAGCGTCTTTAGAAAAATCCATAGGCAGGGTTATTTTAAAGCGCATTTTCCCATTAAAGGAAACCGGATATTCTTTTTCAGACTCTAATAGATAAACAGAATTAAAAATAGGAAATGAGGCTAGAGATATAGAACTTTTGTGGCCCAGTCCCGCCCACAATTCCTCTGCTACATGCGGGGCATAAGGAGACACTAAAATAGCCAAAGGCTCTAAAATATCTTTGCTCTTACATCCTTGGGAGGTCAATTCGTTTACACAAATCATAAAAGTAGACACGGCGGTATTAAAAGAAAAACTCTCAATATCCTCAGTGACTTTCTTAATGGTTTTATGCAGCGTTTTTAATTGGTCTGCAGTAGGTTCCTCCGTATTAAAAATAGTGCCAGAAGGGTTAAAATAGAGCTTCCAGAGCTTTTTAATAAATCCGTATGTCCCTGTAATACCTGCAGTATTCCATGGTTTAGACTGCTCTAAAGGACCCAGAAACATCTCGTAAAGACGCAGAGAGTCTGCTCCATATTCGTCGCAGATAGCGTCAGGGCTCACAACATTGTACTTAGATTTAGACATTTTCTCTACCTCTCTCCCCACGGTATAAACACCCTTGTCTTCTAACTCAAATTGAGCATTGGCATACTCCACTCGCCAAGCTTTAAAAGCAATTATATCTAATTCATCTGCAGCATTTACCATAGAAACATCTGCATGTAAAGCCTGCACTTTTCTTCCGTTTATAAGTCCTTTAGAAACAAAGGTGTTCGTGCCTTCTAGTCTGTAAACAAAAGCCGATGTTCCGGTGATCATGCCCTGATTAATCAGTTTTTTTGCAAATTCACCTTTTGGCACAAAACCAAGATCATATAAAAATTTTTGCCAAAAACGAGCGTATAACAAATGTCCAGTAGCGTGCTCACTCCCACCAATATAAAGGTCTACTTCTTGCCAATAATCCACAGCAGCCTCAGATACCATAGCTTTAGTATTACTAGAATCCATGTATCTATTAAAATAAAAAGAGCTTCCCGCCCAACCAGGCATGGTATTTAACTCTAAAGGGAAAACAGTTTTTTCATCAATAAGATCATTAGAGACTACTTGGTTAGTCTGGCAACACCAAGCCCAATGGGTAGCATTCCCTAAAGGAGGTGCCCCGGTCTCTGTAGGCATGTATTTGGCTACCTCAGGAAGTGCTACAGGTAAATATGCCAAATCTATAAGGGTAGGAACCCCCTGCTTATAGTATATAGGAAAAGGCTCCCCCCAATAGCGCTGCCTGCTAAATACGGCATCTCTTATTCTGTAATTTACTTTACCAAATCCAGCCCCTTTTACTTCTAATTCTTTTATAGCTTTAGTGAGCGCTTCTTTATAAGGCAATCCAGTTAAAAAACCTGAATGATCTATCACCACACCATCTTTCTGCGCATAGGCCTCCTGTGTAATGTCTATGCCTTTAAAAATATTGGGAATAGGCAAGTTAAAATGCTTTGCAAAATCGTAATCTCTTTGATCGCCACACGGAACAGCCATAACCGCACCAGTACCATAGCCAGCCAATACATAGTCTCCAATCCAAATAGGAACAGGGGCTCCAGTAAAAGGGTGCAGTGCATAGGCCCCAGAGAAGACCCCAGAAATAGTTTTCACATCTGCCATTCTGTCTCTTTCAGAGCGCAGTGATGTAGCTGTTACATATGCAGCTACTGCTTTTTTTTGTCCTGGACTTGTAATTCTTGACACGTACTCATGTTCTGGAGCTAAAGTCATAAAACTCACTCCAAAAATAGTGTCTGGCCGCGTAGTAAACACAGCAATATCTAAGATTTCTAAACACCAGTCCGATGCCTGTGTTTTAAAGGTTACCATAGCTCCCTTAGACTTTCCAATCCAATTAGTTTGGCTGTCTTTCAAAGGTTGAGGCCAATCTAAAAGATCTAAATCTTTAAGTAAGCGCTCTGCAAAAGCAGAAATTCTCATGCTCCACTGCAGCATTTTTTTTCGCACCACCAGGTGGCCTCCTCGTTCAGAAACACCGTTTATAATCTCATCATTTGCCAATACCGTCCCTAATGCAGGGCACCAATTTACCTGAGTTTCTGCCAAATAAGTAAGCCTGTATTGTTGTAATATATCTTCTTGGCCTTTGGCCGATGCAGCTTTCCAATCTGAAGCAGAAAACAAAGCCACCTCTGTGTCTGTAACTGCCTCTAACGAATGGTTTCCATGAGTTTCAAAATAAGAAATAAGGGACGCTAATGGCATGGACTTATCTTGCTTTTTGTCATACCAAGCGTTAAAAAGTAACCCAAATATCCACTGAGTCCATTTGTAATAGTCTGCAGAAGAGGTACGCACCTCTCTATCCCAATCAAATGAAAACCCTATTTTGTCTAATTGCTCTCTGTATTTATTAATATTAGTATTAGTAGTGAGTGCTGGGTGCTGGCCAGTTTGAATGGCGTATTGCTCTGCAGGCAAACCAAAAGAGTCATAGCCCATTGGGTGCAATACATTAAAACCTTTATGCCTTTTGTACCTAGCATAGATATCAGAAGCTATATACCCCAGTGGATGACCCACATGCAAACCAGCACCAGAAGGGTAAGGAAACATATCTAATACATAGTATTTAGGCTTAAGACTGTTGTTTTCTGCTTTAAATGTTTTATTATCTGCCCAATACCTTTGCCACTTAGACTCAATCTCTCTAAAATTATACTCCATAAATTACGTCTTTAAACCATGTATCGGGTAGTGAGCTTCACTTTAAAAGACCCAGGTTTTTCATTGCAATGCAAAAATAAGTTTAATTGCTCAAAGCAAAAAGAAATTAAGTGTTTACACGCTTACAATTCGTCATAACAAACCCTAGATTTGCTTTAAGTTTGTTATTTTTACCTCAGCATTATCTTTATCTATGAGTCAATCATTTGAACGTTATCAAAATAGAAGATTAATTTCTTCATATTTCTCTGTTGTCCTGAGCATTAGTTTGGTCTTATTTTTATTGGGTATTTTAGGCATTTTAGTTCTAAATACAAAAAAATTAGGAGACCATTTTAAAGAGCAAATTAAGGTAACTATCTTTTTAAAAGACAGCGCCAAAAATGTAGAAATTGACCAACTACAGCAATCACTTGCCCTATCAGATTACACCAAAGAAGTGCTATTTGTTTCAAAAGAAGATGCTGCAGAACAGCTAAAAGAAGAAATAGAAGAAGATTTTTTAGGCTTTCTAGGCTACAACCCTTTAAAAAATGCCATAGATTTAAGCCTCTTAGCCCAATTTGTCACGCAAGATCAAATTGAAGAAATTGTAGCTCAGATTAATTCAAAATCATTTGTTTCAGAAGTTATATATGACCAACCTCTAGTTGACTTACTTAACAACAACATCAAAAAAATATCTTTTTGGATTTTATTGATTTCAGGAATCATGACCCTTATTGCCGTGCTACTTATTAATTCTTCCATTAGACTAGCCCTTTACTCAAAGAGGTTTATTATAAAAACTATGCAAATGGTAGGAGCTACAAAAGGCTTTATAAGAAAACCCTTTATGATCACCAATATAAAACTGGGAATTATTGGGGCTTTTACCGCCCAGCTAAGCCTAGGTATTTTATTAGGATATTTAGATTATTTATTTCCCAGCCTTGGACTGATAAATGACTTACCTCTATTAGGAACACTCTCTATAGCTATATTTACAATTGGAATTGTGATTGCTGCCAGCAGTACTTTTTTTGCAGCACAAAGATTTTTAAACTTAAGAACCTCAGAGTTATATTACTAACACAGTTTGAAAGATACATTGATGAAACAAAATAAAACAACACAAAAAAGCTTTGTCTTTGGGAAAAGAAATTATCAATTTTTATTTATAGGACTAGGTTTTATGGTCTTGGGCTTTATACTTATGGCCGGCGGAAAGAGCAATGACCCCAACATATTTAATCCGGAAATCTATAGTTTTAGAAGAATCAGACTAGCCCCAACACTTGTTCTCATTGGCTTGGGTATTCAGGTATACGCCATTCTACTAAATCCTATTAAAAAGAAATAATTGGAAGTATTAGATGCTTTAATATTAGGGATTATACAAGGAATTACAGAGTTTTTGCCAGTTTCTTCTAGCGGTCATTTAGAACTAGCTAAAGCTGTGCTAGGATCTGATGGGCTTCCAAAAGAACAGCTTACCTTTACCGTCATACTTCACTTTGCCACCGCACTGAGTACCATGGTGGTTTTTAGAAAAGATATTTTTGACATTTTAAAAGGTCTTGGAAATAAAACTGATGCCACTGCCAGACATTTTTCCGCTAAGATTATTTTGTCTATGGTTCCAGCTGCTGTAATAGGACTTAATTTTGAAGATCTTTTAGAAAGTTTGTTTTCTGGTCAAATCGTTTTAGTGGGAAGCATGCTTCTTCTCACCGCCCTCTTGTTATTTGGAGCAGATAGGGCCAAAAATACTACCCAAAATATAGGTTATAGCCAATCTATTATTATTGGTGTCGCACAAGGAATTGCTATGATCCCAGGAATTTCTAGATCTGGCGCTACCATTGCCACTGCAGTCTTGTTAAAAGTAGATAAATCCAAAGCTGCTAGGTTTTCTTTTCTAATGGTCATTCCGCTTATTTTAGGTAAAGTGACTAAGGACTTTCTTAGCGGAGATATGATTATGGAGAGCCAAGACGCAATCCCTTTAGCGGTGGGTTTCTTGGCTGCTTTTGTTTCTGGTCTATTGGCTTGTACATGGATGTTGGCTTTGGTCAAAAACAGCAAACTGTATTATTTTGCTGCTTACTGTGCGCTTGTAGGAATGATTGCTATTGCCATTACGCTTATATAAAAATACCTATGTTATTAGACCAATTAAGTTTAGAAGATTTTATGGAAGGCCAAGTCTTACTTATAGACAAACCCTTAAAATGGAGCTCCTACCAGGCGGTAAATAGTGTAAAATGGGCTATTAAAAAGAAATTCAATATTAAAAAAATAAAAGTAGGGCATGCAGGCACCTTAGACCCTTTAGCTTCCGGCCTACTCATTATCTGTACTGGAAAGTTTACCAAAAAAATTACGCAGTTCCAAGGCCAGCAAAAAACCTATACAGGAACTATTAGGTTGGGGCACACCACCCCTTCCTATGATCTAGAAACTGACTTTGACGGTGATTTTAAATTAGATCATATAACTACAGAAATAATTCAAAAAAATATTTTGCAATTCATTGGTGATATTCAGCAGCAGCCTCCTATCTTTTCTGCTCTAAAAAAGGAAGGGAAAAGACTTTATGAATACGCCAGAGCGGGAGAAACCGTAGAAATTCCAAAAAGAAAAGTACACATTCATCATTTTCACATAGACCCCTCTAATTTTCCTGACTTACATTTTAATATTGGTTGCAGCAAAGGCACCTATATTAGGTCACTAGCCCATGATTTTGGTATAGCCCTAAAAAGTGGCGCTCATTTATCTGCCCTAAGAAGAACCAATATTGGAGATTTTGACGTAAGTAATGCACTTGAGGCTTCTACTTTTAAGGACTTGCTTGGAGTATCAGATGACTAAATGGAAATTATTTAATACCCATAATACACTCAGGTTTATAGATTTTATAAACCGTCTGAGCATGAGACAATTGGCCTTTTTGAGCACTTTTTTCTCCTTGGGCTTTCTTGTTTTACTCTTGTTGAATTTTCATTTATACCCCCACATCAATAGGGCAGATAAAGGAGTAGAAATTCTTATTGAGATGGAACTAGAAAAAAAATTGATAGAAAAAAAAGAAATCCTAGCTGCCATTTCAAAGGGAGAATCATTTGAAACCAACACTTCCTTTAACAAAGAAATGAAAGCCACCTACATCCCTAATGAGCAAAGTCCAGCTCCTTCAAGCCTAGTTGAAAGCACTCAAAATGGAGATGGAAATTCTTCCTTTGAAGAGAAACTAAACAAACTGGCAAAAGAAAAAAAAGAAGCCATAGATAGCTTAAACGCCACTAAGAGTAAAATAAATAACATCCCCTCTAAAACAAGGGTTTATTACAGTCTATTTGAGAGAGATCAGGTCCAATTACCTATCCCAGTCTACACCTGTAAAGAAGGTGGAAAAGTAGTGATTAATATTAAAGTAGACCCAGAAGGACGGGTATTAGACACCCAAGTAAATACCGTACAAAGCACCACTTCTAACGGGTGTCTTTTAGAAAACGCACTCAACTATGCAGCAAAATCTTCCTTTAGTATCAGTTCTGGAAAAATGCAATGGGGCACTATCACTTATTACTTTCAAGCAAAAGTTTATTAGTTTTAATAACACCCTGTTTATAATTCCAATAAATCTAAAATATCTTTTAGCGTAGTCTGTCCTTTGTCTTTATTATACCACTGCTGTAAATCCGTTTTAAATTCTGCAGTGAGCGAGCCATGTAACTCCTTAAATACCGTTGCCATTTTACTGGCAACACTAGGTCTTGGACCCCAATGGGTTATGAGCTCCTGACTAACCCCGTCTAACACCAATACCTTAGGAATAGATTTGGAACCATTAGTTAAGAATAACTCCATAAGCCCTTCGTGAGCATCTCTAGATACAATTAAAAGCTGCCAATCAGCTTTTAAATCTGCTACCTTGGCCCACATAGGAATACTCTGAGCCGCGTCTCCACACCAGCTTTCAGATAATATTAAAAAATAAAAAGACCTGGTATCTAAAACAAAACGCCTCTGTATATCTTCAGAAATAGATAAAGTCTTGTTAAGGCGCTGCATGCGTTTATTATTGAGCATGGTATAGTTGCTAAGATATTCGCTTTGCTCAAATCCAGTACTATTCCCTTGGTCTTCTAACTGCTGCATAAGTGCCGTATAAGCCTCGTAAGAAATAGCATCTTTTAAGGCGTTTTGTATTAGATTTTGGGAGAGGCTCATATATGATATATTTTATAAATTAGTTGGGGAAAATAAATGGCAAAATTATGAATAAAAAAAGATGTAGCTGGTGTGAGGGAGATCCTATCTATGAAGCGTATCACGACAGTGAATGGGGCGTGCCAATTAAAGATGATCCATCCCTTTTTGAATACCTCATCTTAGAAAGTTTTCAAGCAGGACTTAGCTGGATTACCATACTTAAAAAAAGACCTGCTTTTAGAAAGGCTTTTGACAATTTTGATTGCCGTATCATGTCACAATACAAGGAAGAAAAACTAATAGCGCTGGCTCAGGACAAGGGGATAGTCAGAAATAAGCTAAAAATTAAGTCTGCCGTACAAAATGCCTGTGCATTTATTAAAGTTCAAGAAGAATTTGGAAGCTTTAGTCAATTTTATTGGGCGCATACAGATGGCAAACCCATTAAAAATAAAATGCAAAAAAACAAGGACGTACCCCCATTTACTGAGCTGTCTATAAAAATAAGTAGAGACTTAAAAAAAAGAGGTTTTAACTTTGTTGGGCCTACTATCGTATACGCTTTTATGCAAGCTACAGGAATGGTAAATGACCACATCACTACTTGCTTCAAATACTAAAAAAGTCCTATTTCTTAGAAAGGAAGGTCGTCGTGATCTTCTTCATTTAAATGATCGGCGGGAGAGAAGGCTTCCATTGGAGGCACTGGAGGCATTCCTGGGTTAGAGCCTGGCTGAGCATTATCTAATGCGTCAATTTTCCATCCCTGAATAGAGTTAAAATACTTGATCTCTCCTTGTGGGTTTTCCCACTCTCTACCGCGAAGATTAATGCCTACTTTCACCCTTTGTCCTGGTGTAAAAGTATTTAATAAATCACACTTATCTTGGACAAACTCTATCATGATATGCTGGGGATACTGCTCTTCAGTAGTCACAACTAGCTCTCTTTTTTTAAAGCCTTTAGCTCCAAAGGTTTTAGTTTCGTCAATTAATTTAACAGTTCCTTGCACTTCCATAATGAATTCTTTTTATATATAATTCCTGAAAAACAAATGTACTAAATTGTGTGAAACCCCTCCTTCATTCCTTCTCAAAATAATACTTACTTTTAAACAATCATTCCTTATTTAAAACCCATGTTATTTATAAGTATGTTTGGAAAAAAGACCGCAAACCTAGTAAGACCCTTTCTCATTGTAAGCGCACTACTCATTGTAACTTTAATCCTGTGGAATACAAATGCTTTTTTTAAACAATTTAAAATAGAAGAGCAGCAAAAAATGTCTATATGGGCCACAGCCCAATCACAATTTTTAGCAGCAGACCCAAATGTTCCTTTGGGTGAATTGGTTTTAAAAATTTTTCAATCCAACACTCAAACTCCTATGCTACTAATAAATAAAGATGGTAGCTTTAATTTTAACAATTACAAAGGAAAAGAACCAAAAAACAACCGAGAATTAACTTTGGTTAAAAATCAGTTTTTAAAGGACAACCCCCCTATTAAGATCATTGAAGGGGACACTGTTTTAGCCACTTTGTATTTTGGAGAATCCACTACCCTAAAAAAACTAAAATACTACCCCCTTGGACTATTACTTATATTAATTCTTTTTTCATCGGTGGTTTACTTTGTAATGAGATTAGACAAAATATCTGCTCAAAATTTACTTTGGGCCAGTATGGCTAAAGAAACTGCTCACCAAATTGCTACGCCCCTAAGTGCGCTAATGGCATGGAATAGCTTGCTTAAAGAACATATAAATATCCATGATATCACTAAAGAAATAGACCGAGACCTTAGCCGCTTGTCTATTATTAGCAATAGGTTTTCTAGTATAGGCAATTCACCAAGCCTAATAGAAACAGATTTAATAGCTGCCAGTGAGGAAGGTTTAGATTATTTAAAAGAACGCATGTCAAAATCCGTCAATATAAGGCTACAAACATCACTATCCGCCCAAAGTGTTTTATTAAATAAGCCCCTTTACTTTTGGTGTTTAGAAAACCTCATTAAAAACAGTATAGACGCGATAAAAGGAAAAGGGGAGGTTCTAATTAATATTAAAAATGAACGCCAATTTGTAGTTGTTAGTATTCAAGATAAGGGCTCCGGAATTTCTAAGAAAGAACAAAAAAACATCTTTAAACCTGGTTTTAGCACTAAAAAATCTGGTTGGGGATTAGGTCTATCTCTTTCAAAAAGAATTGTAGAACAATACCATAATGGCCATATTAAATTAGGATATTCTAATGAAAAGGGTACAGAAATACAAATGTATTTGCCATTTCTAAAAAAGCCTAAAAAGTTACGCTCCTAAAAAAGCAACTAACACAAATAGGCTTAAAGGGGCTGCTAAAGAGAGTGAGTTTTTAAATAAGCTCCATTAATCTGAGCCGCTAACAAAATAAGAGCTTCTTCTGAAAACTTTTCTTTTTTAGCAAAAGTAGCATCTTCCATTGTATTTAAGGGTATTAAATGCACGTGTACATGTGGCACTTCAAGACCGATGACAGTAAAACCAATTTTTTTACAAGGCACTACAGACTCTAGGGCCATGGCTACTTTTTTAGAAAACAGCATAAGAGACATATAATCTGAATCTGACAAATCAGTGATTTTATTTATTTCTTTTTTAGGGACACACAGCGTATGGCCAAATGCATTTGGGTTTACGTCTAGAAAAGCAATACAATCATGGGTCTCCGCTACCGTATAGGCAGGGATTTCTTTTTGAATGATCTTGGTGAAAATACTAGCCATAGAGAGATTTAATTTAACAAATAAGGTTAGTTCCTGGAAATTTCTACTACCTCAAATCCAATAGTTCCATTGGGTACAGTAATTTGAGCTACTTCACCTACTTTCTTACCTAACAAACCTCTGCCAATAGGAGAGTTTACGGATATTTTTCCAAATTTTATATCTGCCTCACTCTCTGCCACTAATGTATAGGTCATTTCCATTGCGTTCAAAGTGTTTTTTACTTTCACAGTAGAAAGCACAAGCACCTTGGAATTGTCCAACTGTGATTCATCTATTAGTCTAGCCCCAGCTAATGTGGCTTCTAATTTAGCAATTTTAAGCTCTAAAAGGCCTTGGGCCTCTTTGGCTGCGTCATATTCTGCATTTTCAGACAGATCTCCTTTATCTCTAGCTTCTGCAATAGCTTCTGACGCCTGTGGTCTTTCAACATCGCGAAGGTGATTTAGCTCTTCTCTTAGTTTTTTTAATCCTTCTGGGGTGTAATAAGATACATTACTCATATCTTCATGGTTTTAAATAAAAAAATCCTCTACTTCAGAGGATATACAAATATACACAATTTTTAATTCAAAATAACCGCTCATGCCTAAAGCTACACAGATAAAAAGCTTTGTTACCTTGCTGTTTTTAAGCCTTTTGATGGGAAATTGCAGCACACAAAATACCAGAAGAAACCCATACCTACAAGAAATTTCATTCTCCATTGAACTTAATTTAAACCTACCCACTTATACGCCATTAAAAATTATTGGCAATCCTGTCTATGTAAGTGCTGCAGGGGCTGGAACTAGAGGAGTTATTGTGATGAATACCGGATTTGACAACTTTGTTGCCTTTGAAGCCAGTTGCGCCAATCACGTGCCAAACAGCTGTAGTAACTTAAAACTAAAAGGTCAAAATGCCCTATGTGAATGTGACAATTTCCAGTACAGTTTGTTTACTGGCCAACTCTTAAACCCCCCAAGCAATGGCGAAAGAAACTATGACCTATTGTTTTACCAAACAAGACTAAGTGGCTATGTCCTAAAGGTTTTTAACTAAAAACCCCTCAGCTAGAAAAGCCAAGGGGTTTTCAATAATCAAAAAATACAATCTTTTAGATAGATATTACAGCCTTTTCGTCTTAAAAAGCAAAACTAGCTCCTAATAGAAAATTAGTGCCTGCTTGTGGGTAATAGCCTGCACCTTCTATGGTTGTGACGGTTCCTGGGGATGAAAAATCATCGTCATAGGTAAAGAAATAACCATTACTCACATATAAATTATTAAATACATTGTTCACTAGTAGCTGCAGACTTATACTCTTAAAAGTGTGGCTAGGCTGCCAGCTGTACTGCGCAGAAAGATCTGTTTGTCCATAGCCTTCTAAAACAGACGCCTCTGAGTTTATATTACCCATATACTGTTTTCCTACCTGCTTGTGCAACAGTCCTAGACTTAAATTGGCATTTGGACTGTACTGTAATAACTGCCCTGCAATAAGCCTGGGAGAAAAAGCAATTTGAGTATTCCCAAGAGCAGTTAAAGCACCGTCTCTCTTAAAGTAAGAATCTATATTTCTGTGGTCACTCAAAGAAATATTAGGCTGCCACATCCATCTTTTTGAAAGTTGCCATTGGGCATCTATTTCAATTCCTAATCTATAGCTATCACCCACGTTTTCTCTGAGCGGCGCTCCTACATCATTCAAGGCGCCTGTCAGAACTAATTGGTCTTTATACCGCATATAAAATAAGTTGCTATTAACCTTTAAAGTGGGGCTTAGATGTCGCCATCCCAATTCTATATCACTAAGTTGTTCTGGCCTTGGGTTACCACTTTCATAGTCATTCCTATTGGGCTCCCTATGTGCTACAGCGTATGAAGTATAAAAACTATTGGTCTTGTTTAGTTCATAAGTCAATCCAAATTTTGGATTAAAAAACCCAAAGTTATCATTGACAAGTCCCGTTTCTGCTCCGTTGGCCCTATAGCCTACAGCTCTGTATTGAAGGTCTATAAATGAAGTAAAGCCGCTGGCTATTTCATGCTGCCACTTTATATATATATTCCCATCTGTCTTAGTAGATTGATCACTGTAATAACGGTCTCCAATATCTGCCGTTCCCATGTTCTGTGCCCAAATAACTTCTCCAAAGTGAGCCCCTTCATATTTATTCCAAGCTCCTCCCACTATAATTTGTCCTTTTTCTAAGGTTTTAATAGCAGACCCAGTTAGCCCGTAAAACCGATTGTCTAACCACCTTCTTCTAATGAGGTCTGTAGGGTCCAACTCTGAAAGGCCAATTCCGTAATCTGCATCTGTCTCTTCTTCTTTATACTGCTCAAAATAACCCCTCCCTCTAGTAAAATGAACTGCCATTTGAGTACTCCAACCACTCTTTAATTGCTCACTCCAATGAAACTGTGCATGGTCTTGCTTGTAGTTGTCTTCTTCCTTGTCATGGAACTGAGTAAGGCCATTGGCGTCTGTATAAATTCCAGAAGGATTAAAAGTTCTGTCTTTCCTAAGGGTTTCCATATCTATTCCGTTCCAAGCCTGATATGTGATCTCATGACCTCCAAATAGAAGTCCTTTTAAAGTGGTATTACCCTTTTGGTAAGTGCCCTGTAAAAAATAAGAAGATAATCTAGCGCTGGCCCTGTTTATATAACCGTCAGACACAATTCTAGACATCCTTCCAGAAAGGTTAAAGCCATTGTTGAGCATACCCGTATTAAATTGCACAGAATTGTTCAGGGTGTTAAAGCTCCCTACTGAGGTTTTTAAAAGCCCAGAGGCTTCTGCAGGACTGTCTTTAGTTAATATATTGAGGCTAGCACCAAAGGCCCCTGCCCCATTGGTAGAAGTTCCTACTCCTCTTTGCAATTGAACGCTCTCTACAGAGGACCCAAAATCTGGAAGGTTTACCCAAAAAGTACCCTGAGACTCAGGATCGTTATAAGGAATTCCGTTAATGGTTACATTTACTCGGGTAGCGTCTGAGCCCCTCACTCTAATTCCGGTATAACCAATTCCAGCTCCTGCGTCTGAAGTGGTCACTACACCGGGTAAATACTGTAATAAAATGGGTAAATCTTGACCTAAATTTCTGACTTCAAATTCAGAAGCTTTTACATTGGAAAAAGAGACTCCCATAAGTTTAGTGGCCCTTAAGGCACTTACAACTACCTCTTTTAAGGCAATTTCCTTTTGAGCCAGACTGTCTTGCTGCTTTTGTTCTTGTGCCATGAGCCCCATACTGAGGAGCACAAAGGCCATTCTTGTGAAAACAATTTTCATTCGTAATAAAATTAGTACGAATAAAAGGGGCTGTTATTCTAGTTAGTATTCAGTGAAAATGGTGGAAGAAAAACAGCTCAAAAACCTTAAAATGCTGCAGCATCATAAAAATCTTAACTGCTATTTCTAGCCGTCCCTTGGCAGCATTACCTGCCCAGGTTCCATGGGTATAATCTCAGCTTATTCAAAAAAATGAAGTTTGCACCCCTTTGAGACAAGTCAAAGATATAAGTAGTTTTTGATATGTGCAATAAAGTTATTGCCCTAAATGACACACATCTAAAAGATCTGTCACCGTTTTTACTGGCGTAAAACTAGCGCTGGGAACGGCTATAAAAATAGTGTTCCAGCCAGCCATACTTCCATTCCAAAGCCCTGGTAATTCTAATACTTTTACGCGTTTTCCACCTCTTGTCTTCTCTGCAATCAAAGAGAGACTAGGGTCTTTGAATTCATTTAAATTAAAAGGCTCTCCTTTGTAATTTTTAAAACTACAAACCAAATCTACTGGATTAAAATGAGTGGCATTTTCAAAAATTTCCTGTTGCTGAGGGTCTTTTAATGCCATTTGAGTAGCCTCTACTATCTGAAGGCTTACTTCTCCTTTAGCGTTTTTAATCCAAAAAGGGCCTCCGCCAACCTTACCTTCATTAGCTACCATACCACAAACCCTTAGCGGTCTATTAAAAGTCTCTCTTAGGAAAATAACTTGCTCATTTAAAAGCATTTCTTCAAAATACTCAGGCAATTCCAAAGAAAAAGTCTGCTGGTAATACTGACACATAAAGGCAATGTCTTCTACTTCTAATACCTCTTCGTCTAAAGCCTTAGCATAAGCGTAAAGCTGCTCTTGAACATCAAGGAGTTTGCCTCCTAAAACCTTTTTGTAATAAAGGCTTTCTTCCAATCCAAAAACACCTCCAACATTATCTACATTTTTAATAAAAATAATGTCTGCCTCTTGAGCAGCCAAATTTTCTAATAATGCCCCATGCCCAGCAGGGTGAAACACCAAAGCATTGGCAACGTCTCTTATGGGCTGTTGGTCTAAGCTTAACACCAAAGTGTCTGTCTGTGGGTTCTGATGAGAGAAAGTGATCTTAAAGCTTCCTTCACTTTTAAATGTGCCTGCGGCTTCAATTTCCCCTATGGCTTTTTTAAAGCCAGACAAATGCTGCTCAGATACTGTAAAATGTAAGTGTGCAACTCGGTCCTTTACGGCATAAGAAAAAGCCTCTTGAATGTGCTCTTCTAGCACCAAAATGGTTTTCCCTTTCACTTGGTGAAAGGGCAAAAGCGCTTTGGGCTTAGAGCCAAATCCAAGGCCCGGAAACTCCAATAATGTTTTTAAATACAAAATAACGGCATTGGCAGATTCTAAAGAAAAACCTGCTGGCAATAAATCTATCAATAGAGAATGAAAAGGAAATTTATGTGCTTCTTTTATAAATTCAGATACTTGAGGGTGCTCTTGCAGGTAATTAGCAAAAGAAAAATCCGGTAATTTACTAGCCTCTAAAAAAGCCAAAAGTGGCTTAAACATTCTAGTAGCAGCTCCAGAGGCTGGCACAAATTTCACCATACTATACTGCTGCTGTCTCTCTTCAAAATAAGCCACCAACATCCTCTCTTCTCTAGGCTTTAAAGAGACAATCCCGTCACCAAGGGTAGCAGCGCGCTCCAATTGAATTTTTGGAACACCACGTCTAAATACCATCAGCTCTTCAGTGGCTTTAGCTTCTGAAAAATAGCGGGCGGTGAATTGTTGAATATCTTGAGGAGTCCAAATCATTTTTTAGCAAGTAAGGCATCTATTTGAGCTACAGCTGTAGCCAATCTTGTTTTTTTATCGCCCTTCAAAAGTACGTAAGGACGGTGGTATTTATCTAATGTGTCTTTAAAATACGCAAACATTTCTTCGCGAGCTGTAGGTTTATCTCTCAGGTCGTCTGCCTCCCATGGCACGTCTATATAGGTAAGAAAATATAAATCATAGGTATTTTCTAAGGCGTATTTTTCTAGCACAGGATCACAATAACCTATATAATAAGCTTCTGAATAGACTTTAGTTTCTAACAAATCTGTATCACAAATAAGTAAATCTGTCGCCTTTTTGGACAGTCTATTTTCTAAGGCCATTTGGCCAGCTGCAATAGGGAGTAAATCTTTGGGCTCACAAGTCTTGCGCTCTTCATTCCACTTTTCCTGCAAATATTCCCTTGCAAATTCTGGAGTCCAAACTGTATTATAGTGTCTAGCCAACTGCTCTGAAAGAGTGGTTTTACCAGTAGATTCAGGACCAAAAAGGACTACTTTTATGAGCTTAGAGGGTTGTTGCTTAAATTGTTCTTCCATGATTGGTAGCCAAGTACGGCAATAATAGTAAATAGTATGTATTGAAAGGCGGTAAAGGTAAGGCCTTTATACCAATAAAGAGGTATGCTAATGAGGTTCCCTATGATCCAAAAATGCCAGTGTTCCCATTTCTTCCTAGCCATAAGCCACATAGCTACAAAAAACACAGCCGTGGTAAAAGTGTCTACATAAGCAGTCCAAACATTAAATTTGTCAAAATAGCAGTACACTGCAATCACAAAAAGTATAGCCCCCACAAATAAGAAGGAGGCATACCCCCATTCTAAAGCAGAAGTCCTTGAAATAGGCCGCTCAACACCTCCTTTTTTTCTGTGCCACACCCACCATCCATAAACACTCATAAGGGTGTAATAGCCATTGATGAGCATGTCTCCCAAAAGCCCATAAACCCAAAGGATGTAGACAAAGATTCCGGTACTTATAAGTCCAGTAGGAAATACCCAAATGTGCTCTTTCTTTGCATACCAAACAGAGAGGACTCCTAGTGCCACTGCTATCATTTCAAATCCCACCAACAATGGTTCCATCCCTTTATAGGCGCCAAACATAAAATTTATAAAGCCGTCCATCACCCCTTCATTTTAATATATATTATTTTGTTCCAAAGCCTTTTTATAGCTTTCTGCTGCCTGGCCCATTTTGGCCAATGTTCCTTCTAAATACACCCCCCAAACACCTCCGTATTCCAAAGCCTTAAAAGGCTGCAATTCAAAATAATTATAGGAGGCATTTGGCTTGGCACTTATTTCAGAGGAAATACGTCCGTGAAAAGCATCGGCCGTAGGCCAAACAGCAATGTCCTTTAAAAAACTAAGCCCAGCGCGGCCAGCCATTTTATAAATACTCTCCTTACAAGCCCAAATGTGGGTCAGCAGTTTAATATCTTGCGCACCCTGGGGGCTATAAGACGTAAACTTGTGGGCAATTCTAAGGATTTTCTCCCGCTTCATCTCCACATCTATACCCACCGGTATATTTTTATGAACTATCAAGGCCGTGAGCGTAAAAGAATGTGAAATGGATATAAAAGTGCCGTCTTTTAAGTGGGGTTTTCCAAAGGGGTCATAATAGAGGTCAACGTCTTGAATACCCGCCAAAGCCATTAGATGGCGCACGCTTAAAAAGGCACGCCTGTGCAATTCAGATTTCATACCCAAAAGTCGGTCTTTGCTGTGAGGACTCAAAAGTATTCCTACAGCCAAAAAGGCCTCTGTCTCTGAAACCTCCCAAAGGTAAACGCAGCCGTTGTTGTCTATTGGAATTGTCTTTAGGAGCGGCATATGTTTCTAAGCTATGTTGTATCTTTGCTTCTTATTAATAATAATAATACGAAAGTAAAAATAAAAAAAGACTATGAGCGCAAATCCCCTACCCTATGTACCTTACAAGGTAAAAGATATTGGATTGGCCAATTGGGGCCGTAAAGAAATCACATTAGCAGAGGCAGAAATGCCCGGTTTAATGTCACTTAGAGAAGAATACGGAACTTCTCAGCCCTTAAAAGGGTCTAGAATTGCTGGTTGCTTACACATGACCATCCAAACAGCCGTGCTTATAGAAACGCTTGTGGCCCTAGGTGCAGAAGTGACCTGGAGCTCCTGTAATATTTTTTCTACTCAAGACCACGCCGCTGCCGCTATTGCTGCTGCGGGCGTTCAGGTATACGCATGGAAGGGCATGAATGAACAAGAATTTGAGTGGTGTATAGAGCAGACCCTTTTCTTTGGAGAAGCGCGCAGCCCACTTAATATGATTTTAGATGACGGGGGAGACTTGACCAATATGGTATTGGACCAATACCCTGCCTTGGCAGATGCCATAAAAGGACTTTCAGAAGAAACTACTACTGGCGTACACAGACTATATGAAAGAGTAAAAAATGGGACCCTGCCTATGCCAGCCATTAACGTAAATGACTCTGTAACCAAGTCTAAATTTGATAATAAATACGGCTGTAGAGAATCTGCAGTTGACGCTATTAGACGAGCCACAGATACCATGTTAGCTGGAAAAAGAGTGGTAGTTGCTGGTTACGGTGATGTGGGAAAAGGAACCGCTGCCTCTTTTAAAGGTGCTGGATCTATTATAACGGTTACTGAAATTGATCCTATTTGTGCCTTACAAGCAGCTATGGACGGTTTTGAGGTAAAAAGAATGGCACAGGTTATTGGAAACGCAGACATTGTTATTACCACTACAGGAAATAAAGGTATTATTAGAGCAGAACACTTTGAGGCTTTAAAAGACAAGGCTATTGTATGTAATATTGGTCATTTTGACAATGAAATAGACATGGCTTGGTTAAATAAAACACATGGGCATACCAAGGAGGAAATTAAGCCTCAGGTAGATATGTACACTATAGCTGGCAAGAACATCCTTGTTTTAGCAGAGGGTAGATTAGTAAACTTAGGTTGTGCCACTGGCCACCCAAGTTTTGTAATGAGCAACTCCTTTACCAACCAAACCTTAGCACAGATAGAGCTTTGGACCAAGAGTGAGCAATACGGAAATGATGTTTATATGCTTCCAAAGCACTTAGATGAGAAAGTAGCCGCCTTACACTTAGCCCGTTTAGGTGTAGAGTTAGAAACCCTAAACCAAGAACAGGCAGACTATATTGGGGTGACAGTTAAAGGTCCTTTCAAACCAGAGTACTACAGGTACTAAACTATTTATTTGGCCTCTGGCCGATGCTAAAATCCCCGCTTAAAAAATAAGTGGGGATTTGTGTTTTTAATAGTTCAAGATAATTAGAATCCTCCCTTAAGCTTTTAGAATATCTAGAAGAGGCAAATACTTGGTTAAAATTATAATAAAATAAAACCGCTTGGTCTTCAATGAAGACCAAGCGGTTTTTATTTTAAAACGGTTTTGTTACTTAAGCCTGGAAAGGCTCAATAGATACAAATGATTTTCCGTCAACTTTCTTAGTGAATTTCACCAATCCGTCTACTCTTGCGTGTAGTGTATGATCTTTACCTGCATATACATTTTCACCTGGATTGTGTCTAGTGCCACGTTGTCTTACCAAGATATTCCCTGCAATAGCAGCTTGGCCTCCAAAAATCTTAACCCCTAAGCGTTTTGACTCTGATTCTCTACCGTTTTTAGAACTACCTACACCTTTTTTATGTGCCATGATCTATATTTTTTAAGGTTTATTATTTAGCTTAAAGCAGCAATTAAATCTGCTTTCTTCATGCTTGTGGCCCCTTCAATTCCTTTAGCTTTTGCTAAATCTTTTAGCTCTGCAACCGTTTTAGAAGATAAGTCTTTAGAGGCTTTTGGAGTGGCTTTCTTAGTAGCTGAAACGGGCTTAGGTGCAGCCTTTTTTTCTACTGGCTCAACAGAAGCAACAGGTTTAGCAGCCGTGTTTTTTACTAAAGGCTTAGCGCCAGAAACAACAATATTCTCTATCACAATTTCTGAAAGGTACTGTCTGTGTCCATTCTTAACACGGTATCCTTTTCTTCTCTTCTTTTTGAAGATAATTACTTTGTCACCTTTAAGGTGCTTAATCACTTTGGCCTCTACTGCGGCTCCTTTTATAGCTGGGGCGCCAATGGTAATGTCTTTTCCATTTTCTAGAAGCAATACGTTAGAGAACTGAACGCTCTCTCCCTCTGCTTCTGGTAAACGGTGAACAAAAACCTTTTGGTCTTTTGCAACCTTAAATTGCTGCCCTGCTATCTCTACAATTGCGTACATAGCTATTATTTAATGTTTATTAATGCCTAAAATAACTTTAGGCGGCTGCAAATATACGTTTTATTAATAAATACACAACAGCAATTATTTAAAAGTGTGAAGCCTTATATTTGTGTAACAATTGGGTAAAAATGTATACCAATAGTCACATATTAAAAAAATAACTATGATAAAAAATCTTTTTTTAGGGCTTTGCATCGGATTGCTTGCCTTCACAACAAAGGCTCAAGAGGTTGAGTATCAAGAGTACAAGCTAGACAATGGGCTGCATGTCATTCTACACCAAGACAATGGAGCTCCTGTGGTAACCACTTCTGTCATGTACCACGTAGGTGGCAAAGACAGATCTGAGGGCCGTACAGGCTTTGCGCATTTCTTTGAACATCTATTGTTTGAAGGAACTAAAAACATTGACAGAGGTCAATGGTTTGACATTGTGTCTTCTAAAGGAGGTAAAAACAACGCCAACACCTCACAAGATAGAACCTATTATTATGAAGTTTTTCCATCTAATAACTTAGAATTGGGACTTTGGTTAGAGTCTGAGCGCATGCTTCACCCTGTTATTGACCAAATTGGAGTAGATACTCAAAATGAGGTGGTAAAAGAGGAAAAAAGACTGCGAGTAGATAACTCTCCCTACGGTAATTTACTAAATGTAGTAGGGGAAAACCTATTTAAAGCACATCCTTATAAAGACCCAAATATTGGGTATATGGCAGACTTAGACGCTGCAACCCTAGAAGAGTTTATTGATTATAAAAACACCTACTACAGCCCAAACAACGCAGTATTAGTAGTGGCTGGAGATATAGATATAGATAAAACCAAAAAAATGATCCAAGATTATTTTGGTCCTATCCCAACAGGAAATAAGGTAGAGCGCAATTATCCTAAAGAAACGCCTATTACAGAAGAAGTAAGAACTAAAACTTTTGACAACAACATTCAAATTCCTGCTGCTGTTGTGGCTTATAGAACGCCAGGTTTTGCAACAAGAGAGGCGCATGTATTTGACATGATTTCTTCCTACCTAAGCGATGGTAAAAGCTCTAAGCTTTACAAAAAAATGGTAGATGATCAAAAACAAGCCTTACAAGTAGGTGCTTTTAATGTAGGACAAGAAGACTACGGCATGTATTTAGTTTTTGGATTGCCTATTGGAGAGGTTAGCTTGGAAACACTTGTAAGCGAAATGGAAGAAGAAATAGCCGCTGTAAGAGAGACGCTCATTTCTGAAAGTGATTATCAGAAGCTTCAGAATAAATTTGAAAACCAGTTTGTAAATTCTAATTCAAGTGTAGAAGGAATAGCTGGCTCACTTGCTACCTACCATATGCTTTACGGCGACACTTCATTGATCAACAAAGAAATTGAAGTCTACAGGTCAATTACTAGAGAAGAAATTAAAAAAGTAGCTGCAGCGTTCTTAAACCCTAGCCAACGTGTGGTGATAGATTATTTACCTACTCCTAAAGAAGAAACTAAATAGTTATGAAAAAAATGATACTCAGTTTCGTGATTGCGCTTACCGCTGTAAGCCTACACGCACAAATAGATAGAACTACCATACCAACAGCAGGTCCTGCTCCTACAATTAATTTAGAAGAGCCTATTCGCTTTGAGCTAAAAAATGGCCTGACCGTCATGGTAGTAGAAAACCACAAATTACCAAGAGTTTCTATTCAATTAAGTATAGACAACCCCCCTAGTTTTGAAGGAGAAAAAGCTGGTGTTTCTAGCTTGGCTGCTGGACTTATGGGTAACGGTTCTAACAGTATTTCAAAAGATGATTTTAATGAAGAGGTAGATTTTTTAGGGGCCAACATTAACTTTGGAGCCTCTTCTGCTTTTGCAAGTTCACTTTCAAAATACTTTCCTAGAATTCTGGAATTAATGGCAGACGCTGCTATCAATCCTAATTTTACAGAAGAAGAGTTTAAGAAAGAGAAAGACAAGCTACTTACAGGCTTAAAGTCACAAGAAAAAGACGTTTCTGCCATGGCTAATAGAGTACAAGCTGCTATTGCATATGGGAAAAACCATCCTAATGGAGAGTTTGCTACAGAAGAAACTGTGAGCAAAGTAGTCCTAGCCGATGCTAAAGCATATTACGCCACTTACTTTAACCCAAACCAGGCTTATTTAGTCATTATTGGAGATGTAGACACTAAAGAAGTTAAGAAATTAGTCAAAAAATACTTTTCCTCTTGGAAAAAAGGAGATCCTATTGTAAGCAATTGGAGCAACCCTAGCCCTTCTTTAGGAGCCAGCATTAATTTTATTGACATGCCCAATGCGGTTCAGTCAGAGGTAAGTGTTCAAAACATTGTAAGCTTACAAATGAAAGACACTGACTACTTACCAACCCTAATGGCGAATAGAATTTTAGGTGGCGGAGGATCTGCTAGGTTATTTCAAAATCTGAGAGAAGACAAAGCTTACACCTACGGGTCTTATTCTAGTATTGGAAATAGTAAATACACCCCCTCTAGATTTAGTGCATATGCAAGTGTTAGAAATGCAGTCACAGATTCTGCCGCTGTACAAATATTAGAAGAAGTACAGAAAATGATTTCAGAGCCAGTGACTCAAAAAGAGTTAGATGCAGCAAAGGCTACCTATGTAGGAAGCTTTGTTATGGCTTTGGAGAATCCTAGCACCATTGCTGGCTATGCCCTTAATATTGAAACAGAAGGGCTATCTAAAGATTTCTACAAAACATATCTAGAGAAAATTAACGCTATTACAGTAGCTGATGTTCAGGCGGCCGCTTCAAAATATTTCACTTTAGAAAACACCCAGCTAGTGGTGACTGGAAAAGGCCAAGATGTTTTGGAAAATCTAGAAAAAATGTCTTTCCTAGGTAAAAGCTTGCCAGTAAAGTATTTTAACACCTATGCAGATTCTGTTGACAAGCCCCAATATAAAATGCCGGTTCCTGCGGGAGTGACAGCACAAAGTGTTGTAGCCGGTTATATCAAAGCTGTTGGCGGCAGAAAAGCCCTTGAAAAAGTAAAAACAGTAGCCGTTTTTGCCTCTGGAGAAGTACAGGGTATAAAATTGAATTTTAAGCTTGTTAAAACAGCTAAAAACCAATTTATGCAAGACCTTTCTATGATGGGTAATTCCATGAGCAAGCAAGTATTTAACGGAGAAAGTGGTTATGTAATGGCGCAAGGACAAAAAATGGACCTAGATGCCAAACAAGCTGCTACAATTAAAGATGAGGCCCAGCCTTTTTATGAACTTAACTTAGCTACCAACGACATTTCTTTAGAAGGTATTGAAAAGGTAGATGGTGAAAATGTCTACAAAGTAAAGGTGGCTGCTAATAAGACCGCTTATTACAGTGTAGTTTCAGGACAAAAAGTTCAGGAAGTAACTGTGGTAGAAATGATGGGACAGAGCATGGAAAGTGTTGTGAAATACGGAGATTACAAAGAAGCTTCTGGTATTTTATTTCCATTCTATATAGGTCAAATGATGGGGCCACAGCTTATTGAATTTAAAGTAGATAAGGTAGAGGTGAACTCAGGAATAACTGATAAAGATTTTAACTAATCACATATTTATAGAGTTAAAAACAGCGCCTCTTGGGCGCTGTTTTTTTTTACCTTTGTATTTCATCTATACCTTTAGATATGAAAAAAATTCCCCTACTTTTAAAGCGTGTTACTTTTACCTTAGTGACTGTTTTTATCTTCACCTTAAGTGCATGTAAAACGGAACCAAAAACTCCTAAAAAAACACAAATGCAAGAAGTCATGGACGTACACGACGCAGTAATGCCCAAGATGGGAAGCATAGGACGTCTTGTTAAAGAATTGGGAATAAAAAGAGACAGTCTAAAGATGATTAAAGTCCAATTAGAAGGATCTCATGAGACAGAATTAGTTTTAATGACCCAAGGCATAGACAGTTTACAAAACGCTTATAAGCAGATGATGGACTGGATGAAAGATTTTGGAAGCCAGTTTACGGCAGAAGAAATTTTAAAAGGCAAAGCTCTCACTAAAGATAAAAAAGCTGCTTTATTCCTAGAGGCAAAAAAAGTAGGGGCCATGGAAGCTTCTGTAAACGGAAGTATTCTAAATGCAGAAGAACTTTTGAGCAGTATTAAAAAACCTAACCAGCTGCATAACGGCCAAGAATAAGTATGGTTGTGAGTGACCTTCAAACTACTGCGCTGAAACTTTAGTTTTCCAGGCTATTCCACTAATTATTTGCCTGAGGTCTCTAATCACATATTGTGCTGCCGGATAAATAGAATCATAATGAGGCCTTATATTAAAATACAAAGCCCCACTTAAAAAGTTTTGTGACTGGTCAGATACATAAAATTGGGCTGCAGAGGCTGCGTCTCCCTTAATTTCATACAGAACTCCTCGCTTATTGTTGCTCACATCTTCATAAGGGAATTCTAAAATTGCAGTGGCTTTTTTTACATGCTCTGAAAGTTTGTTTTCAATCCCCGCCTCTAATGCCTCAAAAGAAGTATTTACAACAGTATAATTCAAAAACAAACTAGCGTCTAAAGTAGGGTAGTAAACCTCAAGACCCCGCTCAGTTTGGCTTTTGATCTCTGCCTGGGTGTTTAGGGGTAGCATGTAAAAAGGACTTTCAAAAAGAGTGTATTGTGGGCTTGGATAGGACAGGGCTAAATACGCTTTAGGCTTGGGATACGGAGTGTTTGTTTCACAAGAGACTTGTAAAATGAATAGGGTAAACCCCCATAAAAAAAAAGGCATAAAATTATTATTCCGCATGCAGTTGTCTATTGAGGGAGGGTCACTTTAATCTGACGTAAGCGTTTCTTATCTAGACTCTCTACTGTGAAAATATAATGGTGAAATGGAATCTTAGTACCTCTCTTTGGGAATCCTTGTGCTATTTCTAAAACAAATCCAGCAATAGTCTCAGACTCTCCTTTTTGATTTTCAAAAAGGGTCTCATCTGCTATTTTGGTCACCTTGTAAAAATCCTTCAGTACAGTCTTTCCTTCAAATACAAAATTATAAGGGTCTAATTTGGAATACACTAAGTCCTCATCGTCAAACTCATCGCTAATATCTCCCACAATTTCTTCAATAATATCTTCCAAAGTGACAATCCCAGAGGTGCCTCCAAACTCATCTACTACTATGGCTAAATGCATTTTCTTTGCTTGAAACTCTAAGAGTAAATTATCTAATTTTTTGTTTTCAGGAACAAAGTAAGTAGGCCTTATGAGGGCGCTCCAATTAAAAGTTTTTCTATCTATATAGGGAAGTAAATCCTTAACGTACAACACCCCAATAACCTGGTCTATATGTTCTTTAAAAACAGGTATTCTAGAGTAACCATGCTTGGTTATAGACTCTAATACTTCTGTAAATTTCATGCTGTCAGATAGGGCAAAAATATCTATTCTTGGTCGCATTACTTGCTTGGTGTCTGTGTTGCCAAAAGAAACAATGCCCTCTAGTATTTTTTGTTCCTCCTTTGTGGTATCTCCTTCAGAGGTAAGTTCTAATGCCTGAGATAGATGGTCTACACTCAAGGTAGATTTTTGTTTTCCTAGTCTCTCATGTAAAAACAAGCTAATCCCCCTCATGGGCATGCTAAGTGGCGTGAAAATAACATCTATTATTTTAATAGGCATGGCCATAAATTGAGCAAAAAATAACCGATTCCTACTGGCGTAAACCTTGGGAAGAATTTCTCCAAACATGAGAATTAAAAAAGTGACCAACACCACCTCTAAAAGAAATTTTAGAGAGACAAAATCAAAGAGCACATAACTTATGGATGAAAAAAAGGCATTGCCTAAATCACTAAAAAGCAGGACAATACCTATATTAATAGCGTTGTTGGCAATTAAAATAGTAGCCAGTAACTTTTTTGGTTTATCTAATAATTTTATGACTAATCCCCCCTTGGCATTTCCTTGCTTTTCAAGAAGGCCTAATTCTGTTGAAGACAAACCAAAAAAGGCAACTTCAGCACCAGAAACTAAGGCTGAACAAGCAATTAAAAAGAATAAAAAACCAATTTTGAAACTCAAAAAAGGAGTAGTCAAAGCCATTAAAGGAAGTGCAATATTCAGGGGGTCAGGATCCAATATTTTTTAAGTTATAATGAATTAAAATGGAAGGTCATCTGATGGGTCAGAATCAGATGTCATTTGTCCAGGATTGTCAATTTGCTGTGGGCTAGAAGAATAAGAGCCTTGTGGAGCACTTGTTGGTGAAAGGGTTGACTGTATTGGAGAGGTTCCGCCAGAGGCAGGGGCCCCATCATTTTTAGTAGTTAAAAAAGTAAAGTCTTGCACATGTACCTCTGTGGTGTATTTTGTAGTACCGTCTTCTGCCTGCCACTGTCTGTTTTTTAAACGGCCCTCTACGTAAACTTTATCTCCCTTACTCAGATATTTTTCGCATATTTCTGCCGCTTTATTTCTCACAACTATATTGTGCCAATCTGTATTGGTCACTTTTTCACCCGTTTGTTTGTTGGTATAGCTTTCATTAGTAGCAATTGGAAACCTGCCAATACAATTACCACCCTCAAAATAATGGATTTTTACATCGTCTCCTAAGTGACCAATTAACATAACTTTATTTAATGTACCGCTCATAATTATTTAGCTAAAATTCAAAAATACGAATTTTTAAACGCATTTATAAAATCTGATATTAAAACTGCAGAGGGATATGTAATAATTTCTTTAAAATGAATACCAGTATGCAAGGGCTTTTCTGTTTCTACCACCCAGAAATGAGCGTAAATATGCCTGTGTGTGAGCTTGTGTAGGACCGGGATTTCATTAAAAAGACTCTTTTCATAAGGGGCAGCCAATAGGTCTTTAAACGATTTTGTTAAAGGCGCTTCTAACAGCTGTTCAAAAGTCATGGCATAGCCAGAAACAACAAGTGGGAATTCGTATAAACCTTCCCAAATTCCCTTGCCTACTCTCTTAGTAAATAAAGTATGACGGTTTGGATCTAAGAAAACTAGGTAATGATGGTGTATTTTTTTTGGCTTGGGCCTGGGGATTTTTACTGGTAAATAAGCCACCTTATTGGTTTGGTATGCCACACAGCCTTGCTGAACAGGACAGTGAGTACAAGATGGATTTTGAGGTACACATTGCAGGGCTCCAAATTCCATAATCCCTTGATTGTAGTCACTTGGGTTGTTTGGGTCACAGTAATCTAGGGCAATCGATTTAAAGATTTTCATTCCTGCTGGTGTATTTATAGGAGTGTCTAAGCCCAAAAAACGAGATAACACGCGGTATACATTTCCATCTAGAACAGCCTCTGGAGCATTAAAACAGAAAGAAGCAATAGCACTAGCCGTATAATCACCTACTCCTTTTAATGCTTTTAAAGTCTTGTAGTCTGAAGGAAAGATGCCTCTGTAGTTGGCGGCAATGTCAATAGCGGTGGCGTGTAAATTTCTGGCCCTAGAATAATAGCCTAAGCCCTGCCATAATTTAAGTACTTTCTCTTCAGAGGCACTAGCCAAATCAAATACAGTAGGAAAATTTTTTATGAATTTTAAATAGTAGGGAGTTCCCTGTACCACTCTAGTTTGCTGTAAGATTATTTCTGAGAGCCAAATCTTGTAAGGGTCTTGCGTTTCCCGCCATGGCAGAGGCCTTTTATGAGTGCTATACCATTGTATTATTTCCTGAGAGAAGGACATGTACATAAAATAAAAATCAAAAGTAGCGCTTTATTAACTTAAAATTTAGTCCATTAGAATAAAAGATAGAATTAAATTTATATATTTGCAACCCGAAAAAATAGTACAGATTATATATCACACCACATGACAAAAGCAGATATCGTTACAAAAATCTCAGAAAAATTAGGTATTGAAAAAGGAGACATTCAAGCTACAGTAGAAGCTTTTATGGAAGAAGTTAAATCTTCTTTAGAATCTGGAGATAATGTATACCTTAGAGGCTTTGGTAGTTTTATAATTAAAACAAGAGCAGAAAAAACTGGTAGAAATATTTCTAAGAATACAACCATCAAGATTCCTGCACACAATATTCCCGCTTTTAAACCTGCAAAAGTTTTTGTTGAGGGCGTAAAAAGCAATGTGACAATTAAATAAAATATTAATCAATTAAAGGACATTTGTATGCCTAGTGGTAAAAAAAGAAAAAGACATAAGGTAGCTACCCACAAACGCAAAAAGCGTAGGAGAGCTAACAGACACAAGAAAAAGTAGTTTTTAACTACTTTTTCTGTTTTTACGTTCATTGACATAGATCCTATAGACAAAGGGATTGGCAGGTATTATGCCTGTTTAAATTTATTTTTTAACACTTTTACTCCTCTTTGGGAGTAACAATATAAAAATCATGGTAAAAAGAGAATTAATCATTAGATCTAATTCCAACGCTGTAGATTTTGCCTTGTTAAAAGATGGAAAACTCATTGAATTAAGCAAAGAAGAAGACAATAATAAATTTTCTGTTGGCGATATTTTTATAGCCAAAGTAAGAAAGCCTATCACGGGATTAAATGCTGCTTTTGTAAATGTAGGCTATGAAAAAGATGCCTTCTTACATTATCACGATTTAGGACCTCAGTTGTCTACCATGCTTAAATTCATCAAAAGAGTCAGCACTGGTAAAGTGCGCGATTTCTCTTTGAAAAATGTAGCTTTTGAACCAGATATTGACAAAGATGGCAGCATTAATGACGCCATTAAAGCCAATCAATCACTGATGGTTCAAATTGTAAAAGAACCCATCTCTACAAAAGGACCTAGAATTAGCTCTGAGCTTTCAATAGCTGGGCGTTTCCTTGTTATGGTCCCTTTTTCTGACCGTATTTCCGTATCTCAAAAAATTGAGAGCAAAGAAGAAAAAGACAGATTAAAAAGACTTGTGAAAAGCATTAAACCAAAAGGATTTGGTGTAATTATTCGCACTGTTGCAGAAGGCAAAAAAGTTGCAGAATTAGACAGAGATTTACAGAATTTACTGAACAAATGGTCAGTAATGTGTAAAAAACTACACAAAGCCCCTCACCCATCTAAAGTATTGGTAGAGCTCAATAGAGCTTCTTCTATACTGAGAGACGTCTTTAACGACAGTTTTTCTGGTATTCATGTAGATGACGAGACTTTGTACAATCAAGTAAAAGATTATGTGCAAGAAATTGCACCAGAAAAGGAATCTATCGTTAAATTTTATGACGCTAGTGAGCCCATTTTTGAGAAATTTGGTATAGAACGCCAAATTAAAACCTCATTCGGGAAAAACGCAACCATGAGCAAAGGAGCCTATTTAGTTATTGAACACACAGAAGCTTTACATGTGATAGATGTAAACAGTGGAAACCGTTCAAATAAAGCTAAAACACAAGAGGACACCGCTCTAGATGTCAATTTGTCTGCAGCCACTGAAATAGCTAGGCAATTACGCCTCAGAGATATGGGTGGTATTATTGTAGTAGATTTTATTGATATGGCTAGAGGAGATCACAGAAAAAAACTTTTTGATCACCTTAGCGAAGAAATGAAAGAGGATAGAGCAAAGCACAAGATTTTGCCTCCTAGTAAATTTGGACTCATACAAATTACAAGACAAAGAGTAAGACCAGAAATGGACATTAAAACTACAGAGCTTCTTCCTTCCATTACTGGAAAAGAAGTAGAAGCCCCCATAGTTTTATTAGACAAAATCACAGCAGACATTCAGAAACTTTTAGTGGGTCCTTCTAAAGATCAAAAAGTAACCCTGCATGTGCACCCTTTCATTGCGGCTTATCTCACCCAAGGAATTCCTTCCATTAGACAAAAATGGTTTTTGGAATACAAAAAATGGGTAAAAATTCAATCACGAGATGCTTATACCTATCTCGACTATCGTTTTAAGAACCAAGACGGTAAGACTATATATTAAAAAAAGCGGCCCTTGTGGGCCGCTTTTTTTTTGCCATTTTTTTGATGTTTTATGTACCTTTAACTATCAAATTCGCTTATGAACCCAAGCCACACTCTTAAAGAAGCTAAAAGCAAGATAGAGTATTACTGTGCCTATCAGGAAAGGTGTCATAAAGAAGTGACTGAAAAACTGAGGAGTATGGGTATGATTCCTGTTGCCATAGACCAGATTTTAGTTGGTCTTGTTACAGATAACTTCCTCAATGAAATGCGTTTTGCTCAAAGCTTTGCTAGGGGCAAGTTTAGAATTAAAAAGTGGGGGAAAAACAGGATTAAACAAGAATTAAAAGTCAGGGACATTTCTAGCTACTGTATTAAAGCAGGCCTCAAAGAAATAGATCCGCAAGAATACCTAGAAATTTTTAATGAAATCTCTTTTAAAAAAGGAACTTCTTTGGAGAATCTTTCCTTACAAAAGCAAAGAAAAAAACTAGCAGACTACCTTCTTTATAGGGGCTGGGAAAGCCATCTAGTCTATGACAAATTACAAGAGCTGCCCTTCCAAGAAACGGCACAACCCACTAAGTGATGAGTGATTTAAATATAATATTCCTAGACAAAAAGCTGCCAAATACGGGATTTAAAAATAAAAAGCGATCATTCCCTTGGTCTAAATACAGAAGCCTACAAGCCCTCATTGGGCTATTCTTCTTAGCCTTTTGTATTCGTTTCCCTTTTTTCTTTAGAGATTATATAGACAAGGATGAGAGCACTTTTATTCTCATGGGGCAGGCCTGGACAGACGGGTTCCTTCCCTACACCTACCTCTGGGATTTAAAACCGCCCCTTACTTTTGGCTTTTTTTCCGCTGTGATCGCCCTTTTTGGCAAAAGCTTTTTTTGGATTAGAATGGGTGGTGTGCTACTGGTGAGCTATACCGCATTTTTAGTCTATAAAATGATCTTTAGACATACAAAGAACAGCAGAAATGCAATCTTTGCAGCCATTTTAAGTGTGCTCTTTTCTAGCCTATTTGGCAGTGTACAAGGCGTGATGTCTGAACATATTTCTATGGCTCTTTTTATGAGTGGCCTTTATTTTATTACAGCCACTGAGCTATCTAGCAGAAAGCTTTTTATAGGGGGTCTATTCCTAGGGCTCAGTGCCATGGCCAAACTAAACTTGGCCTATGCTATTTTGTTATTGGGCCTATTTATGAGTACAAGCGCACTTTATTTCTGTCCCTTAAAAAAAGCGCTCCAAAGGATTTTGAGCCTAGGTATAGGAATTCTAATAGCAATTGGTGCCACTGCTGTTCCGTATATTAGAATAGGAGCACAGGAGCTATGGTGGAAGTCTATTTTTTTAGCATCGGGCAGCTATGCCCAATTTAACTGGCTTAACGCACTAATTATCAGTCCTTTTATCCTTCTTTTAGCGGTGTATGTCATAAGAAATAAATCTTTTGTCACCGTCATTATTGGGGTCTGTGCTATAGGAGTGCTCAGTTCTTTTGTAGTGGCTGGAAAAGTAAATGGACACTATTTACTACAAATATACCCGCTTGCATTTATTTTGCTGGGTTTGGGGCTAGCAGACAAGAAAATAATAAGACCAAAGTATCTATATATTTGGCTGTTAATTCTGTTTATTGCGCCTCTAGAGTCTTATATAGAATACGGAGCTGTCTATAAAAACTACCAAGAAAAGGGGCGCTTTTACAACGGAGAAGGCATTGACATTGCTTCTTATTTAAAGGCGGCGCAAATACCCGCCCAGAATGCCTTATTTTTTGAATACCATATACTGTATTGGATTTTAGATAAAACACCTCCTAGCATGGCTGTTACACACCCTAGCAACCTTTTTAGGCAAGAACTCTTCCCTTATTTTAGCAAACGCAAAACTAGCCAAGAAGAACTGCAGTATTTGATAGACTCTTTAGCCCCAGCTATCATTGTTATAGATCAGAAACACAGCCTTTTTAAAGGGCACCCAAAGGAAGGTGCTTACTTTGAAGCAGCCATTAAAAAACACTACCGCCCAGACACCACTATTGGAAAAGGGATTGTATACACTAGAAGATAAGTAGGCTTTATTTTAATTGATACTGAACTCCCAACATAAAATTAGCTCCTGGGGCAGGCACTAAATTAGTCTCTGAAAAAGCTTCATCCAACAAATTATTTCCTATCACAGACCACACAAAAGATGGGGTTACAACTCTTAGTGAAGCGTCTAAAACTCTGTAGTTTATTCCGTTAGTTCGCTCCATATACCTATAATTTATATTCGCTGGCATGCGCTTAGAAAAATGTAAAGCAGCTGTGGCGGTAAATTGGTGTTTTAATGAATTAATAGCGTATCTAGAAAAAGGAACTGCTACGTTTTTAATGGCGTCGTCTATATAGGTGTAGCCAAAATAAAATTGCTGTGATTGATCTGCTATTTTAAAACGCTGTGAGCCAATAAATTCAATTCCTCTAGTACTTAGGGCAGCAAAATTTTGAGCTTCCCAAAGGGCGGTTTCTTCAAACTTTACGTAATCTATAAGGTTTTCTGTATCTCTATTAAACAAAGCTACAGAAGCTGTGGTTCTAGATTCTGAAAACTGAAAACCCAGTTCCCAAGAAAAAGCGTCTTCTGGTTTTAAGTTTTCATTTCCAACAGTGGTCCTGTCTGCATAAAACAAGTCTGTATAGGTTGGTATTCTATAGGTATAGCCAAAATTTGCATAGGTTTTTACCTTTTTACTCCACTTATAGCCAAGGTCTATTCCTGGAAAAGCGTGAAACTTAAAGTCAGAAAAGTAGTTAAGTGCCACCCCAGGGGTAATGTCTAATGACTTGTCTAAAAAAGAAAAGCGCTGCTCTAGGTAGGCACTGATCTGTTGGCGGTCTCTATTTCCTAAATTATTAGACCTAATACTCACTTGTGCCATTTCTAATCCAAGGCCTGTCATTCCCCATTTAGAGCTGTAAGAAGTATTTATAGCAGCCCCTATTTTATTAGAAAGGTGCAGATTTCTATACACGCTTGGGTGGTCTCTAATAAAGACATATAGATCTTGATTGCGCTTCCAAAAAACACTTGGGGTATACACCCAATTTCCTTTAGCAATTTTGGTCTGCAAAGAAACCAAACTAGCCTGGGTGTGCTCAAACTGATTTGTGGCAGAAGGGGTAGCGTAAAAACCATTGGCACCGAAGGCACGGTCTGCAAAAGTGACCATTAAGGTAATGGGCTGTACTTGTTTGTTAAAAGTAGCTTTGGTAAAGAAGTTGTTGTTTTTAAAATCTGTATTATATCTATATCCCTGAGAAGTATTCCTGGAAAAATGAAAAATTTGATCTGTATTTTTCTGCTCTAGTTGGAGGCTTAAGGCACCTTGTGTTTGCTCAAAAGAGCCCCAACCTACACTCGCTAATGCTTTGGCTTCTAAGCTTTTTTTAGTCACTATATTAATAGCGCCTGTAAAAGCATTGGGGCCAAAGATCCTAGCAGAAGGCCCTTTTACTATCTCTATACGCTCTATGAGCTCTATAGGGAGGGCAATATTTAAAGTATGGTGCCCTGTTTGCGGGTCTTCTGCTTTAATTCCGTCAATGAGTAGCAGTGTTTGGTCAAAGCTCCCACCTCTAATATAGAGGTCTGCCTGCTGCCCACCAGCGCCCCTTCTCCTAATATCAATACCTGCTACAGACTGCAGTAAATCTGCTAAATTGGTAGCAGCTGCATTCTTAATATCTACCTGACTAATAATCTGAATGGTTCTAGAGTTTTCAGAAAGAGGAAGCGCAATCCTACCGGCACTTAAAACCACCTCTTCTAATTTCTGTGTACTAATACTGTCTTGAGCAGTGAGTGAAACTGAGAGCAATAATAAGACTGCAAATAGGGTGTTTTTCATAGATAATTTTTCAAAAAAAAAGCTGCTAGTGAACTAGCAGCTTTTTAATATTTTACTGTATTATTAGTCTGCTAAGACTATTATTTTGTTGTTTTTAACCTCTAGAGTGCCGCTTTGAATAGAAAGTGTATACACTCCTTTTTCTAGTGCTGTAAATTTAGACGCATGGCCTAAAGGCATTGCTTCCACCCCTTGTAATTTAATTTCTCCTGTTCCCAATGACGCAACTAAAGCAGCATGGGCACTTAAAATTTGGAAGAAACCATCTTTACCTGGTGCACTTATTGAACTAATTTCACCTGTGTATAAAGTGGCTTCTGGGGATACTATTTCTAAATACATAGTCTTATTTTTTAGTCTTGAAAATTAGACTTCTGCCAACATTTTCTCTCCAGCTTCAATAGCTTCTTCAATGGTTCCCTTTAGGTTAAAAGCAGATTCTGGTATGTGGTCTAATTCACCATCCATAATCATATTAAAACCTTTTATAGTCTCTTTAATATCTACTAACACCCCTGGTATTCCTGTAAACTGCTCTGCCACGTGAAAAGGCTGAGACAAGAAACGTTGAACCCTTCTAGCCCTTGTTACGGCAAGCTTGTCTTCTTCTGACAATTCTTCCATTCCAAGAATGGCAATAATATCTTGTAATTCTTTATAGCGCTGTAATAGCTCTTTTACATTTTGAGCACATTGGTAATGGTCTTTTCCTAAAATCTCTGCCGTTAAAATTCTAGAAGTAGAATCTAACGGATCTACCGCTGGATAAATACCTAACTCTGCAATCTTTCTAGACAATACCGTAGTAGCGTCTAAGTGAGCAAAAGTTGTTGCTGGTGCTGGATCTGTTAAATCGTCTGCAGGAACGTATACCGCCTGAACAGAGGTAATAGAGCCTCTTTTAGTAGAGGTAATGCGCTCTTGCATGGCTCCCATTTCTGTTGCTAAAGTGGGTTGGTACCCTACCGCAGAAGGCATACGGCCTAAAAGAGCCGATACCTCAGATCCTGCCTGAGTAAAACGGAAAATGTTGTCTACAAAAAACAATACGTCTTTACCTTGACCTTCTCCTGCTCCATCACGAAAATATTCTGCAATAGTCAATCCGGAAAGGGCTACACGAGCACGAGCTCCTGGAGGCTCATTCATTTGGCCAAAAACAAAAGTAGCTTTAGATTCTTTCATTACCGCTTTGTCTACTTTGCTCAAGTCCCAACCACCTGCTTCCATAGAGTGCATAAAGTCATCTCCGTATTTAATAATACCAGACTCTAACATCTCTCTAAGCAAGTCATTTCCTTCTCTTGTGCGCTCTCCCACTCCTGCAAAAACAGATAAACCACCGTGTCCTTTTGCAATGTTGTTAATAAGCTCTTGAATCAATACTGTTTTTCCAACTCCTGCACCACCAAATAATCCAATTTTACCTCCTTTGGCGTAAGGCTCAATGAGGTCAATTACCTTAATCCCTGTAAACAATACTTCTGTAGAAGTAGAAAGGTCTTCAAATCTAGGTGCTTCTCTGTGAATAGGCAATCCGTCTTTTCCAGTCTTAGGCAAATTTCCTAAACCGTCTATAGCATCTCCAATCACATTAAATAAACGCCCGTAAACAGCGTCTCCCACTGGCATTTGTATGGCACTTCCTGTTGCAGTAACAGCAGTACCTCTACTCAATCCGTCTGTAGAGTCCATTGCTATGGTGCGCACTGTATTCTCACCCACGTGAGACTGTACTTCTAATACCAAAATACTACCGTCTTTTTTTATGATCTCCAAAGAGTCATAAATTCTAGGTAATGGAGTACCCGCATTAAATTCTACATCTACTACAGGGCCAATGATTTGTGAAACTTTAGCGTTAGCTTGAGCCATTTTTCTATTGTTTATAAAGGTTTACATGCTTTCTTTAAAATTGGAGCGTACAATACTCTAATTTCAGGATGCAAATATAGGCCTTTCTCTTGTAATTAAAAACGGCAAAAGCCTCTTTTTGTAAAAAGCAAAAAGCGGGTTTTTCCCTCTCTTGGAAAAAACCCACTTTTTTAAACTATAAACTCTTTAACCTATTGTAAAGCGGGGCTAAAGTTAGTTGGGTAGTTCCCTATATTTAAAAGGTTTCCTGAAGCTTCAAAATTAGAGCCAAATTTAGCGTCTAAAGTCTTCATCAGAATATTAG
>CAWWAC010000008.1:0-59035 GCA_963934855.1 uncultured Flavobacteriaceae bacterium
GACCACCTGATTATGAGTCAGGTGCTCTAACCAACTGAGCTATAGGACCCGCATAAATGCGAACCTTTCAGTGAAAGGAGGGTGCAATATTACTACTTATTTTTATCTGTTACAAGAGAAAAAGCACTCTTAAATGTCTGCACAGAGTTCTACAAGGGTTCCATGGGTGTCTTTTGGATGAAGAAAAACAATTTTTTTACCATCGGCGCCAGCCAAAAAATTCTCTGAAAGCAGTCTAAAACCCTGGGTTTTTAAATGAGTCATGGCAGCTTCTAAGTCTTCAACAGCATAAGCAATATGGTGTATGCCGGGGCCACTTTTTTCTATGAATTTTGCTATAGGGCTGCTGGGCTGGGTAGCGGCCAAAAGTTCTATTTTACTCTCTCCCACTTTAAAGAATACGGTAGTGACCCCTTGAGAGGGAACGGCTTCTTCTTTATAGGGAGGCACGCCAAGCAAGGAAGTATAAGTGTCCTTGGCTACCTCCATATTAGAAACCGCTATACCAATGTGTTCAATTTTATCAAGTCCAAAAGGAGTTTTTGGGGTCATTTTTAATCTTTTTAAGTGATCTTGTTCCCAAAAAAGGGTGAAAAGGGGTGAAAATGCGGTAAATACACTTACAGTACTAAAGTACACAAAATTGTGTGTATTTTTGTGGTATGGAAGAAACACAACGTCAGAAGAAAATAGCAGGAGTCATTCAAAAAGACATGGCAGATGTTTTACAGCGTGCCGCAACAGACGGGGGTCTTAAGGGTCTATTAATTTCTGTGAGCAAGGTCACCGTAACATCAGATCTATCTATTGCTAAAATCTACCTGAGTATTTTTCCAGAAGACAGAGGAAAGGAAATGCTAGAGGGTATTCAATCCAACCAACCTCTCATTAGACATGAGCTGGCAAAGCGAACCAGAAACCAGCTCAGAAGAATGCCGCAGTTACTGTTTTACATAGATGATTCACTGGCTTATATTGATGGTATAGAACGTTCCTTAAAAGGAGACAACAACCCTATTAAAGATCCTGAGTTACTAGAGAAAAGAAAAAAGGCATAAGGTGTATTTTCCCTTCTACATAGCCAAAAGATACCTACGCGCCAAGAGTTCTCAAAACGCGGTTAACATTATTAATTACATTACTTCTTTTGTGGTGGTGATAGGGGCTGCTGCGCTTTTTATAGTGCTTTCGGGATTTTCTGGCCTTAAAGATTTTAGTCTGTCTTTTAGCAATGCCTTTGATCCAGATTTAAAAGCCCAGCCAAAAAAAGGAAAAATTTTTAATGTAAGCCCCAACCAAGAACAAGCCCTTCTCTCCTTAAGGGGCGTGGCTTCTTACTCCAAGGAAATTGAAGAAAAAGTGTATTTGTCTCACAAAGACAAAAGTCAGATTGCTTTTTTAAAAGGAGTGGATACTGCCTACAACCAAGTCATTTCTATAGACAGCGCCATTTATGCAGGTGCTTGGAATTTAGACCAACAAGGGGTTATTGGTATTGGCTTGGCTAATATTTTAAGCCTCAGTGTTCAAGATTATTACAGCCCTCTTAAAATATTAGTGCCAAGACCACTCAAAAAAAAGGAAGGAACCTCTAGTTTTGGAAACAAGCCTTATACGGAGGCTGCTATAAGTATGAGCGGCATTTACGCCATAGAAGCAGATATAGATGAAAAGTATTTATTTACTAGCCTGCCATTTGCTCAGCGTTTATTAGAAAAAAGTCCCTTTGAGGTATCAGGAATTAATATAAAACTAAAGCCTACGGCCGATGCAGATTTACTGGCACTTCAAATTTCTCAAATTTTCCAAGAAAAGGTCATGGTAAAAACCCGATCTCAACTCAATAGCAGCTTGTACAAAATGCTCAATACAGAAAACATAGCTACCTATCTTATTTTCACCCTTGTGCTTATTATTGCCCTTTTTAACTTGGTAGGGGCTATTATTATGATGATTTTAGACAAAAAAGGGAATTGCAAAACACTTTTTAGCTTAGGGCTTACCATAAAGGAAATTAGGCGTATTTATTTTTTACAGGGTGTAGTGGTCACTGTTTTAGGAGGTATTACAGGCGTTGGCTTAGCCAGTGCCCTTCTTGGGTCACAAATGATTTTTGGATGGCTTAGAATTTCTCCAAGTCTGGCCTATCCGGTAGCCTTTGAATGGTTTAATGTAGGAGTGGTGCTAGGGACTATTAGCGTGCTTGGAATTATAGCCTCCTGGATAGCAAGCTTAAGAGTGAATGAAAAATTATTAAAAGGGTAGGTTCTTTTAAACAAACTGATGCTCTGCAAAAATCTCTAGGACTTCATCAAAAGCATTAAACACATCATGAGACGCATCTGAAGTCACCATTTTCATGCGATACTCTTTAAAATTAGGAATGCCCTTAAAATAATTGGTGTAGTGTCGTCTGGTTTCAAAAACACCTAACTGCTCCCCTTTCCAATCAATAGCCATTTGTAGGTGTCTTCTTGCGGCTTCTACACGTTCTTCTAAGGTAGGAGGAGCTGCGTGGGTTCCTGTTTTAAAAAAATGCTTCACTTCATTAAAAAACCAAGGATAACCAATGCTAGCCCTACCAATCATAGCGCCATCTAGGCCAAATTCGTCACGCATTTTTACGGCCATTTCTGGGGTATCTACATCTCCATTTCCAAAAATTGGAATATGCATACGAGGGTTGTTTTTTACTGCTGCAATAGGGGCCCAATCTGCCTGTCCCTTATACATCTGAACGCGGGTACGTCCGTGAATAGAAATGGCTTTTATCCCCACGTCTTGAAGGCGTTCTGCCACTTCTAATATTTTTATACTGTCATGGTCCCAACCCAATCTAGTTTTTACAGTAACAGGAAGATTAGTATGCTTGACCATCGCTTCTGTAAGCTTCACCATAAGAGGGATATCTCTTAAAATTCCTGCACCTGCATTTTTGCAAACCACCTTTTTAACGGGACAGCCAAAATTAATATCAATAATATCTGGGTTAGAAGCCTCTACAATCTCTATAGCTTGTAACATAGAGTCTAGCTCAGCTCCAAAAATTTGAATCCCTACAGGACGCTCTTTTTCATAGATGTCTAGTTTCATCATGCTCTTTGCTGCATCTCTAATGAGGCCTTCAGATGAAATAAACTCCGTATAAACCACATCCGCCCCCAGCTCTTTACACAAGGCTCTAAAAGGGGGGTCACTCACGTCCTCCATGGGCGCAAGTAAAAGAGGAAAGTCTGGTAATTCTATATCTCCAATGCGAGGCATAAGGTGCTCATTTAATTTCTGCGTACAAAGATACGGAAGCAGAGGCTTTGCGCAATGGTTTGGAGCTATTTTTAGCCTATATTTGCACTTTTATAGGCCCTCTACGCATGAAAAACATACGAAACTTCTGTATTATTGCTCATATTGACCACGGTAAAAGTACCCTGGCAGACCGTTTGTTAGATTTCACAGGTACCGTTACGGAACGTGAAAAGCAAAACCAGTTGCTAGACACTATGGATTTGGAAAGAGAGCGAGGCATTACCATTAAAAGTCACGCCATTCAAATGGAGTACACCAGAGATGGTGAAACCTATATTCTAAACCTAATAGATACTCCGGGACACGTAGATTTCTCTTATGAAGTTTCAAGGTCTATTGCGGCCTGTGAAGGAGCGCTGCTTATTGTAGACGCAGCCCAAAGCATTCAAGCGCAAACCATTTCTAATTTATACCTAGCCCTAGAAAATGATCTAGAAATTATTCCTGTCTTAAACAAAATAGATTTACCCTCTGCCAATCTAGAAGAAGTAACAGATGATATTGTAGATTTATTAGGGTGTAAGGCAGAAGATGTTATTCCAGCATCGGCCAAAACAGGTCAGGGCATTGAGGCTATTTTAAATGCCATTATTGACCGCATTCCCCCACCAACAGGAGAAGTAAATGAGCCGTTACAGGCATTAATTTTTGACTCTGTTTACAATCCCTTTAGAGGGGTAGAGACCTACTTTAGGGTCATTAATGGTGAGATTAAAAAAGGACAAAAGATAAAATTTGTAGCCACAGACAAGCATTATTTTGCAGATGAAGTGGGTACTTTAAAACTTACACAACAGCCTAAAAAAAGCGTGAAAGCTGGAGATGTGGGCTATTTAATCACGGGTATTAAAGAAGCCAAAGAAGTAAAGGTGGGAGACACCATTACAGACGCAATAAACCCAACCACCAAACCGCTCAGTGGTTTTGAAGACGTAAAACCAATGGTTTTTGCAGGTATTTATCCTGTAGACACAGATGAATATGAAGAATTAAGGTCTTCTATGGAAAAGCTTCAGCTCAATGACGCTTCATTGGTCTTTGTGCCAGAAAGTTCTGCCGCCTTGGGTTTTGGTTTCCGCTGTGGTTTCTTGGGAATGCTCCATATGGAAATTATTCAAGAGCGTTTAGAGCGTGAGTTTGAAATGACTGTGATCACTACGGTTCCCAACGTTAGTTACCACGCCTTTACTAGAAAGGACCCTACAGTGGCTGTGATAGTAAATAACCCTACAGATTTACCAGATCCTTCTACACTAGACCATGTAGAAGAGCCTTACATAAAAGCTACAATTATTACCAAGTCAGATTTTGTTGGAAATGTCATGTCTCTATGTATTGACAAAAGAGGAATTATTACCAACCAAACCTATCTGACCACTAACCGGGTAGAATTGTCCTTTGACATGCCATTAGCAGAAATTGTATTTGATTTCTATGACCGTCTAAAAACAGTCTCTAAAGGCTATGCATCTTTTGACTATACCCCAATAGGCTTGCGTACCTCTAAATTAGTGCGTGTAGACATCCTTTTAAACGCCCAACCAGTAGACGCTCTTTCTGCCCTAATTCACGCAGACAATGCTGCCAATATTGGTAAGAAAATGTGTGAAAAACTAAGGACTCTTATTCCGCGTCAGCAGTTTGACATTCCCATTCAGGCTGCCATTGGAGCTAAAATTATTTCTAGGGAAACCATTAAGGCCCTTAGAAAAGATGTCACTGCCAAGTGCTACGGTGGCGATATTTCTCGTAAGAGAAAATTATTGGAGAAGCAGAAAAAAGGAAAGAAACGCATGCGCCAGGTGGGGAACGTTGAAATTCCTCAAGAAGCCTTTATGGCGGTATTAAAACTCAATGATTAACCCTCTAAAGGCTTTCCTAAATACACCAATTTAAGCCCTGCCATGTCTGCTTCAGTCTCTGATTGGAATGAAGGCATGATTTTGAGATCTCCGTCTTTGCTTTTCAAAAAGAGTGGAATACTGTGGTCTTCACTTAAAGCCTTTTTCATAAGCAATTCATAATGGACATTGTCTTTAAAGGTAAGCTCCAGAATTTTAGGGAAAAGACGAGCTGTTTCCTCTAAGCTTATAAAATCATCTGAAATAGAAAAAAGGCTTTGCTTATTTTGAATGCTTTTGTCTCCTTTTTCAGAAGCGTGAATAAGTCTAAAAGCTCCATTTTCACCAAATTGCTTAGTAAACCGCTCTATAGCAAAGGCATTAATGTCTGCATTTCCTGTAAGGGCCATTAGGTAACCCATATCATTAAGCTCAATGTTGTCTGCTAAGTTGTCTGAAAATATATTAGCTGTAATAGCTTCTAAACCTTTATCCTGAGCCTTAGAAATATTAGTTTCATTGTTGTCTATAAGCACCACGTGGCGGTTGTTGTCTTGGAGGTATTGGGCTATTAGTCTTGAAGCAGGAGCTGCTCCTACAATTAAAATTCCTTCAGTTGTTTTAAGAAATACCCCCAGCCACTTGGCTACTAGTCTAGCGGTAGTGGCATTTAAAAGGACCGTTCCAAGCACAATCATAAAAACCAATGGCGTAATATATTCTGCCCCTATTTCTCCTCTAGCTACTAATTTAGAGCCAAAAAGAGATGCAATACCGGCAGCTACAATTCCCCTAGGGCCCACCCAAGATATAAAGAACTTTTCTTTTAACTTAAGCTTAGAGCCTGCGCTACTAAGAAAGACTCCTAGGGGGCGTACTACAAGAATAATACTTGCAAAAAGAATGCCGGTACGCCAGTCATACAAAAGCATGAGTTGATCTATGTTAATATTGGCAGCCAATAAAATAAATAAAATAGAAATGAGCAGGACACTTAAAGATTCTTTAAAATACAAGAGCTCCTTATGGTTGGGAAGCTTGCTATTTCCTACCACCATTCCCATAACCACCACGGCTAACAATCCAGACTCGTGAGCTAAAAAATCTGAGGTCACAAAAACCAAAAGCACGGTGGACAATACCCCTACATTAAGTAAGTAGTGAGGAATAAATTGCTTTCTAATCACAAAAACTAAGGCATGGGCAAAGGTAAATCCAAAACTAAAACCAAATAATAAAATTTTACCAAAGGCAATAAGTGCGGTCTGAGTAAAATCCTGAGACCCTTGAATACTTATAAATTCAAAAACCAATACCGCTACTAGAGCCCCAATAGGGTCTATGAGAATCCCTTCCCATTTTAAAATAGCAGAAACTTCTTTTTTAAGGGGTATGTTTCTGAGAATAGGCGTAATAACAGTAGGGCCAGTCACTATAATAAGAGCAGAAAATAAAAAAGACATGGGCCAGCTCAATCCAAAAATATAGTGGGTAGCAATCCCCGCAACAAAAAAGGTCACAGCAGAACCTAGCGTAATTAATTTTGAAATAACAGGCCCAGTAGTGGCAATTTCTGAACGCTTTAAAGTAAGGCCGCCTTCAAAAAGAATAATACTAATAGCTAAAGAGACAAAATAATACAAGCTTTCTCCCGGAAACAAACCCTTAGTCCCATTCCAAATAGGTTCTATAATTTTTTCTCCGTCTGCAGTATACAAGGCAGCAATAGGCCCCACCAATAAACCAATAAGAATAAGAGGAAGGATGGCTGGGAGTTTAAGGCGCCAAGCCACCCACTGGGCCACTATACCTAAAATAATAATTCCTGCAAGTTCAATCATAGGGAGTCTTCTTTAATATGTAAAGTCATTAGATTAAACGCTTTCTAAAATGAAATTTAGGTTTTTTTTAGCGTTCTCTGGGCTAGGTTTTCATTATTTTTAACATTCAAAGATAGCAAAACACTTATCATGACCCTACACCCAATAGAAGCTGGAAATTTTAAATTAGATGGGGGCGGTATGTTTGGCGTGGTGCCCAAAACCATTTGGCAAAAAACCAACCCCGCAGACGCCAACAACCTCATAGATATTGCGGCCCGCTGCCTGCTTATAGAGGAAGGTAATAAACTCACCCTTATAGACACAGGAATGGGCCACAAACAATCAGACAAGTTTTACGGCTATTATTCCCGTTGGGGGACTCATAATTTAGAAAACTCCCTTAAAAAAGCGGGTTTTTCGATGGATGATGTCACAGATGTATTTCTGACCCACCTTCATTTTGACCACGTTGGCGGAGCTATTCAACGGAAAAAAAACTCTGCCACTTATGAGCCTGCTTTTAAAAACGCACAATTTTGGACTAATGAAAAACACTGGCAGTGGGCGGTCTTTCCCAACACTAGAGAAAAAGCATCTTTCCTAACAGAAAACCTAATACCCATGCAAGAAGCGGGACAGCTACATTTTTTAGAAAACAATAAAACAGTAAAAGAAAAAGCTTCAGCCTTTAATTTTGACATATTTTATGCAGACGGACACACAGAAAAACAAATGCTCCCCATGATTTCATATCAGGGCAAAATATTAGTCTTTATGGGAGATTTATTGCCTACCGCCGGGCATGTGCCCTTACCTTATGTCATGGGCTATGACACAAGGCCACTGCTTACCTTAAAAGAAAAGGCAATGTTTTTAGACCTAGCCGCCACCCGTGGCTACTTCCTTTTTTTAGAACATGACGCCCACCATGAAGTCATTACAGTAAAACACACAGAAAAAGGCGTACGCCTAGACCAAGTTTTTACTTTTAAAGAACTATTTGAGTAAAAAGAATTGTTTAAATAAAACCACCCCCTTATGAAACGCTCATTATTGAATAGAACCAGTCTGTTTTTAGGCCTTATTGTGTTGGCTAGCTGCAAAGCCTTACCCCCCTCGTTTGTCACAGAAATTCCTGTATTAGTTGGTAAAAAGACCCCCTTAAGCTTAGTAGAAAAAAAGAACTGGAGTCACCGAGATCCATACACAGACAGCATTCCAGGAATGGGGGTGGCAAAAGCCTATGCCTATATAAATGCAGAGGGAATGACTGCTAAAGAGGCTATTGTAGTGGCCGTATTAGACTCTGGTATAGACCTCTTTCATGAAGATCTTTCAGGAATGCTTTGGACTAATAAAACAGAAGTAGCAGACAATGGACTTGACGATGATGGAAATGGTTATGTAGATGATATTCACGGCTACAATTTTTTAGGAGCCTCTTATAATGAGCAGGTTGAAGTCACAAGAATTGTGGCCCAGAAACTGGGCGATGTAGCGCTTCAAGAAAAGGCAAAAAAAGAGCTAGATAAGGCCTTCCTAAAGGCACTTGGAGACAAAGCGCAATACCAGCAAATATTACAGGCGACAGAAACAGCCCATGCAGATTTTAAAAAAGCTTTTGGACAAGATTCTTACAATAAAGAGGATTTAGAAAATTTTGAAACCAACAGCATCATGCTCAAGCAGAAATTAAACGTTTTAACTCAGATGTTCACTTTTGTTGATAGCATTCCACAAGCCATTAAAGAAATTAAAGCAGGTGTTGCCCACTTTAGTGAAATGGCAGACTACAACCTAAACATAAACTTTAATGGACGCGAGCTAGTAGGGGATAATCCTTATGATATTTCAGATACAACCTATGGAAATGGAAACCCTAAGAACAGCATAAAAGAGGAGAGCCACGGCACACATGTAGCAGGTATTGTGGCAGCACAAAGAAATAACGGTCTGGGCGCAAACGGTGTGGCCCAAGATGTTAAAATTATGGCCATTAGAGCCGTCCCCAATGGAGATGAATATGATAAAGACATAGCGCTTGGCATTCGTTACGCTGTAGACAACGGCGCAAAAATTATAAATGCCAGCTTTGGAAAGTCGTATTCTCCAAATGTAAGGTGGGTGTATGAGGCCATTAAATACGCAGCGGAAAAAAATGTTCTAATTGTTCATGCCGCCGGAAATGAAGGTGAAAATTTAGATGAACCCAGCCACCCTAATTTCCCCAATGACCAAATAAATAATGGTCCAGAAATTGCAGATAATGTAATTACAGTGGGTGCTTTAGGGCCTATTTATGGAGAAAATTTAGTGGCAGAATTCTCTAATTATGGCCTTATAAATGTAGATATCTTTGCGCCAGGGGCAGATATTTATGCTAGTATGCCGGATAATGAATATGACTTTCAAGACGGCACCTCTATGGCGGCACCCGGCCTAGCTGGCGTTGCTGCATTGGTTTGGTCTTACTATCCAGCACTTACCGCATCACAACTTAAAAAAGTGCTCATGCTATCTGGGGTGCGCACGCAAATAGAGGTGTCATTGCCCTCAGATCCAGAACAAAAAACACCTTTTAACCGTCTTTCTGTATCTGGAAGAATGGTAAATGCTTATAATGCCTTAATTTTAGCCAAGCAAATAGCCAATAAAAAACTTAATATCAATACATATGACTTTAATCGATAAACACATGTTCCTCTTTTTCAGCTTTGCGCTCACCTTAGTTGTTGCAGCACAAAACAATACCTATTGGCAGCAAGAAGCCAATTATACCATGGCGGTAGAAATGGATGTAAACACCTACCTATACCATGGAACGCAAGAGATTGTCTATACCAACAATGCACCAGAATCTTTGAGCCAAGTTTTCTATCACCTCTATTTTAATGCCTTCCAACCAAACTCTGAGATGAATGCGCGCCTAAGTAGCATAGAGGACCCAGATGGTAGAATGATGCTAAACAAAAAAAGCCGCATAACACCCCTTTCTGAAACAGAAATAGGATATTTAGGGGTAAGCAATCTCTTGCAAGACGGTAAGCCTATTGCGTTTACTGTAGAAGGCACTGTTTTACAAGCCATCTTAAATACGCCCATTGCCCCAGGCGGCAGCAGTATTTTTACACTAGATTTTAAAGGTCAGGTTCCTTTGCAAATTAGAAGATCTGGAAGAAATAGCAAAGAGGGCGTAGCGCTATCTATGTCTCAGTGGTACCCTAAAATGGCAGAATTTGATTTTGAAGGCTGGCATGCAGATCCTTACATTGCCAGAGAATTTCACGGCGTATGGGGAGACTATGATGTAAAAATCACTATAGATAAAAACTACACCATAGGAGGTACTGGTTATTTACAAAACCCACAAGATATTGGACATGGTTACCAGGCTAAGGGCAGTCAGATAAAAAAACAAAAAGGCAAGTCACTTACTTGGCATTTTAAAACCCCTATGGTACATGATTTTATGTGGGCGGCAGACGCGAATTACACCCATGATGTTCTTAAAATGGAGAACGGCCCCACCCTTCACTTCTTGTATAAAAACAAACCCGAATTGGTAGAGAACTGGAAAGCCTTACAGCCAAAAACAGCACAAGCTATGGAATTCTTTAGCAAGAATATAGGTCAATACCCTTATGAGCAGTACTCTGTCATACAAGGTGGGGACGGCGGCATGGAATACGCTATGAGCACCCTCATTACTGGAGAGCGTAAATTAAATTCTCTAATTGGAGTGACAGCGCATGAAATGGCCCACTCTTGGTTCCAGCATATTTTAGCCACTAATGAAGCCAAGCACGCTTGGATGGATGAAGGTTTCACCTCTTTTATTTCTGATTTATGCATGCAAGAACTATTAGAAAAAACAGATGAAAACCCTTTTTCAGGAAGCTACATGGGTTATCAAAATTTAGTAAAGTCTGGAAAAGAGCAGCCCCAAACTACTCATTCAGACCGCTATGCATACAATAGTGCATATAGCACAACAGCCTATTCTAAAGGTTCTATTTTCCTGTCTCAACTGGGATATATTATAGGGCAAGACAAGCTTCTGGAAACCATTAAAACCTATTTTAATAACTTTAAATTTAAGCACCCCACCCCTAATGACATAAAAAGAACCGCAGAAAGAATCTCTGGCTTACAGTTAGACTGGTACCTTATGGATTGGACTCAAACAACCAACACCATTGACTACGCTATTAAAGAAGTAGGCGCTAAAAATTTAGAAACCACCACAGTTACATTAGAACGAAAAGGGCTAATGCCCATGCCATTAGATATTTTAGTGGTATATAAAGACGGCAGCCAAGAAACTTTTTATGTGCCCCTAAGGATGATGCGCGGCAGAAAAGAAAACCCCTACCCAAACATTCAAAGAACCGTGTTGCCTTCATGGGCATGGGCATATCCCACTTACAGTTTTGAAATTAACAAGGCCTACCAGAGTATAGCGGCCATTCAAATAGATCCCTCTGGCCTTATGGCTGATATTGATCTAGAAAACAACTCCCTACAGGCAGCTCAATAAAAAAGAGTCTGCTTTCATTTAAATGACACAAAAGACAGAGCGAAAAATAAATCTGATAGCGCAAACACCCAATAGCAAAGAATTGGGTGGCTTTACCTTGGGCGCTAAGGAGCGGCTAAAGAGCAAAAAAGCCATAGAGCAAATTTTCACCCACGGAAGTGCTGTAAGTGTGTTCCCTTTGCGTCTGGTTTATCAAGATGTCCCCGTATCCCAAGCACCCATGCAATGCGCTTTTAGTGTCTCCAAAAGACACTTTAAAAAAGCAGTAGACCGCAATAAAATTAAAAGACTGATTAGAGAAGCTTACAGGATACAAAAGCCAGCGCTTTATAAAACACTCCCTGCTCCATTTATAGGAATGATCATTTTTACTGGAAAAGAGATCCCTTCCCAAGAAATAATGAATAAAAATATTGTGAAGCTTTTTGAAAAATGGAGAAAGAACATATCTTTGTAGGGCTATAAAAAACCTATGAAAGAGATCCAAAAAATAGAACGCTCTTTAGAGCCCCTCAGAATTACGCTACAACAACACCCCTTGTACCACTCCTTAAACTCACTAGAAGATGTGAGTACTTTTATGGAACAACACGTATATGCGGTTTGGGATTTTATGTCCCTGTTAAAAGCACTACAACAACAACTGTCTTGCGTGAGTTTACCTTGGCTGCCTCCAAAAAATCCAACCCTCTCTAGATTTATCAATGAAATTGTACTGGGTGAAGAGAGTGATATAGATTTAAACGGTAACGCTATAAGTCATTATAAAATGTACACAGACGCCATGCGAGAAGTGGGCGCAAGCACCCAGGGAATAAATACCTTTTTAGAGGCCATTGAGTCTGGAACTCCCATACAAGATGTCATTGAAAAAGCGCCACTAATTCCTGCTGTAAAAAACTTTTTAAACTTTACTTTTAAAACTATTGCCTCTGGACAGCCACACTTAGTCGCTGCTGCTTTTACCTTTGGAAGAGAAGACCTTATACCAGACATGTTTATAGAAATTGTTGGAAAAGCCGCAAAGAAAAACGAACAAACTTACCCGCAATTCATGTACTACCTAAACCGTCACATTGAAATTGATGGAGGAGAGCACGGCCCATTGTCTTTAAGAATGGTGAGTGAATTGTGTGGAGAAAATCCTTTAAAATGGTCAGAAGCTACTGCGGTTGCAATAGAAGCTTTAGAAGTTCGCATTGCCCTATGGGATGCTATAAACGAAAAAATAAACACTATTTTAGTGGTATAAGCTATTAAAATACAAAGGCTTTTTTAAATTGGCTTTTTTAAAGATTAATTCTTAACCCATATGAAGTCACCCTACGTCCTTTTTTTTTCTTTTGCCCTCTTATTTAGCTACAACTGTAAAAAACAGCCAAACGCACTTTCGAAAAAAGATTTAGCTTCTTGGGAAATAGGGCCTTTTACTAAAATAGACCGTTTAAACCCTATTTTAAAACCAGATCCAAGCCTCGTGTTTTTAGATCCTGTAAGCGGAAAAGAAACCGCCTGGGAAGGCAGAAATGTATTAAACCCTTCTGCGGTTGTAAAAGATGGAAAAGTCTATTTAATATACCGAGCGCAGGACCAAAAAATGACCTCTAGAATAGGCCTTGCTATTAGTGAAGACGGTGTTCATTTTACTAAACAAACCACCCCCATCTTTTTTCCAGACAATGACCATATGCTCCCATATGAGCAATTAGGCGGGGTAGAAGACCCTAGAGTAGTGCAGGGACCAGATGGGCTGTATTTGCTTACCTACACCGCCTATGACGGAAAAACCGCTAGACTTTGCTTGGCCAGCTCTAAAGATTTAAAAACATGGACCAAACACGGGCCTGTATTACAAGACCCTAAAAACATAGACCTGTGGTCTAAGTCAGGGGCTATTGTGGTAGCTCAGCATGGCAGTGAGATGCGAGCCAAAAAAATAAATGGAAAATTCTGGATGTATTTTGGTGACACTAGCCTTTATATGGCCCATTCAGAGGACCTCATACACTGGACGGTTTTAGAGAGTGAAGAAGACAAAAAGATGGTAGCTGTATTACAGCCAAGGGCTGGTTACTTTGACAGCCGGTTGGTAGAGCCTGGCCCTTATGCTTTGTGGACAGAGCAAGGGATAAATCTTATTTACAACGCCAGTAATGCAGCAAACAACAATGACCCAGCACTTCCAAAATACACCTACGCTGCTGCCCAGGCTCTATTTAGCGCAGAGACCCCCTACAAGCTTTTAGAAAGGACAAAAGGATATTTCATATATCCAGACAAAGACTATGAAAAAGTAGGAGAGGTGAATGAAGTCTGTTTTGTAGAAGGATTGGTGTTCTTTAAAGAGCAATGGTTTTTATATTATGGAACCGCTGATTCTAAAATTGCAGTAGCCACCGCTCCGTATAAAAAATAAATTCGCTCATACAAACTAGGCTGTGGTTTGCATCTTAATATGTGGTATACCATCTTCTAAATAGTGATTTCCAAAAGATTTAAAACCTAAGTTTTGATAGAAATCTAATAAGTATGTTTGAGCAGAAATTTCAATTTCTTTAGTCTTAAAATGTAGTAAAACTGCTTCTATAGAAGCCTTCATGATGGCTTGTCCAAAGCTTAATTTTCTATATTTGTTATGCACCAACACCCTTCCTATAGCCGCTTTTGGCAGGTAATTTCCGGCCTTAAAAATTCTTGTATAAGCAGCCAAAACCCCCTTTTCATATCCTAAAACATGAATGGCTACTTGATCCTTCCCGTCAATATCTTGGTACACACAATCTTGTTCTACCACAAAAACAGCCGATCTAAGCTGTAAAACTTCATAAAGTTGGTGGGTACTTAGTTGAGCAAAAGAGAGCACATGAATTTCCATTAGTCTTGTATTATTGGGGTTTTAGGATCTTTTTTTTTAAATTCTGGTTGTAAGGTCACGTGATTTATTCCATACTTATGGTATAAAATATCTTCAATCTCTAAAAGCACCGTATCAAAATCTTTGAGGGACATATTGCTGTTTAACTCTAAATGTGCCTCTAAGTGAACCTCTGCTTCATTGAGCTGCCAAACGTGAAGGTGGTGTAGGTTTTTAACAGAGGAAAGAGAAGAAATATCGGCTTGTAAAGCTTTTAAATTAATATTCTTAGGGGTAAAGAGCATTAGAATTCTTGTAGACGCATTTATAAGGTCGTAGCCCATGTAAATAAGATAAAGGGCAATGATAAAAGTGAGGAGTGGGTCTATCCAAAAAAAACTGAAATATTGCATGAGTAAGCCCCCCGCTAAGACCGCTACAGAAGCTAGCATATCTGAAAATAAATGAACATAAGCAGAGCGCATATTCATGTTTTCATGAGAGGCTTTTTTTAATAAGAGCACGCTAAAGCCGTTGGCAACAATGCCTAAAAGAGAAAACCAAATAACTAAATTGGCTTGTATATCTGTTGGAGAGATAAAGCGTTTATAAGCTTCTATAATTAAAAAAATAGCTACTACAATCAGAGATGCCGCATTTATAAAAGCAGCCATAATTTCTGCTCTTTTGTAACCAAAAGTTTTAGAATAAGAGGCCTTGTTTTTAGAGAGTTTGACCGCTATATAACTCACTATTAAAGTGACTACATCTGAAAAATTATGAAGAGCATCAGAGAGTAGTGCTAAGCTTCCAGACCAAATACCTCCTACTACCTGAGAAACGGTTATAATAATATTTAGAAAAATAGAAATTAATAACTTTCCTCCATGAGTGTCATGGGTATGTGAATGTGAACTACCCAAAATTAACTACAAGCAATTTTATTTACTCTTGTGGCGTGTCTTCCTCCTTCAAAAGAAGTGTCTAAAAATACCTGCACCATTTCTAAGGCCTGTGGCAAAGAAATATACCTAGCGGGTAGTGATAGGATATTGGCATTGTTATGTTGTTTGGCTAGTGCCACAATTTCTTTATTCCAACAAAGAGCGGCTCTAATATTTTGGTGTTTGTTTGCTGTCATGGTAGCTCCGTTTCCACTCCCACAAATAATAATCCCTAAAGACGCTTTCTGTGTACTTACTGCAGTAGCTACTGGATGAATATGATCTGGGTAATCTACACTGTCTTCAGTGTCTGTGCCAAAATTTAATACTTCATAGCCCGCTAATTTTAACTGATTAATAATAGCGTTCTTGTATGCTGTTCCAGCATGATCATTTCCAATAGCAATTATCATAAATATAGCGGTATTAAATAATGAACACAATTTAATAAGGTATAAAGATATAAAAGCCTTTTATAGTTTTTTAGCTTATTAACAATGCTTTTTTAAGTATTTACTAACTATCTCTTTATTAGGGTATTAATAATTTTAGTATTTGTTAAGAAGTGACCTATAAAAAACTAGGTTAAAATTTGGTGTTTTATTAATAAAATGTAGGTATAAAAAAAGAATTACAACTGCTATTTAGTTATGCTTTTTTAAGCAAAACTTATAAAGATTAAATAAAGAGTTATACACCTAAATAAAAAAATAAAGTATTAATAAAATCTGTTTGTAACACTTATTAACTACTGTTAGTATGTTTTATAATTCTTTGATTCTCTATTTAATGACTAAATTAAAAGATGTTAATAAATGAATTTATATATATAAATAGATATTACTAGTAAAAAGTTATAGTAGTTATAAACACCCTATAATAAGCATCATTTATTAATTAAATTATAAAAATAAAATATACAGTATGATATAAATGTGAATAAGTAAAAAGATTGATTTAATGTTCACTTTCAATTCAGACTCAGTTGAATTATAATTCGTAATTTTAACAAATTTAAAATTTGAATGTCAAAAGAAAAAAGCAGCTCTAAAAATCACCAGAAAAACACTCTTGTAAAGGGAATTTTTACGGTACTAGAGCAAAGCGCCTCAGAATCTTTCACTTATAAAGATATTGCGCAAAAGTTAAATATCACTGATGCTACTAATAGAAATACCCTTATAAAGAAATTAGTATCACTTAAAGAGCAAAGAAGGATATTAGAACCTACTAAAGGATTTTACCAAGCGGTTCAAAAAGATCAAACCAAGCAATATCATGAAGGAAGGGTAGATATCACTGGAAAAGGAAACGCATATATTATTATTGAAGGTTTTGATGACGATATATTTATACCATTTAATAAATTAAAAAAAGCCTTTCACAAAGACACAGTAGAAGTATATATATACCCAAGGAGAAAAGGAAAAAAATTAGAAGGTGAAATTATGAGCGTTGTGAAGCGCTTTAAAGAGTCTTTTGTTGGTATAATAGAAATTCAAGAACGTTTTGCTTTTGTTAGAATGTCCGATTTTAGGATGTACACAGATTTTTTTATCCCTCAAAATGCTTTTAATGGCGCTAAAGACGGAGATAAAGTAGTAGTGGAAATGGCTAAATGGGAAGATAATTCCAGCTCTCCAGAAGGAAGAATTACTCAAGTTTTAGGGACTCCTGGCGAACATAATACTGAAATACACGCCATTTTAGCTGCCTATGGTTTGCCTTATGAATTTCCTTTTGAAGTTACTGAATTTGCCAATCAAATAGATACCAGTATAAAAGCGTCAGAAATAGCTAAAAGGAGGGATATGCGAGACGTATTAACTTTTACTATTGACCCAAAAGACGCTAAAGATTTTGATGACGCCCTTTCATTTCAAATTTTAGATAATGGTCATTATGAAATAGGAATTCATATTGCAGATGTGTCTCATTATTTAGAAGAAGGAACTATTTTAGATGACGAGGCCTTTGAAAGAGCCACCTCTGTATATTTAGTGGATAGGGTTGTTCCTATGTTACCAGAAGTGCTATCTAATGAAGCTTGTTCTTTAAGGCCTCACGAAGAAAAATATACATTCTCTGCTATTTTTGAAATTAATAACGATGCTAGGGTCATTTTAGAGTGGTTTGGAAGAACTGTTATCAACTCTAACGAACGTTTTGCCTATGAAGAAGCGCAGCACATTATTGAAACAGGCTCTGTAGAAATCCCAAGAGAAATATCTATTAGAGAAGAAGCTTATACTGTATCTAACGAAATTAAAGAGGCAACCATAATTATGGACCGTTTAGCTAAGCTCATGAGAGCGCGCAGGATGGATGACGGGGCTATTTCTTTTGATAAAGTAGAGGTTCGTTTTGAGTTAGATAGTAAATTTAACCCTACCTCTGTATTTTTTAAAGAATCTAAAGACGCAAATAAACTTATAGAAGAGTTTATGTTACTAGCCAACAAGCAGGTAGCGGCATTTATAGGAAAGCAAAAACCAGAAAAGCCTTTTGTTTACAGAATTCACGATGAACCAGATGAAGACAAACTAATGGCTTTACAAGGGGTGGTGTCTCGTTTTGGTCATCAGTTAGATTTTAAATCTAGCAAGACTATGAGCCAGTCTTTAAACACACTTTTACAAAATGTCAAAGGAAAAAAAGAACAAAATTTAGTAGATACTTTAGCCATTCGCTCTATGAGTAAAGCTGTATATACTACCAATAATATTGGTCATTACGGCTTAGCTTTTGATTATTACTCCCATTTTACTTCACCTATTAGAAGGTATCCAGATGTAATGGTTCACCGTCTTTTACAACATTATTTAGACGGCGCCACAACAGCTAAAAAAGAAAAAATTGAGAAAAAATGCAAACACAGTTCAGATATGGAAGGTCTTGCTGCAAACGCAGAGAGGGAGTCTATTAAATACATGCAAATTAAATTTATGGAAGACCACCAAGACCAAGAGTTTATAGGGGTTATATCTGGCGTTACTGAGTGGGGTATGTATGTAGAAATAATAGATAATAAATGCGAAGGGATGGTGCGTATTAGAGACATTAAAGGAGATTACTACGCTTTTGATGCAAAAAACTATGCGATTGTTGGCGAACGTAAGAACAAAATATTCACTTTAGGAGATGAAGTGGTGGTCATGGTAAAAAGCACAGATCTTGAAAAGAGACACTTAGACTTTACATTGATAGGTAAATACCCTTTAGAGGCTCAATAATAGATTTTTTAGTACCTTCCTGTTTCAACATTTTTTGAATAAATATGAAGTTTAACCTTTTTATTCTTTTATTTTTTTCTGCTGCTCTGGGTTTTTCACAGTCAGATGACATGACAGTGACCACCGCTTCTTTTTCTGAAGTAAAGGTGTACGACGGCTTGTCTGTTACTATTAAAAAAGGCCCTATTAATGAATTAAAGATAACAGGGGAAGACCCTAAAAATGTGGTTATTTTAAATGAAAAAGGTGTTTTAAAAATTAGAATGAAATTTAAAAAAATGTTTAGCGGTTATCGCACATTTGTCACCCTTAGTCACAGCAGCTCATATGTTCTTTTAGATGCTAATGAAGAGTCTAGTATTGAGGTTTTATACGCCATCTCTCAGCCTATTTTGGAAATTAAAACGCAAGAAGGCGCTCAAATTACTGCAGATTTAAAATTAGAGCAACTTATTGTAAAAGCAGTGAGTGGTGGCTTGGTTTCTACTAAAGGCAGCGCTAAAATTCAGGATGTTTCTATTAATACCGGAGGCATATATCAAGGCCAAAATTTAATGAGTTCTTTTACAACCATAGACGTGAACGCAGGAGGTAAAGCTAGTATTAACGCCAGAGATTATGTAGGTGCCACCGTTAAAGCTGGAGGCTCTATAAAAGTGTTTGGAGACCCTAAGAAAATGGATGAAAAAACATTTTTTGGTGGCGTGATAGCACGTGTTAATAACTAATCTATGTTTTCAGATATTCAAGCCGCTATTCCACTAGGGTTTTTTTTGAGTTTTATGATTGGCCCAGTTTTTTTTGTGCTCTTAGAAACTGCTGCGTTAAAAGGATTTAAAGCTGCGCTAGTCTTTGATCTTGGTGTTGTTTTAGCTGATGTTATTTTTATTTATGCCGCATATTTTAGCAGCATTCAGCTTTTAGAAAACCTGAGTAACCAACCTAGTATTTATGTTTTTGGAGGGCTTATTCTATTTATATACGGTTCTACTATTGCTTTTAAAAAAGAGGATTATTCACTTGATTTAGGAGTAAAAGTGACCAAAGGGGATTACTTTAATTTATTTATTAAGGGATTTCTACTTAATTTTATAAATATAGGCGTGTTGGTTTTTTGGTTAGGAGTGATTATTATAGTGGGCCCTAATTTGGACAACAACCCCCAACGGATGACACTTTTTTTTAGCACCATGATAGGTGCTTACTTTATAACAGATCTAGTAAAAATTTTATTAGCTAAACAGTTAAAATATAGACTTACTCCAAAAAGAGTGCACTATGTAAAGAAGGTTATTGGACTTATTCTCATTATTTCTGGACTGGTTCTAATTACAAATGGGTTTTTACCAAAAGACACCTTAAATATTGAAAAAGGGATTGAAATCTTGGAACAAAAAAACCCATCTTAAGATGGGTTTTTGATTAGTAGAGGCATCGAGCAGATTCGAACTGCTGTACGAGCTTTTGCAGAGCTCTGCCTAGCCACTCGGCCACGATGCCTTAATAAGGCTGCAAATATAGTGCTTTTTATTATTTTAATAAACCTATATTAAGGTCTTTTTTCTTTTAATATCACCGCTACTTCTGAGACATCCCCCCCTATAGGTGGGTTTATCTTTGCCACTGAGACTTTTATTTTTTTAACCGTTCGCGCCTCTTTAAATACTTTGTTTATAATTCTTTTTGCCACATGCTCTAAAAGCTTAGAGGCTTTAGCCATTTCTTTTTTTACAATGGTATTTAGGGCCACATAGTCTACTGTGTCTTCTAAAGCATCTGTTTTTGACGCTTTATCTAAGGAAGTCCACACTTTTATATTTACCAAATAATCACTTCCTATAAGGGTTTCCTCTTTTAAACATCCATGATAGGCGTATACTTTAATATTTTTTAAAAACACAATTCCCATAATTTCAAAGGTAGCATAGACGCACTTAATAACCCACTATTTATAGCTGTGAATTTCCTACTTTTGTAGTAGAATTTCTTTATATGAATGAATCTGAAAAATCGCTCAATTTTATTGAGCAAATAATAGAAGAAGACTTAAAAACATCATATACTAAAGACCAACTTCGCTTTAGGTTCCCTCCAGAACCTAATGGGTATTTACACATTGGTCATGCCAGTTCTATTTGTTTAAACTTTGGACTTGGTAAACGTTATGGCGCTCCTGTGAACCTTCGCTTTGACGACACCAATCCTGCTAAAGAAGAACAAGAATATGTGGATGCTATAAAAAAAGATGTTTCTTGGTTGGGTTTTACTTGGGACCAAGAATGCTATGCATCTGATTATTTTCAACAACTTTATTTATGGGCTGTAGACTTAGTTACTCAAGGAAAGGCTTATGTTGACAGCCAGACTGCTGCAGATATTGCCTTGCAGAAAGGAACACCTACGGAAGTAGGTACAAATAGTCCTTTTAGAGATAGATCTGTGAATGAAAACACAACACTTTTCCAAGAAATGAAAGATGGAAAACACTCCTCTGGAACTCACGTGTTGCGAGCCAAAATAGACATGGGGGCCTCTAATATGTTAATGAGAGATCCTATTATTTATAGAATTCTTCACAAGTTTCATCACAGAACTCAGAATCAATGGTGTATTTATCCTATGTATGATTGGACCCACGGAGAAAGCGACTATTTAGAGCAGGTGTCTCATTCTTTCTGTACCCTTGAATTTGCTATGCACAGAGAGCTGTATAACTGGTTTTTAGATCAGATAGCAATCCCCAGCTTAATTAGGCCTAAGCAAAGAGAGTTTGCTAGAAGGAATTTTAGTCATACTGTTGTCAGTAAGAGAAAGTTATTACAGTTGGTGGAACAGGGCGTGGTTAATGGATGGGATGACCCTAGAATGCCCACTATTTCTGGCCTTAGGAGACGTGGTTATACTCCAGAATCTATTGTTAATTTTGCTAATACGATTGGAATTGCTAAGAGAGAGAATGTAGTTGATGTTTCTTTGTTAGATTTTACTCTAAGAGAGCATTTGAATAAGATTGCTCCCAGGGTTATGGGGGTATTAAATCCCCTAAAACTTCGCATTACTAATTATCCAGAAGGAACTACAGAGCTTTTGTTAGCTGAAAATAATCCAGAAGATTTAAATGCGGGCGATAGATTATTACCTTTCTCTGGGCAGCTTCTTATAGAGCAGGAAGATTTTCAAGAAGAGGGTAACAGAAAGTTTTTTAGATTGAAACTTGGTGGAGAAGTGCGTTTAAAAAACGGATATATTATTAAAGCAGAAAGTTGCACTAAAGATAAAAACGGTCAAATTATTGAAGTTCAATGTACTTATGACCCAAAGTCTAAAAGCGGCAGTGGCACCGATGAAAGTCTAAAAAAGGTAAAAGGCACCCTTCATTGGGTGTCTGAGCAGCATGCTATTTCTGTTAAAGTAAGGCTTTACGACAGGCTCTTTTCAGATCCAACACCTGACGCTCACAAGGACAAAGACTTTATGGAATTCGTCAATCCAGATGCCCTTAATGAAATTACTGCATATGTAGAACCAAGTGTAGCTACAGCCAAGGATGGAGATCACTTTCAATTTCAGAGAATGGGCTATTTTGTAGTAGATAAAGACAGTTCAGAAGGGCTATTGGTATTTAATAAAACAACTGGTTTAAGAGATAGTTGGGCTAATTTAGCCGCAGATTAATGAAAATATGACAAAAAAAAGAGAGGCTGTGACCTCTCTTTTTCTATTGATACTTTAAATATTTATTTTTTATTTTTTTTATTTTCTACTAATTCTCTTTGTTGTTTCATGGCTTCTCCTATTTGGTTACTCGCCGTAAAAGACGCTACCATATTGTTAAGCATATCACTTCCCGCTTGGGGTGAATTTGGCAGTAGAATTAGGTTGGAGTTTGTGCTTTCTCCTATAGATTGAAGGGTGTCATAGTGTTGGGTTACTACAATAAGCGCTGAGGCTTCTTGAGAGTTTATGCCCACTTTATTAAGAACTTCTACAGACTCTTCTAAGCCTCGGGCAATTTCTCTTCTTTGGTCTGCAATCCCTTGCCCTTGTAATCTTTTGCTCTCTGCCTCTGCTTTTGCTCTCTCCACAATGAGTATTCTAGCGGCATCTCCCTCAAATTGTGCTGCAATCTTTTCTCTTTCAGAAGCATTAATTCTATTCATAGCTTCCTTCACTTGTCCATCCGGATCAATATCTGTCACTAAGGTTTTAATAATATCAAATCCGTAATCAAGCATGGCGTCTTGTAATTCAGATTTAACGGCTATAGCTATATCGTCCTTTTTCACGAAGACATCATCTAATTTCATTTTTGGTACCTCCGCCCTTACTACGTCAAATACATAGGAGGTGATTTGATCTTGTGGGTATTCTAATTTATAAAAGGCCTCGTAAACTTTTTCTCTTATGACTACATATTGCACAGAGATTTTTAGTTTAACAAAAACGTCATCTTTTGTTTTTGTTTCAACAATGACGTCTAATTGTTGAATCTTAAGACCTACCCTAGTGACAATTCTGTCTACAAAAGGTATTTTAATTTGTAATCCAGATGTTCTAGCAGAATGAAAACGTCCAAAGCGCTCCACAATTGCAGCAGTTTGTTGTTTCACAGTAAAGAATGAGCCTAATAATCCTAATAGGATTAAGACTATAATAAAAATAGTAAAGAATTGTTCCATTGTTTTTATTTTTTATAAAAGGTACAAAAAAAGTGTCTTTCACTCACCATCATTATGTACATAGATGATTGCCGTCTTTTTAAAAACACTTTTTGTTTAAGTTTTTATGTTTCCATTATTTTTTGAATGTGCGTGATTCTTTTTAAGCACTCTTCTTTTTCTAAAACTTCCATGATTTCAAATACTTGGGGTCCAGAAAGGGTGCCCACTAAAGCCAAACGGATGATGGGCATAATGGCGCCAAAAGACAAACCTCTTTGACTTATATATGTTTTTACCTCTTCTTCTATGGAAGCGCCATTAAAGTCTATTAGGGGGCTTAAAAGCTCTTTTAGTCCCTCTAGTATACTAAGCGTTTCTTGTTTCCAATGTTTTTGTATTGTTTTTTCTTCAAAGTGCACTGGAGCTATAAAAAAATAATTTGCAAGAGCTACTAAATCTTTTCCAAAGACCGCACGCTCTTTTATAAGACCAATTATTTGGAGCAATTTAGCGTCTGTTTTATTTATTAGCGAATCTTTTCCATACGCTGATATAAGATCTAATTTAAAAGAGGATAATAATCTTTCATTTTTTGAGGTTTGCAAATACTGTTGATTAAACCACTTTGTTTTTTCTGGATCAAAGCGGGCTCCAGATTTTTGAACTCTCTCTAATTCAAAAGCATTTACTAATTCATTTAAGCTAAAGAGCTCCTGTTCTGTTCCTGGGTTCCATCCCAGTAGTGCTAAGAAGTTGATGACAGCTTCAGCTAAATAACCCTCTTCTTTATATCCTTTGCTCTCATTCCAAGTGAGCGGGAATATAGGAAAGCCTCCTGTTTCACCATCTCTTTTGCTTAGTTTGCCCTTTCCTATAGGTTTCATGATGAGTGGTAAATGAGCAAATTCTGGTGCTTTCCAACCAAATGCGTGGTAAAGCTGTTGGTGAAGCGCCAATGACGGCAGCCACTCTTCCCCTCTTATTACATGGCTTATTTCCATTAGGTGGTCGTCTACTACATTTGCTAGGTGATAAGTAGGCATGCCATCACTTTTAAACAACACTTTATCATCCAATACTTTGCTTTCAAACAATACCTCACCTCTTATAATATCAGAAGTTTTTATTGTTTGGTCTTCTGGTGTTTTAAAACGAATTACATAAGGCGCGATATCGGCCAATTTATTGGCTACCTCCTCGTTATTTAAACTTATACTGTTGCTTAGTTTTTTCCTATTGTGTGCATTGTAAATAAAAGTTTTACCCTTTTCTTCATGTGCTATTCTCTGTTTATCTAAACTTTCTGAACTGTCAAAAGCGTAATAGGCATGCCCGTTTTCTACTAACTTAAGGGCATATTTTTTATAGCTTTCCTTTCTTTCACTTTGTCTGTATGGCCCGTAACCACCGTCTTTGTTGGGGCCTTCGTCATAGGGTATGCCACACCATTTCAATGCCTCTTCTATATAGCTTTCTGCCCCTTCTATAAAACGGCTTTGGTCTGTGTCTTCTATCCTTAGAATAAAATCACCACCGTGTTTTTTGGCAAATAGATAATTAAAAAGAGCGGTTCTCACTCCACCTATATGTAATCCTCCAGTTGGGCTTGGCGCAAAGCGTACCCTTACTTTTTTAGTCATTAAATATTTTTATATCACAAAGATACTTCTTGTGTTTTAAATCTTTGTTTGTTTTTGAGCTAGAATTTTCCTGGCTATAGGTAATTGTTCTTTATTTATATATGGAATAGCTTTCTGTATTTTCCTATTTCTAAGACCTACATTTTTAGGATTTTAATCTCTTATGTGTACCTTTGCTCAAATTTGTAATATGATTGAGTTTCATTACCAAAAGGGGGAGGCTATAGACAGCGAAGTGCTATTTTCGCTTTGGCTTGATAAAGTTGCACAATCAGAGGGCTTCACTGTTGGTGATCTTACTTATATTTTCTGTAATGACAACTATTTACTTGAGCTAAATAAGACTTATTTAAAACACGATACGCTCACGGACATCATTACTTTTGACTATGTGTCTGGGACTGTAGTTTCTGGCGATATTTTTATTTCTGTAGAACGCCTTTTAGACAATGCCCAAACCTTTAATGAAACTTTTAAGAATGAAAGATTGCGCGTAATGGCTCATGGCTTACTTCATTTAATGGGATTTAATGACAAAAGTGCTGAAGATCAGGTTATTATGAGAAAAAAAGAAAACGAAAAAATTAAAATGTTCCACGTGGAACAATAGAAAATATGTTTTTAGATCAATATGATGTAATTGTTGTTGGAGGGGGTCATGCTGGGGCAGAAGCCGCTGCCGCTGCTGCTAATATGGGTTCTAGTACCTTATTGGTAACTATGAATTTACAAAATATTGGCCAAATGTCTTGTAATCCCGCTATGGGGGGTATTGCTAAAGGTCAAATTGTAAGAGAGATAGATGCGCTTGGCGGTTATAGTGGTATTGTTTCTGATTTATCTGCCATTCAGTTCAAAATGCTCAATAAGTCTAAAGGGCCTGCTATGTGGAGTCCTAGAACACAAAATGATAGAATGCGTTTTGCTGAAGAATGGCGTTTGGCTCTAGAGCGTACAGAAAAGGTAGATTTCTACCAAGACATGGTGACTGAGCTTATTATAGAAAACCACAAGGTCTGTGGTGTAAAAACATCTTTAGGTATTCCAATTAGAAGCAAAACAGTGGTTCTTACTAATGGAACTTTTTTAAATGGACTTATTCATATTGGTGAAAAACAATTAGGAGGTGGCCGCGCTGGAGAAAAAGCAGCCACAGGTATTACAGAGCAATTGGTTTCTCTTGGTTTTGAATCTGGTAGAATGAAAACAGGAACACCTCCTAGGGTAGATGGTAGGTCTCTAGATTATTCAGTGATGATTCCTCAGCCTGGAGATTCTGTGCCAGAAAAATTTTCTTATAGCAACACAAAGGCCCTTTCTGTTCAAAGAGATTGTCATATGACCCATACCTCTTCTATTGTACATGATTTGTTAAGAGAGGGCTTTGATAGGTCTCCCATGTTTAATGGCGCTATAAAAAGTATTGGACCTAGATATTGCCCCTCTATTGAAGATAAAATAAATAGATTCGCAGACAAGGACAGTCACCAGCTGTTTGTGGAGCCAGAGGGTTGGGATACTGTTGAAGTGTATGTAAATGGATTTTCAACATCACTACCTGAAGAGGTACAATTTAAGGCTTTGAAATCTGTTAAGGGTTTTGAGAGAGTTAAATTTTTTAGACCTGGTTACGCTATTGAATATGATTATTTTCCACCCACCCAATTGACCCATACCCTAGAGACAAAGCTCATTAGTGGTTTATTTTTTGCCGGTCAAATAAACGGCACTACCGGTTATGAAGAAGCGGCCTCGCAAGGATTAATGGCTGGTATAAATGCAGCGCTTTCTGTTCAAGAGAAAGATCCTTTTATGCTTAAAAGAGATCAAGCCTATATAGGGGTTCTTATAGATGATCTTATTACTAAAGGCACAGAAGAGCCTTATAGAATGTTTACTTCTAGGGCAGAATACAGAACCTTGCTTAGACAGGATAATGCAGATTTTAGACTAACCCCTTTAGGTTATGGATTAGGCCTGGCTTCTGAAGAGCGCCTTATTGCGATGGAAAAAAAGGCAACTCAGTCAGAGTCTTTCGTAAACTTTTTTAAGGAAACTTCTGTCAAGCCCCATCAAATTAACGAACAGTTAGCCAGTGTAGCCTCTGCCCCTATTTCTCAGCCAGGAAAATTGTTTAAGGTTTTTTCAAGACCAAATGTCACTATGGATCATATGTTAACTTTATCTTCTGTTTCTGACTTTGTTGATGCTAATAACTTTCCTAGAGAAGTATTAGAACAGGCAGAAATTCAGGTGAAGTACGCAGGCTATATTGAGAAAGAAAAGAATAACGCAGACAAGCTTTTAAGGCTTGAGCACGTAAAAATTCCTCCTGATTTTGATTACAGCGAATTAAATTCGCTATCCTTTGAAGCAAGAGAAAAGTTTAAGAAGATTAAACCTGTAACTATCGCTCAAGCCTCTAGAATTTCTGGAGTTTCCCCTTCAGACATTTCTGTTTTACTTGTGTACTTAGGCAGATAATTGTGTCATTGTTCCACGTGGAACATACTGTTGTTTTATTGTAAGATGAATAAAAAGCCCGTCAAATTTCCAAACCATATTATAGATCACGCCTACAGCAAAGAGTCTTTTTCTTTGTTGTCTGAACAAGAAGGGGACCTATTAAAAACAGATCCACTACCTAGAAATCTCGCTACTTATTATTCTGAAAATAGCTACATATCTCATCAAAAAAACTTTAGCTCTTTTACAGAGAAGATTTATTCTGTAGCAAAAAATTATCAGCTTAAGAAGAAAACGGCTTTATTAGAAAAGCATTTGGTGGGCTCTAAGAAAGTATTAGATTTTGGAGCAGGCACCGGCTCCTTAGTTTCCTATTTAAGAAACAATAAATGGCATGCATTGGGCGTTGAGCCAAGTGAAAATGCCAGAGCCATTGCGCTAGAAAATAATTGCGTGCTTCATTCAAGTTTAGAGGACATTCCCAATCAGCAGTTTAATGTCATTACGCTTTGGCATGTACTAGAGCACCTTCCTGATTACAGCGAGAAAATAGATGAGTTAATGACATTTTTAAACCCTGGCGGCCACTTAGTTTTAGCTTTGCCAAATTTTAAATCTTGGGATGCCAGACATTATAAAATGCATTGGGCGGCTTTTGACGTTCCTAGACACCTTTGGCATTTTTCTAAAATTGCTATTCAGCAATTAGCAAAAGACAAAGGTCTTGTTCTAGAAAAAACATACCCCATGCCTTTAGACGCTTTTTATGTCTCTTTGGTTTCAGAAAAATTTAAGGGGAGTTCACATGCTTTTTTGTTAGGGTTTTTTAAAGGTTTTTATTCTAACTTAAACGCTTGGATTACCGGAGAGTATTCTTCTCTTATTTATGTGCTAAAAAAACCAATCTAGCCCCTTTAAAGCTTTTTTAGAGATGTTTGCCGCGTCTAACATAAGATTGGGTATATTTCTCCCAAAACACGCTTAAACACGCTTAAAAAAAGAGGGTTTTTATAGATCAAACTTATTTTATTGCAAGCAAACTATAAGTATTTATTATAATCCCATTTCTAAAAAGAATACCAAGAGAATAGTAGGAATCAAATAGATGACTATTGTTCTGGCTCCGTCATAATCTTTAGCTACTCTTTGGCCTAAAAGAAGCATTAGAAGCGTAATAGTACCTAAGACTGCTGCATAAAAAGCTATAAGACTTCTCTGATTAAACAATAAATCATAGATGCCCCAAAGACACACTATAGACGTTACGATTTCCATCACTACAATAATTCCTAATAAAATAGGAACTGTGTTTCTGAAAATGCTTTTTTCAAAATGACCATTTAGCCAAGCTAAGTTTCCTTTCCAATCTGTTATCTTATCCAAACCACTTTGAGAAAAGCTAATAAATATAAAGGCTAAAAGGAGGGTGAAAGTGATGTTATTTTCAAAAATGATCATCTGAGGATTTTTAAAGATTATAAAAAGTAAAGCGCTTTTATAGTATTATAAAGGTAATATTAAAAAAGCAAATGTCATTAATTTTCTATTGAAGGTGCGTGAAGGTAACGAGTGAGTTTAATAGCTAAGTCTGTAAAAATCATCTTGGCATTCCCGTTTCTTTCAATTTCATATATTGCAGCCTCTAACGCGGCAGCAATGGCCTCTATATTTCCATGATGAATAAAGGGAGCAAATTTTTTAAAGTCAAAATTATTTACCACAATTTGTGTGTGGTGAAGATTTTCTAAGCCGTAATTCATTAGGATTCCTTCTCTAAACAAGGAGAGGCAATAGGTTAAAAAGTTTTTCTGAGTTTCTCTTCCAGATTTAGCTACTTCCCCACTCCAGTTAATGAGTTCGTTAATAGCTCCTTTGTTTCCTTTTGCTTTAAAAGCAGCCCTTACCCAAAAGACAAACCATTCACCAAGCCTGAGCTCCTCAGAATCTTTTTTATATAAATCAAGGGCTTTATTAAAATTGCCTTCTGCTTCAATGGCTAATTTTTTGGCTTCTAGTTCATTGGCTCCCGCAGATTTTAATCCACTAATAATATGAGCATCTGTCAACTTTTTAAAATAAGTAATCTGGCACCTAGACTTCATGGTAGCCAGTAACTGATCTTCATTTTCAGCAATGAGGATAAAAAGGGTTTTAGCAGGAGGCTCTTCTAATAGCTTAAGTAGTTTGTTAGCGGCTGCGGCATTCATTTTTTCAATCCCCCAAATAAGCATGACCTTATAGCCCCCTTCATAGGATTTTAATGACAATTTTTGAGCAATATCTCTGGCCTCATCTACGCTGATATTTCCTTGCTTTTTTTCTGTTCCTATTAGTTGGTACCAATCAAAGAGGTTGCCATAGACTTGCTCTTTTAAAAAAAGTCTTATTTCTGACGCATATTCATCACTAATAGGTTTTGTTTTGGCTATTTCTGAAGCGGCAACTGGAAAAACAAAATGTAGGTCAGGGTGGTTGAAGTGGTCACATTTGCTATGGCCCGCCTTCTTTTGTGCCTCATTTATTCCAGCGGTATTACACAACACCTCTCTAGCTAAAGCAAGCGCCATAGGCAGTGTACCGCTACCCTCTGGCCCTACAAACAATTGCGCATGCGCCAAACGGTTGTGGGCCAAAGCCAAAGCCAAGCGGGTTTTAATAGATTCCTGTCCTAAAACTTCAGAAAATTGCATGGCCAAATATACAAAAAGCCACCGCTAGCGGTGGCTTTTTTTAATTGAAAAAGTTTAAGTCTTATCAGGCGCTTAATGCCCAATCTAAAATAGTTTAAGGTATTTGGGAAGACCTTTTTAAAGTCATGGCCACACTATATCGATGTCGTACAATTTTAGGCATTCACCCTAATAATAAGCCCCAATTTTAGGTATATTTGTCTTTGTTCATTTTTAAAAGACCCCATGAAAACACTTTCAGATTTTGATTTTAAAGGAAAGACAGTCCTTATTAGAGTAGACTTTAATGTCCCTATGAACCAGACACAGGAAGTGACAGATACCAATAGAATTACGGCAGCAAAACCCTCTATAGACGCCGTTTTGGCAGCAGGAGGAAAAGCTGTTTTAATGAGTCATTTTGGGCGCCCAAACGGGCAGAACACCCCCAGCATGTCCTTATCTTTAATTACTAAAACTGTTTCTAAAGTTTTAGGGGTTCCCGTGGCTTTTAGTGAAGATTGTGTGGGTTCAACTGCCCAAGCAGCTGTAAAAGCACTTCCATTAGGAGGCGTATTGCTTTTAGAAAATCTTAGATTTCATGCAGAAGAGGAAGCTGGCTCAGAAGATTTCGCCAAACAACTGGCCAGCCTTGGAGACATATATGTGAATGACGCTTTTGGAACCGCACACAGACCGCACGCCTCTACCACCATTATAGCTCAGTTTTTTAAAGGAAATTGTTGTTTTGGAGCCCTTATGGCAAAAGAAATTCTTGCCATAGACACCGTCATGAGCAGTGGAGAAAAACCAGTAACCGCTATTTTGGGGGGCTCAAAAGTGTCTTCTAAAATCACTATCATAGAAAATATTTTAGATAAGGTAGACCACCTTATTATTGGAGGAGGAATGACTTATACTTTTATAAAAGCACAGGGAGGTTCTGTTGGAAACTCCATTTGTGAAGATGATAAGATGTCCCTTGCACTAGAAATTTTAGAGACGGCAAAATCCAAAGGAGTGCAGGTACATTTACCTGTAGATGTCCTTGCGGCCGATGATTTCAGCAAGGACGCCAACACCCAAGTGGCAGACGTATTTCAGATTCCAGACGGCTGGGAAGGTTTAGATGCCGGACCTAAGACCTTAGCTCAGTTTACAGAAGTTATAAAAGCTTCTAAAACCATTTTATGGAATGGCCCAGTAGGGGTTTTTGAGATTTCTACTTTTGCAAAAGGAACCATTGCCATTGGAGAAGCCATAGTTGTAGCCACAAAAGCAGGTGCTTTTTCATTAGTTGGCGGAGGAGATTCTGTAGCCGCGGTTAAAGAGTTTGGCTTTGAAGACCAAGTAAGTTATGTTTCTACGGGAGGGGGCGCTATGTTGGAAAGTTTAGAAGGAAAAACCCTTCCTGGAATTGCAGCTATTTTAGCCATGACTAAAGAGTAAGGCCATGTTGAAAAGCATCTCTTCACTGATACTTATTTTATGTTTGGGACCACTTATGGCTCAGGACCGCATGAACCCACCCCCTACTGAGGGCTATGATATTGCAGCTGTTTTGGACAGCATTATTCAGGCTCACCATCTAAAAAATGATTCTATTCTTCCTGTTTATAGTGCCGCAGATAGCCTTGCTTTTTTTAGGCCTCCGGCCGATACACTTAAAAAACGCCTATCGCTTTTAGATCAAAAAACTATTTTAGACAGCCGCTATAACCCTTCTTTAGAGAGCGTGATTAAGCTTTTTTTAAGGACAAAAAGGCCTCTAATAGAAAAAATGCTATTGAGGAGTCAGCTTTATTTTCCCATGTTTGAAAGGGAATTTGACGCTCTAGAAATCCCATTAGAAATGAAATACCTAGCCATTGTAGAGTCTGCCCTAGACCCAAGGGCTAAATCTCGAGTAGGCGCTACAGGCTTATGGCAGTTTATGTATGGCACAGGTAAAATGCTGGGCTTAGAGGTAAACAACTATATAGATGAGCGCCAAGACCCTCTTAAAGCCACCAAAGCAGCAGCCGTTTATTTAAAAAAGCTCTACGGCATGTTTGGAGACTGGAATCTAGCTTTGGCCGCATATAATTCAGGTCCAGGAAACGTAAAAAAGGCCATTAAACGCGCTGGAGGAAGCAAAAACTTTTGGGTGGTAAGAAACTTTTTACCTAAAGAGACTGCAGGGTATGTGCCAGCCCTTATTACTACTATGTATCTTTTTGAGTATGCCTCAGATCACGGCTTCAGAGCTCCAAGAGTGGCCTTACCGCCATATATTTTAGACACTTTACACCTTAAAAAAGGGATTAGTTTTAAACAACTTTCTAAGGCGCTTTCACTCCCGGTAGAAGCTATTTTTCAATTAAATCCGGTGTATAAGTTGGGTATTGTTCCTGAGATTGAGGGTAAAAAACACCCTATTAAATTGCCCTCTGCTTCTATTGCTTTGTTTATTTCAACTCAGGATAGCATTTACGCCCAAGTGGCAGCAGAAATGGCCGCCAGTAAAAAGTCCTTTCCCACAATTCAAAACTCAGGGGTTCCCCTGAGCTATCGAGTAAAAAATGGTGATTATTTAGGAAAAATAGCTCAAAAATATACACTTAAAATATCCGATATTAAAAAATGGAATAAACTTAAGAGTAATCATATCTCTATTGGTCAAAGATTGACCCTCTATCCTAATAATACTAATATTCAAAACAGCAGTACAAAAATATCTACCGGTGGCCAAAAAGCCGCATCCGCGCCATTAGAAGAAAAGACATATATAGTGGCTAAAGGAGATTCCTTGTGGAGTATAGCGCAAAGAATAAGTGGCGTAAGCGTGGCCGATTTAAAAAAATGGAACGATATTTGGGATAATAAATTAAAACCAGGAGCTACTCTAAAACTCTGTAGCTGCTCCCCATAAAATTATTTGCCATGAGAAAAATGACATTTATTTTGAGTCTTACTGCCTTATTTTACGCATGTAAGGAAAATAAATCATATCAATATCTTCCTGAGTCTATTGGCCAGGTGCAGTCTATTTTAGTGGTTATGGAAGACAGTTTGTGGCAGGGAGCTGTTGGAGACAGTGTCAGAAAAATATTCTTAAGTCCTCTTAAAGGTCTTTCTGTGGCTGAATCGTCAAACCAAATTCAGCATATTCCCCCCTCTGTCTTTAAGGGAACAGTAAAACAAAATAGAACGGTTTTAGCGGTTGGGCTAGACAGTATAGCTTTGGCACATATTAAAAAAGATGTGTATTCCAGGCCCCAAAGAGTGGGAGTAGTAAAGGGTAGAAATGAAGCAGAAATCATCAGTCAGTTTCAATCTAAAGCAATGGCTTTTGTAAAAAGCTTTAAAGACTTAGAGATTACACAGGCTCAGGCTCGGTTTAGCCGATCTTTAAACCAGGAAAAGGGTGTTGAAAACCTATTGGGCATAAGTGTTTCCATACCTTCTGCTTATAGGCTAGGCAAACAAACAGAAAGCTTTGTTTGGTTGGACAGAGCCATTCCAGCAGGCAGCACTAATATTATTGCCTACAGCCTTAAGGGAGATTCCTTTGAGCATCCAGAAAGTTTTGTTGTAGATATTGTGGCTAAAAGAGATTCTGTGTTAAAAGGAAATATTCCAGGGCCAGACATTCCTGGAAAAACTACTTATATGAAAACAGAAACGGTCTTTATGCCTTATGTTACTCCTGTGTCGTTTGGAGGATATAAGGGAGTAGAAGTAAGGGGTATTTGGGAAATTTCTGGCTACCCAATGGCAGGTCCTTTTGTGAGTTATATTCTAAATGACCCAAAACAAAATAGAAAAATAGTGATAGAGGGTTTTGTATTTGCGCCTAATAAAGAAAAGCGAGACTACCTTTTTGAATTAGAAGCTATTATAAAAACTATAAAGCCCGTTCTTTAGGCCTGTTTTTTATAAGTTATTTTTTGTTTTCAATTTTTGGGTCTACATCTTTAGGATCTTCTTTAGAAGCGTCTTTAAATTCTTTAATACCACTTCCTAGGCCACGCATGAGTTCTGGAATTTTTTTACCTCCAAAAAGGAGTAATATTAAAACCACAACCACTACTATTTGCATAGGGCCAATTACTAAAAAACTCACTAGACTGTTCATAATAGATACATTTAAGTATAGCAAAAGTACTAAAAAAGTTTTAAGATTGTATTTTTAAGATACAAATCATCTTACTAAATGTATCTTTGTATTGAATGGTTAAGAAAGAAGCAAACAGTAATCGCCTAGACAATAAATGGCGCTACAAATACAGGCTAGTAGTCTTAAATGAAGAAACCTTTGAAGAAAAGGTGTCTTTTAAGCTTTCTAGACAAAATGTTTTTGTAGTAGGAACCCTTTCTGTAGTGAGCTTAATTGCGCTCACCACACTCCTTATTGCTTTTACTTCACTAAGGGAATACATTCCTGGTTATGCTTCTACAAACCTAAGAAGGCAGGCCACAAATTTAGCAGAAGTTACAGACTCACTCACTAAAGTGATAGAATACAACGAGCGCTATATTGCGCGAGTTAGAATGGTATTAAGCGGGGAATATGACCCCAGCCAAATAGACAGAGACTCTATAGAACGCTCTTTTTTATTAGACACCACCACTTTAGAGCTGACCCCTATTAGAGAAGATTCTCTGCTTAGAGCCAGGGTGGCTTTAGAAGACAGGTTTAACCTTTTTCAAAGTGGTAATTTAGATTTGCCCGCAGCTTTATTCCCTCCGGTGAGCGGCATGATTAGTCAAGGATTTGATCCAGAAATAAAACATTACGCCCTAGATATTACAGCCTCTAAAGATGCGCCAGTAAAATCTATTGCAGCAGGAACCGTTGTTTTTTCTGAGTGGACATCAGACACAGGCTACGTCATTATGGTAAAACACAGGGGCGGAATGCTATCTGTTTACAAACACAACGGCGCCTTGCTAAAAAAGCAAGGAGAACCCGTTTTAGCGGGAGAAGTATTGGCAGCAGTTGGGAATACTGGTGAGTTTTCTACTGGACCCCATTTACATTTTGAACTTTGGGAAGAAGACCGACCGGTGAATCCACTAAATTATATAGATTTTAATTAATACATGACCTTAAAGCAGTTTGCAGCAAAAATATTTGCCAGCCTAATAGTTTACCAAACCAATGCTTGGGCCACCAAGCCAGTGGTTACTCAGAGGGCTGTACTTGCTACTTTGATCAAACAAGCTCAAGACACCAAATTTGGGAAAGACCATGATTTTAAAGCTATAAAAACTCATCAGGATTTTATTGAAAGGGTCCCCATTAGGGACTATGAGGACCTAAAAGAATACGTACAAAAAGCAGTATTAGGAGTTTCAGATGTACTTTGGCCTGGCCGCCCAGCTTATTTTGCCAAAACCTCAGGCACTACTTCTGGGGCTAAGTATATTCCTATAACCAAAATTTCTATTGCTGCTCAGGTTAAAGCTTCTAGAGATGCTATTTTACATTATATACACCAAACTGGGAATATTGAGTTTGTGTCTAAAAAAATGATATTTCTTCAAGGAAGTCCTGTCTTAGATACCTCATCATATATTCCTACAGGAAGGCTGTCTGGAATTTCTGCGCATTACGTTCCTACTTATTTACAAAAAAACAGGCTTCCTAGTTGGGAGACCAATTGTATTGAAGATTGGGAAACCAAAGTAGATGCTGTAGTCTCTGAAACCATTTCTGAGGATATGGGCGTGATTGCGGGGATTCCCTCTTGGGTGCAAATGTATTTTGAGCGGCTGAGAGCTAAAAGCGGAAAACCAGTAGGAGCCCTTTTTAAGAATTTTAATCTATTCATTTATGGAGGGGTTAATTATGAACCTTATAGAGCTAATTTTGAGAATCTTATTGGAAGAAAGGTAGATACTATAGAATTGTTCCCTGCCAGCGAAGGCTTTTTTGCCTACCAAGACCTTCAAGAAGAAAAGGGCATGTTGCTGCTATTAAACAGTGGTATTTTCTATGAATTTATTCTAGCCGATCAGTTTTTTGAAGACCACCCAACTAGACTCACCATTGGAGAAGTAACCTTAGGGGTTAATTATGTGCTAGTTATTTCTACCAATGCAGGTCTTTGGGGCTATAATATTGGAGACACTGTTCAGTTTACCTCATTGGCGCCTTATAGGATCATTGTTTCTGGGCGTATCAAACACTTTATTTCTGCTTTTGGAGAGCATGTCATTGCCAAAGAGGCAGAATACGCCATGCAAGAAGCAATTTCTAAAACAGACGCTAGGGTGCTGGAGTTTACAGTAGCCCCTCAGATTGCTCCCCAAGAGGGGCTCCCCTTTCACGAGTGGTTGGTGGCTTTTGAAAAGGAACCGTCAGACCTAGCTTTTTTTTCTAGTATTTTAGATACTGCTTTGCAAGCGCAAAATAGCTACTATAAAGACTTAGTATTGGGTAAAGTACTCAAGCCACTTCAAATCACTTCTTTGCCCTCAGACGCCTTTACACAGTATATGAAAACCAAAGGCAAATTAGGGGGTCAAAACAAGGTACAACGCCTTTCTAATGACCGTCTAATTGCCAATGCCTTACATAAAATAAAAGCCCATGTCTAGTAACCACAGAGCCAGAGAATCTACCAACGCCATAGAGCGAATTTACATTACCATGAGACACCTTTTCAATAGAGGTTTCTACAAACCTATGGGTGTTTCTGGAGAAACCCTGAGGAGTGCCTTATTGCAACTAAGGCCGGAAATTTACGGTAGTATTGCAGAAGAAAAAGCAGAACTCAGTGGTCTCGTATATGTATTGGAGCGGCTGCCACAGGGAATAGAAGAATGTAGGTTTATAAATTTAACCTCAGATGAAGGCTACGGAGCGGCACATTTTAAAGCCATTATACCGCCAAAAAGACGCAGAAACTGTTTTAGGATAGACCAAGAGCAGATGAATGTAGAAATCACCAGAGGACGTTCAGATATTTATGACATTCTCACCCACCTCACTTTTTTATTTATAGAATCTCATAAAATTTATAAAAAGGTATATTTAGAAGACAGTCAGAAAACCACTAGAGATTGGACAAAGTTTTCAGAAGCTATTAAAAAAGACAAACTGAGTTTGCAGGAGCGTGAAACAGCCCTTATACACATGTCTAATTTTTTAGGCCGCTCTTTTTTAGAGGTCTCAGACATGCACAAGAAATTAGCTTCTAAATCTAATCCAGAGCGTTTTTTAAAAATCATTTATTGGTTGGGTATATTGGCTATTGAAGAAGAAACCACAGGAGAAAAGCGCACTATTACCTTTAGCCCTTTGCTCAGAGAGCGTTTGGGACACCACATTCACGGAGAAAGATGGGCCAATGCAATTAAAGAAAGCCTTATTTCTCAAAACTTGATAGGCCGTCCCTTACACATTATTAGTGCCAATATGCACTCTGTAATGAATGCTCTTTTTGCTAGAAAAGCTTTAGGAAAAGACTATGAAAAGCAATCAGACCTAGATATTTATGAGGCCCTTAGTGCCTCAGAGAATGAAAGTCTAAGGACCCAGGTATCTGCATTTGCAACTGAGCATGGCATGACTTCAATTGTAGATCAGTCTGGCACCAATATAGATATTCAAATATTTGATTTGGCCAAGGCTTCTGGCCTATCCCCTTTTGCGCCCGCCTATAAAGACCCATTAAAAGCGCCTGTTGTTTTTGTAATGGATTACGCCTTTGGTGAACAGGCCTATGAAACCATGGACGAGCTATTAAAACCCTATAAAGGGAAGGGCAGCGCGCCTATTTTTTTAGATGTGATTTCTGTCTCTATTATGGGGAAGGCAGGAATTTTAAAAGGGGGTAAAGGAGATATAATGATCCCAAATGCACACATTTTTGAGGGCTCTGCAGATAATTACCCTTTTGTAAATGAATTCTGTGCTGCAGATTTTGAAGGCCATAATTTATTGGTATTAGAAGGCACCATGATTTCTGTGTTGGGGACTTCTCTACAAAATAAAGATATTCTTACTTATTTTTATGAATCTACTTGGAATGTCATAGGGTTAGAAATGGAGGGAGTACACTACCAGAAAGCCATACAATCTGCCACTAAGGTGCGCAGGAGTATTAAAGAAGATGTAAAAGTGCTATATGCCTATTACGCTTCAGACAACCCCTTAGAGACAGGAAGCACACTAGCTTCTGGAGGTCTTGGTACTACGGGAGTAAAACCCACTTATCTCATTACAGAAAAAATACTCACACAAATTCTAAACACCTAAAAATGTCTTTACTTATCACTGGTGGTGCAGGTTTTATTGGTTCTCATGTAGTGCGTCATTTTGTCATTCGCTACCCAGCCTACCACATCATTAATTTAGACGCTCTTACCTATGCTGGAAATTTAGAAAACTTAAAAGACATAGAGAAAGCGCCTCACTATAAATTTGTAAAGGGAAGTATAGAAGATAGTGATCTCTTAGACCAGCTCTTCAGTACTCATGACATAAAAGGGGTTATACACTTGGCTGCAGAGTCACACGTAGATCGCTCCATTTCAGACCCAATGGCTTTTATTCGCACCAATATTAATGGCACAGCAGCTCTTTTAAATGCTTGTAGAAAACATTGGAAAAGCTTTGAAGGCAAGCGTTTTTATCAGATTAGCACAGATGAGGTTTTTGGCGCCTTAGGGACTACAGGGGTTTTTACAGAAGAAAGTCCCTATGCTCCTAATTCTCCTTATTCTGCCTCTAAAGCCAGTGCAGATCACTTAGTTAGGGCCTATGGGGAAACGTACGGCTTGCCTTACGTAATCTCTAATTGCTCTAATAATTATGGGCCCAATCACTTTCCAGAAAAGTTAATCCCGCTTTGTATACACAATATTTTACAAGACAAGCCACTTCCTATTTACGGTGACGGCCAGTTTACCAGAGATTGGCTTTTTGTCACAGACCACGCTCTGGCTATAGACCATGTGTACCACCGAGGTAAAAATGCAGAAACCTACCTTATAGGAGGGCACAACGAGTATACCAATATAGCCCTCATTAGGCTGTTATGCGACCAGATGGATCAGCGTTTAAAAAGGCCTCAAGGAACGGCCCAAAAAGGCATTACTTTTGTAAAAGACCGCCCAGGACATGACAGGCGTTACGCCATAGATGCCAGCAAGATAGAAAGGGAATTGGGTTGGATTCCAGCCCATAGCTTTGAGCAGGGCTTGGCGGCAACTATAAGCTGGTATTTGGAAAATAACTCTTGGTTGGAGCAGGTGACCACAGGGGCTTACCAGTCTTATTACAAAGATCAATACAAGTCTTAGAACTTGGCTTATACAAGCCGATGTACCATTAGACTTAAAAAAAATATTCAAGCAGAAAAAAGGATTTTATGAAAGGCATTATTCTAGCAGGTGGCAGTGGCACCAGACTTCACCCCATTACATTGGCGGTGAGTAAGCAGCTCATGCCCGTTTATGACAAACCCATGATTTATTATCCGCTTTCTACCCTTATGTACGCGGGCATTAAAGAGATACTTATTATCACCACCCCACAAGACGCCCCCCTTTTTAAAAACTTATTAGGAGACGGAAGCACTTTGGGCTGTAAATTTAGTTACGCGGTACAAGCGGCACCCAATGGCCTTGCAGAAGCCTTTATTATTGGAGAAGCTTTTATAGGCAGCAGTAGTGTAGCTCTTATTTTAGGAGATAATATCTTTTATGGAAGCGGTTTGTCAGCCCTTTTACAGGCGGCTGGCAAACCGCAAGGAGGGACTGTATTTGCCTATCAAGTACAAGATCCTGAACGTTACGGAGTAGTGGCCTTTGATCAAAATCTAAAAGCAGTTTCAATAGAAGAAAAGCCCACACACCCTAAGTCTAATTATGCGGTACCAGGGATTTATTTTTATGATAATTCAGTGGTGTCTATTGCCAAGGGCATAAAACCCAGTGCTAGAGGAGAGTTAGAAATCACAGATATTAATACGGCCTATTTAAAGGCTGGAAAATTGCAAGTGCAAATTTTAGACAAGGGGACTGCCTGGTTAGACACCGGCACCTTTGAATCTCTTATGAGAGCTTCTCAATTTGTAGAAGTATTAGAAGCCAGACAAGGCCTTAGTATTGGCGCCATAGAGTTGGCAGCTTATGAAATGGGCTTTATAAATGAAGCGGCTTTTACAGCGCTAGCCATGCCGCTAATAAAAAGCGGATACGGCAAAAACCTACTTAGAAATATTCCTCAAAAATAATACTCAAATACAGCCTAATAGAATAATACCATGCAGTGTATAGAAATTCCCTTAAGCGGTTGCTATGAAATGACCCCAAGCCTCTACAAAGACGCCCGTGGTTATTTCTTTGAAGCCTTTAATAAAAAAACCTTTAAAGCCAATACTGGATTAGATTTTGAGGTAGTTCAAGAAAACCAATCTAAGTCTTTAAAAGGCACTATTAGGGCCCTACATTTCCAAAAAGGAGCTGCAGCTCAGGCTAAATTGGTTCGGGTATTGGCAGGAGAAATATTAGATGTGGTGGTAGACATTAGGCCCGCATCGGCCACTTATGGCCATTACCATAGCCTGCTCATAAGTGCAGATAACCTTAAACAGTTGTTTATTCCTAAGGGTTTTGCCCACGGTTTTTCTGTTTTAAGCGAGAGCGCTACTATTGTCTACGCCTGTGACGCTCCTTACAACAAGGAAGCTGAAGGAGGTATTTATTATGCAGACCCCACCCTAAATATTAATTGGCAGCTAGGCCAAGTAAAACCAATTTTATCAGAAAAAGACATGCTTTTACCATTCCTTAGAGACGCCCAATTATGAGTCGTATTTTAGTGACAGGCGCTAGCGGGCAGTTAGGTCAATGCCTTAAAAGGGCCAGCAAAAATAGCCCATTTAGCTGGGATTTTATAGGCCGTTTAACGTTAGACCTTAGCCAAACAGCTCTTTTAGAGCATCGGCTTGCAGAGCTATTAGACACTAAAGAAACGGCTACTAGCAGTCCTTATACTTACTTTATTCATACCGCTGCATACACTCAGGTAGATGCAGCAGAAACAGCCCCAGAAACAGCTTTTGTCATTAATGAAACAGCCACAGTATATATAGCAAAGGCCTGTGCAGCCAGAGGTATTTGCCTTATTTATATATCTACAGATTTTGTTTTTTCAGGAGTATCCTCAAGGCCTTGGCGCACTTCAGATCCTATAAGCCCCCAAGGGGTTTACGCAAAATCTAAGGCTGCAGGAGAAAAGGTGGTGGCTCAGTTTTGCCCTATGCATTATGTGATTAGAACCTCTTGGTTATACAGTGATTTTGAAAATAACTTTGTAAAGACTATGCTGCGTTTGGGTGCTAGTCAACCTTCTATTAAAGTAGTAGAAGACCAACTAGGGACACCTACTTCTGCTTTAGATTTAGCCAGGGCTATTGTAGGATTGATAAGTGCTCCGGGAATTCCATTTGGCTTGCATCATTTTAGTAATTTAGGAAGCACCCATTGGGCAGGTTTTGCAAGAGAAATTTTTAAACAGTCTGGAATGTCAACCGTGGTTAGGGGTATTAGTAGCCAAGAATTTGGAGCGGCGGCTCCTAGACCGCCCTTTAGCGTTTTAAAAAACAGTATGGGGCTTACACCCAGACCCTGGCAAGAAGCCTTAACAGAGGTGTTAGGGCTTATAGAAAACAAAGAATAAAAAGCCATTTCATTCAACAGAATATAAGCCATGAATACAGACGCCCAAATGGAAAACAAGAGAATACTTATTACGGGTGCAGCGGGCTTTTTAGGCTCTCACCTCTGCGATTTTTTCACAGAAAAAGGCTGCCATGTTATTGGAATGGACAACCTTATTACTGGAGACCTTAAAAATATTGAACATCTGTTCCCCCTTCATAATTTTGAGTTCCACCATCATGATGTGACCAAATTTGTTCATGTGCCTGGTTGTCTAGATTATATTTTACACTTTGCTTCTCCTGCTTCCCCTATAGACTATCTTAAAATACCTATAGAAACTCTTAAAGTAGGGGCTTTGGGCACGCATAATTTATTGGGTTTAGCCAAAGAAAAAGGGGCTAGAATATTGGTAGCTTCTACCTCTGAAGTATATGGAGACCCTTTGGTGCACCCACAAACAGAGGATTATAATGGAAATGTGAGCCCTGTAGGTCCAAGAGGTGTTTATGACGAGGCCAAGCGTTTTATGGAGTCTATTACCATGGCTTATCACCGCTTCCATGGCGTAGAAACCAGAATCATTAGAATTTTTAATACCTATGGGGCAAGAATGAGACTCAATGACGGCAGGGTAGTACCAGCTTTTATGGGCCAAGCACTGCGTGGAGAAGACCTCACTGTTTTTGGAGACGGCAGTCAAACCCGCTCTTTTTGTTATATTTCAGACCAAGTGGCGGGTATTTATAAGTTGTTGCTCTCAGATTATTCTGGTCCAGTAAATATTGGAAATCCCAATGAAACAAGTATTTTGGAGTTTGCTCAAGAAATTATTAAGCTAACGGGTACCCAACAGAAAATTATCTTTAAACCCCTACCCCAAGATGACCCTTTGCAGCGCAAACCAGATATTAGGTTGGCGAAAGCACTACTAGATTGGGAGCCAAAAGTTTCTAGGACTGAGGGGCTTAAGGCCGTATTTAATTATTTTAAATCTCTTCCAGAGGCTGAATTAGTAGCGAAGGCCCACAGAGATTTTAAATAAAAGTGCCTTTTAAAGGCTAGGGTTTTCTCCAGCAAAGTGTATTTTTATAAAAACTTTTACTTCATGAATATTTTAATTTTAGGTGGTGGCGGCCGAGAACACACCATCGCATGGAAACTTAAACAGAGCCACACGCTTACAAATCTTTTTGTAGCACCGGGAAATGCTGGAACAGCTGCCATAGCAACTAATTTGGTTATTGGTGTGACAGATTTTGAGGCTATTAAAATGGCCGCAATAGCGCATGCTATTGAAATGGTGATTGTAGGCCCAGAAGACCCACTAGTTCTTGGCATTCATGACTTTTTTTTGACAGATATTGCTTTAAAACACATCCCCGTGATTGGTCCTCAGAAAGCGGCTGCAGCTTTGGAGGGAAGTAAAGATTTTGCCAAGCAATTTCTAATGAGACATCATATTCCAACTGCGGCATATAAGGCATTTACCGCCACCAACTTAGAGGATGGCTATGCTTTTTTAGACAGCTTAAAGGCACCTTATGTGCTTAAAGCAGATGGATTGGCTGCAGGAAAGGGCGTTCTGATCTTAGAAGACTTAAAAACAGCTAAAATAGAATTAAAAAACATGTTAGTAGGTGCTAAATTTGGCGCTGCCAGTACCACGGTTGTAATAGAAGAATTTTTAGATGGCATTGAGCTTTCTTGCTTTGTGCTTACAGATGGTAAAAACTACAAAGTATTACCTACCGCTAAAGACTACAAAAGAATAGGAGAAGCAGACACAGGTTTAAATACAGGAGGTATGGGAGCTATTTCTCCAGTGCCTTTTGCAGATGCTGTTTTTATGGAGAAAATTCATAGCCGCGTGGTGATTCCCACTATAGAAGGTTTAGCTAAAGATCATTTGCCTTATAAAGGATTCATATTTATTGGTCTTATCAAGGTAGGAGAAGACCCTTACGTTATTGAGTACAATGTGCGTTTGGGAGATCCAGAAACAGAGGTGGTGCTACCAAGGCTACAGTCAGATTTATTAGATTTATTTGTGGCAGTAGCGCAGCAAACACTAGATCAGTTTTCTTTAAGCATAGATCCAAGAGCGGCAGCTACCGTGATGACTGTGGCAGGTGGTTATCCGGAAACCTATGAAAAAGGGCACGTAATAACAGGCTTATACGGCCCTACTAACTCCTTAGTGTTCCATGCAGGTACAGCACTTAAAGACGGAAAAATAGTGAGCGATGGCGGTAGGGTTTTAGCAGTGACTAGCTTTGGCAAAGACTATAAAGAAGCCCTTCAGAAGTCTTATAACAGCCTTAGGGATATTTCATTTAAAGACATGTATTACCGCAAGGATTTGGGCTTTGATTTGTAATGCATATTTATTTTCTTAAAATAGAAAAAGCCCGCTCATAAGAGTGGGCTTTTTTATAGTAGGTCACAGCATTTGCTGTAAATAGATTAAATATAAGAGTGTGCAGAAACGTCTGTTTTCTCCTCTCCACTGTCATTAAAAGATTTTAATTGTAGCATCCAATAGACCATAGCTGAAGCTCCAAGTAGTATAAAAAAACCATTTACAGCATTAGAAAGCCACCAGTTTTCCATGGCGCGTAAGCTGTCAAAAGGCAAAAATAAATAGTTTACAAAAAGGATTTCAATGGCTTTAAAGAGAGTGGTCATCATAGCTAATATCTTTAGAAAGGCTGGCCCTAGGACACAACACTATTTAATTTTTAGTGTAACTTTATAGAAAAATATTCTTTAGCTATAAATTTACTTCGTAAAAGTATAAAATCTTCAGATGATAAGCCACATTTTTAGTAAAACAAAACCAGTAAATTTTATTTTGTTGTCTTTGTTGTTGGTTGCTTATATTGTTTTTTTTGAGATATTTATTGGATTTCCAATTCAAAAAAATATAAGATCTACGCCTTATTTATGGCAAAATGTAGGCTTTTTTATCAAGGTAATTTTACTAATAGCGCCCACTCTTTTGCTTATCGATTTTATTCTTAAGCGCAATAAGATTGTGCTTACTCATTCATATGCTTTATTTTATTTTGTAGTGCTCTTTGGTATTTTTCCGGCTGTTTTTTCTAACATGAATCTTTTACTCGCACATTTTATTGTTTTAATTGGCCTTAGAAGGATCATAAGCTTAAAAAATAGCCAGCGTGCTAATAAAAAAATATTTGAGGCGAGTATGTGGTTTCTAATAGCCAGTTATTTCTATGACTGGGCTGTTTGTTATTTTTTAGTGCTTATTTTAGCTATTATTTTCTATGATAAAAATAACCTTAGGCTTTGGAGCCTTATGCTATGGGCTGTTATTTTATATGTATTTTTAGTATTTGCTTTTGTGGTGGGATTTACTCCTGAGGGGTTTTTTAAAGACCATTATATTTTTTCTTTTTCTTCTGCTGTTATCCGCAGTAAATTCTCAATTCCAGTGATTGGCTTTCTTTTATTGTCAATCTTTGTGCTTGTTTGGGACATAAGTAAAATAAGAAGAGTTTCAAAAGCTTCTTTGGGTATTCAATACAGTCTAAGACTTATTTTAACTGCCTCATTTTCTGGCTTAGCACTTTATCTTCTGTCTCCTATACAAACTAATGCAGCTTTGATTTTTATGTTTTTCCCTGTGGCCTTTTTATGGAGTAATGCTACGGAACAACTTCATAAGTTTTGGCACAAAGAGCTATTGATGTGGAGTGTCTTAAGTATCCCTTTATGGGTCTTTTTGGCCCATCTCACACAAAATTAAAATGGGTACCTTTGTTGTAAATACCTTGTATATGTTTGCTTCAGAATCTTGGAAAATCTTTAACGAAAGTATAGATAACTATCATCTTTTAGATTTGGTTGACCCCCCTTTTCATAACCCTTACTCCATTAATGAAGTAGCTTATTTGCTTTATAAAAAAAACTGGATAGACACTGTGCAATGGCATTATGAGGATATTATTAGAGATCCAGCCATAGATTCTTTAGCCGCTTTAAAATTAAAACGCTCAATAGACGCTAGCAACCAAGAGCGTACAGATTTAGTAGAATTTATAGACGCTTATTTTTATAAGGAATACCAGGCGGTCCACACTTTAAAATCAGCCACTATGAACACGGAAAGTCCTGCTTGGGCTCTAGACAGGCTTTCTATTTTAGCGCTTAAAGTGTTCCACATGAGAGAAGAAGCGTCTAGAGAAACAGCTTCTGAAGCCCATAGGCAACAATGTCAGGAGAAACTAATTATTTTACTTACTCAAAAAGAAGATCTTTGCATGGCCATTGACCAGTTATTGGCAGATATTGCTGCTGGCAGAAAGTATATGAAAGTCTACAAGCAAATGAAAATGTACAATGACCAGGATTTAAATCCAGTTTTACGTGCCCACAAAAAATAAAACATAGCGCATGAACAGGCAGCCAGAAAAGGCCCCTCATATACTAGTTATTAGGCTCTCTGCTATGGGAGATGTGGCGCTTATGGCTCCTGTACTGCAAGGATTACTAAATCAGCATCTCTCTCTTAAAATAAGTTTGTTAAGTTTGGCCAAGTGGGCGCCTATTTTTAAAGGCATTCAACGGCTAACTTTTATAGAGGCAGCAACCAAAACAAGGCATAAGGGCGTTTTAGGCCTTTGGCGTCTGTTTCAAGAATTAAGCGATCACCATTTTACTGCTATAGCAGACCTTCACAATGTGCTGAGGTCTCAAGTGCTGAGATTATTTTTTTCCTTTAGTAACTGTCCTATTGCTATTATAGACAAGGGTAGATCAGAGAAAAAAGCTTTGACAAGGGCCACACATAAAATTTTCAAGCCCCTTACACACAGCAGCCAAAGATATGCAGATGTTTTTGCTGCTTTGGGTTATTTTGTAGTTCTAGACAAAAGGGCATTATTAGCAAAGCCCGTGATTGAGCTAAGCGCTCAAAGCCAAAGAGTAGGCATACAAAACACCGTTAAAATAGGGGTAGCCCCCTTTGCTGCACACACAGGAAAACAGTATCCGCTACTACAAATGAGAGAAGCCCTACAGCTTTTTTTGGCAGCCACTAAAAAAAGTTTGGATAAAGCCTTATTCAATAACTCAGACCAACTCCCCCCATATTTAGAGGTCAAATATGAACTGATCTTTTTTGGAGGAGGCCTTATAGAAAAGCCATTTATTGAGGCTTTGTCAAAAGAATTTGAAGGAAGCACTCATGCTTTAGTCAGTTCTTTTGAAGACCAATTGAGTTGCATAGCCCACTTAGACCTCATGTTAGCCATGGATTCTGGCAACGCCCATTTGGCAGCCATGTATGGAGTGCCCACCCTCACCCTTTGGGGGAACACCCACCCATATACAGGCTTTTACCCCTTTTTACAGCCTGTGGAATACGCCCTTTTAGCAGATAGAGTTAAGTATCCCGGAATCCCTACCTCTGTTTTTGGAAATAAGGTTCCCCAAGGCTATGAAAAGGTTATGGAAAGTATTACTCCAGAGGCAGTAGCAAAAAAAATGCATGAAATACTTGCCAAAAAAGATTGGCCAAAGGACCACTAAGCCAACACTCCCTGACAGCTACTTCCCGCTCCTGCTGTGCAGCCGTAACAGTGTTGAGAAATCACAATATTTCTGTCCTGTAAGAGCGCTTCATTGTAATCTTTAATATGCGTCACTTTAGCTGCCACCTTTAAACCCAACATTTGGTTAAAATCACAGTCGTATAAATAACCATCCCAGCTTATAGAGATGGTGTTGGTACACATGACTCCTGTCAGAGCGGCTGGGTTGTAGGCATCTACCAGTGCATACATATAATCTTCAAAATTTTCAGAGGCTATTAAATAGTCTAAAAAACGCGCAATAGGGAGGTTGGTAATGGCAAAGAGTGCATGAAAGTGAATGTCAAAGTCTGCTAGTAAGGCTTTTTTAAAATCTTGTTCTAGCGCAGCCTGATTTCCCGGCAAAAAAGCTCCTGACGGATTGTATACTAGGTCAAGTTTTAGTGTAGAATTAGGCATGCCATAGCCCACAGCATTCAGAGATTTAAGGGCTTCAATAGAGGCAGAAAAGACGCCCTCTCCCCTTTGTTTGTCTGTTTTTCCCTTAGTGTAGTGAGGCATGGATGAGACCACGTGTATATTGTGTTTGGCGAAAAACTCAGGCAGGTCATAATATTTTTTATTCGCCCTAATAATGGTGAGGTTGGAACGGACTATAAAGTCTTTAATGCCTGCGGCTGATGCCGATGCTACAAACCACCTAAAGTCTGGGTTCATTTCCGGTGCCCCACCAGTAAGGTCTAAGGTGTGGGCTCCTGTTTTTTTAATTACTTCCAGGCATTGTTTCATGGTGTCACGGGTCATGATCTCTTTTCTGTCTGGGCCAGCGTCTACATGGCAGTGCTCACATACTTGGTTGCACATATAACCTACATTAATCTGCAGGATTTCTAGTGTTTTAGGCCGCAGCGGGAACTGACCAGACTGGGCCACCTTATCTTTAAAAAGGGGGAGGTCTTTATCTGCAAAAGGCCCACTTTGCAAGAGTTCTAATTGTTTGTTGGTTTGCGCTAAGACATTTCCTTTTGCTTTAAGTGATTTTGTAAGCATAGGCAATTACATAGAAAGCTTGTTGTATTTGTTCATCATTTGCACGCTGTGCACCAGAGTAGCACCACTTTCAATGGCAGCTCCTACATGAACGGCTTCCATCATCTCTTCTTTGTCAATCCCCTTTTCAAGACCGTCTTGTGTATAAGCGTCTATACAATAGGGACATTTTACCACATGGGCTACCGCCAAGGCAATGAGTGATTTTTCTCTTGCAGAAAGGGCTCCGTCTTTAAAAACACTCGCGTAATAGTCAAAGAATTTATCTCCTAATTCTGGGCTCCATTCAGAGATTTTACTAAACTTTTTAAGGTCTGCTGGGTTGTAATATGTGTTGTCCATTGCTTTTAAATAGTTTCTTTAAGAACTTAAAAATAGAAAAAACTTGACTACAAATATTTGGTAATTTTTGGACTCATAGGAGTGGTGATGGAGTAGAAAAAGTCTATCAGATGACCATTTTCATCTACCAAATACTTCTGAAAATTCCATTTTACAGAAGAGGTAGAGTTGCCGTTTAGGGCTTTATTGGTGAGCCATTTGTAAAGAGGATGTTGGCCCGGTCCTTTTACTTCTACTTTGTCTGACATTGGAAAGGTGACGCCATAAGTGGCAGAGCAAAACGCTTTAATTTGCTCATTGCTTCCTGGTTCTTGAGACATAAATTGGTTGCAGGGAAGTCCTATCACTACTAACTTGTCTTTGTACAGTGCACTCAATTTTTCTAGTTCTTCATACTGAGGGGTGAACCCACATTTAGAAGCCACGTTTACAAAAAGGATTTTCTTGCCTTTATAGGCTTTTAGGTCTATAGGTTTTCCGTCTATGTCCTGAAGGTCAATGTCATAAATATTCATAGCAGTTGTATTGTTTTGAGCCATAGTAATCAAAGAAAAGCTTAGGCAAAGGGTGAAAATAAAGTGTCTCATTTTTTTAGATAAAGCTACGAAAAAACAATGAATTATTTAACTAATCCCATAGGCCTGCACTAGAGCCACTTACGCTTACTCCAGCTATTTTACCCGCCAGTGAATTCACTATATTTGGGTTTTTAACTAAAGCCAATTCCTCAGCATTAATGCCCTGGACAGAATACCCTAGGGCTTTCTCTGCTCTTTTTAAACCAAGAGCGGTCAGAACCACCTCTTGTAAGGCGTTAGAGGGTTTGAAGTTTATGACAATATCATCGCCAGGTTTGGCGCTAATCTCTTGGGTAATATACCCCACATAAGACACCTCTATAACCACTGCTTTATTACTTTCAATAGAAAATAAACCATTAAAATCTGTGATGGTTCCTTGGACCGTTCCTTGAATAATAACAGAAGCCCCCATAAGCGGCACTTCATACTCATCTAGGACTGTTCCCTGAATTTGTTTTGTCTGTGCGCTCAAAAGTCCAAAAATACTTAAGGCGATACAGAATGTCAGTTGTTTTTTAAAAGAAAAAATAAGTTTCATACAAAAATAAATTTTGCACAAAACCACAACAAATTGTTTCTATAGAAAATATTTTAGATGTTTAAATCTGTATCACCAGCAATTATAGGGCTTGCGTCTAGGTGTTCTATATTTAAAAAGTTAATAATAGTTTCAAATGAAACTAAAATATCCTGATATTCTTCCTCTGATATCTTATCTAGACTCTTTGAAATTTTTTCGTGAAGTGATTCTTTTGTGTTTATTAAGAGACCAGATCCCTTAGAAGTTAGTACAATAGGAGTAGACCTTTTGTCTTTAGGATCTGGCAATCTGGCTACAAATCCTTTTTGCTCCAAACGGGCTACAATTCCCGTCACTGTACTTGCATTTAAAGACAGCATTTCCTTTATGGCTTTCATACTACTTTTATAGCCTACTTCTTCATTGAGAAATTTAAGGGTTAGTAGTTGTGGAATGCTAATACCAAAGGTTTTCTCTACCTTTTTAGATTCCAGATTAACAGCACGCACAATTTTGCGCACGCTAGACATGATTTCTGAGTACTTGTTTGGGTTCATCAATAAATTTTATTTCATAATAAGGTAGTGAAAATAAGGCATTTTGGTTTAAATCTATCTCAGCTTTTTACTAGACGTCGTCAAAATCTATAGCAATACTAGCGCTGGTTACCATGGCTTGGCAAGAAAGAACAAGGCCGTCTGCTATTTCAGAGTCTGTTAAAATCTGATTCTTTACCATACTAGCACTTCCTTCTGTCACCTTACAAATACATGAGCTACACACCCCTCCTTGGCAAGAATAGGGAGCGTCTATATTTTCTTTAATTAGAGCGTCTAATAAGATAGTTTTGGCATCCATTTTTATGAGTGTGGTCTCTCCATCTACGGTGACTGCTACACTAATTTTACCACTGTCACTCTCTTTTTGGCCAATTAGCTGTGTTTCTTTATCTCCTACTACAGAAGTAAACAACTCATAGTGAATGGCCTCTGCAGCGATTCCTTTTGTTATAAGGGTTTCAGTAGCCGTTTTAATCATGACCTCTGGGCCACAGAGGTACACCCCATTAAAAGAAGCGGCTTCTGTGTCTTTAAGCACATAGTTTATGGCAGCAGCGTCTATTCTTCCAAATAGCGCATGAGTTTCGTTGGCCTGACTAAAAATCCATTGCAATTTAAACTGCTCTGGATATTGTTTTTGTAAGTCCGTAATTTCTTCTGAAAACATAATGTCTGAAAGTGTTTTGTTTCCATATATTAGAGTAAAAAGGTGGTCTGCACCACTTCTTAAAACACTTTTGGCAATAGCGAGAATAGGGGTAATTCCACTTCCTGCAGCCACACCCATTAGGTGAATAGGCCCTGCTTCTGGCACATAGGTAAAACGACCCTGTGGGGGCATGACAGATAATACATCTCCCTTTTGAATATAACGGTTGGCATAGCTTGAAAATGCACCACTAGGTACTTCCTTTATCCCTATTGTAAATTCTTTTTGTTCTCCTGAGGCTACTGGCGCAGATGAAATAGAATAAGCCCTTCGCACTTCTTTTCCATTAATAGTGTGTTTTAGGGTAATATACTGACCCGCTGTAAAGGCAAATATAGCAGCTAATTCTGCAGGCACATTAAAAGTAATGGCCACAGAATGAGTGGTGAGATTTTGCACCCCAGCAACGCTTAGGGAATAGAAATGGGTCATAATCTAGAAATTTTGAGCAAAATTACGCAAACTATGCTGGTTAAAAAAAGGATATTAGATAACTGTAACAAAAAAGCCAAAAAAGCGTCTAAGTCTTTGCGTTTTTATTCTTAATTTAAGTAGAAAAATTAAGCTCATCAATAAATAAGCTTATCTCATTTAATCAAGCTATTGTATTTAGCTGTTAAGGACTCGCTCAATAAAAAAATGTAAAGCATGATAAAACAATTTTTCTCCTTAGAATGGAAGGCCTTTATAAGGGCGTCCTCTTTCCAAACCAACTTGGCTATGAAAATATTGATGGGTTTTGGAGCCCTCTATTTTGTAGTGGTTTTTTTAGCCCTAGGAGTGGGTGTTTTCTTTATTATAGAAGACGCAGAAATAGGCGACCCCTTTGAGGTAGTAAACCGCTACCTCATATACTATCTGGCTTTTGATTTAATATTTAGGTATTCTCTACAAAAAATGCCGGTGACCAACATAAAACCTTTTTTGTACCTGCCCATGACTAAAAATAAGGTGGTCCGCTTTTCTCTACTAAAGACAGTAGTCTCTTTTTTTAATTGGTCACACGCCTTCTTTTTCCTTCCTTTTACTATAGTACTTATTACCAAAGGCTACCCGGCAGAGGAAGTGATTTTTTGGCATATTGGAATGGCGGCTCTAATTTACGCCAACAACTATATAAATGTTTTAATAAACAATAAGCCTTTTGTTTTTTATGGCTTTTTGGCTGTGATGTTATGCATAGGGACAGGGCAGTATTTTGAGTGGTTTGACGTGACTCTTCAGACAGCTCCATTTTTTAATTGGCTAGGGAGTGATCCGTTGGCTGTTATAATCCCACTTGCTTTATTGGGCTTAGTGAGCCGCACCTCCTTTTTGTACTTTAAAAAGAATATGTATCTAGATGCTGGGCTGGCTAGTAAACAAGAGATAGCGACTACTCATGAGTATACTTTTTTAAACCGTTTTGGAAATTTAGGTACTTTCTTAAAGAATGACATCAGACTTATTCTCAGGAATAAACGTTCTAAAATGGCTCTTTTAGGGGGGGTGTTTTTCTTGTTTTATGGACTTCTTTTTTTTACAGGTGCGGTAGAGGCTTATGACGGACCCGTTTGGAAAATATTTGCGGGTATTTTTATCTCCGGTGGTTTCCTATTCAATTTTGGACAGTTTGTTCCTAGCTGGGATTCTGCTTATTACCCGCTAATGATGAGTCAAAATATTAAATACCAGGATTATATTCGTTCCAAATGGTATTTAATTGTCATAGCTACTGCTGCAAGTACTCTATTAGCGCTTCCTTATATTTATTTTGGAGTGAATGCCTATTTGGCTGTTTTGGTAGGAGGTATTTATAATATTGGAGTGAACGCTTATTTAGTGCTTTGGGGGGGTGCTTACATCAAGACCCCTATAGATTTAGCTTCAGGCAAGAAGGCCTTTGGAGATAAGCAGTCTTTTAACGCAAAAACATTGCTTTTAACTATCCCAAAATTGTTATTACCCCTAGCTATTTTTTGGATGATTTCTATTTTTGCTTCTGATGAATGGGCTTTTGCAGGAGTGGCTTTTACGGGTATTCTGGGTTATTTATTTAGAGACAAAGTATTTAACATCATTGAAAAAGTATACAAAAGCGAGAAATACAAAACTTTGGAGGCTTATAAACAGACCTCTTAGGTGTTTTTAAACCTCAATTCACTTTTACACATTAACAAAAGCACCTTTAAAAAGGGGTCATTATAAAAAGCAAACACATGATTAAAGTAAGCCAACTTTCAAAAAAATACGCAGATCAAACCGTTTTAAATTTAGAACACCTAGAAATCCCCAAAGGACAGAGTTTTGGTTTGGTGGGAAATAACGGTGCTGGAAAAACCACTTTCTTTAGTTTGCTTTTAGATCTTATTCAGCCAACTACAGGCTATATTTCTTCTAATGATGTTGTGATAAAAGACTCTGAAGACTGGAAGCCTTTTACAGCGGCTTTTATAGATGAGACTTTTTTAATTGGCTATCTCACACCAGAAGAGTACTTTTATTTTATTGGAGAGCTCAGAGGCCAATCTAAGGCAGATGTAACCGCATTGCTAAATGGTTTTGAAGACTTTTTTCATGGAGAAATTCTGGAACAAAAGAAATACCTCAGAGACCTATCAAAAGGGAATCAGAAAAAAGTAGGTATTGTGGCTACTTTTATTGGCAACCCAGAGGTGGTGATTTTAGATGAGCCCTTTGCCAATTTAGACCCTACTACTCAAATACGTCTAAAGGGAATTATTAAAGACTTGGCATCTAAATCTGGGGTGACTGTTTTGGTCTCTAGTCATGATCTTATGCATGTGACAGATGTTTGTGAACGTATTGTAGTGTTGGAAAAAGGGCAGCTGGTGAAAGACATTAAAACAGCGCCAGCCACTTTAAAAGAACTTGAGGCCTATTTTGCAGGTACATCAGAGAAAACTGTCATTTCCGAGTCTAGCGCTTCTGAGATATCTGGAGAGCCAAACACCACATTGGAGTCAGAGACTCCAACCTCATAAGGAGTTCATTTAACTGGCTTATAAGAAACAGTCTATTTTTTCAAAAACACCAAATACATTTTTTTTAGAACTTATATACCAAAGCCTTCTTTTTTTAGTTTTAGTTTTGTGATGTAGTTTATGAAACCCAACTCAAAGCAAATAAGTCCATATGCATTTTTACATATTCCAAGGCCCTTTAAAAGGGGCTCTATTTGGTGGCTTTGCTTATGTGCGTTATGGCTAGCAGGTTGTGCCACTAACAAAGACCACTTTATAAACCGCCAATGGCACAGTTTAAACAGCAAGTACAATGTGTTATTTAATGGAGAAATGGCCTTTAAAAGTGCCTGGATTGGTTTACAAAATGGATATCAGGAAAACTTTTGGGAACCCTTGCCTATAGAGCGTTTTGTTCCGTCAGAATTTGCTTCTTTTTCAAATGACCCAGTGGCAGATAGTCCTTTTTCTCTAGCCGAAGAAAAGGCTGTAAAAGCCATAAAAACGCATGGAATGAACATTGAGGGAGAAGAGCACAATGCACAAATGATCCACGCCTATTCTCTTTTGGGAAGGGCCCGCTATTTTGATCAACGCTTTGTTCCTGCTTTAGAGGCTTTTAATTATATAATTAGGCGCTACCCTGCCAGCAATAAATTGAATGAACTCAGAATTTGGAAAGAAAAAACCAATCTGCGTTTGGGCAATGAGGCAATAGCATTAGAAAACATTAAAAGGCTTTTAAAATTTAGAAAATTAAAAGGACAAAGTCTGGCCAATGCCCATGCTGTTAGCGCCCAAGCTTATCTGTCACTAAATGCTGTAGATTCTGCGACGTGGGATTTAAAAAAATCATTAAAGCATAGTAAAGTTTCTATTGAAAAAGCCAGATATGGCTATATTTTAGGACAGCTCTTTCAGGCACAGAAAAAGGAAGATAGCGCTCTTTGGGCTTATGAGACCGTGGTAGATTTAAACAGAAAAATTCCTCGTATTTTTTTAATTCAAGCCCAGCTTCAGACCTTATTTTTAAAAGCCACCGCGGGTAATTCAGACCAAGAGGCTATTTTAGCTTTAACTAAAATGGAAGAAAACTGGGAGAACAAAGCCTTTTTAGATAGGATTTACTATGAAAAAGCCCAGTTGTTTAGAGCCAGGCGTCAAGATTCTAATGCGGTAGCCTATGCACAAAAATCACTTAAAATAGCAAAGACTGACCTAAAAAGGAATGCTGAAAATTACAGGCTTATAGCAGCTATTTATTTTGAAAAAGGGGCTTATAGCAAGTCAGAAATCTATTATGACAGCCTTTCTCAAAATTTAAAAGAGAGCAGCATAGAGCAACGCATCACCTTAAATAAAATAAAATCTTTAAAAGATTTAGTGTTTTTTGAAAAACAAGCCCAACTGTCTGACAGTCTTTTAAAAATAGCAGCCTTAAGCCCATCAGATCAATTTATATTTATCAGAAATTTAATTACTAAAGAAAAAAAGAAAGACTCTTTGGGTCTTTTAGTGAATAGGGGTTTGCCAAACATTGAAGACACAGGAGACAGAGCGGGTTTCCAAAACACAGCAGCATACCAATATAATAGCTCAATTGAAACGGCAGAGGATTTAAAGCGAAAGAAACTGAACCCAGCTGCTAGTGAAGGTATAAATTCACAAAGCAATCAATATTTAGATAGGAACAGCACTTTTTATTTCTACAACACCCAAGCGGCAGAAAATGGAATGCTTGCTTTTAGGGCCCAGTGGGGAGATAGGGCCTTAGAAGATAATTGGCGTTGGATTATAGCCCCACAAGCCTCAGAGGCAAAAGCAATAGGGGTAAAGCTTGATGGTTTAGCTACTGGAAATTTGACTCCAGGGTTAGGGGGCAGAGGTGGCTTGGCTATTGAAACCCTAGAGATCAAAAAAACTCCAATTAATTGGGAAGAGAGATTGAGTATTTATTTGGCTGGCGTTCCAAAGACGCAAACAGTTCTAAGTGCATTAACAAAAAGCGGAGAACAGGCCTATTACCAATTGGGCCGCCTTTTTGCAGATGAGTTTAATAGGCCAGACTTAGCACAAAATAAACTAGAAACACTTATAAATAAGCCACCACTCACAAGTGTTTTATTACCAGCCACTTACGCTCTGTTTAAAGTATATGAAGCCCAGGACAATAATAAGGCCCAGCTTCTAAGGACTCTAATTCTAAGAGATTATCCTGAAAGTGATTACGCAAAGGCCATTATAAACCCAGCAGCGTTTTATGATAAGCAAAAATTACTAGAGCAACGTTATGACAGCCTATACCAACAGTACACAAAACAAGATTTTAGTGCCGTAATGGCTGGGACTACCCAATTATTAGCAGACTTACTAGAAGACCCTAAGGGGGCGCCAACGGCTTTGTTAAGGGCCAACACTGTGGGGCGTTTGTATGGTTTTGCAGCTTACAAGAGCGCTCTTATATCTCTCACTACTCAATACCCTAAAACTTCAGTAGCCATATCTGCACAAAACAGCCTAAGCGCTTTTGAAGAAAACCCACCTACTGCAACTTTTGGAAAACAAGCAGATAGAGACCGTTGGTATTTGGCTCTGTTGTACTCAGACCAAAATGACTCCTTAGCAAACCAAGCGTATTTAAATAAGCTTATAGAAAAATTTCCTGCCTATAAAATTCAAAGAGAGGTATATGCTCCAAATAAAACATTCTATGTAATTACAGGCTTTAAAGATAAAGCTGCTGCCCAGATGCTAAAAGAAGATCAATTTTTTAAGGAAGAGCGCTTAGACAACCAAGAGTTTTTTGTAGTTTTAAGATCGCATTACAAAACCCTACAATTATTTAAGAGTTTAGAGGGCTATAAAAAATATCAAGAAGCTGCAACAGGGCAGTCTTTAAAACCAAAATAAAGAGTATGTTCTCAGATTCAAAAAAGCAACAAGACAACGCTAGCCAGCCCAATAGAATTGAGGCCAATACCAGTATTAAAGGAACCATTTCTTCTAAGGCAGATTTTAGAATAGATGGCCTTTTAGAGGGAAATTTAAGCACTACCGGTAAAGTGGTTATTGGGGCTACAGGAAAAATCATTGGGAACGTTTCGTGTTTGCAAGCAGATATTGCAGGAATTTTTAAAGGAGAATTAGACGTGTTAGAAATTTTGACACTTCAAGAGACGGCAAAGATAGAAGGGGATGTTTTTACCAAAAAAATAGCCATCACTCCTGGTGCTATTTTTAATGCGAAGTGCAGTATGAAACCTAAGGGAGTGACTACTTTACCCCTAAATAAGGAGCAAGTTTTAGCAGATTCAGAAAGCCTTCTCCATGTTAAAAATGCCTAAAGAGCCAAAACCCTCAAAGCCCCAACAAAAGGCAAATACCGCTTTAAAAGTATTGGCAAAGGTTTCTGGAATGGGTTTTCAAATGGGCCTAGTCATTTTTGCAGGCAATCAATTGGGAAGCTGGGCAGATCTTAAGTTTTCTACTTCTTTTTTAGAGTCCATCATCACTTTATTAGCCATTGTTGTAGCCATTTACGGACTCATTAGACAGGCCAAAAAGTTAAATTAACTAAATATTTTTTGTTATAATTATTATTAGTAGAGGGTATTCTCGGTGATTTATTTATAAGATTGTTGTGACATGACAGAATTTTTCCTCACACAAATATATTTTCACACAGTGGCGAGTATGATAGTGGTAGGCCTTTGTTGGGGGCTTTCAAAAACCCTAAAAATCCAATCGCAGATTGGGTTTTTATATCTTTTTAGCCTGCCGATAAAAATGGGGTTTTTTTACTATTTTTTTCCATACTTATTTGAAAGCAGCTTGAGTTTAAGTATTCAACAAAAGGGCTTTATACTCTTCCCACTCACTTTTTTTTTATTTTTCGAAGTTTTAATGGTAGCTAAAATCTTGAATCAGAAGCCTAAGGCAGATATTTAATCTAAAAATAGGGTTTGTTTTTTATAGATTATTCTTACATTTGCGCAAAATTTTTAGCGTCTATTTTTATATTTTCATGAAGAATAAAGCCACAAAATACCGCCACATCTTTGCCATATTGGTATTAGCGTTCTCGACTACTTTTGTTTCGTATGCCAATACAGATCCACAAGAGGGAGGGATTGTAGATACTAAAGCAGAGGTAGAAGCGTATATTTTACACCACATTAAAGACTCACATGATTTTAACTTTTTCTCGTATTCAGACGCAGAGGGTGTTCGCCATCATATTGGTTTTGCCCTTCCTGTGATTGTAAAAACAAGCCAGGGAATAGTCACATTTATGTCTTCTGCTTTTCACCATGACGACAACGGTCATGTAATTGTAGAAAAAGACGGATTAAACTTAGTAAAACTTCACGGAAAAATATATGAATTGTCCCAAGGGGCTCAAGAGGTTGCTTTTGACGAATCACACCACCCAATTAACGCGACACAGACCTTAGATCTCTCTATTACCAAAAGTGTTATGGGAATTTTAATGATAGGGTTGTTTTTATTGTTAGCCTTTTCTTCTTTGGCAAGACAATACAGAACAAAACAAGTGCCTACAGGTTTTGGTAGGGTATTAGAGCCATTGGTACTTTACGTAAGAGATGAAATTGCCAGACCAAATATTGGCGAGAAAAAATACAGAAAGTTTACAGGATATCTATTGACCGTGTTCTTTTTTATCTGGAGCTTGAACCTAGTTGGGCTCACTCCTTTAGGGTTTAACGTAACTGGACAATTAGCTGTGACGGCTGCATTAGCCATACTCACTTTGGTGATTTACACGGCTAGCGGGAACAAAGAATATTGGTTGCATATTTTATGGATGCCAGGCGTACCAGTTTTAATTAGACCGGTTTTATCGATCATTGAATTGGCTGGGGCCTTAGTGATTAAACCTTTTTCTTTGTTGGTGCGTTTGTTTGCCAACATTTCTGCAGGACACATAGTGGTGATGAGTTTAATTGCTATTATGTTTACCCTAAGAGAAACATTTGGAGTGGCAGGCGCTACCGCTCTGTCTTTTGCGCTATCCTTTTTCATCACCTTAATAGAGGTGCTAGTTGCCTTTTTACAGGCCTATATTTTTACTATGCTTTCTGCCCTTTTTATTGGAATGG
>CAWWAC010000009.1:0-57531 GCA_963934855.1 uncultured Flavobacteriaceae bacterium
AAGCATCTCCTAAAAATCTATTGGCATAATTAGCATAACCAAATAATTCATTTTGCTCATATCTAGATCTAGATTCTGAATAGCTAGGAGTAGAAAGACCACCAAAAGCAGTTCTAGCATCTGAGAAGTAGTTATTGTTTCTTCTTCTTGCTTCTAAGTTCATTTTAATGTTGTCTGTTAATTGGTAGTTTAAACCAAAATTACCATATAAGACATCTTTTCTCTGATTGGTGTTGTTATTATCTACTCCAAAGTGAGGCGCATCCCAATATAATGGTCTAGAGTTTCGTGGAGAACGGATGTTCCAGCTGTAGTTAGTTCCATCCTGATTATACAAATCTTTTAATCTATCCATGTCTAGCTGTCGTTGAAACCATTGGTTAAAGTTAGAGCCTAATGAAGTTCCATATCCTTGAGCTGGCTCATTTTCAGTAACACGAGTCTGATAGTTAACCGTTGTGTACATATTTAACTTCTTATTAAAATCAAAAGATGCATTTAGGTTAATATCTATTTGGTTTCTGAAAGAATTTGGAAGAACTAATTCTGTATTAATATTTCTTACAGCTGCTGAAACTTTATAATCATCACCGCCTTTTGACCAGTTTAAGGAAGTATTGTTGGTGATAGCATCTTGAAAGAAGTTTTTAACATTGTCGGGATTAGGAGACCAAGGTCTTAATTCACCGAAACTTGGGGAACCAGGTATCCAAGAATCCCAATGTCTTACTAAGGTGCCATCTAATCTTGGACCCCAAGATTCATCCGCAGCGTAATAAGGAATTTTTTGACCTTCAAAAGCAGCCCATTCAGCAGGGTCAGTTGCTGGATTGTACGAAAAAGTATCCCAATCTTGGTAGTAACCACCTCCATACTCATTTTGATAATCTGGCAATAAAGAAACAGAGGTCATTGAAGTGGTATGATCTATAGATAAACTTGTCTGTCCTGCTTTTGCTGTTTTAGAAGTGATTAAAACTACTCCATTTCTTGCGTCAACACCAAAAAGAGCAGTTGCTGAAGCACCTTTAAGTACCGAAATGTTTCCTATATTATCTGTGTTAATATCTGTTTGTGAATACACTTTTACACCATCAACAACATATAACACTCCAGTTTCACCTCTTAATCTAAGTAATCCTGCATCAAAAGTAGAAGAAGGCGCTCCTACCATTTGAACCCCAGCTATTTTTCCAGATAATGCGGTGTTAAGGTCTACCTCTTTAGTTTGCACTAAATTCTCACCTTGAACAGTTTGTTGAGAATACCCAAGTGCTTTTTTCTCTCTAGTAACCCCAAGTGCAGAAACTACTACCTCTTCTAGGGCCTGAGCGTCTTCCTGCATTTGAATGTTGATCACATTACTTGCGCCAACAACCGCTGTTGCTTGTGTGCGACCAATATAAGAGAAAACGAGTATTTCACCTTCACTTGCTGTAATGGTATAGTTACCGTCAAAATCTGACTGTGTTCCGTTAGCGGTTCCTTGAACAAGAATATTCACACCGCCCAAGGGCACATTGTTTTGATCTGTAATTGTACCAGAAATTGTTTTTTCTTGTGCAAAAGTAATTTGCACAACAAACGCTAACAATAGCGTCAAAATTCCATTTAAAATTGTTTTCATTATTAGGTTTGTTTTTAGTATAGCCCACAAATGTCTACTAATTTTTTATATTTAACTATTAATTATTATAAAAAATACAAAAATTTTAATGTTTCATTGTTAATTCGTTATTTTAATAAAAAATATTTATATCACATATAATTAAAAATCCTGCCCTTGGCGATGTTTATCTGGTGTCACATTTAATTTGATTCCAGTTTTTAATTTATTTTTTAATTTTTACATCAAATAATTTTTTAACATATATCAAAAAAAAAATGCCACCCAATGGGTGGCATTTTTTTATTCAACTTATTTTGCTTACTCGTTGCAAAGGTCAAGTTTGATTTCACCAGCTGAAGGACCTGAAATATCTGCCAGCAGATTTCCATTTGGATTTTTGATCGTGAAATGACATTCACCATTGTAATCATCATTAGTCCATTTGAAAACAAGTGATGTTGAGCCAGCAGGAATTGAAATGGTCACTGTGTCTTCATTCACCCATTGACCACCGTCCCATCGGCTGTTTAGTCCTACTTCTTCAAATAATTCCCCATCTACCCATGCTTGAACTTTTCCACCTTGCCATCCATCTCCATATAAGTCTTCCATGAATATGGTCCAGTCACCTGTTCTTTTCTCTACTCCAGTTGCACATACAACCGTCCAGTCTACTTGACAATTAGCCTCTGGGAATTCTGTACATACAGAAGGTGACCATGAATCAAAAACTCTACCGTCTTCTGTAGTAAAAATCCATTTTACAGTAAAATTATCTCCTGGAATAAATTTATTGGTTAGAGCATTTCTAGAAGGTTTGAGTGGATTGGCAAAAACAGATACTGATCCTGCACCAAAACCATAGTCATATTTTATATCTGAGTATGCCTTGTAAACCTCATCTTGTGTAATTTTAAATGAGGTTGCCACATTATTAGCAGGTACAGCACTTCCAGAAATACTTTTAATTAATTTGCCAGAGTCTCCGCCATGTTTTATACTCTTTTCGTTGCCGTCAATGTCTTTGTATTTTTCATTAAACAACACATAGATGTCTATTTTAGTGACAGCATTTTTATTGTCAATAGACTTCCATTTTAAATCTAATTCTAGAGATATACTTGCGTCTCCTTTTTTAAAGTCTTTTTGAGTTCCATTTACTACCGCATAACCGTGTACAGCTGTTTCCCAAACTGGCAAGGTTATTAATTCCTCATCTTCACATGAACTGAAACTAATTCCAATCATTAGTAAGGATAACAGGTGTTTTGTATATTTTTTCATTTCTATTAACTTATTTAATTATTAAAATTGGAATTTAAGGGTATCCCAGAAAATAGCGAATGACGGTGAATCATAGACTTTATTTGGGGTGTTTGTATTTAAGTTAACCTCATCTTGTGCGTAAGGTAAACTTAAAGCATATTGTCTTGGTAGTTGCAGTGGTAATTGTATGTCAGCGGGTAAGCCAGTTCTTCTAAATGAGTTATAGCCTTCAAAACCATTTCCAAAATTTGCAAACCAAGCCTGTTTTAAAACCATTCCTAATCTTTGATTTTCTGTTCCTGCCACTGGGTAGTCAGCCATTACTGATTCTATAAAATCTGTTTCATTTTTATATTTTACTGGCCAAGAATACTCGGTGCTCCAGTTGTCTATATTACTGCTTGCTTTAGGGTCTGCAGTAGTCCCTACAGAAATCACTTTTTTTAGTTGTTCTTGAATGGCACTAGTCAATAATTCTTTTTCTGTTTTTCCGGTACTAACTCCCAAAGAAATTTGAGCTTCAAGCATATAGAATTTTACCATCCAGGAAGTTATAATAGGGAATATACCGTCTCCTTTTCCAAATTTATTTCCCCCAGTGGTGCTAGCAGTTGCATCAAATAATCCAGCTGCTGGGTATGCTCCAACAGTTGTTCTAAGTGGGTTGTCATTTGGTATTCCAGATGGGTCTGATCTATCTCTTCCAAAAAAGCCTGCTAAGTAAGTTTCTTGAGCTGAAGTTAGTTGGGCTGGTGTCTTGTCAAATACACCTGTTGTTACAAAAGAACTTAACGCAAAGTAACCATATTTACAATCAGCTCTTTGAGAACATGGCAATGTTTGTTTGTCAGTAGGCTCTTCTGGATTTAGCACTACAGTTGTTTGTCTTTTAAAATAAAAAGGTGTTCTTGGATCTTTGTTCTTTAACATTTCAAACATGATCTGGTGTCCAAAATAAGAATATGAGGCTTCTCCAACTGCGTAAGCAGACTGATACATTGGGTGTCTGTTGTCGGGATTAGCAAGACTACTGTATCTTAATTGAAAATCATCTGCAGCGGCTGTGATAAGATTTCCCTCACTGATTAAAGTTTGTATTTGAGATTTGTTGTCCTGTACTTTTCTCGTGTTAATTAGAAGTCTTAATTTTAAAGATCTAGCCATTTTTAACCATTTGGCACTATTTCCGCCGTAGATAATATCTCCTTTAACGGCTACAGCTTGATTCAACTTTAAATTTTCAATTGCACTGTCAATCAACTTAAAAGCATCGGCATAAATATCCGAACCCTTGTCAAATACAGGCTGCGTATTTTGGCCATTAGGGTCATTTCCTTTAAAGGCTTCAGAGTAAGGAATGTCTCCCCATAAATCTACCATTGTTGTAAAGTAGTATGCCTTTAGCAGTTGCCCTATGGCTAGGTATCTTGGATTTTTTTCAGGATCTGCGGCGTTGATTAATTCTTCTAAATCTTTCAAAGGTCCTGAGTATAAATAATTCCATGTTCCATTCCAGCTAGAGTTTGTGAAATTAAAGTCATCACTACTTGTATTAATAGCTTGGAATCCCATAGTTGCGTTATTTAAGCCGCCTGCAAAAGTGTTTAAACCCCCAAACTGGGCTTCTGTTAACAGTAAGTTTATAGACGCTTTGCTTGCCGTATTTGGATCTGTATTTATATCCAAATCATCCAATTCGCATGACGATGTTCCAATGACCAATAAGCTGGCGATTAGATACTTTCCTAGTTTTATAATTTTTGTGTTCATTTTGTATATTTTATTTATCTAATGATTAGAATGTTAAACTAAGGTTTAAGCTATAGGATTTGGTAGTTGGAGTAGCTCCATATTCAAATCCTTGAACGTTAGAAGATGCATTTTCACCTAATACTTCAGGATCTAAATTTAAACCTTTAAGCATGTTAGGAGCATTCCACCATAAGTTTCTTCCGCTGAATGTTAAAGTTGCAGATCCAAATGGGGTTTTATCTATCAAGTTTTTAGGAATATTATACCCTAACCCAACTTCTCTTAACCTAATTGTTGTTCCGTCATAAATGTTTACTTCATCTTGCCCATAAGCACCCCATCCATTTGAGAAGTGCGAGTCAAAGGCCGTGATAGCTGTAGTGTTTTGAACTTTTTCACCATTAGAGTCTAAAATGGCATCAAATGTTTGGTTACTTCCATATACACCTGGCACAACTCTTAGTTGTTCCCGTTCAACAGAGTTTTGTAGCTGTCCTCTAAGCATTAATGAAGCCGCGCTAAATGAATATATATCTCCTCCTTGTTTCCAATCAATCAATGCTCTTAAAGTGAAATTTTTATAAGATATACTATTAGTAATACCTAAGGTGAAATCAGGGTTTGGATCCCCAATAATTGTAGATGCTTGAGCGCGAAATGGCAAACCAGTTGATTTGTCTATCAATAAATTTCCTTCATCATCTTTGGCATTTTCAGTTCCAAAGATTTGCCCATATGGAGAGCCATTTCTATGAATTGTTCCTAACGATGATCCAGGACCACCAATAAAAATTTCTCCGTTTGGACCAGCATCTACTATAAGTGACTTAATTTTTGTAAAAGCAAAATAAGTATTCCATTTAAAATTGTCGTTTGCTATTGGATAGGTATCAATACCTAATTCCCAGCCTTTATTACTTAATTCACCTATATTGACAATCTGGCTACTAAATCCTGATGACCTTGCTACAGACGCAGTAGCAATTTGTTCTGTTGATGATCTACTAAAATAGGTTATGTCAAAACTCAATCTGTCTTTAAACATAGTAGCTGCTAAACCAGCTTCAAATTCCGTGGTAAATTCTGGTTTTAATGCAGCGTTACCCAGCGTATTCCCTAGTGAAGCCCTATTTTGAGCTCCGTATAATGGAGAAGTAAAAGGAGTTCCTATGTTAAAATTTGTTGATGTTCTGTATGGCGATGCATCATTTCCTACTTTAGTGTTTGCAACTCTTAGTTTTACGCTTCCAAATACTTCTGGTAATTTAACAGCTTCACTTAATATGAAAGATATACTAGCTCCTGGGTAGAAATAGCTATTATTGTCACTAGGTAGGGTAGATGAATGGTCCTGACGGCCAACCAATCCAAGGTACAATAAATCTTTGTACCCTATAGAGATGTCACTAAATACACCCCAGAGTCTCCTCATATTTAAATAATCGTAATCTACAATTTGCGTTGAAGTAGCATCTGTGATATTTAATCCCCTAGAAATAATCACATTTCCAGTAACACTTCTTTGTGAAAGTTTTCTTTCGTTAGCGTTCACACCGACAATTGCTTTTATTCTAATGTCTTCTGTGATTTTCTTGTCAATATTTAATAAACCTGTAAAGTCACGTTCAGTATTGACAAGATCTACGGTATTTACACTTCCAAGTGGTGTATCTATACCACCCGCAACAGTGTTATTTCTTCTAGCTTCGCTGTAAGTGTTTACCCCCGCTTTAACGGTAACGTTTACACCTTTTGCTATGTCATAACCAGCAGATAAGTTTCCATAAACCCTATTTACCTCAGATTTATATAAGTTATTATTTGCTATCCATATAGGATTATCTAAAGCCCTGTAAAAAATGTTTGATCCATCTGCTGGATTTTCCCATGGCAATCCCATTAAATCAAAGTTTCTTGGCAAGTAAAACAATCTTGAATAGATTGATCCTCCACCTCCTCCGTAGTAATCACTAAATGCTGAAGCACCAGACCTTGGAGATTTTTGAGTGGTGTTTACGTAATTAAGGGTCCCAGCAACTGTAATTCCATTATCTAGTGTGGCATTACCACCTACGAATAAATTAGTTCTGCCAGCATTTTGATTTGGCACTATACCACTTTGGTTCATATTAGAAAACCCTGCATTAATATTCGCTTTTTCAGACCCCCCACTAATATTAACAGCGTGATCTATGGTTTGTCCTTTTTTAAAAAACCCTCCAATAATATCATTTCCCTTTATCTCATAAGGCGCAGACACATCTCTAACAGAACCATCAGGCATTGTATACTGCTGAACAAATTCAGGGAAAACACCAGGAAATCTATTATTTATTGGGTTACTTGCTGTTCCATCTGGATATGGTGATCCATCTGGATAGTTAGCATATACTGGTCTATAATTTGTCCCGTATTGTTGGTTAATTCTATCTACATGATCTGGCATTGGTGAGCCCCAGTTTCCAATGAAACCACCATTGTAAACTTGGTTAGATCCTTGTGTATATACATCTTGATAGTCTGGAATACCAGAAAGTTCTGTAGTTGCTAAAGATGTGTTGTAAGACACTTCCATCCCTTTTCTTGATCTACCTTTAGATGCTTTTGTAGTAATAACAATCACACCATTGGTTGCTCTTGAGCCATATAATGCAGAGGCTGCTGCACCTTTAAGTACAGAAATACTTTCTATTGCATTAGGATCTAAGTCAAACCCCCTATTAGAAAACACAGTGTTTTGTGCTGCACCTTGGCTTGCATTTACACTATTGTCAAAAGGTATACCATCCACTATAAATAAAGGTTGAGTATTACCAGTTAAAGAGGAAATACCTCTAATATTTATTTTAGTTGACTGGCCTGGAGCTCCTCCAGCTCCGGTAATATTTACCCCTGTCATTTTTCCTTGCATTGCTCTTAGAAGGTCTGGTTCCGCTCTTCCAGCTACATCTTCTCCAGATACTTTAGCTACAGAGTACCCCATAGACCTAGATTCTCTCTTAATACCTAAAGAAGTGACTATTACCTCCTCAAGCGCTTGGGCATCATCTTGCATTTGAATGTTAATGACTGCACTGCCGCCAACAACTGCAGTTGCTTCTTTGAGGCCAATATAGGTGAATACTAGTGTAGCACCTGTTTTGGCATTAATAGTATAATTACCATCAAAATCTGTTTGGGTACCATCAGTGGTGCCTTTAACCAGAATGTTTACCCCACCTAAAGGTAAATTGTTTTGATCAGTAACTGTACCTGAAATTGTTTTGTCTTGAGCAAAAGATGCCTGCAAGACAAATGCTAATAAAAGCGTTAGAATTCCATTTAGAGTTGTCTTCATTTGTTTTTGTTTAGTTAATTTTAGTTTTAAGTTAAGAGATCTATTAATATTAAGGTAAACAATTCTTAATAATTTGTTAATAGATCGACGAATGTATAAAATAAAAACGTAAAAATAAAAAAATTTTATTTTTTAAATTAATTAAATTACATTGGAATTTCAAAAATGAACTATTTTACTATGTTTGCAAAATGAAAAATTTTATTTACGTAATTCTTGTTTTTTTTATTTCTTGTCAAAAGAATGACATTGTAATTCCTGAATTATTTTTAATTCAAGCGACAGTTTCACCCAATGAATCTGGGACAGTTGTATTCAGTAAAACAGGTCCTTATAGTTTAAACGAAAATATTACGGTGACGGCTGTGGCGAATCCTAATTATATATTTTCTCATTGGGCAGGTGATTTGGCTGGAGAATTAGTTTCTCTAGATGTTTTAACAAATAAAAATTTTAGTTTAGTAGCAGTTTTCCTTCCTTTAAAATCCTTTTCAAATGAGAATGTGGTGCTGTATCAGGCACAGAAAATTGATCATGATGGTTATTTTTTTATGATTGAAAACGGTAAAAAAGATGCGTATTTAGTTAACCACGAAGGGGAAAAAGTTTTCGAATGGAATTTTGAGGCATCATTTGGAAATGATATTGAATTAACGGCCTCTGGAGATATTTTAGCGTGTTTTAAAGTTGCAGACCCTACTATAATTATTGGAGGTTTTGGAGGTGTAATTAAACGCTTTAATCCTCAAGGAGAATTAATATGGAACTATGAAGTTAATTCGAAAAATGAAATAGCGCACCATGACGCTACTGAACTTCCAAACGGCCATATTTTAATCATGTTATGGGAGCGCATTGAACAATCCCTACTGTTTGAATTTGGGTTGTCTATTGATCATGATATTTTTTTAGAGAAATTAATTGAAGTTGATCCCTCAAATAATCATATTGTTTGGCAATGGCGTAGTTGGGATCATATAGTTCAGGACATAGATGAGGGTAAATCTAATTATGGTATTATTTCTGCACATCCCAACAAAATTAATATTTCTTATAATAAGGGCATGCAACACGGAGATTGGATGCATGCCAATGGAATTTTTTATGACTCATCTAAAGATTTAATATACTTGAGTGTTAATTTTTACAGCGAAGTATGGGTTATAGATCACAGCACAACTTTAGAGGAGGCTACTTCTGAAAACGGAGGAGCATATAATAGAGGAGGGGATCTTGTATATAGATTTGGAAACCCAACTACTTATAATGAAAATTCAATCGACAGGTTTTTCTTTAATAATCATCACCCTTCTATTGTTCCTAATGGCTATGTTGGAGCTACTAATTTTTTGATTTATAACAACGGCAGCAATAACAAACAGTCTATTGCATATGAACTAATTTTGCCTACTTTTTCTCAATCTTCAATGCAGAATTTTGTTGCTCCCTTGGTGCAATGGTCCTTTACAGATCCTAGTATGTATTTTGACAAAATTTCAGGAGTGCAGAGACTTTTAAATGGCAATACCCTTATTTGTGAAGGTGACTACGGTTTTTGGGAGGTGACACCTTCTGGAGAAGTTGTTTGGAAGTATGATGGCTTAGGGACTAGTTTCTGGCGTGGTTATTATTATCTTAAAAATGACACAAGGCTATTAGCGTATAAAATTGACGAGTAAAATTTAACTAGAATTAACCTCTTAAAAAATCTTGAGAATGCTAGCCTTTTCAATAATTGAAGTTTGTTATTCATAAAAAAGGCTTGCATTTACACTATTGTCAAAAGGTATACCATCCACTATAAATAAAGGTTGAGTATTACCAGTTAAAGAGGAAATACCTCTAATATTTATTTTAGTTGACTGGCCTGGAGCTCCTCCAGCTCCGGTAATATTTACCCCTGTCATTTTTCCTTGCATTGCTCTTAGAAGGTCTGGTTCCGCTCTTCCAGCTACATCTTCTCCAGATACTTTAGCTACAGAGTACCCCATAGACCTAGATTCTCTCTTAATACCTAAAGAAGTGACTATTACCTCCTCAAGCGCTTGGGCATCATCTTGCATTTGAATGTTAATGACTGCACTGCCGCCAACAACTGCAGTTGCTTCTTTGAGGCCAATATAGGTGAATACTAGTGTAGCACCTGTTTTGGCATTAATAGTATAATTACTATCAAAATCTGTTTGGGTACCATCAGTAGTGCCTTTAAACAGAATGTTTAACCCACCTAAAGGTAAATTGTTTTGTCTTGAGCAAAAGATGACTGCACAACAAACGCTAATGAAAGCGTTAGAATTCCATTTAGAGTTGTTTTCATTATTATCTAGTTTTAGAATTAGTGAGCTACTGTAGAATTAATCTATATTGAATTAACTTAAATTTAAGAGTGGTCTTTTTTTTAATAAAAAAGGACCACTAATATTAGTGGTCCTTTTATTACTCCATTTTTGAAAATTTATTATCTCCAACCTCCGTTAGAACCATTTACACCATCGGCTCCATCAGGACCCCCAAATGTATAAAATGGCTGAGCTACACCAAAAGTTTCTAGTGTTTTAGCTGGAATAGGGAAATGTAAAGGTGTCCCCTTTTGCAAAAAATTATTTTTTCTAAATTCGTAGAACTGTAATCCACTACCTACAAGCATTAATTCAATTACTCTTTCATGGTGAATAGCTCCCATAATATCTGCAAGATTAGCAGAAATAGCAGGTAGTTTTCCACGACTAGTTCTTGTTCCATTATTAATAATACTCACTGCAGCAGCTAAATTTCCAGATTGAGCATTAGCTTCAGCCTTATAAAGATCATTTTCTGCAGCCGAAAATTCAGGCAATGGTCCTACATTAGTAGAATTTATATTATCTCTTCTGCTAAATCTTTGTGTAGACCAGTGGTAGAAACCACGATCAGATCTTAGCCAATTCGATGGAAGGTATTCAAAGTCAGTATATAGTCTTGCGTCAGCATCTGGATTTGTTGATTCGCCTGGACTCGGAAACGCAGGATCATCATCCCAATGCGCTGGTTTAGTTGGGTCTAACTTGTTTACCACATACATATCTACTATACCCCATCCTGGATATGATAAATAGTCTTGTGCCATTGCGTACCAATTAGCACCTCCATCATTTACAACATTAAAGTCTTCAGTAAGACCATTATTTGCATAGTTTAGAACTTTTGTCCAATCTACTGAAGTATTTTGTGAGCTATTTCTTGGTAAACCCGATAATAATCTGGCGGCCCATGAATTAGCGTATTTTGCAAGAGTACTGCTACTTAAATCACCAGATGTTCCCATCCAACCTGATGGTATAGTAAAATCATTGCTCTGTGAAACTTGAATAGCAGCATTCAAATATTCTATAGCTTTAGCAGCTACTTCAGTATACGGTGAAGCATCTTCAACGACAGCATCTTCTATTACAATAACTTCATCGACAATAAATGCTTGGTCAAATTGTAATGCTAATGTAGCATAAGCAACACCCATATTGAATCTACAAAAGGCTATAGTCCTGTCTGTATCAACACCATTTGCTCCAATTTCAATACCTTCATTTAATATTGCTTTTAAAATAAGTGAAGAGGTGTTAATCACAGCATACATGTTGTCAAAAATGTATTTTGTGTTTGCTCCATAGCTATATCCAGGAGTATTATTCCAAGCTTTTCTTGGCTCCCAGCTCATATCTCTCATGGCCGAATTCCCCCAAGAGCAAGATGCGTTATCTGCTGCAACTGCCATCGGCATTTGAGTTCCATAATATGATAATGAACTATTATAAAAGGTATTGTACAGACCTGATGCAACATTCTCTACATCACTTCCACTAGCGTATACCTTTTTAAAATCTGGTTGATTTTCATTTTGCACATCTAAGGATTCTTCACAAGAAACGAATCCTAGAAGTACTAAGAATAAATATTTTATTAGTTTATTTTTCATGATGTTTTTTTTTCTTAATTAAAAGTCTAAAGTTAATGATAGTGCTATATTTCTATAATTTGGATATGTATCAGTTCCATCAAAAGGATTTCTAATGCTTCCAACTTCTGGGTCATAACCACTATATTCAGTAAAGGTCAATAAATTTCTTCCTATTACTTTAGCGGTAATTGACTTGAATATGTTACTTATAGATGTTGGCATATTTGAGTCATTTAGTGTATATCCTAACGCTACTTCTCTAAGTTTTATAAATGAAGCATCTTCTACCCAATAGCTGTTATTTGAATTTACATCGTAAAAATTTAGAAAGTAATCGGTTGTTTTTTTCTCACCTTCAGGAACATTAGCCATATCCATTATACCATTTCTTGTATCTCTTGTCATCCATTGAGATTTCCTATTGTATACATCTCCACCATTTTTAATGTCGAATAAGAAGTAAAAGGACGCGTTTTTATAGCTAATACTGTTAGAAATACCCATAGTGAATTTTGGTAATCCATCACCTATTTTAACAAAAGCCAAGTCGCCATTATCATTTTTTAAAGTGATACTTTTTTCACTGGTTGTACCTTGACTACCTGCTGGAACTACAAATCCATCACTATTTACTTCATAATCAGAAATTGTCTTGCCGTTTGGAAGTTGATTAGACATTTGCTCTAGTGTTTCCACCCAAGTATATCCATAAATGGATCCATAACTTTCACCTTCTTTAATGAAATATAGTCCATCAGGTCCAGATTGGTAAGGAGCAATTGGTAAAGCTGTAATTTTTTGTTCGCTTTTTGCAAAAACAATATTTGAATTCCATTTAAAATCCTTTTTGTTTTTCCAGTTTGCACTTAAAGACATTTCAAGAGTATTCCCTTCTACAGTCCCAGCGTTTTGCCATTGTGAAGTAAATCCATCACTAACAAAAGGGATAAGAGGGACAGCTAAAAATTGATTAGTTGTAACCGATTTAGATTGTGTAGCTTGAAAGGTAAAAGTATTTAAGAAACTAACATCAAGACCAAATTCAGTCTCCTCAGTTTGAGATGGCTTAAGAGCATTATTTCCCTTTTGACCAGGACTAGTTAATCCATTACTGATATTGTAGGTCTCATACTGCCAGTTAAAACCTGGCCTTATACCTGCAGTACCTTGAGCGGCCCTAACTTTAAGGTTCTGAATCCCTGGTATAGAAATGTCTTCTGAGATAATATAGGCACCTGAAGCTCTGTAATAGTTTGCCCATCTATTATCAGCACCAAAAAGAGAAGATCCATCACGACGAAACATAATGTCTACTAAGTACCTGTCTTTATAGTCAAGTCCAACAATTCCAAAGTAATTTCGAGCATTCTCTTTGGTGTTTTGTGAGCCCCAACTATTTACTTCTTTAAATGCTTCTAAAGTTGGTAAATCGCGTATAGCAAAATCAATCCCTCCAACATCAAAGCCTTCATATGATCTTTTTTCATCTAACACAGATAATTTAGAACTGATCTTTAATTCATTAAATTTGCGGCTAAAATTTAAAATAGCTTGAGTGTTTTCTCCAATTGTAACGGAATTAGACTTATAAAGAGATCCTTCAGTTATAATAAGACCATAATCATTATTTCCTCCACTACCAATGCCCCAAGTATCATATGGAGCGTAACCAGTGTAATTGGAGTTTATGTTTTCTTTAGAATATTTTAAATCTAAACTCAAATATTGATTAAATTTTATTTCAGTTTTGATATTTGAAATCCAACTAGTCGTATTTGTTGCTTGTTCATATTTCGAAGCATAATAATATGGATTTCCTTCATTGCTCCAGTGATTATGCCTTAAATAGTGTGGCTGCCCATCAACAGGATTCGCCATATTTAAGTCGTTATCCGGTTCAGCTAATACAATTGCAAAAAAGCCACCACCACCACCAGGGAATTGGATAGAATTATCAGTATATAAATTACTTATTGATAGGTTTAACCAAGGTTTAATTTCATGGTCAATATTTAATCTAAAGTTTTTTCTGTTAAAACCATCAGTATAAGGAACTACACCTGTTTGTTTTGTTCTTTCAAAAGAACCATAAACATTCGTTTTTTCACCATTACTAGAGAATGATGCAAAATTAGTCTGAGTTTCACCAACGGTAAAATAATCTTTTTGATGATCTCTGTTTACGCCAAATGGGTTATCCATATAATGATCTGCTTTTTCTTTTCGAGATCCAGTTATTAAAGGGTTATAACCCCCCATATACCCAGCTGGGAAAGAAACGCCATCATAAGCGGTATATGCCCCTAAGTGATTTTGCCAGTCACTAGCAAGTGCGAAAGAATGACTTTCAGATATGTCAATGTAGTTCGCTATTTGTTGAAACCCCATCTCGCTTCTAACTGTTACTGAGCTACTTCCTTTTTTTACTCCACTACCTCTTTTAGATGTAATGGCTATTACTCCATTAGCTGCTCTTGATCCATATAATGAAGATGCAGCAGCACCTTTAACAACTTCCATACTTTCGATATCATCAACATTAATATCATTTAAAGAAGTATTAATGATTACACCATCCATAATAATTAAAGGAGAGGATCCAGCATTTAAATTGTTATCAGATCTTAATTGAAGTTGAAATCCTGCACCAGGTGCCCCGGAAGACATTGATACTCTCGCCCCCGCAACTTTTCCAACTAATGCACCTGCTACTGAAGAAGCAGGAGCCATGCTTAGTTGTTCTTGTCTAACTTTAGTTATAGAAACAGTCATTTTTTTAACAGTAGTTCCCCCAGCAACACCTGATACAATAATTTCGTCCAATGCAGTTGCACTTTCATTCATTACAATTTGAAGGTTGTTTGTGTCGCTAACTGTTACGGAGTAATTTTCCATTCCTATGTAACTAAATTCTAGAACATCGCCATTATTAGCTGTTATAGAAAAAGTTCCATCAAAATCTGATACTACTCCTTGATTTGTACCTGCGACAATAATGGTTACGCCCGGAAGCGGTCCATTTGAGTCAGAAACAGTACCATTTATAGTTTTTTGCGCAAATCCTATTTGCGATACAAATACTAATAAAATCGTAAGAAATCCATTTAGTTTATTTTTCATTAGTTAATATTTTAGGTTTCATTAGTTAATATATTATGTAAAAAAACATTTTTTTTTGTAATTATCCAAATGTTTTGTTAATTTTTTCATTTACATTTTCAATAAAACTTTCTTCCCAGGCCACAAGAATCTGAATTGTCTTCATTAAAATAACCTGTAATCTCTGTGTAATAGTCTCTTGGTTCTTTTTCTATGGCCTTAATAAGCTTGATTATTTTTTGTTTTGGTGCGCCTGAAATTGACCCTGCTGGGATAAGACTATAAATGATATCTCTAATGATGGTTCTGTGATGATCAGGAAGATAGCCTTTAATTTCGGAGCTTATTTGTCCAATTTTTTCTGTGCCCTCCTATGACTTCATAATATCTATATTTTTTAACGGTTACATTTTTGCAAACTGGCTTATATCATTTCTCAACAGTTCTACAATGGTCGCGTGTTCTGCTTTTTCTTTTTCATCACTTTCTAATATCTTTCTAATGAGCATTTATCGTTCCTTTCATAGGGTATGTTCTAATTTCGCTTTCTTTGATTTGGAAAAATGTCTCAGGGGAGAAACTGACAAATGTATCCTTAATTAAAATCTTATATTTTGAATTAGTGTCATTAAAAATACTTTCAAGTGTTCTTCCTGTCTAGAAATACCCTTAGCAGTTAAATTTATCAGATAGGTTTCTCCTCTTCTTATTGCAGACATGGCTAATTCGAATTTATTTTGATAATCATTAAATTTAGGGGGTGTTATTTTTAAATTTAGTTGAGTTGTGCCCTTATTATGATAGGAGTGATTGCTGAAACCTTTAAAGTCAAACTTAATCCTCTTTTTTTAACCTATGTTTTTTTTGTTACATCGGCCAGAGGCAAAATATACATTTATACCTTATTAATATACTATTAAAAATATTTCTCTCTATTGTAGAATTATTATTTTTTGATTTTGAGAAAAAATATTAAAAATTAATGTCACTCCATTTGAATATCAATAATTAATTCTTACATTTGCCAGCCCTTAAAAAGGGGTAATAGTTATTTATATACATTATATATGCCAACAATTTCACAATTAGTACGAACAGGAAGAGCCACAATTACTAAGAAGAGTAAATCGGCTGCTTTGGAATCGTGTCCTCAAAGAAGAGGGGTATGTACGCGTGTTTACACCACTACACCTAAGAAACCAAACTCTGCAATGCGTAAAGTAGCAAGGGTAAGGTTAACGAACGGTAAAGAGGTCAATGCCTACATCCCTGGAGAAGGTCACAATTTACAAGAGCACTCGATAGTATTAGTAAGGGGCGGAAGGGTTAAAGATTTGCCAGGAGTTAGGTATCACATTGTAAGGGGCGCCTTAGACACCGCTGGTGTTGCAGGAAGAACACAACGTAGATCTAAATACGGAGCGAAAAGACCTAAGAAAGCGTAAGACAGTTTAAAGAGAAATCATGAGAAAAAAACAGGCCAAAAAAAGACCTTTATTACCAGATCCTAAATTTAATGATCAGTTGGTCACTCGCTTTGTCAATATGATGATGTGGGATGGTAAGAAATCTATAGCTTTTAAAGTATTTTACGACGCCATTGCCATTGTAGAAGAAAAAAAGACAGATGAAGAAAAAACTGCATTAGAGGTGTGGAAAGACGCCCTATCTAATGTCATGCCTCACGTAGAGGTGCGCTCTAGAAGAGTAGGGGGAGCTACTTTCCAAATTCCAATGCAAATACGTCCAGACCGTAAAATTTCTACGGCTATTAAATGGATGCTAAGCTATGCGCGTAAAAGAAACGAAAAATCTATGGCTCAGAAATTGGCTTCAGAAATTTTAGCTGCTGCCAAAGAAGAAGGTGCTGCCGTTAAAAAACGGGTAGATACTCATAAGATGGCAGAAGCCAATAAAGCATTCTCTCACTTTAGATTCTAATCATAGCCATGTCAAGAGACCTTAGATATACAAGAAATATTGGAATTGCCGCGCACATTGATGCTGGCAAAACCACCACTACAGAGCGTATTTTATTTTACACTGGAGTGAGTCACAAGATTGGTGAAGTGCACGATGGTGCCGCCACAATGGATTGGATGGAGCAAGAGCAAGAGCGTGGTATTACTATCACTTCTGCTGCCACTACATGTTCATGGGACTTCCCCACTGTAAATGGTGAGAAATTGCCAGAAACACTTCCTTACCACTTTAACATTATTGACACTCCTGGTCACGTAGATTTTACAGTAGAGGTTAACCGTTCTTTACGTGTGTTAGACGGATTGGTGTTTTTGTTTTCAGCAGTAGATGGTGTAGAGCCTCAATCTGAAACCAACTGGCGTTTGGCAGACAATTACAAGGTGCCACGTATTGGTTTTGTGAACAAAATGGACAGACAAGGATCTAATTTCCTAATGGTTTGTAAGCAGGTACGCGAGATGTTAAAATCTAATGCGGTACCTATTGTATTGCCTATTGGTGATGAAGCAGACTTTAGAGGGGTTGTTGATCTTGTAACTAATAAAGCCATTATCTGGAATGAGGATGATTTGGGTGCTACTTTTCAAGAAGTCCCTATCCCTGCAGATATGCTGGCAGAAGTAAAACAATACAGAGCAGAGCTTATAGAAGCAGTAGCTGAATACGATGAAACTTTAATGGAGAAATTCTTTGAAGATGAAGACTCAATTACTGTGATAGAAGTGAATGCAGCATTGAGAGCAGCAGTAATGGATATGAGTATCATTCCAATGATCTGTGGCTCATCTTTTAAAAATAAAGGGGTACAGTTTTTATTAGATGCCGTATGTAAATACTTACCATCTCCAATGGACAAAGAAGGTATTGTTGGAATTAATCCAAATACTGACAAACCTGAAACCAGAAAACCAGATGTCAAAGAGCCTTTTGCTGCCTTGGCATTTAAAATTGCAACGGATCCTTTTGTGGGACGTTTGGCATTCTTTAGGGCTTATTCTGGTCGTTTAGACGCAGGTTCTTATGTTTTGAACAACCGTTCAGGAAACAAAGAGCGTATCTCCAGAATTTACCAAATGCACGCCAACAAACAAAACGCTATTGATTTTATTGAGGCGGGTGATATTGGGGCGGCTGTAGGTTTTAAAGATATTAAAACGGGTGATACATTAACTGCAGAAAAATTTCCTATTGTTTTAGAGAGCATGGACTTCCCCGATCCAGTAATTGGTATTGCGGTAGAACCAAAAACAAAAGCAGACATAGATAAGTTAGGAATGGCTTTGCATAAATTAGCTGAAGAAGACCCAACTTTCCAAGTGAAGACAGATGAGGCTTCTGGCCAGACTATTATTTCTGGAATGGGAGAGTTACACTTAGATATTATTTGTGACCGTCTAAAAAGAGAATTTAAAGTAGAAGTGAATCAAGGACAACCTCAGGTAGAGTATAAAGAAGCTTTTACAGCTTCTGCAGACCACAGAGAGGTGTATAAAAAGCAGTCTGGTGGTCGTGGTAAATTTGCAGATATTGTATTTACTATTGAGCCAGCATCAGAAGCTAAATCTGGACTTGAGTTTGTGAACGTAATTAAAGGAGGTAACGTTCCTAAGGAATATATTCCATCTATAGAAAAAGGGTTTAGAGAAGCTATGAAGAACGGTCCTTTGGCTGGTTTTGAAATGGATTCTATGAAAGTGACTATTAGAGACGGTTCTTTTCACCCTGTAGATTCAGATGCCCTTTCTTTTGAATTGGCCGCTAAAATGGGTTACAAGGCAGCAGCAAAAGCAGCTCGCGCAGTAATTCTAGAGCCAATTATGAAATTAGAGGCGCTCACTCCAGAAGAAAACATGGGTGACATTGTAGGAGATCTTAACAGACGTAGAGGCCAGGTGACCAATATGGATGATAGAGCCGGCGCTAAAGTAATTAAAGCTTTAGTACCTCTTTCAGAAATGTTTGGATATGTAACTGCTCTTAGAACTATGTCTTCTGGTAGAGCCACTTCTACAATGGAATTTGACCACTATGAAGAAACACCTTCTAATATTTCAGAAGAAGTGATTAAAAAAGCTAAAGGTATAACTGCATAATTAAGTACGATGAGCCAAAAAATTAGAATTAAACTTAAATCATATGATTTTAACTTGGTAGACAAGTCTGCAGAGAAAATCGTAAAGACGGTAAAGTCTACAGGTGCAGTAGTAACTGGTCCTATTCCCTTGCCAACACATAAGAAGATATTCACAGTATTGCGTAGCCCGCACGTGAACAAGAAATCTAGAGAGCAATTTCAATTGAGCTCATATAAAAGATTACTTGACATTTACTCTTCTTCTTCAAAAACCATTGACGCACTCATGAAATTAGAGTTGCCATCTGGAGTAGAAGTTGAAATAAAGGTTTGATCTTAGGCCTTGCGGCTTAATACCATTGAGCAGCTAGCTGCTCATTACTTGTCCCGAGCTTTGTGCAAGGGAAAAACGGAAAAAAATAATCAGGGTTGAATTATTTTTTGACCCTGTTTTTTTAGGGATGCGTCCCAAATAAATTAAATATAAATTAAATACTAATTATTATGTCTGGGTTAATAGGAAGAAAGATTGGCATGACCAGTATTTTTGACGAGAATGGAAAGAATATTCCATGTACCGTTATAGAAACTGGACCATGTACGGTTACCCAAGTCAGAACCGAAGAGGTAGACGGGTACAGTGCCCTTCAACTCGGTTTCGATGACAAGGCAGAGAAGCACGTAAATAAAGCGACCGCTGGTCACTTTAAAAAAGCGGGTGTTTCTGCCAAGAGAAAAGTCGTTGAATTCCGAAATTTTGAAGGAGATTACAAATTAGGAGACATCATTGGTGTAGCCCTATTTGCAGAAGGTGAGTTTGTAGATATTGCAGCAAATTCTAAAGGTAAAGGATTTCAAGGAGTTGTTAAGAGACACAATTTTGCAGGTGTTGGACAAGCTACTCACGGACAACACAACAGGCTAAGAGCTCCAGGATCTATCGGTGCTGCTTCCTACCCAGCAAGGGTATTCAAGGGCATGAAAATGGCTGGAAGAATGGGTGGTGTCAGAGTATCTGCTTTAAACCTTAGAATTTTAAAAGTTGTTCCAGAGAAAAACCTTTTAGTAGTAAAAGGATGTGTACCTGGTCATAAGAACGCTTACGTAACTATTGAGAAGTAATGAAAGTAGCAGTTTTAGATAGTAAAGGAAAAGAAACAGGGAGAAAGGCAGACCTTTCTGATGCTGTTTTTGCAATAGACCCAAACAATCACGCTATTTATTTAGATGTAAAGCAGTACTTAGCGCACCAGCGTCAAGGAACACACAAGTCTAAAGAACGTGCAGAAATATCAGGTAGTACGCGTAAGATTAAGAAACAAAAAGGTACTGGTACCGCTCGTGCAGGAAGTATAAAATCTCCTGTATTTAGAGGTGGTGGTCGTATTTTTGGCCCTAGACCAAAAGACTATACTCAAAAGCTTAATAAAAATGTAAAGCGTTTGGCTAGAAAGTCTGCTTTGTCTTTAAAGGCCAGTGAGCAATCTATCATTGTTTTAGAAGACTTTAATTTAGAGTCACCAAAAACTAAGGATTTCTTACAAGTATTGAAATCATTAGGGATTGATAACAAAAAGTCTTTAGTTGTGTTGGGTGATTCAAATAATAATGTATATTTGTCGTCACGTAATTTAACCCAAACTGATGTTGTAACTAACTCAGAATTAAGCACTTACAAGATTCTTAATGCAGGAAGTATTGTATTGCTTGAGGGTTCTATAGCGGGAATTGAATTAAATTTAACAAAATAGAGGAACTATGAGTGTATTGATAAAACCAATCATTACGGAAAAAATGACAGCAGACAGTGAGTTGTACAACCGCTATGGCTTCATCGTAGATCCTAATGCCAATAAGATACAAATTAAAGAAGCTGTTGAAGCTTCTTACGGTGTCTCTGTGAATGCAGTGCGCACCATGAACTATGGTCCTTCAAGAAAATCACGTTATACAAAAACAGGCGTGCAGCATGGTAAGACATCTGCTTATAAAAAAGCCATTGTTGATGTTAAAAGCGGAGATATCATTGATTTTTACAGTAATCTATAAAGACAAAAAATGTCAGTTAGAAAATTAAAACCAATCACCCCAGGGCAGCGTTTTAGAGTAGTTAACGGTTTTGACGCCATTACTACTGATAAGCCGGAAAAAAGCTTGCTTAGTCCGATAAAAAGAACTGGGGGTAGAAACAGTCAAGGAAAAATGACCATTCGTCAAAAAGGTGGAGGTCACAAAAGAAGGTATCGTTTAATGGATTTCAAACGTGATAAGTCAGATGTGACTTCTACGGTGACCTCTATACAGTACGATCCAAACAGAACTGCATTTATTGCACTATTGACCTATGCAGATGGGGAAAAGAGATATGTGATTGCTCAAAACGGTTTGGCCGTTGGACAGACTATTTCAGTAGGTGCAGAGGTAGCTCCAGAGATTGGTAATGCTTTGCCTTTGCACGCTATACCATTAGGTACTATTATTTCTTGTATTGAATTACGTCCTGGACAAGGAGCCGTAATGGCAAGAAGTGCTGGAACCTTTGCCCAACTTATGGCAAAAGACGGAAAGTTTGTGACGGTTAAAATGCCTTCAGGTGAAACACGTTTAATTCTTTCAGCTTGTATGGCCACTATTGGTGCTGTATCTAACTCTGATCATCAATTGTTAGTATCTGGTAAAGCAGGTAGAAGCAGATGGTTGGGTAGAAGACCACGAGTGAGACCAGTAGCTATGAACCCAGTAGATCACCCAATGGGTGGTGGTGAAGGAAGATCTTCCGGAGGTCACCCAAGATCTAGAAAGGGAATTCCAGCTAAAGGATTTAGAACACGTTCTAAAACCAAGAGTACCAACAAGTATATTATAGAACGTAGAAAGAAATAAAAAGTAGATAGACATGGCACGTTCATTAAAAAAAGGACCTTTTGTTCACTACAGTTTAGAGAAAAAAGTCCAAGAGAATATCACATCAGGGAAATTGACAGTTTTAAAGACTTGGTCTAGAGCTTCAATGATTACCCCAGATTTTGTAGGTCAAACTATTGCAGTTCACAACGGGAAGCTTTTTGTTCCTGTATATGTTACTGAAAACATGGTGGGTCACAAATTAGGAGAATTTTCACCAACACGTTCCTTTAGAGGGCATGCAGGTGCTAAAAACAAAGGTAAAAAATAAGCTATGGGAGTTCGTAAAAGAAACATGGCTGATGCCATTAAAGAAGCAAAAAAACAAGTTGCTTTTGCTAAGTTGAACAACTGTCCAACTTCACCTAGAAAAATGCGTTTAGTTGCAGATCTAGTGAGAGGGAAACAAGTAGAGGCTGCTTTGGCAATCTTAAAGTTCAACCAAAAGGAAGCTTCTGGTAAAATTGAAACACTATTGTTGTCTGCTATTGCAAACTGGCAAGCTAAGAACGAGGAAGCTAACATAGAAGACGCAGATCTTTTTGTTGCGGAAATTCGTGTAGATGGAGGAAGTATGTTAAAGAGACTTCGTCCTGCACCACAAGGAAGAGCACACAGAATAAGAAAACGCTCAAACCATGTAACATTGGTTTTAGGTGACAACAATAATATACAAAGCTAGGATACGCACTATGGGACAAAAAACAAATCCAATTGGGAATCGTCTAGGAATCATCAGAGGTTGGGAATCTAACTGGTACGGTGGTAATGATTACGGTGATAAACTTGCAGAAGATGATAAAATTAGAAAATACATTTTTGCTCGTTTGGCAAAAGCAAGTGTTTCTAGAGTAATCATAGAACGTACACTTAAATTAGTAACTATTACTGTTACTACTGCCAGACCTGGTATCATTATTGGTAAAGGTGGTCAAGAAGTAGACAAGCTTAAAGAAGAGCTTAAGAAAATTACTGGTAAAGAAGTTCAAATTAACATCTTTGAGATCAAAAGGCCTGAAGTGGATGCTAATTTAGTAGCTGCTAGTATTTGCAGACAAATTGAAAGTAGAATTTCATACAGAAGAGCTATTAAAATGGCTATCGCTGCTGCTATGAGAATGAATGCTGAGGGAATTAAAGTTTTAATATCTGGACGTTTAAACGGTGCTGAAATGGCTCGTTCTGAGGGATATAAAGACGGCAGAATACCATTGTCTACTTTTAGAGCTGATATTGATTATGCATTGCAAGAAGCACATACTACCTATGGAAGATTGGGTATTAAAGTGTGGATTATGAAAGGTGAAGTCTATGGCAAGCGTGAATTATCTCCCTTAGTTGGTATGTCCATGGGTCAGCCAAAAGGAGGCAATCAAGAGGGACCAAAGAAACCACGTCGTAGAAAGTAATTATATAAAGAAACAGAATCATGTTACAACCAAAAAGAACCAAATTTCGCAAAGCTCAGAAAGGGCGTATGAAAGGGATATCAGGTAGAGGCCACCAGCTTTCTAATGGTATGTTTGGTATAAAATCCTTGGAGACTAGTTTTATTACATCGCGTCAGATTGAAGCGGCGCGTATTGCGGCTACCAGGTATATGAAGAGAGAAGGTCAATTATGGATTAAGATATTTCCAGACAAGCCTATTACTAAGAAGCCTCTAGAGGTACGTATGGGTAAAGGTAAAGGTGCTCCAGAGTATTTTGTTGCGGTGGTTCTTCCAGGTAGGATCATGTTCGAAATTGCTGGTGTGTCTTATGACATTGCAAAAGAGGCTTTGCGTCTTGCAGCTCAGAAATTACCGGTGAAAACCAAATTTATTGTTGCTAGAGATTATTCAGCATAATTTTTAATTTAGGAATCATGAAACAATCAGAAATAAAAGAATTATCAGCTGAGGCACTTGTAGAACAACTAGCTGCATTTAAAAAGCAACATTCAGATTTAAAATTAGCACATTCTGTTACCCCTTTAGAGAATCCACTTTCTATTAGAAAAGTGAGAAGAACGGTGGCAAGATTGGCTACAGAGTTAACTAAAAGGGAAAACCAATAACAGGTTCTGCTTTATGGAAAAAAGAAATTTAAGAAAAGAAAGAGTAGGCGTTGTTACCAGTAACAAAATGGAGAAATCCATTGTGGTTTCAGAAGTGAAACGTGTGAAGCACCCTATGTACGGAAAGTTCGTGTTAAAAACTAAGAAATATGTTGCGCACGACGAGACAAACAATTGTAACATTGGTGATACTGTAAAGATCATGGAGACACGTCCTTTAAGTAAGACCAAATGTTGGAGATTAGTGGAAATTTTAGAAAGAGCTAAATAATATGTTACAGCAAGAATCCAGACTAAAAGTTGCAGATAATACCGGGGCAAAAGAAGTTTTGACCATTAGAGTACTTGGAGGTACTAAAAGAAGGTATGCGTCTGTAGGAGATAAAATTGTAGTTACAGTAAAAGATGCCACTCCTAATGGAAGCGTCAAAAAAGGTACTGTGTCTACTGCCGTTGTAGTTAGAACCAAAAAAGAGGTGAGAAGGCCAGATGGTTCTTACATCCGTTTTGACGATAACGCTTGTGTGCTTTTAAACCCAACAGGTGAAATGAAAGGTACACGTGTATTTGGTCCCGTAGCTAGAGAGCTTCGTGACAAACAATTCATGAAAATTGTTTCATTAGCTCCAGAGGTGCTTTAATTTCCAAGATGATGACAAAAGTTAAAATAAAAGTAGGAGATACAGTGAAGGTAATTGCTGGGGACCATAAAGGGGACCAAGGAAAAATTGTCACTATCGATCTTCAGAAAAAAAGAGCCATAGTAGAAGGAACCAATTTGGTTTCTAAACACCAGAAGCCTAGCGCTCAAAATCCACAGGGGGGTATTGTTAAAAAAGAATCTCCTATTCATATATCTAATTTATCTTTGCTCGATCCAAAATCTGGAGAAGCTACAAGAGTTGGTTATGAAGTTCGTGGAGAAAATAAAGTAAGGTTTTCTAAGAAATCTAATGAAGTAATTTAGTTATGGGATACATTCCAAGATTAAAACAAGAATATAAAGATCGCGTAATTAGTGCGTTAACTGAAGAATTTGGTTACAAGAATGTAATGCAAGTTCCTAAACTAGAGAAGATAGTAGTCTCTAGAGGTGTTGGTGCTGCAGTAGCAGACAAAAAACTTATTGACCATGCGGTTGATGAAATGACATTGATAACAGGACAACTTGCTGTTTCTACCATCTCTAAGAAAGATGTTGCAAATTTTAAATTGCGTAAAGGAATGCCAATTGGTGCAAAAGTGACCTTAAGAGGGGAGCGTATGTACGAATTTTTAGATAGATTGGTTACTGCTGCCCTACCACGTGTAAGAGATTTTCAAGGAATTAAAGCTACTGGTTTTGACGGCCGTGGTAATTATTCTTTAGGAATTACTGAGCAGATTATATTTCCTGAAATCAATATTGATAAAATCAATAGAATAAACGGTATGGATATTACTTTTGTAACGTCTGCAGATACTGATCAAGAAGCAAAATCATTATTAACTCAGTTAGGACTTCCCTTTAAAAAGAATTAGTATGGCTAAAGAATCAATGAAGGCCCGCGAAGTAAAAAGAGCTAAGACGGTTGCCAAATACGCAGATAAAAGAAAAGCTTTAAAAGAAGCTGGTGATTATGCTGGATTACAGAAATTACCAAAAAACGCCTCTCCCGTTCGCATGCACAATCGTTGCAAACTTACTGGTAGGCCAAAAGGGTATATGAGAACATTTGGTATTTCTAGAGTCACATTTAGAGAAATGGCCAATAATGGTCTTATTCCAGGAGTTAGAAAAGCTAGCTGGTAGTCAAAAATTAATATTAATTGGTTTCAGGTTTAACATTTGTTAAAAACCGTTGCCGCAAATTTATAGTTATGTATACAGATCCAATTTCGGATTACCTTACAAGAATTAGAAATGCTAATAGTGCAGGTCACAGAGTAGTGAGCATTCCAGCATCTAATCTTAAAAAAGAAATTACTAAAATACTATTCGACCAAGGATACATTTTAAGTTACAAATTTGAGGAAGAAGGACCACAAGGTTCTATCAAAATAGCCCTTAAATACGATCCAGCCACTAAAGAGCCAGTGATCAAAAAAATTAGTCGTATCAGTAAACCAGGTTTGCGTAAGTACGCTGGTGCTACTGAGCTTCCTAGAGTTTTAAACGGTTTAGGTATTGCCATAGTTTCTACTTCACATGGAGTAATGACTAGCAAACAAGCTAGATTAGAAAAAGTAGGTGGCGAAGTGGTATGCTACGTTTATTAATATATAAAGAGCAAAAATAATGTCTAGAATAGGTAATAATCCAGTAGTGATTCCTGAAGGTGTAACCGTAGAGGTTAAAGACAATATGCTTACTGTTAAAGGTAAGTTAGGGGAATTATCACAAGAATTTTCTGCTGTAAGTATCACAGTAGAAGAAGGACAAGTTTTAGTGACTAGACCCTCTGAGTCTAAAGAGCACAAAGCTAAACACGGTCTTTACAGATCTTTGGTTGCCAATATGGTGCTGGGGGTTTCTGTAGGTTGGACAAAAGAGTTAGAATTAGTGGGTGTTGGTTATAGAGCTACCAATCAAGGAAACAAATTAGATATAGCTTTAGGTTTTTCCCATAATATTGTTTTAAATGTAGCTCCAGAGGTAATAGTAGAAACTATTTCTGAAAAAGGAAAAAATCCAGTAATTAAGTTGTCTTCACATGACAAACAACTAGTGGGTCAGGTTGCTGCTAAAATTAGAGCATTCCGTAAGCCAGAACCTTACAAAGGAAAAGGAGTTAAATTCGTAGGAGAACAATTAAGAAGAAAAGCAGGTAAATCGGCTTAATACATAGCATCATGAGATTATCGAAGACTGAAAGAAAACTAAGAATTAGAAGAAGGATCCGTAAAGTATCTTCTGGTACAGCTAGCACGCCAAGATTGGCTGTTTTTAGAAGTAACAAAGAGATTTATGCACAGTTAATTGACGACGTTAACGGCGTTACTTTAGCAGCAGCCTCTTCCAGAGATAAAGGCCTTAGCCCTGCTAAAGGGACTAAAATAGAAATTGCAACCCTTGTTGGGAAAGCAATAGCAGAAAAAGCAAAATCAATAAAAATTGAAGCAGTCGCTTTTGATAGAGGTGGTAATTTATATCACGGTAGAATCAAATCTTTGGCTGATGCCGCTAGAGAAGCAGGACTTAAATTCTAAATTATTATGTCGCAGAATTATAAAAACGTAGAAACGGTTAAACCAGGAGGTTTAGAACTGAAAGATCGCTTAGTAGGTATACAAAGGGTAACCAAAGTTACTAAAGGGGGTAGAGCATTTGGATTTTCAGCTATTGTGGTAGTTGGTGACGAGAATGGTGTTGTTGGTCACGGTTTAGGGAAGTCTAAAGAAGTTGCTACAGCTATTTCTAAAGCAATTGAAGATGCTAAGAAAAATTTGGTTAGAATTCCTTTAATTAAAGGGACTTTACCACATGAACAAAAAGGGAAATTTGGTGGTGCAAAAGTTTATGTGCAACCTGCTTCACACGGTACCGGTGTTATTGCAGGTGGTGCTGTTCGTTCAGTATTAGAGGCGGTTGGAGTACATGATGTACTTTCTAAATCTCAAGGATCATCTAACCCTCACAACGTAGTAAAAGCAACTTTTGATGCTTTACTACAAATGAGAGATGCTAAAACGATTGCTTCGCAACGTGGTGTTTCTTTAGAAAAAGTGTTTAAAGGATAATTATAGCATCATGGCAAAAATTACAGTAAAGCAAGTAAAGAGCAGCATTAAAAAGCCTCTTAGACAAAAACAAACCCTAGCAGCCTTGGGTCTTAGAAAGATTGGGCAAGAAGTTTCTCACGACGCTTCACCAGCTGTTCTTGGAATGATAAAAAAAGTTCAACACTTAGTCTCTACAACAGAGGCTTAATACATACATTGATTATGAATTTAAATAGTTTAAAGCCTGCCGAAGGTGCTATTCACAGAGAAGGAAAAGTAGTAGGTAGAGGTCAAGGATCTGGAAAAGGTGGTACTGCCACTCGTGGTCACAAAGGGGCCAAGTCTAGATCTGGGTATTCTAAAAAAGTTGGTTTTGAAGGAGGTCAAATGCCTTTACAGAGACGTGTTCCTAAATTTGGTTTTAAAAATATCAACAGAAAAGAGTACGCTGGGATAAACCTAGATAAACTTCAGCTTTTAGTAGATAATAGTGTGGTAACAGACACAGTTAGTTTAGAAGTATTAATTGCTAATAGATTAGTTGGTAAAAATGATTTAGTTAAGATATTAGGTGGGGGTGAATTAAAAGCCAAATTATCTATATCTGCTCATAAATTTACTGCTACAGCCAAAGCTGCTATCGAAGCTGCTGGTGGTGAGGCATTAAGTTTATAACCTTTATATTATGAAAAAATTCATAGAGACCTTATCTAATATCTGGAAAATTGAAGAGCTTAAAGGGCGTATTTTAGTCACTTTAGGTCTTTTGTTGGTCTACCGTTTTGGTGCCCAAATTGTTTTGCCAGGTATAGATACTACGCAATTAGCCCAGTTATCTTCTAACACAGACAGCGGAATTTTAGGAATACTTAATGCTTTTACCGGTGGAGCTTTTGCTAATGCTTCTGTTTTTGCCCTTGGTATTATGCCTTATATTTCTGCTTCTATTGTAGTGCAGTTAATGGGTATTGCGATTCCATATTTACAAAAACTTCAAAAGGAAGGGGAAAGTGGTAGAAAAACCATTAATCAGATTACCAGATGGCTTACCATTGGTATTTGTGTGGTTCAGGCACCTGCTTACCTTTACTCACTGGGGGCTTTAGGAGTTCCAGATTCAGCTTTTGTTTTAGGTAAAGGATTAGATTTTATAATACCTTCTATTATTATTTTGGTTACAGGTACTGTATTTGCCATGTGGTTGGGAGAGAAAATCACCGACAAAGGAATTGGAAATGGTATTTCACTTTTAATCATGGTGGGTATTATTGCTAATATGCCACAGGCATTTGTTCAAGAATTTATTTCTAGAACTTCTACTTCAAGCGGGGGCTTAATGTTTGTGCTTGTAGAAATTATCCTTTGGTTCTTAGTAATTCTAGGTAGTGTTCTATTGGTAATGGCAACCCGACAAATTCCTGTTCAATACGCAAGACGTACAGCCTCTGGTGGTTTTGACAAGAACGCAGTTGGTACTAGACAATATATTCCATTAAAGCTAAATGCCTCTGGAGTAATGCCTATTATTTTTGCACAAGCCATTATGTTTGCGCCAGGCTTATTGGGTAAAACCTTCAACAATACAGCAGTGGGTCAGTGGATGGAAGTTCAATTCCAAGATATATTTGGACTGGCTTACAATTTATTGTTTGCTTTATTGATCATTATTTTTACTTATTTCTACACGGCAATAACGGTTCCTACTAATAAAATGGCTGATGATCTTAAAAGGAGTGGTGGTTTTATTCCTGGAGTACGTCCTGGAAAAGAAACAGGTGATTTTTTAGATAAGATTATGTCATTAATTACCTTACCTGGATCTATTTTCTTAGCTTTGCTAGCTATTTTACCAGCCCTTGCTGTGAAATTAGTAGATATTCAACCTGGTTGGGCTTTATTTTATGGGGGTACTTCACTTTTAATTATGGTGGGTGTTGCTATAGATACAGTGCAGCAGGTGAACGCTTATTTATTAAATAGACATTACGACGGTTTAATGAAATCTGGCAAAAACAGAAAAGAAGTATAATATGGCCAAACAAGCTGCAATTGAACAAGACGGATCTATCAATGAAGCATTATCTAATGCTATGTTCCGTGTAGAATTGGAGAATGGACATGTTGTAACTGCGCATATTTCTGGAAAAATGCGTATGCATTATATTAAGTTACTACCAGGTGATAGGGTTAAGTTAGAAATGAGTCCCTATGATTTGACAAAAGCAAGAATTACATATAGATATTAAGATAATAGGATGAAAGTAAGAACATCAATTAAAAAGAGAAGTGCCGAGTGCAAAATTGTGCGCAGAAAAGGCAGGTTGTACGTAATTAATAAAAAGAATCCTAGATTTAAACAAAGACAAGGGTAATTATGGCAAGAATTGCAGGGGTTGATATACCCAAACAAAAAAGAGGGGTTATTGCCCTTACGTACATTTTTGGTGTAGGTAGAACAAGAGCAAAAGAAATCTTAATTGCAGCAGCTGTTAGTGAAGACACTAAAGTATCTGACTGGAATGACGATGAAATTTCAAAAATTAGGGAAGCTGTTTCCTCCTTCACCATTGAAGGAGAATTACGTTCTGAAACTCAATTACACATTAAGCGATTAATGGATATTGGATGTTACAGGGGTATTAGACATCGTACAGGTTTACCACTAAGAGGACAACGTACCAAGAACAATTCTAGGACACGTAAAGGAAAAAGGAAAACAGTTGCGAATAAGAAAAAAGCAACTAAATAATAAGTAGCGTATTATGGCAAAGGCAAATACAAAAGCAACAAAAAAACGTAAGGTTATTATAGAGTCTGTGGGTGAAGCACATGTAACTGCTTCATTTAACAATATCATTATTTCTTTGACAAATAAGAAAGGTGACGTGATTTCTTGGTCATCTGCCGGTAAAATGGGTTTTAGAGGCTCTAAAAAAAACACTCCTTATGCAGCTCAACTAGCTTCAGAAGATTGTTCTAAAGTAGCTCACGAAGCCGGATTACGCAAAGTAAAGGTATATGTGAAAGGTCCAGGTAATGGTAGAGAATCTGCTATTAGATCTATTCACAATGCTGGTATTGAAGTGACTGAAATTATTGATGTGACTCCCATGCCTCACAATGGATGTAGACCTCCAAAAAGAAGAAGAGTTTAATTATTTATAACGCCCAAGGGCATTTCACAGATACTGTAGTTACGATTATCGAAGGATTAGCCTTAATTCATGATCACAGTATCAAATTTTTAGAAAATGGCAAGATATACAGGACCAAAAACAAAAATTGCACGCAGATTTGGCGAGGCAATTTTTGGAGAAGACAAGTCTTTTGAGAAAAGAAACTTTCCTCCAGGACAACACGGGCAAAGCAGACGCCGTGGAAAAGAATCAGAATATAAGATACAGTTAATGGAAAAGCAAAAGGCTAAGTACACTTACGGTATTCTTGAGAAACAATTTAGAAACATATTTTCTAAGGCGAACAGAAGTAAAGGTGTTACCGGTGAGGTACTCTTGCAACTTTGTGAGTCTCGCTTAGACAATGTAGTGTATAGAATGGGAGTTTCTTCTTCTAGAAGTGGTGCTAGACAATTAGTGTCTCACAGACACATCACTGTAAACGGAGAAATTGTTAACATTCCATCTTATTCACTTAAAGCAGGAGATGTTGTTGGGGTAAGAGAGAAGTCTAAATCGTTACAAACCATTTCAGACGCTCTTTCTGTCAGTTCTCGTGTGTACGAATGGATTACATGGAATACTGAAAAATTGGAAGGAACTTATGTTTCTATACCAGAAAGACTTCAAATTCCAGAAAACATCAAGGAACAATTAATCGTCGAGTTATACTCTAAATAAAAACTGATTCTATTATGGCATTATTTAATTTTCAGAAGCCCGATAAAGTAATCATGATTGATTCTAACGATTTTGAAGGCAAATTCGAATTCCGCCCTTTAGAACCTGGTTATGGTTTGACTGTAGGAAATGCACTTAGAAGGGTTTTACTTTCAGCTTTAGAAGGTTTTGCAATTACTTCTGTTCGTATTGACAAGGTTGAGCACGAATTTTCAGTAATCCCTGGTGTGGTAGAAGACGTCACTGAGATTATTTTAAATTTAAAGCAGGTTCGCTTTAAAAGACAGATAGATGATGTAGACAACGAAACTGTATCTATTTCTTTAAGTGGAAAACAACAACTTACTGCAGGAGATTTCCAAAAATTCATATCTGGTTTTCAAGTACTAAATCCAGAATTAGTGATTTGCAATATGGACTCTAAAGTGAGTATTAACATGGAACTTACTATTGAAAAAGGAAGGGGATATGTTCCTGCAGAAGATAATAAAAAATCTGGTGCTCCTATTGGCACTATTGCTGTAGACTCTATTTTTACACCTATAAAAAATGTAAAATACAGTATTGAGAACTTTAGGGTTGAGCAAAAAACAGATTATGAAAAATTAATATTTGAAATTGTTTCGGACGGCTCTATTCATCCTAAAGATGCTTTAACAGAAGCGGCTAAAGTACTTATTCATCACTTTATGCTGTTTTCAGATGAGCGTATAACTTTAGAAGCAGATGAAATTGCTCAAACTGAAACTTATGACGAGGAATCATTGCATATGCGTCAGCTGTTAAAAACGAAACTAGTAGACATGGATCTTTCTGTAAGAGCATTAAATTGCTTAAAAGCTGCAGAGGTAGATACCCTTGGAGATTTAGTTTCCTTTAATAAGAACGACCTTATGAAATTCAGAAACTTTGGTAAAAAGTCATTGACTGAATTAGAAGAGTTAGTGATTAACAAAGGGTTGAGTTTTGGAATGGACTTGTCAAAATATAAATTAGATAAAGATTAATTAAACGCTAAAAGTAATTTTAGCATTCATATAGCAATACCATGAGACACGGTAAAAAAGTTAATCACTTAGGGAGAAAAAAAGCACATAGAGTGGCTATGTTGGCCAATATGGCATGCTCTTTAATTGAACACAAGAGAATTAACACAACAGTAGCTAAGGCAAAAGCACTTAAAGTATTTTTAGAGCCTATTATTACCAAATCTAAAGCTGAGAATAATCAGTCTGTAGATAAGGGAACTCACAACAGACGTATTGCATTTAGATACTTACGTGATAAATATGCCGTTACTGAGTTATTTTCTACTGTTGCAGATAAAGTTGCAGACAGACCAGGAGGTTATACTAGAATTATCAAGTTAGGAAATAGACTAGGTGATAATGCTGATATGGCTATGATTGAGTTGGTAGATTTCAATGAAATTTATAGCAATGCTAAGACAGTAGCTAAAAAAACCACACGTAGAGGTAAGTCTAAAACTTCCGACGCTATTACAGACGAGCTTGCTGCAACAAAAGCGACAGTAAAGTCAGAAGTAGCTGCTAAAGAAGCTCCAAAAAAGGAAGCTAAAGATGAAGCTACAGATGATACTAAAGCATAAACTGTTATTAAATGTTTTATAATTTAAAAGGATAAGCTTTAGTGCTTATCCTTTTTTTTTGTTTTTTTGTCACATATAAAGAATCTAATTGATATGAAGTATCAGAAAAAAAGAAGTGCTATTATTTTGCTGGCAGATGGAACCATTTTTCATGGAAAATCTGTTGGTGACAAAGAGGGAACCGCTTTTGGTGAAATATGTTTTAACACTGGAATGACTGGGTATCAGGAAATTTTCACTGACCCTTCATATTTTGGACAACTCATGGTGACTACCAATGCCCATATTGGTAATTATGGCACTAATAATTATGAGGCAGAATCTGACGGTGTTAAGATTGCAGGTTTAATTTGTAAAAACTTCTCCTATACCTATTCTAGAACAGATGCAGACCAGTCTTTAGAAGATTATTTAAACGTACATCAATTATTTTCTATTTCTGATGTAGATACAAGAGCTCTGGTAAGTTATATAAGAGACCACGGTGCCATGAATGCATTGATTTCTACAAGAGTAGACGAAATAGAAACACTTAAGTTAGAACTTTCTAAGGTACCAAGCATGCAGGGATTGGCTTTGGCTGCAGCTGTTTCTACCAAGGAGCCTTATTTTTATGGAAATCCAGAGAGTAATTTTAAGATAGCTGCATTAGATATTGGAATTAAAAAAAATATTCTAAGAAATTTAGACAAAAGAGGGGCTTATATTAAGGTATTCCCGCACCATACCTCTTTTGAAGAAATGAAGGCTTGGGGAGCAGATGGGTATTTTATTTCTAATGGTCCTGGAGATCCGGAGCCCTTACACCAGGCTATTCAGACTGCTAAAGATATGATTGAGAGTGGCACTCCTCTTTTTGGTATTTGCTTAGGCCACCAAGTGATTGCTCTAGCTAACGGAATACCTACTTATAAAATGCACAATGGTCATAGGGGTATTAACCACCCTATTAAAAATTTACAGACAGGGAAGGGAGAAATTACTTCTCAAAATCACGGTTTTGCTATAGACAAAGAAGCTACTGAAAGACACCCTGGAGTTATTGTCACACATATTCATCTCAATGACGACACCGTAGCTGGAATTGCGCTTGTAGGAAAACCAGTTTTTTCTGTTCAGTACCACCCAGAGGCAGGTCCGGGTCCTAATGATGCTACCTATTTGTTTGATCAATTCTTTGATCTAATGAAAGCAGGAGTAAGCGCATAATATTTTTTTACATTGCAGTGTTTTTAATGAAACCCCTGTAAACTAAAACGTTATAGTTGTTTTTTTTACTAAAAATACAGTCAAAAAGGCCAAGCAGATGCTTGGCTTTTGTATATTTGAGATTGATATAAAATTTACAATTATGAGTATGATCATTGGCGTTCACGCTAGACAAATATTAGATTCACGTGGTAATCCCACTGTAGAAGTAGATGTAGAAACTGAGAATGGTGTTTTAGGTAGAGCGGCAGTTCCATCTGGAGCCTCTACAGGAGAGCATGAGGCGGTAGAATTAAGAGATGGCGGTATTGCCTATATGGGTAAAGGGGTCCTTAATGCGATAGAAAATGTGAATACTCATATTTCTGAGGCATTGCTTGGAGTATCTGTATTTGAGCAAAACTTGGTTGATAAAATCATGATTGATTTAGATGGAACTCCTAATAAATCTAAATTAGGTGCTAATGCTATTTTAGGAGTCTCTTTAGCAGTGGCTAAAGCTGCAGCAGAAGAGTTAGGAATGCCTTTGTTTAGATATGTGGGTGGGGTTAGTGCCAATACACTTCCTGTTCCTATGATGAATATTATTAACGGGGGATCGCATTCAGATGCCCCTATTGCTTTTCAGGAATTTATGGTCATGCCAGTAAAAGCAAAATCATTTTCCCACGCCATGCAAATGGGAACTGAAATCTTTCACCATCTTAAAAAAGTATTACACGAAAGAGGTTTGAGTACTGCCGTTGGAGATGAGGGTGGTTTTGCACCTACTTTAGACGGAACTGAAGACGCCATTGAAACTATTGAAAAAGCAGTTTCCAACGCGGGTTATACCCTTGGAGATGATGTGATGATTGCCTTAGATTGTGCCGCTGCAGAATTTTATGTAAATGGAAAATATGATTACACCAAGTTTGAAGGTGCTTCTGGTGCTATTAGAACCTCTGAAGAGCAGGCACAGTATTTAGCAGATTTAGCTGCTAAATATCCAATTATTTCTATTGAGGACGGAATGGATGAGAACGATTGGGAAGGTTGGAAATCACTTACAGAGAAAGTAGGAGACCGTGTTCAATTAGTTGGAGATGATCTTTTTGTAACCAATGTAGAACGACTTTCTAAGGGAATTAAGAACGGAATTGCTAATTCTATATTGATTAAAGTAAACCAAATAGGTACTTTATCAGAAACCATAGCAGCTGTAAACATGGCAAAAAACGCCGGTTACACTTCTGTTATGTCTCACAGATCTGGTGAGACAGAGGACACTACCATTGCAGATTTAGCAGTGGCACTCAATACAGGACAAATTAAGACAGGTTCTGCTTCTAGGTCAGATAGAATGGCTAAGTACAATCAATTATTACGTATTGAAGAAATGCTGGGAGAAACAGCCTATTTTCCACAAATGAATGCATTTAAGATAAATAAATAACGGCTTTTAAGATGTGTAAGGCCCCTTTTTGGGGCCTTTTTTTTGCTGAATTACTACTTTCAAGATAATTTGCATTCAAATTCATAGTGAGCTGTAATAAAGCTTTGTTAAAAGGCATAAATAGCCTTTTAGAGATTGTTAAGATGAGCACTTTTCACTAAATTTGTTATAATTAAATATAAAGCATCAGAATATGTCAGACAAAGCACTTTTACAATACCGAGATAAAACTTACGAGTTTCCTGTGATCAAAGGTTCAGAAGATGAATTAGCCATAGATATTAAGACTTTAAGGGATCAAAGTGGAATGATTACTATAGACCCAGGTTTTAAAAATACAGGTTCTTGTGAAAGTGCCATCACCTTCTTAGATGGTGAAAAGGGGATTTTAAGATACAGAGGCTATTCTATTGAAGATTTAGCAGAAAATGCCACTTTTATAGAGGTTATATATCTTCTTATATTTGGAAAACTCCCTACCAAAGATACTCTAGAGAAATTCCATAGTGACATAAAAGCAGAGTCAATTGTAGATGAAGATGTGAAGAAAATCTTAGATGGTTTTCCAAAATCTGCTCATCCTATGGGTGTATTAGCCTCACTTACAAGTGCCTTAATTTCTTTTAATCCCAGCTCTGTCAATGTGACGTCTGAAAAAGAAATGTACGCAGCTATAGTGAGGATAATAGCTAAGTTTCCAGTTTTAGTTGCTTGGACTCTGCGCAAGAAAAAAGGTTTGCCTTTAGATTACGGAGATGATAGCTTGGGCTATGTAGAAAACATTCATAAAATGATGTTTAAAAAACCCAATCAAGAGTATAAAACGAATAAAGTTATTATAGATGCCTTAGATAAATTATTTATTCTTCACGCAGATCACGAGCAAAACTGCTCTACTTCTACGGTCAGAATAGTAGGTTCATCACAGGCAGGTTTATTTGCTTCATTATCTTCAGGAATTTCTGCCTTATGGGGTCCACTTCACGGAGGTGCCAATCAAGCAGTTTTAGAAATGCTAGAGGCTATAGAGGCAGATGGAGGGGATACTAAAAAGTTTATGGCTAAAGCCAAAGATAAAGATGATCCATTTAGACTCATGGGCTTTGGACACCGCGTATACAAAAATTTTGATCCAAGGGCTAAGATTATTAAAAAAGCGGCAGACGAAGTATTAAATGATTTAGGAATTGATGATCCAATTTTAGCCATTGCTAAGGCCTTAGAAAAAGAAGCTTTAGAAGACTCTTACTTTGTTGATAGGAAACTATATCCAAATGTAGATTTCTATTCTGGTATTATTTACAGAGCGCTAGGCATACCTACGGAAATGTTTACAGTCATGTTTGCACTTGGGCGTTTGCCAGGATGGATTGCACAGTGGAAAGAAATGAGAGAGAATAAAGAGCCTATTGGAAGACCAAGACAGGTTTATATAGGAGAGAACTTGAGACCATTTGTTGCCATAGAAAACAGGTAATATTAAACTATATTATTAGAGTAAGCCTTGTTGTATATTGCACAAGGCTTTTTTTATGAATGAACTATATGATCTTAAAACTACACATTACAAACGAGACGGCTCCCTTAAAAGCAGTACTGCTTGGCACAGCAAAGAACAACGGGCCAAAGCCCACTTTAGAACAAGCTTATGACCCCAAATCTAAGGAGCATATAAAGGCAGGCACTTACCCAGAGGAAAGTGACATGGTTTTAGAAATGGAAGGTTTTGCGAGTGTTTTAGAAAAACACCAGGTGAGGGTTTATAGACCAGACAATTTAGTAGATTGTAATCAGATTTTTTCTAGAGACATTGCCTTTGTTATAGATGATTTCTTTATTAAATCTAATATTCTTCCAGATAGAGAAGTTGAATTCACAGCTATTGAATACCTTATAAAACAGATGGACCCATCCAAAGTGATTTATCCACCTGCAGAAGTTCATGTAGAAGGAGGTGACGTCATGCCTTGGAATGACCATATTTTTATCGGTACTTATACCCAGCCAGATTACGCTTCTTATATTACCGCTAGAACCAACCAAGAAGCTGTAGATTTTCTAACCACTATGTTTCCTCACAAGCAAGTAAAAGCTTTTGAGCTTAAAAAATCTAACACGAACCCAAAAGAGAATGCGCTACATTTAGATTGCTGTTTCCAACCTGTAGGATTAAATTTAGCTATACTACATCCAGAAGGATTTTTAATAAGGGAAGAATACGAGTGGTTAAGAGATTTTTTTGGAAAAGATCAAGTTTTTGAAATCACAAAAGAGGAAATGTACCAGATGTACTCTAATATTTTTTCAATTTCACCTAATGTGGTAGTATCTGACGTTAGATTTACTAGACTCAATAATTGGCTTTCTGCCCGTGGAATTCTAGTAGAGCCAATTAAATACAAAGAAATTGCCAAACAAGAAGGATTGCTTAGGTGCAGTACTTTGCCATTAATAAGAGGATAGATATGCAACTTACCCAGCACATTTTAATGATTAGACCAGCTCAATTTAGAATGAATGAGCAAACGGTAATTAATAATTATTTTCAGATATCGCCGGCTTTGCCGCCAGCTGATGTCATAAATAAAGCACAAGAAGAATTTGATAACTTTGTTGACGTTCTTATGGCTAAAGGCGTGCAGGTTACTGTAGTTCAAGACACAGAAGATCCAGACACTCCGGACGCACTTTTTCCAAATAATTGGGTGTCTTTTCACGCAGACGGCACAGTGGCTTTGTACCCTATGTTTGCAGAAAACAGGCGCCTAGAACGCAGAGAAGCTATTCTAGAACTTTTAGAAGAAGGAGGGTTTATTATTGATCAGGTCATGGATTATACCACCGCAGAAGACGCGGGTATTTTTTTAGAAGGTACTGGCAGTCTAATCCTAGATAGGGTTCACAACAAGGCCTATTGTGCTTTATCTACAAGGGCAGATGAAGAATTATTTATAGAGTTCTGTGAAGACTTTGAATATACACCTGTTATTTTTAAGGCCTTCCAAACCGTAGGTCAAAAAAGACTCTCCATTTACCACACCAATGTAATGATGTGCTTGGCAGAAAGCTTTGCTGTTATTTGTTTGGACAGTATAGACAATACCAAAGAGCGCAAGGCGGTACTGGCACACTTAAAAGAAGACGGAAAAGAAATTATAGCTATTTCAGAGGATCAAATGCATCATTTTGCAGGCAATATGTTACAGGTCTTAGGAGACAACAATACGCCTTATTTGGTGATGAGTACATCTGCCTTTAAGAGTTTAAATTCTAATCAGTTAGTTAAGATAGCTCAGCATTGTGAGATCATTCACTCAGATTTACACACTATTGAAACTGCTGGTGGTGGAAGCGCCCGCTGTATGATGGCAGAGGTTTTCTTACCCAGGATATAAGGAGCTAGGCTCTTTTAAATATCAGCCTTTAGTTTCTTAGGGTACTTATAAACGTTATGAGGCTGTGGGGTCATAGGTAGCTTTATAGTCTAAAACTTCCTTGAAAAACTTTTGTATGGCTTTAGTGTCTGACTTTACTTTTATAAAGTATTGATCCATATAAATACTGTATTGAGCTATATCTCCTTTAAATAGGATAAGTTTATAGTAAGGAATAATAAGCCCATAAGTTTCTAAAAGAGACCTAAACCTAATAATAATCCCTTTTGGCCTTAGTTCAATAGAGCAACTATCTGTATTGTGGTCTAAGCAAAGTAAATTATTGATGGTCAAACTACTAGACATAATTTGCATTTTGGGAGATCCAATGCCTCTCATTTTAATTCTTTCTTTAAAAGAGTATGAGGGTCCCACAAGTGCATTAATTTTTTCTACTTGCTTGGGGTTGTTATAGGAGACGTTTGCCAGCATTTTTTTATTTAAAGGTAGTGATTTGTGACTTTTTTACAAAGGATCTTAATTTAATCCCTAGGGGAGATATTGAGAATAAAATCTTAATTTTGCACCCTTATAAGTAAGAGACTATGAATATTTCAGAGAAAATTGAACAATCAGTCATAAAAGGGGCATTTGAAAGCTATGGCGTGCAATTGGCCAAGGTAGAGTTTGTTCCTACAAGGAAGGATTTTGAAGGAGATACTACCGTAGTTGTTTTTTCTATGCTAAAGCTTATAAAAGACAATCCAGAGCAAATTGGACAAACCTTAGGTCAGTACCTAGTGGACGCCCTTGAAGAGATAAAGTCATTTAACGTGGTAAAGGGATTTTTGAATATCAGTTTTACAGATGCTTATTTTTTGCACACATTTACGACTACCTATACTCAGACCCATTTTGGGTTTGCTACTCCTAATAGCAAAGAAGCAGTGGTGGTGGAGTACTCTTCTCCCAACACTAATAAGCCACTACATTTGGGGCATGTGAGAAATAATTTGTTAGGCTATGCGGTAGCTAAAATTTTAGAGGCATCTGGAAGAAAAGTATATAAGACTCAAATTATTAATGACCGAGGTATTCATATTTGTAAGAGTATGTTGGCTTGGAAAAAATTTGGAAATAAAGAAACGCCAGAATCTACAGGGCTTAAAGGAGATAGTTTAGTTGGTAAATACTATGTGGCTTTTGACAAAGTGTACAAAGAAGAAATTTCTGCTATGCTAGCTCAGGGAATTTCGTTGGAAACTGCAGAAAAAGAAGCGCCAATCTTAATGGAAGCTCAAAAAATGTTGAGGCTATGGGAGTCTGGTGACCCAGAAACAGTGTCTCTTTGGAAGACAATGAACGCTTGGGTATATAAAGGTTTTGAAGAAACGTATAAACGCTTAGGAGTTAGTTTTGACAGTTATTATTATGAAAGTGACACCTATTTGTTAGGAAAAGACGTGGTTGCTCAAGGCATTGAAAATGGCGTATTCTTTAAAAGAGAGGATGGTAGTGTCTGGATAGATCTCACAGATGACGGATTGGATGAGAAAATTGTACTGCGTTCAGATGGCACTGCAGTCTATATGACTCAAGATATTGGAACAGCTATTCAAAGGGTAGCAGATTTTCCAGATGTAAGCGGAATGGTTTACACAGTAGGTAATGAGCAAGATTATCATTTTAAGGTTCTTTTTCTAATTCTTAAAAAATTAGGATTTTCATGGGCTCAGCAACTTTTTCATTTAAGCTATGGCATGGTAGATTTGCCTAGTGGTAAAATGAAGAGCAGAGAGGGAACGGTGGTAGACGCAGATGATCTTATTACAGAAATGGCTGATACTGCAGCTTCTATTTCTGAGGACTTAGGAAAATTAACAGGCTATACAACGGCTGAAAAACAATCCTTATTTCAAATGATTGGCTTGGGCGCCTTAAAGTATTATATTCTTAAAGTAGACCCTAAGAAACGCATTTTATTTGACCCTAAAGAGTCAGTAGATTTTCAAGGAAATACGGGGCCTTTTATACAGTACACTTATGCTAGAATTCAATCTATATTACGAAAGGCCAATTTTGACACTAGTTTAATTCCTTCTTTTGATGGAGAAGAATCTTTCTTGCATGAAAAAGAAGTAGCCTTATTAAAACAATTGTTTTTATTTCCAGAAACGGTGCAATTGGCCGCTCAAAATTACAGTCCAGCACTGATCGCAAACTACACCTATGATTTAGTGAAAGAGTTCAATAGTTTTTACCAAAATGTCTCAATTTTGGGAGAGTCTAACGAAGACTTAAAAATATTTAGAGTAGCACTTTCTAAAAAAGTGGCTCAGGTTATCCAGGACAGTTTTGGGCTTCTTGGGATTGAAGTTCCTGAGCGTATGTAATATATTTAGATTGTTTATTTAAGCTAAAAAAAGGCGGCCTATGGCCGCCTTTTAATATTTAATTAATAAGTTTTTCGGTTATTCATTATGATTTAGCTACTACCAAATCATAAAATAAGAAGTTTTTAAAAATATTGATGCTTATGATTTTTCGATTTTCCTCAGTAGCATTATAAAAAAGTTATTAACAGAACTACATGTAACATTTATCATATAATTAATTAAAACTCTCTGACCCCTAATGAATACAGTAAATTAAATTTATAATAAGTAATTATGTTTAACCTTATTGTATTCTTAATTCATTTCTTAATTTATTAGAATAAATCAATATTTTGTATATTTATTTAATAAAAAATCATTAACAAATTTAATAACTTTAATTTATGGACAAAATTTTAGACCAAGTGCTTGATCTTCCGAAAATGATTAACACTAAATTACCATTGAATAATTTTAATTCAATGGTCGATGATTCAGACCAAGTTATTGCTAAATGGGCTGGTAAGTTTTACATTGTTTCTGCCTTAGTTGTTCTAATAACCACAATAATTGCGGTTCTTTCTCCTATTTGGAGCGGTGGAATGGGTGAGGGTATTGGTATTTTAGAAAATGCAATTTCTATGCTTATATGGGTATATGCTGCTTTTCCTATTACCCATGTAATTAGAGTAGCTGGTGATGGATTAGCGAAGTCAAAAAGCGGAATAGTAGATTTTGTGTTTAGAGATTTTATTGTGGCAAACATTAAAGTTATTGGTCACGTTACAGCATTAATTGCCTTATTTGGAGCTTTTTGTGTAACATTATCTTGGGCTACTTCTTTGAACTTTTCAACAAGCTTAGCAACAGATTGGATTGATAATATTAGCTATGCTTATACATTACCTATGGCTGCTACAGTAGAACTAACTAATGCGTTACATTTAGAGTTTATTGGCAACATTTTATCAAATGATTGGTCCAATTGGGATCCTACTATGTCTACGGGCAGTGCATGGAGCTTAAATGGTTTTTATTCTGTTTTATGGGAATATGTAGGAGTATTAGTTATATTAGCTAAGCTATATGTTGCCTTAGCAATATATCATTTTTTCTATGGTATTATCAGTAGTTTAGTGAAATGGATTAAAAGCCCATATTTACCTTTTAGAGCTAAATAATCTGTAGTTTAACATATTAAAAAAAGCGCGATTTTAATCGCGCTTTTATTTTTTATTAAATTTTATTTTAGTAAAAATTCAATGTTAATTATTCAGATTTAGCTACTGCTAAACCGTAAATAACCAATCCAAATCCAATTTTATTTACGGCATCTCCAATGTTATAAATAACATCTAGGTCTAATCCACCAAACAACCCTGAATACCATCCTGGAGTTCCAGCCATGTAACCAATAGGATAAATAGCCCATCCTACTAGCACAAACCAGCATAGTGTTTTGTGAGCGCTTAACACAGCTCCTCCAGCACTTTCTGCCAATTTCTTAGCTTGTCCAAACCAAATGTCATAAACTATCACAAAATAAGCTGCTCCTGAAATGAATCCCCATATTTGAGCCATATCTCTGTCTATTGCCTCGCCAATGTAACCAGTTACAAGCATTACAACAGATAAAAATATTAAACGCCACATTAATGATTTTTTGGCACCTGCAACTTTTAGAATCAAATAGAATTCCACACACATCAATGGAACAGTTAGAATCCAGTCTACATATCTAAAGAATGTAGGTGATTCTCCAAATTCTGCCCAATAGTCTCTCATGTACCAGTAGTGAACTGCGGCAATGAAAGTAATAAGTCCAGAAACTAAAATAGAAGTTCTCCATTTTTTATCAAATCCATTCATGGATAAGAAGAAAAACGCAGACGCAGCCATCATAGCCATACATCCAACAAAGAAAGTAAAGCCAACGTAATCATCAGTTGCCATTTGGGCAGCTAAGGGGAAAGAAGCTAAAAAATTTTGCATAATAATTTGATTTTAGGTTAATACTGTTTAATATATTTTTAATAAATTTAAACAAAAATATAATATAAAAAATATATTATAAATAATATTTCAATAAATTTGGTCATTAATTTCTAACATATTGAAAAATATACAGTTAATATTGACTTTTTTTACCCTATGGTTATCCATTTTTTTTGATCAGATACTTGAGGATTACACTGCTTATTTTTCTATTCTTACGCTAGGTATTCTTCATGGCGCAAACGATATTGGTATAGGTAAAAAGACACTTAATCAAAAAGGTTTTTTTTCAAGTAAATGGTTTTTACTTGTTACATATGTGAGTAGTATTATTTTGGTTGCGGTATTGTTATACGGAATACCAGGAATTACCTTAGCCCTTTTTATTTTATTGAGTGCTTTTCATTTTGGAGAACAGCATTGGAATTCTTTAATACTAAAACAAGATATCTTTATTAAAGCTTTCATGATGTTATATGGACTTTTAATTTTTTCATTGCTGTTTAGGGCTCACAGTGAATTAGTAATTAAAATTATTAGAGATATTACTTCTATATCCATTACAGAGAAGTTTTTGGATGGATTGTTTTTGTTGAGTTTGGTGGGTTCCATCCTTACATATATATTTAAATTAAGATATGAGTTTAAATCATCTTTTGCTTTTGAGCAACTATTTTACTTGCTTATTTTCTATGTAGTTTTTAATAGTACTACACTATTGTGGGCTTTTGCTATTTATTTCATTTTTTGGCACTCTCTGCCCTCCCTCTTAGATCAGATGTTTTTTTTGTATGGAAACAGAAGTTTTAGCGCTTTCTTAAAGTTTTTAAAGGCTAGTTATTTATATTGGTTTTTGGCAGTTATTTCATTGGTGCTTTACTATTTTGTATTACAAAAGTACTTAGTACTTGAGCTCTCTATGTTTTTTGCTTTTTTAACGGCACTTACCATCCCACACATTTTTCTTATGTACTTTTTAAAAAATTCTAAAGACTAAGTCTTTTATTTATAAACAACACACCATTTTCTCCTTTGAATTCTTAAATTTGCAGCTTAATATAATGAGCCTATGTTCAATAACTTAAGTGATAAACTAGACAAAGCCCTTCATGTTCTTAAAGGGCATGGTCAAATAACAGAAATTAACGTTGCAGAAACGTTAAAAGAGGTTAGGCGTGCTTTACTAGACGCAGATGTTAACTTTAAAATAGCCAAGGACTTTACTAATACCGTAAGAGAAAAAGCGCTAGGGCAGCATGTGCTTACTAGTCTGCAGCCAGGACAGCTGATGGTTAAACTGGTAAAAGATGAACTCACCCACCTCATGGGAGGTGAATCTGTTGGCTTAAACCTTACAAATAACCCTTCTGTTATTTTGATGGTGGGTTTACAAGGATCTGGTAAAACCACCTTTTCTGGAAAACTATCGCTTTATCTTAAATCAAAAAAATCAAAAAACCCACTATTAGTTGCTTGTGATGTATATCGCCCGGCGGCCATAGATCAATTGCATATCCTAGGAGATCAGATTGGTGTTTCTGTTTTCTCAGATAAATCACAATCAGATCCAGTAGTCATAGCTAAGGCAGGAGTTGCCTATGCAAAAGCGAATGGGTACAATACTGTTATAGTAGATACGGCAGGACGTTTGGCAGTAGATCAAGCCATGATGTTAGAGATTGCCAATATTCATAAAGCTATTAGCCCTAGTGAAACTTTATTTGTGGTAGATGCTATGACGGGTCAAGATGCTGTAAACACAGCTAAATCCTTTCATGATTTGCTTAATTTTGATGGAGTTATTCTTACAAAATTAGATGGAGACACCCGAGGGGGCGCTGCTATTTCTATAAAATCTATTGTCACCAAGCCTATTAAATTTATAGGTACTGGTGAAAAAATGGATGCTATAGACGTGTTCTATCCGGAGCGTATGGCAGACCGTATTCTTGGAATGGGAGATGTAGTGTCATTAGTAGAGCGAGCACAGGACCAGTTTGATGAAGAGGAGTCTCGAAAAATTCAAAAGAAAATTGCAAAAAATACCTTTGGTTTGGATGATTTTTTAAGTCAAATTCAGCAGATTAAAAAGATGGGAAACCTGAAGGATTTAATGGGTATGATTCCTGGAGCTGGAAAAGCACTTAAGGGTTTGGACATAGAGGATGACGCTTTTAAATATATAGAAGCTATTATTCATTCTATGACTCCTCTAGAAAGAAGCCAGCCATCTAAATTAGACGCCAGTAGAAAAAAACGCATTGCAGCGGGTAGTGGTAGAACCATTCAAGATGTGAACCAATTGCTAAAGCAGTTTGAGCAAATGTCTAAGATGATGAAAATGATGCAGGGGGGTGGCGGAAAAAAAATGATGCAAATGATGGGCGGCTTAGGGGGTATTAAATAAAGGATTTAATTACAAGAGTATAAAATGGAGTTATTAGACGGTAAAAAGGTATCTAACGATATTAAAAATGAAATAGCGACGGCGGTTTCGGAAATGAGAGCAAAGGGTGAAAAAGTACCACATTTAGCAGCTATTATTGTTGGCAATGATGGAGCGTCTCTTACTTATGTAGCTAGTAAAGTAAGGTCATGTGAGCAGGTTGGCTTTGAGTCTACCTTGTTGCGTTTGCCTTCTACCACTTCTGAATTAGAACTTTTAAAAGAAATTAAAAAACTCAATGAAAACGCAGAAATTGATGGTTTCATTGTACAGCTTCCTTTGCCAGAACAAATTAACACGCAAGCGGTCTTATTGGCTGTAGATCCAGATAAAGATGTAGATGGTTTTCATCCAATGAATTTTGGAAAGATGGCATTAGATATGAGTACTTTTATACCCGCAACTCCCTTTGGAATTTTAGAGCTCTTAGAACGTTATAAGGTAGATACTAAAGGCAAGCATACTGTTGTTATTGGTAGAAGTCATATAGTAGGACGTCCTATGAGCATTTTAATGGGTAGAAAAGGTTGGCCGGGTAATTCTACAGTGACCTTAACTCACAGTCATACTAAAAATATTACACAGATTATTTCACAGGCAGATATTGTAATTTCTGCCTTAGGGGTTCCAAATTTCTTAAAAGCAGAAATGGTTAAAGAAGGTGCGGTGGTTATTGACGTGGGTATTACTAGAGTGGTAGATGATAGCTCAGAAAAAGGCTACTATATTACAGGAGATGTTGATTTTGAAAACGTGTCTAAAAAAGCCTCTTTTATTACTCCCGTTCCGGGTGGGGTAGGTCCTATGACTATAGCCATGCTGTTAAAAAATACACTTTTGGCTAGAGAGCGTCACAGATCTAAGCCTTTGTAAAAAGCTATTTTGCAAACAACTGCCCTAAATCTTTAAATGCTTTAAATTCTAATGCATTCCCTGCAGGGTCCAAAAAAAACATAGTGGCTTGTTCTCCAACCAATCCTTTAAATCTTATATAGGGTTCTATAACAAAAGAAACGCTCTTAGATTTTAGGTCTGCAGCAAAAAGCTCAAATTTTTCCCACGGCAAAACCACTCCATAGTGAGGTACAGGGACTTCTTTTCCGTCTACCGCATTGGTGTGAAGGGCTTCTGCTTGAGTATCTTTTGGTTTGTGATGAATTACTAATTGGTGTCCAAAGAAGTTAAAATCAACCCAATGGTCACTGTTTCTTCCCTCTTCACAGCCAATAATATCTCTGTAAAAAGTTCTGCAGTCTGCTAAATTATGAACTGGAATGGCAATGTGAAAAGGAGCTATTTTTGTTTCCATAGTCTAAAGTTTTAAAACACGTTTTATACTGTAAAATTTAAGAGGCTTCTAAAAATGAAATAATTTGATCATTTACATGATCTTGATGTAAAGAGTGCCCTAAGCCCTCTGTGGTTATGAGCTTGGCATTTTTCCAATTCTTTTGAATGCTCACAGCAGCACTATAGGGTGCAATGGGGTCTTCTCTATCATGAATTAAAAGGCCTTCTTTATCTATGTTTTTAGCAAGCTCAGACATAGAAAAATCATCAATTCCAAAAGAAAAACGTTCTTTAAAGTAACTGTCTAAAGCTTTGAGGACCTTATTGTTAAAACCAACAATCTCTTGATAATTAGTCATGATTTCTGTGAGCTCTGAAGGCGCTCCCAAACTCACCACTTTTTTAACAAAGGGTTGAGGATCTTTGTATTGGCTGTATAAAAGGGCTAGCCCACCTATGGAATGGCCAATCACATATTCAGGCTTGTATTTTTTAATTAGCGCTGTGGTACAGGCTTCATAAATAGGAACGTGTAGGTGTTCTCCAGAAGAAGCACCGTGTGCTGGGGCGTCAAAACTAATAACAGTGAAACTTTTTTCCTGTAATTTTTGTATGAGGTTTCTCCACCTAAATGCATTGCTTTCCCAACCGTGACACAAGAGCACGGTGGGTTTTACTCCTTTCCAGTGATAGGTTTGTAAGCTGTGATTGGCTACCAAGGCTATTTTTTTTTCAAACTTGTTTAAGTAATCTGATTGGTGGGGCAATAGCCGCCCTTTCCTTGGTGTAGAGAACAAAATAAATGCCTGTTTGGCAACTTTTCTTTTGGAAAAAATCACCAAAATATTAAAATATTTTCCGTAGGCCAATGCTAATATTTTTAGGGCTTTAGAACTCATGCTACCTCTGCCAGCTAATCATCAGGTTTTTAATAGGAGCAGTAGCTGGTATTTGAATGGCCTCTATAATGCCGATACTTCCATACCTTAAATCTTCTGGCAATTCTTTTCTATCTATAGTTACGTATATGTCTGTATTTTTTAGTGTAATCATAACACTGCTAAAGGTAGTTTGTATTTTGTCTACAGTATAGGCTTTAGAAACTTCTTCAAAAGTACTTTTTAGGCTAATCCCTTTGTCTGTTTCAAACCTGGGATCTAGCACTCTAACACTGCCAATATAATTGATAGAATCTGTAACAGGATTGAGGGTTAATAGCGGCGCACCACCTTTTTCAAAAATTTCTACTTTAGTATCTAATGTCCCATTTATAATTGACAAAGAATCTCCTACTACAGAGTCTTTAATAAAAATAGTGTATAGGTCTTTTATGTTATCTTCTTTGCTTAAATGGCCTACCCTTTCGCTTTCTATGCTAAATGGTTTGTTGGAAGAATTACAACTTAAAAGGGTAGTGGCCATAGCAGCCAATACAATAAAAGATTTATTCATAAATGCGCTTATTTTAATATCCGTATTTGTCCCGTAAAAGTAATCTAATTCTAATATCTTTGCCGCATGGAAGAGCAGGATATTTTAACGGCGGTCAGCAAAGGACTTTATTTACCTTTAATGGAAGCTTTTTATACCATTCAAGGAGAAGGAAACCACAAAGGTACTGCGGCCTATTTTATTAGAGTAGGCGGTTGTGATGTGGGGTGTCATTGGTGTGATGTAAAGGAGAGTTGGGACGCCAAATTGCATCCGCCAACGGCTATAGAAAAAATTATTCAAGACGCTAGCCCTTATAAAACTATTGTAATTACTGGAGGTGAACCCCTTACTTGGGATATGGGACCTGTGACCAAAGGCTTAAAATCAGTGGGTTTGCAAATTCATATTGAGACTTCTGGTGCTTATGAGCTTACGGGCCTGTGGGATTGGATCTGTTTGTCGCCCAAGAAAAATAAACTGCCACTAGCTCCTATTTATAAAGTAGCAAATGAGTTAAAAATGATCGTTTTTAACAAGCATGACCTTATTTTTGCTCAGGAAGAGGCTGCGAAAGTAGGCCCTAATTGTCATTTGTACTTGCAGCCAGAATGGAGTGTGAGAGACAAAGTGATTCCTTTAATAGTAGATTTTGTAATGGCCAATCCGCAGTGGAAAGTATCTTTGCAAACACACAAATATTTGAACATACCTTAATCTACACCATTTAATTTTTGATCTAATATGTCTATGGGTGATATTGACACTTATAGGTGCGTGAGTTTGGCTAAATAATTATCTGAGGGACCTTCATAGACCATTTTACAACCAAAACCGTGATATTCAGATGCTCTAGCAAGGGTATTAAAGTCTAAGTATAACCAAGGAAAGGAGTCAGAGGTTTTACCTTTGTAGCTCATTGTAAAGTTTGTTTCACCATAATATACCATGTACTCAGGAATCCAATAACCACCATCTTCTTGGTCAGATTCATACATATAGAGAATGTCTGTCCCTTCAATGAGTATTTGCCCTCCTTTGTTTAATAAAGACTTTAGGTGGTCTAAAAAAGAACCTAGGCCTTGGAGTGTTCCAGCCAGTCCAGTCCCGTTCATAAGCAGCAATAAAGTGTCATAACTAGGAGAGGCATACGTATATATATCTTGCTGTATAACCGACTGAATCCCTCTTAATTTACATACTTCTGCAGCCCCTTTAGAAAGATCAATAGCCGTTACCTTATATCCTTTTTCTTGGAGGTACAGAGAATGTGATCCGGCGCCAGCGCCAATATCTAGAATACTTCCTTTACAAAAACTAAGTGCTTTTTGTTCCAGCTTCGGCATGTTTTTATAGCTTCTAAAAAGGTAGTCTACCGGAATGATGTCTTGTTCTTCTAGGCTAGAATGCGTAATGATGTTTTGGCTTATTTTATCTTGCCAATAATCTAAAAGTGCATCTCCAAAAATATCCATATAAGTGATCCTTATGAGTGATGCAAATATCTCATTTTTAACCTAAATTGCTGTAGCAATTTATTAAAATAGATAAAAAGCAGAATCACGTAATGCAAACTGTGTCTTGTATATTTTAGGAACAAATAATTATTACAGTATTTGTGAGTTTCGCCCTATGGCCTGCTCAGCGTTTCCGAATACTAATAGAAAGAAGTTTTATCAAACCACGGGGTTTATTGAAAAAATATTCCTGTTTCTACTGCTATTTCTCTTGCATTAGAGACTATGAAAAAAGAAATTAATTTGTAATTTTAAATAAAAAAATTATTTGGAAACAATTATCAATTACTTTGAAACCATATCAAGCCTCCATAGAAGTCTTATTTTGGTTGCTGGAATTTCATTTTTTTGGATTTTAGAGGGTATCATTCCTCTTTTTAATTTAAAATATGAAAAAGGGAAACATGCTGCCGTAAATATATTTTTTACCATGACCACCATATTGGTGAATTTTCCATTGGCTTTTTTACTTCTTGCCTCTAGTGATTGGACTGCTATTCATGAGTTTGGTCTTTTATACTGGTTACCCACTTTGCCATTATGGTTAGAAGTGTTAGTAGCTGTTATGTTCTTAGACTTATTAGGTGCTTGGTTGGCGCATTTTGTAGAACACAAGATAAGCTTGCTTTGGGGGTTTCACTTGGTGCACCATACAGATATGGAGGTGGACACTACCTCTGCCAACAGGCACCACCCTTTTGAAAGTGTGGTGCGGTTTCTATTTACTTGTTTTGCAGTGCTTATAGTAGGAGCACCGGTAGCATATATTATGTTGTATCAGGGCCTTTCTGTTGTGTTTTCACAATTTAACCATGCCAATATTAAGTTACCTAAAAAAATAGATTCGGTATTGAGCTGGTTTATAGTGTCCCCAGACATGCACAAGGTGCACCACCACCATAAACTTCCTTATACAGACACCAACTACGGCAATATTTTTTCTATATGGGATCGTATGTTTGGCACCTTTAGCCGCATGCCTAATACAGCTATTGTTTTTGGGGTTGACACATACTCAGACCCTAAGCAAAACAGATCTATAAAGGCCCTACTGTGCATTCCATTTAACAGCTATAGAAAGCCAGACTTGTCAAGAGTTTTAAAACGCTAAAGCACACCTACTTTAAATCAATTATTACTTATAACGGAGATATTTTGCTCTTATTTTTTTAAATTTCTCTAAATCTTTTTGCCATGTTTTTTCAATAGAAGCTACTGTCATACCTGCTTCTATCTGTTTTTGAAGCCTGCTATTTCCCGCATGAGCAGTAAAGCCACTGTTTAGAAAAAAGTGATCTTTTTGAGTACTCTCTCTATAGGCATTTACAAGCCAACTAAGATCTACTTTATTAGGAGAGTTAAGCATAGATAAGTCTTGACCGTAGCAGATTTCTCCCTGATGCTTTGGACTTTTAGATCCAAAATTAGGCGTTGGGGTATAATAAAAAGACATAGCCTTGCTTTTGAGTTCAGGGGCTCCAAACCTAGTAAATTGAGCTTCTGTTCCCCTTCCGGCGTTTATGGTAGTGCCTTCAAACAAACCAAGACTTGGATATAAGGAAATAGCCTGGTCATTAGGCAAGTTGGGAGAAGGTCTAATAGGTAAAGAATAGGGCGTATTTCTGCTGTAATTTTTTAATTCTACTACAGATATTTTTGGGTGTTTTTCACTTCCAAGCCATTCAGGCTCTGTGTTAATCATGTTGGCGTATTCCCCAATAGTCATTCCATAAACAAGAGGAATTGGCGTCATTCCTAAAAAACTCATCTGTTGCTTTTCCATAAGCGGACCATCTACATAATGAGCGTTAGGATTTGGCCTGTCTAAAATAATAATTGGTATTTGAGCTTCACCGCATGCTTGCATGACCAGTTGCAGCGTAGCTATATAGGTGTAAAAACGCACTCCAACATCTTGAATATCAAAGAGCATGACATCTATTTCTTCTAGGCTTTCAGCCGATGGTTTTTTGTTTTGACCATAAAGAGAAACTACGTCTAACCCAGTCGCGGGATCTCTCCCGTCTTTTACTTTTTCTCCAGCATCTGCTTGGCCCCTAAAACCGTGTTCTGGAGAAAAAACTTTACCAATGTTCACCCCTAATCGCAATAAAGAATCTACCAAATGTGTGTGGCCCATAAAATGATCCTTGTTTTTATAAATAACAGAGGTTTGGTTAGCTACAATGGCTACATTTTTATTTTTTAATAAAGGCAGATACACCTCTGTTCTATTTGCACCAACCACAACAGCATCCTGAGCTATAAGGGGACTTGTGATACTGAAACAAAGAATGATAAGATGTATAAATAAAATGGTATTTTTGGATGGATTAAAAGTGTGTTTCATTTGAACGTTTCTCTATTTATTGCCAAAAGGCTTATTCGTGGTGATCAAGGCAAAAGCCACACATCTTCGCCTATTATTAAAATAGCCATTGCAGCCATTGCTATAGGTCTTGTCATGATGCTTATATCTGTAGCCACTGGCTTGGGATTGAACTATAAAATTAGGGAAAAAGTAGCCGCCTTTAATGGACACATACAAATTTTTAGTTACCAGACTAATCAGTCAAATATTTCAGGGACGCCCATTTCATTAGATCAAGCCTTTTATCCTTACTTTAATTCTGTTTCTGGTGTGAATCATATTCAAGGGGTTATGACTACTCCTGGAATTATTAGAACAGAAGAAACCTTTGAAGGCATAGTAGCAAAAGGAGTAGGAAAGGATTATAAATGGGAATTATTTACCTCTTATTTAACCGCTGGCCGCCTCCCAAACTATTTAGATACTCTAAACAATGAAGTGCTTATTTCTAAAACATTAACTGAAAAACTCAACCTAAAATTAGGTGATAATTTCAGGACCTTTTTTATTAAGAACGAAGAAAAAATCACCTTACCAAGCCAGCGAATTTTTAAAATAGTAGGTATTTATGACAGTGGTTTTGAGTCTTTTGACAATAGTTACCTCTTTACAGATATTAGACATTTACAACGAATTTCTGGATGGAAGCCTGACCAGATTGGGAGCTTTGAAGTCTTTATAAATAATTTTGATCTTCTAGACCAGAAAACCCAAGAAATATACGCAGCTACTCAATCAGACTTAGATGTTCGTTCTATAAAAGAGCGCTATTACAATATATTTGAATGGATTTCCCTATTTGATTTCAATATGATTCTAATTATTAGTATTATGATTTTAGTGGGTGGGATCAATATGATTACAGCTTTACTAGTGCTTATTTTAGAACGTACTCCTATGATAGGTTTGTTAAAAGCGTTGGGTGCTCAGAATTGGACTGTGAGAAAGGTATTTTTATATCAAGCAGCTTATTTAATAAGCCTAGGTCTTATAATAGGAAATGTCATTGGGCTCAGTTTTATTTATTTTCAAGATACCTACAAATGGGTGAAGTTTCCAAATCCTAAAGAATACTACATTACAGAGGTGCCTGTTTATATAGATCTTTCTATTGTTTTAGGCCTTAACGGATTAGTTCTTTCTTTGTGTATGGTCATGCTGCTTATTCCTTCTTATATAGTCTCAAAGGTATCTGTGGTAAAAGCATTAAAATTTGATTAAAATTTTTAGGTCAACTTCCTTCATATTTTAGTAAATTGTTTGCTTAAACCTACCTCACATGAAATCTAATAAATCAACATTTTCAATATTATTAATTCTTTCCCTCTCTGTTTTTAGTGCGTCTCTTTTTGCTCAAAAGCTCAATGATAAAGAAACTCAGATAGTAGCGCGTGTCGCTGCAAATAACGAAGCTGCGATCGCCTTTTTAGAAAAAGTAGTCAATATTAATAGTGGTACCCTAAACTTAAAAGGGGTAAAAGAGGTGGGAGCGGTATTTTCAGAATCTTTTACCGCTATTGGTTTGGAGAGTCGTTGGATAGACATGCCAAATGAAATCAATAGGGCTGGACATTTATTTGCCCAAACACCAGCAGTAAAAAAACCCAAAGGAAAGCGGTTGTTACTCATAGGACATTTAGATACCGTTTTTGAAGAGAATAGCCCTTTCCAAACTTTTACTAGGATTAACGATAGCATTGCCCACGCACCAGGCGGGAATGATATGAAAGGGGGAGATGTTATTATTTTATATGCTCTTAAGGCATTGTCAGAGCAAGGTTTATTAAAAAACACTCAAGTCATTGTCGCTCTTACTGGCGATGAAGAAAGTACTGGAAAGCCCTTAGACATTAGTAGAAAAGACCTTATAGAGGCAGCTAAAAACTCAGATATTGCCCTTGGTTTTGAGACCTCTACTGGTTTTAATTATGCCACCGTAGCCAGAAGGGGCGCCTCTGGATGGAAGGTCACTACAAAAGGAAAGAGGGCTCATTCCTCTGGAGTGTTTAGCGAAAACACCGGTGCTGGAGCTATTTTTGAAATGGGAAGGATATTAAATGATTTCTATGAAGAGGTAAAAGGGCCAGATCTATTGACTTTTAATCCAGGAATGCTTTTGGGAGGAACTTTTATTGGAGTTGATAATATTTCTGGGCAAGGAACTGCCTATGGAAAAAGTAATGTTGTAGCTCAAAGCGCTTTAGTTCAGGGAGGTTTAAGGTTTATAACTGAGGCTCAAAAAGACAGTGCCAGAGTTAAAATGAGCGCTATTATAAAGAATAACCTACCCCAAACCTCTGCAGAAATAAGCTTTACAGACGGTTATCCAGCCATGCCGCCCACCCCTCAAAATATCGCCCTTTTAAATCAGTTAAACCAGGTGAGTTTAGACTTAAAGCAAGGAGCCGTTTTTGCGTATGATCCAGGAAAAAGAGGTGCCGCAGATACCTCATTTGTAGCTTCTTATGTGGCTTGTTTAGACGGCTTAGGAACTATGGGTTCTGGGGCGCATACTCCAGAAGAGTCTGTGAATTTAAAAACCATAGAGGCACTAACTAAAAGAACTGCTATTTTAATTTACAGACTACTTAATCCATAAATCTATGTGATTGGAAATGATTAATGAGCTATATAGTTTTGTGTTTGAGGCGCCACTTCATTTTCTTTAATTTTGAAGACCTAATTAATTTTATTATTATGAAAATAGAACAAATTTATACTGGATGTTTGGCTCAAGGGGCTTATTATATTGAATCTAATGGCGAGGTAGCTATTATTGATCCCTTGAGAGAAGTGGGTCCGTATATTGAAAAGGCCAAAGGGAATAATGGTATTATTAAGTATATTTTTGAAACTCATTTTCATGCAGACTTTGTAAGTGGCCACGTTACTTTAGCAAAAGAGACAGGAGCTACTATTGTGTATGGTCCATTAGCAAATCCAAAATTTGAGGCGCTTATAGCTACAGATGGGCAGGTGTTTAAATTGGGAGATATTACTATTACAGCACTCCACACGCCAGGCCACACTATGGAGAGCACTACGTTCTTATTAAAAGATAAGACAGGTGCAGACCATGCTATTTTCTCTGGTGACACTTTGTTTCTAGGAGATGTAGGACGTCCAGATTTAGCTCAGAAAGCAGTTCATATGACACAAGAGCAGCTGGCAGAAACCTTATTTGACAGTTTGAGAACTAAAATCATGCCCTTAGCTGACCATGTGATTGTATATCCGGCACATGGAGCTGGTTCTGCCTGTGGCAAAAACATGATGAAAGAAACGGTAGACAGTTTGGGAAACCAAAAAAGAATGAATTACGCTCTTAGGGCAGACATGACTAAGGAAGAGTTTGTAAAAGAAGTAACTGATGGCCTTATGCCACCTCCAAAATACTTTCCTTTAAATGTTAAAATGAACAAGGAGGGGTATGAAGATTTTAATGCCGTTTTAGAAAGAGGAGCCACTCCATTAACTCCAGACGCTTTTGAAGCGGCCGCCAATGAAACAGAAGCAGTTATTTTAGATGTCAGACACCAGACAGACTTTGTAAAAGGCTATGTGCCAAGGTCTATTTTTATTGGACTAGACGGAAGCTTTGCCCCCTGGGTAGGTGCCTTAATTGCAGATGTAAAACAACCTATTCTGCTTATTGCTCCTGCTGGTAGAGAAGAAGAAGCCATCACCAGGCTCTCTAGGGTTGGTTTTGACCAAACCATAGGGTACTTAGAAGGCAGTTTTGACGCATGGGAGAAATCTGGAAAGGAGACAGACCGTATTCACTCTATTTCTGCATTAGAAGCCATAGAGATAATTAACAACAAGCAACAGCCAGTTTTTGACGTGCGCGCCAAGACAGAGTTTATGTCAGAACATTTACTTGCTTCTGAAAGTACACCATTAGATTTATTAAACGTTCATTTATCTAGCTTTCCCTCGCAAACTGAATTTTTAGTTCACTGCGCTGGAGGCTATAGGTCTGTAATAGCGTCTTCTATTTTAAAAAGCAGGGGTATTCACAACCTTATAGACGTAGCTGGAGGGTTTAAAGATCTAAAAGAGTCTGGCGCAGAAGTGACAAATTATGTATGCCCTTCTACTTTATAACAATTATTTAGCCATCTTTCCAGAAGGCTGATATTTATCATATTCTATTAGCACAAAATGGGTATAGATTAGTGTATTAAAAACTATTTTGTACAGTTATCTATTTCTAAGGTTTTTGAAAGTAATTGTGCTATTTGCTCTAATGCTTTTGGAGGTTTTCCGTATTCATAACTTACCCTCATTTCATTTCCATTTTCAAAAAGCACACTCACATATGTGGCTCCTCCATCTGCACAGTCAGGGCAGCCAATTGTTTGGGGTAACTTAGCCATTTCATTTAAGTTTATTTTTTCTTTAAGTAGCGCCCAATCTGCTTCAGGAGTAATTATTTCACAACTAAGATTATCAGAGGTGTCTCTGAATGATTGTGCTGTGAATAAAGTTTTTTCTTCGGAGATAACTACATCATTTTTACAATAACCCATACACATTCCAAAAGAAGTGCCGTAGGAAATATTTAAAATTGCATCAAATTGCAGCTCTTTTTCTGACTCACAAGAACTGAGTAAAAATAGTAATGAGGCTATTATAGCACAGGTTTTTCTCATGAGATTTATTTTTAATAACATTATCAAATGTAGTGCCAAATTAAAAACTTATAATAATTTATATAAATGGCACTATCAAAACATTTTTTAATTATTTTTTTGAGTATTAAAGCTTTTTTACTCAGTTAAACAAAAATTAATTACGTTTAAATGTGAATTAGATCACAAAAAAAACCCCCACATGCGGGGGGTTAAAAGTGGAGCCGGAGGGAGTCGAACCCTCGTCCAAACAAGTAATTACAATGCTTT
>CAWWAC010000010.1:0-52832 GCA_963934855.1 uncultured Flavobacteriaceae bacterium
ACCCTCTGATTAACAGTCAGATGCTCTAACCAACTGAGCTAAGGAGGAGTGTTGCCTGCAGTTTTACTGCGTTAGCGGGTGCAAATATAAATGTTTTTTCTAATCTTCAAAACAAAAAAAGGGGTTTCTCTATTTAAATATCAATTTATAGACGTCATTCCCGTTTGCAAAGAGTAAAAGTGCCATTAAAATAAAGAACCCTACCATTTGTGCGTACTCTAAAAATTTATCACTGGGCTTTTGGCCAGACACCATTTCATAGAGTAAAAAGAGAACATGCCCCCCATCTAAGGCAGGAATGGGTAGGATATTCATAAAGGCTAGTATTACAGATAATAAGGCAGTAGTGCCCCAAAACGCTTGCCAGTTCCAAGTGTCAGGAAAAAGGCCTCCAATAGCAGCAAAACCACCTACTCCTTTGTAGGCACCGGTCTGAGGATTAAATATCTTTTTAAGCTGCTTGACGTAGCCGCTTAGGGTGGTCACTCCTTTGTCTATCCCAACTGGAATAGATTCCATAAAGGTGTAGTCTTTATTCTCCACTGTTATAAGTCCTTTGTCTACATATTGTTTCATTGTTAAAGTCTGTAATGAAACTCCCAAAGCTGCAGAATCGCTTACTTTGGCTGTTAAACTAGCTTGTGCCCCGTTGGCTCTTTCTAGTTGAATGCGCACTTCTTGTCCTTTGTATTGCTCCAAAATAGGCTTGGCCTGGTCTAAGTAGTAAGCAGAAGCTCCATTAATAGTAAGTATCTGGTCTAAGGCTTGGAAATCTACAGTTGGGTTTATGGCATGACTAGCGTCATGACTGGCCACAACAAAAGGCTGTCTCATGCTTAAAAAACGCATGCGCTCTGGGTTGTCTAAAAGGGTGGCTATAAAATCTATAGGTATTTCTATATCCTCTATCCTGCCATCTCTTTCTATAGTAATGGTGTTTCCGTTTACTATCTCTAAAAAAATACTGCTAAAAGTGTCAATCGAATTTCCATCTACAGCTAAAATTTTATCTCCAGTTTGAATGCCTAATTTTTCTCCAATCTCAACATCTGTAACATAGTAACCGTCTTTTACACTATCATTAGGAATGTATTGGTCTCCGTAAGCAAAAGCCATTCCAATATAAATAAGCACCGCAAGTACAAAGTTTACTGTCACGCCTCCTAGCATAATAATAAGACGTTGCCAAGCTGGTTTAGATCTGAATTCCCATGGCTTAGGGGCTTCTTTCATGGCCTCAGTGTCCATGCTTTCATCTATCATTCCAGATATTTTAACATAACCCCCCAATGGCAACCAGCCAATTCCGTATTCGGTACCGCCTATTTTCTTTTTAAAGAGTGCAAATTTTACATCAAAAAAGAGGTAGAATTTTTCTACTCTGGTCTTAAAAAGTTTGGCCGGAATAAAGTGTCCCAACTCGTGGAGCACAATAAGCAGTGAGAGACTTAAAAAGAATTGTATGGCTTGGATAGCAATTGGATTCATATATATATTTTTTTCAAGATCCAAAAATACACTTTTAACAACTGTTAAAAAAATTAGTGTACAAGGGATCAAAGATTTTAAGAATAAATTAATACCGCTTATGTCTGCTGTCTTTGTCTCTTCCAAACAGAGGGCGTACCTTTGTAACTGTAAACCCATTTTTGTTACTCATGAGGAACTTTTTTTTGGCCTATAAAAAATTTTGGATGGCCTTGTTTGCAGTCTCCGTGGTCATTATGTGTCTTTTTTACAACGTATTAAAGCCCGTTAGATTGCTCCCCATATACCAGCCAAGTATGGTAAATAAAGAACTGGTAGACAGTACGGTACAATTTGTAAGAAAGTATCACAGCATACCAGATTTTAAACTTATAAACCAGCTGGGAGACACCATCACCCCACTAACCTTTGAAAATAAAATTTATATAGCAGATTTTTTCTTTACTACTTGCCTAACCATCTGCCCTATCATGACGGACCATATGGTTAAAATTCAAGAGAGAATTAAGAACTTTCCAGACGTCATGCTCCTCTCCCATTCTGTCACTCCAGAAAGAGACTCCGTGCCTGTGCTTTTTAAATATGCCCAAGAAAAAGGGGTGAATGCTAAAAAATGGCACTTGGTCACTGGTCCAAAGAAAGAGATTTATGACTTAGCTAGAAAATCATATTTGGTAGCCAAGGAAGAAGAAGGAGGCAACGCAGGTCCCTTTGATATGGTGCACACAGAAAACTTTGTGTTAATAGACAAAAGCAAACGTATTAGGGGTTACTATGACGGCACAGATTTAAAGTCTATAGAAACCCTCATGGAAGACCTGGAATTACTGAGAAAATCCTATCAGGAAAAAGAGGCCAAGCAAAAAGAATAAGAATGCACTTTAATAAGTGACTGAAAAAATATTGATTATCCTATTCTACCTACTCTAATTGTCTTACTTTTGACCTTACTTATAATCAATCTAAATAAACATTGGAATATACAGTAGCCCATTTAAAGCGAGGAGAAAGAGGAGTGATACTGGAATTTCCAGACAATTTCTTGCCTATTAAGCTATTAGAATTAGGCTGCTTGCCCGGAAATATAATTGAACTCATACAGGTAGCGCCCCTTAAAGATCCTTTGTATATAAATGTCAATGGCTCTCATATAGCCATTAGACGTGAGGTAGCAGCAAAAATCTGCATCGCGCCTTTGGGCCCAAATAACCTTTTAGAAACCTATTTAGATCCCTCCGCAGATGAGTAAAAGACTCAACGTAGCGCTTATTGGAAATCCCAATACTGGAAAGACTTCTGTCTTTAACCAGCTTACGGGTCTAAACCAAAAAGTGGGGAATTACCCCGGTATTACGGTAGAGAAAAAAGAAGGAATTTGTAAACTTCCCAGAGGTGTAAAAGCACATATTATTGACCTTCCTGGAACCTATAGCTTAAATACTACCTCATTAGATGAGAGCGTGGTGATTGAACTGCTCCTCAATAAAAATGATAAAGACTACCCAGACGTGGCGGTGGTCATTACAGATGTAGAAAATTTAAAGCGAAACTTATTGTTATTCACCCAGATTAAGGACCTTAAAATTCCAAGTATTCTGGTGATTAATATGGCAGACAGAATGCCAAAAAAAGGAATTAGTCTAAATATAGAAGCCTTAGAAACCGCTATGGACACCAAAATTGCCCTAGTGAGTACTAGAAAGGGCAGTGGTATAGACACGCTTAAAAACTATATTGCAGATTACAGAAATCTGTCTACCCAGTCTATCACAAAGACTGAGCGCATAGACCCTGCTTACTTTGAAAAACTGAAAAACACCTTCCCAAAAGAAGATTTATATAAATTATGGCTGGTGATTACTCAGGATGTAAATTTCACGCCTATAGAAAAAAATCAGACTCCAGATACTTCTTCTTTTACAACTAAATCTAAAATAGATTTAAAAAGACTGCAACAAAGAGAAACTATTCTGAGATATCAGTTTATAAATGAGGTACTTAAAAAAGGCTATGCTGTAGACGCTGCCGCCGCTAAAGGAATTCGGGCTACTTTGGACAAAGTGCTCACCCATCATATTTTTGGATATTTGATATTTTTTTTAATACTGATTGGTATATTTCAGGTCATTTATGACTGGAGTAGCATTCCTATGGATTTTATAGATGGCTTTTTTGCCAATACCAGCAACTGGGTAAAAGCCACCCTACCGCCTGGTACTTTTACAGATCTTCTAGCAGAGGGAGTGGTGGCAGGGATTGGAGGAATTGTTATTTTTATTCCCCAAATTGCTTTCCTATTTCTATTTATTTCACTCTTAGAAGAAAGTGGCTATATGAGCAGAGTGGTCTTTTTAATGGACCGGGTCATGCGGCCCTTTGGGCTTAGTGGAAAAAGTATTGTTCCCCTTATTTCTGGAACTGCTTGTGCTATTCCAGCGGTAATGGCCACCAGAACTATAGAAGATTGGAAAGAGAGACTCATCACTATTTTAGTGACTCCTTTTACCACCTGCTCTGCCCGTTTGCCTGTATACTTAATTATTATTGGGCTGGTCATTCCAGAAGGAACTTTTTTAGGGCTTAGCTACCAAGCCCTCACTCTAATGCTTTTGTACCTCATAGGGTTTGTTGCAGCTATTTTAGGGGCTATGATACTCCACAAAATACTCAAATTTAAAAAGCGCTCTTTCTTTGTTATAGAAATGCCAAACTACAAACTACCCCTTCTTAAAAATGTAGTGATCACGGTAGGAGAAAAAACTAAGAGTTTTGTATTTGGGGCCGGTAAAATTATTCTAGCCATTTCTATTATTCTTTGGTTTTTAGGATCTAACGGTCTTTCTAACAACTTTAAAAACGCAGAAAACATCATAGCACAAAAGGTAACGGCAGAAGGCTTTACTCCCTTTAATCAGTCTAATATTGAAAAAAGATTGGCTGAATATTCTCTTGAATTAGACAGCACTACTGCAAACACAGATAAAGCCAGTGCACTAGTGCTTAAAAAAGAAAGTTTAGAGCGTACGGCCCTAGGCCAAGAAATTGCCAGTTTTAAATTAGAAAATTCTTATATGGGCTATATGGGTAAAGCCATTACTCCCATAGTAGCTCCTTTGGGTTATGATTGGAAAATTGGAATTGCAGTGCTTGCCTCCTTTGCCGCTAGAGAAGTATTTGTAGGAACACTAGCTACTATTTACGCAGTGGGAACAGATGAGGTAGACACCATTCAAAACAGAATGGCGGCAGAGGTAAACCCACGTACCAAAGGAAAATTATTTAACCTAGCCTCAGGAGTCTCTCTTATGCTGTTTTACGCCTTTGCCATGCAGTGTATGAGCACCCTTGCGGTAGTGAAAAGAGAAACTAATTCCTGGAAATGGCCTACCCTCCAACTCGTGTTTATGAGCGCACTAGCTTATGTAATTGCTCTTATTGCTTATCAAATTTTAAAATAAATGGAACTAGCACAAAACATTTTAGTATGCACGGCTTTTATAGGAGCCCTAGGCTATTTAGTGCTTAAATTTTTCTTCCCAAAAGTTTTAAAAAGCAAAAAAAGTGCCAGTAAAACTGGATGTGGCACAGATTGTGGATGTTAATTTGCTGCTAAATATGTCTTAAAGCGTTCCTAAAAAGAGCGCTCCTTCTCTTACATTTTACTTAATTTGAAAGCGCTGTAACAAAAAGCTAAAAAGCACGTCATGCGCATAAGTCCATGCTGTTTTCACTAAGCCTATTTATTAAAAAAAACAATATATTATGATTGCTGTTTTTAAATACCTATTAGTCCTGCTCATAAGTATTTTAAGTATTTTAAACCTACAAGCACAGTCAGTTTCTAGTATTCTTGTAGACGCCAATACCAAAGCACCTATAGCGTATGCCAGTGTAGTACTTAAAAACAAACAAGGCGTTATTAGTAATGAAGAAGGTTCCTTTACCCTACAATTAGAAGGGCTTATAAAGGCCACAGACTCCCTGTTTATATCTTGTATGGGCTATGAAAACGTCCGGTTTTCATTGTCAGAGGTGAGAGATAGTATTTTTCTTCAGGGGCGTGAAATCATACTAAATGAGGTGATTGTAAGCAATAAAAATTTTACGGCAGAAGAAATTGTTGAAAAGGTAAAGGCTGCTATGTCCACAAATCATTCGCAACTTTTAAGTGACAAAAAAATATTTTTTAGAACTTCCGAAACACAGAATATCAATAAGATGGATGTGGATTTTAAAAAATCTAGTATTGAGGAACTCAATAAAAAATTAGTTGATTCTGTGATGGGCCAAATCCCTAAAAAAGGATTTTTCTACACGGAAATACTAGCAAATATTAGCGGAGACTACTCCCCTAAAAATCAAAAAATAAACATTATTAAGGCCTCTAAACTTTACGACAAAAACAATAGTGTCAATATAGAAGGACTTGAAAAGAAATTCAATAAAATCTTACAAGAAAACATAAAGAAAGACTCCTATTTAAAAATTAAATCTGGTTGGATTTCAGGCAGGGTCACTCCTGATAATTTGTTTGCTGAAAAAAAGAAAATAGACAGCAGCAACACCGCAGCCATAGACTCTTTAGCTACTGCTAAAAAGAAAAGTGAGCTAGAAGAGAAAACCAACTTTGCCAACTACAGAAAAAGCAGAGTGGGCAGTCTCTTTGGGCGTTTGTTTTTTAATAAAGACAGCCCCTTTGATTTTTTCTTTAAGGACGGAAGGTATAAAATTAGCCTAGAAGACTTTACTTATATGGGCAACATACCCGTTTACAAGCTCCGTTTTTTAACTAAAGGGCGTTCAGATTACAACGCCGTTATTTATATAAATGCGGATGATTTTGCTGTGGTGCGCATGGATTTTAAAAACGCAGGACCCTTAAAGAAAATAAATCTCCTAGGATTCTCATATTTAGAATATCTAGATGAGGGGAAGGCTTTTTTTGTAAAAACAGAAGGCCTGGGTTATACTCTGAGCTATTTAGAAGAAAATTCTGCTGAAAAAGTTGGGATTAAACGGCCTTTAAAAATTGTAGAGAAAAACAAATTTGCCAAAGGAAGGCGCAAGCAAAATGAGCTGCTAGTAGAAATTGAATTTGAAATTAACAGCCAAAACAAAAATGAACTAGTGGTGTTTTCACAAAGTCCACTAACTCCTGAAGATTTTAAAAAGCTCAAAGAAAACAATCAAATTCTCCCTACTTATTTACCTGTCTACGACCCCGCTTTTTGGGAGGGTTATAACATTATTGAGCCCAATAAGGCCATTAAAAATTTTAGCGCCATAGGCTATGAAAATCTCGTGCCTAACAAAGCAGAAAATTCAAAAACGGACATTAAAATGAATAAAGAAAAGTCCCCCTCGTTCAAACAAAAGAAGGGTAAAAAAAGATCCTTAAAATCTTAAATGATCTCCTCTATGTAGGTGTAGGCCAATAGTGCCCAGCCTATAGTGAGTAGTAGCCCTCCTAAAGGGGTGATTGGACCTAAAAAACGCGCTTTTTTTCCTGCAATCCCCGCCAGTACCAGGCCGTATATAGAGAAAGAGAATAAGAAAGTTCCCAATAAAAAGCAGCCTACAATATAGTCTTCCAAGGGGTTGTTATAACTAAAGTTGTACCCTAACACTAAGAGTACTAAGGCGTGGTATATTTGGTATTTTACGCCGGTTTCAAAACTGGCCAGCTGCGCGGCCGATGCTTTTTTCTTTAAAGCGTGTGCCCCAAAGGCACCAAAAATAACGGCTAACATTCCTAGTAGCGCGCCAAAAAATTGTGTGAGTAATACTAGCATAGTGTTTAATTTTAGTGCTATTTATTATTTTCTAAGAGAATTGAAATTTCTGTATATGCCATAAAACTAAAGACGCAATCTTCAAATTTAGGTGGGCCAAAACTCCCAAGTTTGGCATTGGAAAAACCAAGAGGCTCCACCGGAATACCCCACCAATTTTTATCCATCACTTTATTGTCATTTTTGTCATGATACAAGGCAATAGCGTAGTCTCCATGAGGTAAATTTTGAAAAATCACCTCTGTCTCCCCTACACTTGCTTTGGCAAAACCATTGGCCGCAAGACCCTCAAATTTTAAGAAGTTTTTGGCTTTGTTATAGAGGGCTACTCGCACTACTCCAGACGCTTGCTTGAGTCCATGTACTTTAACTACCAGGCTGCTTTGGGCTGATAAAAGGCTAGGACTTAGACAAAATAATGTGCATATAGAAAAAAGAAGAAACCATTTCATTGGCATGTATGTTTTCACAAATATAAGGGTTCCCAAATCTATAAACCTAGCTTAATCCTACATCTAAAGCCATCATAATAATAAAGCCCCCTATAAAGCCCATAGTGGCAATATCTGTGTGCTTGTCTTGCTGGGTTTCTGGAATAACCTCTTCTACCACCACAAAAATCATAGCCCCTGCAGCAAAAGCCAAAGCGTATGGCAAAATAGGCTGAAAAGTCATCACTGCCCAAGCACCTATAACTGCTGCAATGGGTTCTACCAAAGCAGAAGCTTGGCCGTACATAAAACTCTTACGCCTAGAAAGACCCTGGCGCCTTAGAGGCATGGCTACTGCAAAACCCTCTGGGAAATTTTGTAATCCAATACCCAAAGCCAAAGCCACTGCACCCCCTATGGTAGCGCCATCAAAACCAGCAGCCACACCACCAAATAAAACTCCAACAGCCAATCCTTCAGGAATGTTGTGAAGGGTAATAGCCAAAGTTAAAAGTGTGGTCCTATGCCAAGGGGTTTTTATCCCCTCTGCTTCACTCTCCTTAAAATTAATGTGTAAATGGGGCAACAGCTTGTCTAGGCCAAACAAAAAGAGGGCTCCAAATAAAAAGCCCACAGCTGCAGGAATTACTTTTACAAACCCCTCGCCAGGGCTCATTGCAATTCCTGGGGCTAAGAGACTCCAAAAACTGGCTGCCACCATAACACCGCCCGTAAAACCTAACATACCGTCCAAAACAGCTCTGTTTAAGGTTTTAAAGAAAAAAACCAAACTGGCCCCTAAAGCCGTAAGTCCCCAAGTAAAAAGGGTGGCGTAAAAAGCAGCTAAAACAGGGTCAATAGATTCAAAATAAGCAATAACATCATCCATATAAAAGCTTAAAATTTTAAAATTATTTAGGTAGACGCACACTGAGTCCAGCAGCCAAAAGAATAGTCTGATTGGTGTTTATACCAGATCCAATGGTAGCGTCTAGTTGAACTGCATTTGAAAGTAAGTAAATAAGTCCTGCGTCCCACAAGTGATTGGCTTTGCTGTTTTCTGGAAAATCACCGTACACCTCAGCGTAATAAGACCATTTTGAAGAAAGAGCAAACCCATATGAAAGGGTATATATATAGGCTATTTCTGGATTATCTGCTCCCCATTTAGCTCCTATATTATAGGATAAACTGCTTTTTTTACTAAGGGAATGGGACACTAAAAATCTAAAGTCTGCCGCCGATGTCTCTGGCCTAAAATCTTTAGAAGCAGTAAAAGGGAGATTCACATGGCCCAACACACCTAGGCTCGCTTTCCCTTCTTCTCCTTGTCTAATGGCTACTTTAAAACCTAAAAGCATGGGGTCTATCCCATAAAATTCCCTAGGACTAAAAGCCCCTTTTAAAATTTCACGCTTTTCGTTTAAAACATTATAACCCAACCTAAGTTCTAGATTGTTTAAAAGGCCTAGTCTAAAAAGACCTGTATTGTATACTAATTTTTCTGAGCCGTTGCTACCAGCCTTGTCATTGGAGTACAAAAAACCTCCTTCATACTGAAGAAAACCTACAGGAATAGTGAGGGGAGACTCTGTGGCATTTGGCCTGTCAGTTACAAGTGGGCTATTGGCTACCAAGGTTTTTTTAATGTCTTGGGCGTAAGCTCCAAAAGAAGTTGCAAGCAAGAAAACAAATGATAATTTTTTAAATAAATTCATAAGAGATAGGTCTGGATTTTTATTTTGAATGTGTACAAGGCGTGTCTTTTATATTAATATATAAGTGCTGCGCTATTTGTTTAGAAATTCGCTGCTGTTTCCCTGCGATAGAAATAAGTAAAGAACCATCAAAAACTTCTTTTTCATGAATCTCTATAACCACTCCTAAACCTATATGAAACTTGTCCAAAAACCGCAAAAAAGCGGCACTTGAATCTTCTACACCTATACAAATAAGAGGAGTATGCAAGGGGGCATGGTCTAAAAGTGTTTTTGACAAAACGGCCACAGCACCCTCTTTTGTTGGTATAGGATCTCCGTGGGGGTCCGTTTTGGGGTGTCCTAAAAAAATATCTAAATGCTCCGTAAGCGCTTCTGAATGAATGTGTTCTAATTGCTCAGCAATGTCGTGTACGGCGTCCCAAGAAAAATGGAGATGGTCTACTAAAAAGACCTCCCAGAGCCTGTGTTTTCTTATAGTTTTAAGAGCGCTGTCTCTTCCTGCTGCAGTGAGACTCACCCCTTTGTATTTAGTATAGTTGACTAAAGATTTTTCTGAAAGTCTCTGAATCATGTCCGTTACTGAACTTGGTTTGGTTTGCATTTCAGTGGCTAAAACAGTGGTACTTACTAAAGGATTTTGCACAGTAGTACTATGAAAAATGGCCTTTAAATAGTTTTCTTCTGAAGGGCTTATTTTTCGTATCATAGAACAAAATTAATTATAATAATCTAATTTTTTATTTAGATTCGCCTAAATATTTATTCGAGAAGCTTTTTGTTTTAAGTTTTAGGGAAAGTTAGTTATATTGCAAGGGCGTGAAAGAGATTCAAATATATGACTATTTAATAGTGGGGGCTGGGGCTGCAGGGCTAATGCTGGCAAACGCCATGGCATTAGACCCCTTTTTTTTCCAAAAACAAATCTTACTATTAGATCCAGACACCAAGGAACTCAATGACCGCACCTGGTGTTTTTGGGAAAAAACACAGGGGCCTCTAGAGGCCCTCACCAGCCAGTGTTGGTCTTCTATTGGGGTGAGTGAAAACGGAGCTGTACACGCTAAATCCATTACACCCTATTCCTACAAAATGCTAGAGGGAAAACCGTTTTACACCGCTATGAAAGCCCAAATAGCCGCATCTCAACAGATTCATTTTAAACATGAAGCAGTAGAGGATATTCAAGAAATATCTATCCAAAAAGAACTGCTATACCAAGTAAATACAGCTCAAAACACTTACAGTGCAAAAAATGTTTTTGACAGCCGATTTAATTATACGCCTCTTAAAACACAGACTAAATACCCCGTATTGCAACAACACTTTATAGGGTGGTTTATAAAGACAAAGGTGCCTGTATTTAATAAAGACCAAGCTATTTTTATGGATTTCTCTGTACCCCAAAAAGGAAATACACGCTTTATGTATGTACTTCCCACTAGCAGCACAGAAGCTTTGGTAGAATATACCTTGTTTTCAAAAGATCGCTTGCCAGTATCTGAATACGAAACTGCCATAAAAGACTACCTACACCAGCTAGGAATTAAAAACTATGAGCTTGTAGACAAAGAGGCTGGAAGCATTCCCATGAGCTGCTATCCTTTTCATAAGCACAACAGGAAAGGGCTCCTGCGTATAGGAACTGCTGGGGGTTGGTCTAAACCGTCTACTGGCTTTACCTTTAGCAATACTCAAAAAAAAATAACAGATTTAATTCCTTTTATAAAAACTGGAAAACCCTTAAACCAATTCAATAGGCGCAACCGTTTTTGGTATTATGACCTGGTCCTTTTAGAAGTGCTCTCAAAGGACAATAGCCAGGGCAGTCTAATCTTTGAAGGTTTATTTAAAAAACGTCCAGCACCCCTTATTTTAAAGTTTTTAGCTGAAGACACTTGCCTTTGGGAAGAGATTTATATTATGAGTGCTGCCAATACTTGGCGTTTTAGTATGGCTTTTTTTAGAGTCCTTTTAAGAGGTCTATAAAAAACCCTAAAACGCTGCTGTAAACTACTTAAGCTTGACGTCCCATTAGTTGGTTGCCAAAATCTACAAGCATTTTTTTGTTTTCTGCAGCGATGTCCATAGTCTCTAAAATAGAAAACGCATTTTGAGTGTAAAAAGAAATAGTATTTTGCATGGCAGCAGCAGCTCCTGTAGCAGTAAACAAAGCCTTTACCTGTGCTATTTTAGCAGCGGCATTCTCTGGTTGAAGGCTGAAAAGATCTCCTAAAGCTTTTCTTTGATGCAAATCACTCAATTCTAAAGCTTTGATATACATGAGTGTTTTTTTGTTATTCACAATGTCTCCTCCCACTGTTTTTCCAAAAGTTTTAGGATCTCCAAAGGCATCTAAATAATCATCCTGAACTTGAAAGGCAATCCCCAACTGCAGTCCAAAGGCATACATTTTCTCTTGTTCTTCTAAAGGAGCTCCAGCTACCATAGCTCCCATTTTAAGAGCCCCCGCCACAAGTACAGCTGTTTTTTGAATAATCATATGCAGATAGGCATTTTCCGTGACAGCCTCCTTCTCTTCAAAGTCTACATCCCACTGTTGCCCTTCACAAACCTCTAGTGCTGTTTTAGAAAAAAGCTGAGTGAGTGACTTATAAAGGGAGGGCTCATAGCCCTCTAAAGCCTGATAAGCCATAATAAGCATGGCGTCTCCAGATAAGATGCCCGTATTTACGTCCCATTTTATATGTACCGTTGCAGCGCCTCTTCTAAGGGGAGCGGCGTCCATAATGTCATCATGTACTAGGGAAAAATTATGAAAAACTTCAATGGCTAGTGCCACTGGCATGGCTTTTTGAATGTCACCCCCATAAGCATCACAACCCATTAGCGCCAATACAGGCCTTAAACGTTTTCCTCCCAATCCCATAATATACCCAATAGGAGCGTATAAGTTCACAGGCTCCTTTTCAAAAGAGTGTAACTCTAAAAATTGAATAAATATTTTTTGATAATCAGAAACAGTTTGCATAGCTGCATTTTTTTTCAAAAATAAGATATTTAAATGTAAACTGTCTGCACCAAAGCGCTCCTAAAAAAACCTTAGACCAATAAGGTATATGTTAAACTATTGTAAACTTTGGAAACTTTTATTGTTTTTTAAGTTTCCACATGTATATTTGCACCCAATTTAAAAAACAGATGAAAGAAGCCATCCTCAATAAAGCTACAGAATTATTCCTAACTCATGGTTTCAAAACAGTGACTATGGACCAATTAGCTAGTGAAATGGGTATTTCTAAAAAAACCATCTACAGCCATTTTAGCAATAAAAATAACTTAGTAGACGCCAGCACCAATGATTTGTTTGACAAAATTAGCTGTGGGGTAGATCGCATTTGCACCCTAGGCAAAAATCCCATTGAAGAAATATACGAGATTAAAAAGTATGTCATGCTTCATTTAAAAGATGAAAAATCTTCCCCTCAATACCAACTTCAAAAATACTATCCAAATACTTTTAAGGTTTTACAAAAAAGACAGTTTGCTATGATGCAAGACTGCTTTTTAAGCAATATTAAAAAAGGAATAGCACAAGGAATTTACAGAGAAAATTTAGTGCCAGAATTTATTTTACGCATCTATTATTCTGGGGTAAATGCTATAAAGGATGAAGATCTTTTCCCTCCTTCAATAACCGGAATAGGGGCCCTTATGGATCAATATTTAGAATACCACCTAAGGGGTATTGTGTCTTTTAAAGGCTTGGATATTTTAAAAGAGACGCTCAGCACACACACCAAAGAAAAATAACTAAATCCTATTTATAAACATTAATCGCCAGAAAACTTCTACCCTTTCACATGAAACAATTATTTACTTTAACACTGTCTATTTTGATTTTTAACCTGGGAATTGCTCAGCAAAAAGATCTTGTAGCTTTAAACATACCTGCGGCCTTTAGCTTACAGACTGCTATAGATTTTGCATTGAACCACAATTACAAAATGATCAATGCCCACAGAGACATTAAAGATGCGCAACTGGAAAAATGGATCACCATAGCCGGGGGACTCCCACAAATTGAAGGGGCTGTGAATTACAACAACCAGCTAAAACAACCCGTGTCCTTAGTTCCAGGAGAATTTGCAGGGGGTGAACCAGGTTCTTTTGTGCCTATAATCTTTGGGCAGCCCCAAGGGGCTGGCGCCAGCATTACGCTGCGTCAGCAGTTATTTGACGGCTCTTATCTAGTAGGCGTCCAAGCCGTTCAGAGTTTTATTGATTTTTCTGCCAACAACAAAGAAAAAACACAGCAGGAAGTCATTAAAATGGTGGTACAAGCTTATGGAAATGTGCTGCTAGCAAAAGAAGGTTTACAAATTGTTAAAAATAACAGAGACAATTTAGCTATAAGCTTATTAGAAATAAAACAAGTAGTAGCCAATGGCTTGGCAGAAGAAGAGCAAGCAGAGCAACTTCAAATTACCCTTTCTAATGTAGAGAGCCAGCTGCGTAATTTTATAAGATTAGAAAATATTAGTCTCCAATTATTTAACTTAAGTTTAGGGCTTCCTATAGAGTTAGCCACCGCATTGTCTGACGACTTAGAAAATTTAGCAACAGCTCAGATAGATTACAGCCTAGCCACCGCCCCCCTTATTATAGAGCAAAATGTAGATTATAAATTGGCCCTTAATTTAAATGAGCAGCGCTATTTTGAATTAAAATTGGCTAAATCTAGGGCCCTACCTACCCTAAATAGTTTTGTAAACTATGGAACAAACGCCTTTAGTGACTCCTTTAGCTTTTTAAATGGGTCTCAGCAATGGTTTAATTCTTCAGTGCTAGGCGTAGACCTTAAAATTCCTCTCTTCAGTTCTTTTAAAAGGAACGCTACCACTAAAAGAGCTAAAATAGCCCTCTTAAAGTCTGAAACTCAATTAATAGAGGCCTCAGAAAACATTAGACTGCAATGGGAAAGATCTAAAAGTAATTTTATTCTAGCCATTGAAAACTATAGAACAGCTAAAGAAAACTTAGGCCTAGCCAATAGAATCGCAAAAAAAAATGAAACCAAATTTAAAGAAGGGCTGGCCTCTAGTTTTGAACTACGAGAAGCACAATTGCAACTCTATACCGCACAGCAAACTTATTTAGAAGCCATGCTCACACTCATTAACAACAAGACGGCTCTAGAACAAATTGTAAATACAGAATCTCAAAACTAAACTCCTGAATATTTAACTAATTAATCATGAAAAAATCATATTCTTTATTAGCCGTAGTCCTTTTTTTATTGAGTTGTGGTTCTTCAGATAACACCACTGTTTCTGAGGTAATAGCCAGCCAAAATATAGAGCGCATACGCACAAAAAAAGCGAGTGTCACAGAAAGTCTAAATATATTAGAAGCAGACCTAAATGCATTGGAGGTAGCCATTGCTAGTCTAGACACCAATGAAAACATCCCCCTTGTAACTACTTTTGAAGTACAGCCACAGCTTTTTAACCACTACTTAGATTTACAAGGAAATGTAAAAACAAGGGAAAATGTATTGCTCTATCCGGAAATGGCTGGAACCCTTATGCAGGTGCTTATTAAAAAAGGAGATGCCGTTAAAAAAGGACAGTTATTGGCTGTCATAGACAATGGGGGTATGAGCAACCAACTGTCTCAGTTAAAAACTCAAGCAGCCCTTGCTAAAACAACCTATGAAAGACAGGCAGTCCTTTGGGCACAAAAAATTGGTTCTGAAATTCAATTTCTACAAGCTAAAGCGCAAGCAGAATCTCAAAAAAACGCAGTGCAACAACTAGAAAAAGTATTGGCAAAAGCCCGTATTTTTGCCCCTTTTTCTGGAATTATAGACCAAATACTCAAAGACCCAGGAACTGTTGTGGCGCCAGGAGGTTCAGGTTCTGAGATATTCAGACTTATTAACCTCAACCATATGTACATAGACGTAGATGTGCCAGAAGGGTATTTAGGGGCCGTTACTAAAGGTAGAAAAGCAGGTGTTTACTTCCCTGTTTTGCAAGACAGTGTGGGGGCTATAGTAAGAGAGACGGGCAATTACATTAACCCAAATAATAGGTCTTTTACAGCAGAAATTGCCATAGAAAACCCAAAAGGACTTATTAAGCCCAACTTAAACGCAAGGGTTCATATTAATGATTACACCAGTGAATCAGCTCTTTTAATTCCACAGTCTGTTATTTCTGAAAATGCCGATGGGGAACAGTACGCTTATGTAGCAGAGCTCACATCTGGAACTGCCATTGCAAAAAGGCATATTATTACTACGGGAAAAACTCAGGGAGACTTTGTGGAAATCCTCAGTGGCATTAAGGCTGGAGACCTCATTATAAAGGAAGGAGCTAGAAGCGTAAAAGACTCACAAAGCATTAAAATTTTAAACTAATTTCATGAGTAAGCAACAAAAAAACGTCAATAAAGAGTTTAAACTCTCTTCATGGGCCATAGATAACCCTTCAGTGGTGTATGTCATGATTGGCATCTTCTTTTTCCTAGGTCTATCTGCCTATTTTGAAATGCCTAGAGAAGATTTTCCAGAGATTGTGGAAACCAAAATCTACGTGTCTACCCCTTACCCAGGAAATACGGCAGAAGACATTGAAAGACTCATTACAGACCCCTTAGAAGACAAGCTAAAAAACCTCTCTAATATTGTAGAAATAGTCTCTACCTCTCAGGAAGATTACGCAATTATTACCGTAGAGTTTGATGAGGACATTTCAGTAGAAGCAGCCAAACAAAAGGTTAAAGATGAAGTAGACTCTAAAAAAGCAGGAGAAGATTGGCCCACCTTTAACGGTGCAAAAGTAGAACCTAATGTGTTTGACTTAAACCTATCTGAAGAGATCCCTATTATGAATATTAATCTCACAGGAGATTATCCGGTAGAAAAACTAAAGGCTTACGGAGAATATTTAGAAGACCTAATAGAAGACCTATCACAAATTAAAAAGGTAGATATTAGAGGCGCCCAAGAAAAAGAGGTAGAAATAGCGGTAGACATCTATAAAATGATGGCCTCTCAAGTAAGTTTTAATGATATTTTACAAGCCATTGGAAACGGGAATATGACACTTTCTGCCGGAAACTTAGTGAGTTCTGGCCAGAGAAGAACCATTAGAATTTTAGGGGAAATTGAACAGCCTAAGGAGTTAGAAAATTTCATTGTAAAATCTGACCAAGGAGCCGTGTACCTCAGAGATATTGCTGACGTGAGCTTTAAAGACAAAGAGAAAACCACCTACGCCAGAAAAGAAGGCAAAAGTGTGGTGATGTTAGAAGTGAAAAAGCGCGCTGGAAAAAACATGATCCAAGCGGCAGATGAAATTAAAGTACTTATAGCCAAGGCACAAAAAGAGGTCTTCCCAAAAGACTTAGATATTTCTATCACCAATGATTCTTCTTCTAGAACATTAAACCAAGTAGATGACTTAGTGAACAACATCATATTTGGTATTTTATTGGTAGTGACAGTCCTCATGTTTTTCTTAGGTTTTAGAAATGCCCTCTTTGTAGGTTTTGCTATTCCTATGTCTATGTTTATATCTTTTGTAATTTTAAACTTATTGGGTTATACTCTAAATACCATGGTGCTCTTTGGCCTTATTATGGGTCTAGGTATGCTGGTAGACAACGGAATTGTAGTAGTTGAAAATGTATACAGACTTATGTCTGAAGGCGTACCAAGAGTGCAGGCAGCCAAACAAGGAATTAGTGAAATTGCTTTTCCTATTATTATCTCTACGGCCACTACTGTAGCCGCCTTTGTACCGCTAGGTCTTTGGCCTGGAATTTTTGGACAATTTATGATTTATTTCCCTATCACCCTCTCGGTAGTACTGGGGTCATCACTATTTGTTGCTATTTTTATGAATTCCATGTTGGTGTCTCAGTTTATGGAGGTAGGTGACAAAGAGCTCACTAAAAAACAACTCTACAGAATTTCTGCGGTATTGGGAGGTTTTGGACTTTTTATAGTGATTTTTGGAGGTAGTATGAGAGGCCTTGGAACGCTCATGATTTTAACAGCAGTGCTGTTTTGGGCCTACAAATACGGAATTAAAAGATGGGCTAATAAATTCCAAGCAGGAAGTTTAGTCCGTTTTGAAAACTGGTATGAAAGACAGTTAAAAAGAGCCCTAAAGGGTAAAAATGTATACTGGTATTTTGGGTCTACTGTGTTACTTCTCATCTCTGCTTTTATGTTCTTTGGAATGTCTGTAGGTGCCGGAAGAACAAAAATTGAGTTTTTTCCAAACAACACCCCCAACCAGATTATTGTGTACATAGAGTACCCACAGGGAACAGATATTGAAAAGACCAACACCATTACCCTAGACATTGAAAAAAGAGTAGCAGAAGTCTTAAATGCCCCAGAGCAATTAGACAATGGTTACAACTTTTTGGTGGAGGCATCTGTTTCACAAGTAGGAGAAGGTGCAGGAAACCCACAAACAGATGGAGGCTCTAGTGCAGAAATGCCCCATAGAGGTAAAATCACAGCCTCTATGAGAGAGTTTAAGTACAGACGTGGAATGGACACTGAAGTGCTTAGAAAAAAAGTGCAAGAAACCTTAAAAGGAGTGTACCCAGGAGTCGCTATTTCTGTAGAAAAAGATGAGAATGGACCACCGGCAGGCTACCCTATCAATATAGAATTAGAAGGGACTGACTATGACGCTCTTATAGTGTCTGCAGAGAAAATGCGCAATTTTATTAATACCAAAAATATTCCTGGTATTGCAGAACTTAAAATAGATGTAAACAAAGGAAAACCTGCTATGCTTGTAAGTGTAGACAGAGTTAAGGCTGGAACCTTAGGAGTCACTGTAGGACAGGTAGGCATGCAGCTCAGACGCTCTCTCTTTGGTGAAAAGGCAGGAGTTTACAAAGAAGACGGAGATGACTTTGACATTAATGTGCGCTTTAATGAAGACTTGCGTTACAATAAAAGTGCCCTATTTAATCAGAACATTATTTTTAGAGATCAAGCTTCTGGACGTATTAAAGAAATTCCAGTATCTGCCGTCACTTCTCAAAAAAATACCGCTGCCTTTTCTGCTATTAAACACAGAGACAACAAAAGGGTTGTGACCGTATATTCTGGTTTAGAGCCAGGTTTTACAGACGCACAGATAATAGTAAATGAAATTAGGACTCAAATGCAAAACTATCATGAAATTCCTAGTGACATTAAAATAGATTACACCGGACAAATTGAAGAGCAAAACAAACAAATGGCTTTTTTAATGGGGGCTTTCTTCTCAGGATTGGGTCTCATCTTATTATTGCTTATCTTTCAATTTGGTGGCATTTCTAAGCCCCTTATTATTATGATAGCCATTTTCCTGAGTTTTATTGGGGTATTCTACGGGCTTATTTTTACAGGCTGGAGTTTTGTAATTATGATGACCATGGTAGGAATTATTTCTCTAGCGGGGATTGTAGTAAATAATGGGGTGGTATTATTAGATTACACCCAATTACTTATAGACCGCTTTAAAGTATCGCATAATATAGAAGACCAGTATTTATTGTCACAGCCAGACGTAAAAAGACTTATTATTCAGTCTGGAAAAGCCAGACTAAGACCTGTAGTGCTTACCGCTGTCACTACTGTTTTAGGATTAATTCCACTGGCTATCGGACTCAATATAGACTTCTTTTCTCTGTTCTCTAGTTTAGATCCTAAGGTATATATTGGAGGTGACAACGTGATTTTCTGGGGACCATTGGCTTGGACCGTGATCTTTGGCCTTATCATAGCCACCTTCTTAACCCTTATTATTGTACCGGTGCTCTTTTTTATCAGCTACCGCTTAAAGATTGCGCTCTATAAAAGTAGGGTGACAGAAGAAGTGTTGGAAGAAAAAGCAGTGTCATAAAACACCCTTATTTACTAAAAAGAAAAGGCCCCAAATTGGGGCCTTTTCTTTTAACTTTACTTTGTAGCTTTTTAACTAGATCACCGCACTTTACTTATTTAACACAACAGTTCCTTTATTGTCCCACTGCGTAATAGCCGCCATTTTATTGTTGATAAAATCTACTTCTTTAAGAGCCTGTCCTTCCCAGAAAAACCATTTTCCTGTCTTTACTCCAAGGTTGTAAGAACCCATGGCTAGTTTGTTTCCCTCTTTGGTAAACATGGTCCACTCACCGTGAAGTTTACCTGCCATATAAAATCCAGTTTGAGCCACCGCTCCATTGTCATAAAAGAGGGTCGCTTTTACAAGGTCTCCCTGCTTTTTGTAGGTGGGTTCTGGAGCCTGAGCTGCCAATGTCATAGTGGTTATAAAGGCAACAAAAAATAATAGATTTTTCATAATAACAGTTTTTAGGGTTTAAAATCAAGCACTTTCAGTTTCATCTGTATGGTCACAGCGCTATACTCAAATATACAAATATTTTACGTTTAAGTTACTTTTAAGTAACATTTAGTTTACATTAAATTAACATTGAGTGGTATCTTGTTGAATTTCAGGGCTTTAATATAAGGGTCTAAGTCCTATTTATAGTGCATTATTAAAAATAAAAGGGCTCTATAGGCAAAAAAATAGCTGTTATTTGCTGTCATTCACATTAAAAAATAGGGCCTCCACGCAAATAAAAAAACGCTTCAAAAACGCTTTGCTTCACTTAACTTCTTAAATTTGTACCCTTAGAATCACAGGCATGTATAGAAGTCACCATTGTGGAGCGCTCAGCGCAAAAGAAATAGGGCAAGTAGTCACTTTAAGTGGTTGGGTCCAAAAAGTAAGAGACCAAGGCTTTATAGGCTGGGTAGATCTCAGAGACCGTTACGGCGTCACCCAACTTATTTTTGACGCAGAAAGAACTGCCCCAGAACTCTTGCAAATGGCCAAGGACCTGGGTCGTGAAACCGTTATTAAAGTGACTGGAGAAGTCATAGCGCGTAACAATGCCAACCCCAACATGAAAACGGGTGCTATTGAATTACTAGTGCAAGAAATCACTATTTTAAATACCGCAAAGACCCCTCCTTTTACTATAGAAGACCATACAGACGGCGGCGAAGAATTGCGTGCCAAATACCGTTATTTAGACATTAGAAGAAATCCCGTTAAAAACAACCTCATTTTTAGACACAAAGTGAGCATGGCTGTTAGAAAGTTTCTTTCAGACCAAGGGTTTATAGATATAGAAACCCCTTACCTCATAAAATCTACCCCAGAAGGCGCTAGAGATTTCGTAGTGCCAAGCCGCATGAATCCTGGACAATTTTACGCCCTACCCCAATCTCCACAAACCTTTAAACAGCTCCTTATGGTAGGGGGTATGGATAAATACTTCCAAATAGTAAAGTGCTTTAGAGATGAAGATTTAAGGGCAGATCGCCAGCCAGAGTTTACTCAGATAGACTGTGAAATGGCCTTTGTAACACAAGAAGATATCCTACATGTTTTTGAAGGCCTCACTAGAAGCTTACTCCTTGACATTCACAGCATTGAAATTAAGGAATTCCCAAGAATGACCTATGCCCACGCCATGGAAACCTACGGAAATGACAAACCAGACATTCGTTTTGGAATGAAGTTTGCCCAGCTAAACTCCCTAGCTCAGCACAGAGAATTTACGGTCTTTAACAGTGCCGCTTTGGTAGTTGGAATAGCCGTGCCTGGTGCCAATAGCTATACTCGTAAAGAAATAGACGCCTTAATAGACTGGGTGAGAAGACCACAAATAGGCGCTACAGGATTGGTTTATGTGCGCTGCAACGAAGACGGCACTTTTAAATCTTCTGTAGATAAATTTTACAATGAAGAAGACTTAGCCAGCTGGGCAAAAGCTACTGGCGCAAAAGCAGGAGACCTTATTTGTGTACTGTCTGGGGACACAGATAGCACCAGAACACACACATCGGCGCTCCGTATGGAGCTGGCCACACGTTTAGGCCTTAGAGACCCAAAGGTATTTGCCCCCCTGTGGGTGGTAGACTTTCCCCTCTTAGAAAAAGATCCAGAGACTGGTCATTTTCACGCCATGCACCACCCATTTACCGCTCCAAAACCAGAACATTTGGCCCTGCTAGACACAGACCCAGCGGCGGTAAATGCCAATGCTTATGACCTGGTGCTAAACGGAAATGAAATTGGCGGGGGCTCTATTAGAATTCACGACCGCGCCACCCAATCAAAAATGCTGAGCCTCTTAGGCTTTAGTGAGCAGCAGGCGCAAGAACAATTTGGTTTTCTAATGGACGCATTTGAGTACGGAGCACCCCCACACGGAGGTTTGGCCTTTGGCCTAGACCGTTTGGTTGCTATTTTAGGGGGTCAAGAGACCATTAGAGACTTTATTGCTTTTCCTAAAAATAACTCAGGGAGAGACGTCATGATAGACGCTCCTGCAGCCCTAGACAGGGCACAACTTGAGGAGCTACACCTCAGCAGTACCGCAAAAAAAATATAGGCACTCCCCCTTAAAAGGGCCGCCTCATTATGGAAGGAAAAAATAAAAACAGATTGACCAGGTTCCTCATTTGGAGGGCCAAGCACATTAGCAACAAGCAGTTTATTTATCTGCTGGCCATGCTTATTGGTTTTACCTCTGGTGTAGGCGCAGTTATTTTAAAAAACCTGACCCACTTTTTCCAGCATTTATTAGAAGGCCGCTTGGTTAAATACTACCACCACGCATTTTACTTTGTTTTCCCCCTTTTAGGTCTTTTCTTGGTTTACTTAATTATTAAATACCTCATTAGAAATAAGGTGAGTCACGGCATTCCTTCTACTCTTTTTGCCATGGCCAAGAGAAAAGGAATTATGAAGCGCCACCAGATGTTTGGCTCTATTTTAACGGCGCCCATTACAGTAGGTTTTGGAGGTTCTGTAGGGCTAGAAGGACCCACTGTAGCTACCGGAGCAGCCATTAGTGCCAATATAGCTAGGCTGTTTCACATGAACCAGTCTAATAGAAATTTACTCATAGGCTGCGCAGCAGCAGGCGCCCTATCCTCTATTTTTAAAGCCCCCATTGCGGCCATTATTTTTGCTGTAGAAGTATTTAGCCTTCAGCTCACCATGGTCTCTTTACTACCGTTATTACTGGCTTCTATTACAGCCATTATCACTTCCTATTTCTTTTTTGGCTCAGATATTTTACTGCCAGTAAAACTAGCCGATGCTTTTACCATAGCAGACGTTCCCTACTTCTTGCTCTTAGGAGTAGTGGCAGGTCTCACCTCAATATATTTCACCACCGTCTATGAATACATCCAAAAGGGATTTAATCTCATGCCAAAACCCTGGCACAGAATGCTGGTGGGAGGGACCCTATTAGGAGGGCTTATTTACCTAATTCCACCCTTGTACGGGGAGGGTTTTGAGGTGATTAACAATCTTTTAAAAGGCAATTCAGCAGCTGTGCTCCAAGGGAGTCCCTTTGGTTTAGATCCCCAAAATGTGTGGGTAGTCATTGGACTACTAGTGGGTTTAGTGGTTTTTAAAATCATAGCGTCGGCCCTTACCTTTGGAGCGGGGGGTGTAGGAGGTATTTTTGCTCCTACCTTATTTATGGGCGCTATTATGGGCCACGCTCTAGGTAAAATTATTAACCAACTAGGCTGGTTTGGCGGCTCCGTATCTGTCACTCAATTTACACTGGTAGGGATGTGCGGGCTTATGGCAGGAGTCCTACACGCTCCGCTTACTGCCATATTTCTCATTGCCGAGCTCACTGGAGGTTACGAGCTTTTTATACCTCTTATGATCACGGCTGCCATGGCTTACACTATTACTAAATACGTACAACCACACTCCGTTTACACCATGGAGTTGGGGCGCAAAGGAGAGCTTATTACCCATGACAAAGACCAAGCCGTACTCACGCTTATGGATATTGAGAGCGTGATAGAAACCAATTTTATTTCCCTGTCTCCAGACCAAGATTTAGGCCAAATGGTACAAGAAGCCATTGTAAAATCTAATAGAAATATTTTTCCTGTGGTCTCTTCACAGGGAGCACTTCTAGGCATAGTCCTTTTGGACGATGTACGCCCGCTGATGTTTAACAGAGAGCTCTACCAGGAAGTAAAGGTTAGAGATCTCATGCATAGCCCGCCAGATATCATAGACGTAGACCAGGATAAAATGACAGACATTATGCAAAAATTTCAAGAAAGTGCCGCCTGGAACCTACCCCTTATAAAAGAGGGCAAATACCACGGCTTTATTTCAAAGTCTAAACTACTCACTGCCTACAGAAGAAAGCTCATTCACTTTAATTTTTAAAATATGTTTAACCGCTATAAAAGAACCCTTATTGGACTGTTTGTTATGGGTTGTCTCGCAGCCATGGTTTACGGACTAATCCTAAAAGAAACAGACCCTACCCTTGGAAACTCTTATGTAGGCTTTGGTACCCTTTTTTTGTTTTTAATAGCCATGCCCGTCTTTATTTTTTCAGAAGCCAAAGGAAAAAAGATCCATGATTATATGCTCACAGAAGAGAATATAAAAAAGATGCAAGGAAAAAGTGATTACAAAAAAAAAAAAAGAAGACAAAGATTCAAAAACCATTGAAAATTCGTAATTCAATAGTTTTTTTAACGAAGCTATATACAATACATTATATTTCAGTATCTTAGTGATATATTTATCTATCAAATTCTAATGCAATGACTGGAACAGTAAAATTTTTTAATGGATCTAAAGGCTATGGATTCATCACCAACGATGAAACAGGTAATGACACTTTTGTACACGCTACTGCTTTAAACGGCGTTCAAATTAACGAAGGTGACAAGGTCACCTATGAAGAGGAAGAAAGTGAAAAAGGAAAAACCGCAGTAAGCGTTTCTCTTTTATAAAATACATTTTCTTTAAAAACTTAAACCCTGAAAGTGCTTTTCAGGGTTTTTTATTTTCACGTTTTTTAGAAAAAAATTCTTTTAATAATATAGCGGACTCTTCTGCCATAAGCCCGCCCACCAATTCTGTTTTAGGATGTAGCGGACCTTTTACCGCCCCTTTAAACTGGCTAATACCGCCTCTTTTTGGGTCAGAAGCCCCATACACCACCTTAGAAATCTGGCTCCAATACAAAGCGCCAGCGCACATAAGGCAGGGCTCTAAGGTGACATAGAGCGTACAGCCCATTAAATATTTTCCGCCTAAATGGTGGGCCGCAGCAGTAATGGCCTGCATTTCTGCATGGGCCGTTACATCTGTAAGCAACTCTGTGAGGTTGTGGGCCCTAGCAATAATGGTGTCTTTGGCTACCACCACAGCCCCTACCGGGATTTCGCCTTTTTCAAAGGCCGTATGCGCCTCTTGTAAGGCACGCTGCATAAAATACGCGTCTGTAAATATAGGTTCCACACTATAAAAATACGTTTTTTAAGTAGGTCTAACAAAATTCAAAATTCTGTACCTTTACTCCCTATTAAAATCACCTACAAAAGCAGCAAATGAATTACCTATCACAGATTCAAGACCCAGAAGACCTTAGGGCCTTAGCGCCAGAAGCCTTAACTGCTGTGGTACAGGAACTCAGGGATTTTATTATTCATGCAGTAGCCACCAAGGAGGGACACCTTGGCGCCAGCTTAGGGGTTGTAGAACTCACCGTAGCCCTTCACTATGTGTTTAATACCCCTCAAGAGCCCCTTATTTGGGATGTGGGACATCAGGCCTATGGACACAAAATACTGACAGGCCGCAGAGACCTATTTGAAAGCAACCGCCAATGGGGTGGTATTAGCGGTTTTCCAAGCAGAGAAGAAAGTGTGTATGACCCCTTTGGGGTGGGTCATTCCTCTACAGGAATATCGGCAGCTTTGGGCATGGCCCTAGCCGCCCTAGAAAAGACAGAGATAACACATATAGTAGTGGTGGGAGACGCCGCCATAGCCTCTGGAATGGCCCTAGAGGGGTTAAACCACGCAGGAGACACCAAGGCAAACTTGCTGGTCATTCTCAATGACAACCAAATGGGTATAGACCCAGCAGTAGGAGCCCTTAAAAAACACTTTAACGCGCTTAGCAAAGCATCTGAAAAACTCCAAAATAAACAAGAAAGCGTTTATACAAACAAATTGGCCTATACAAACCCCCTAGACCAAGCGTATAGTTTGACTCACAGCGACGCCTTAGAAAACAAAAGCCAAAATATTTTTACAGCCCTTGGTTTTTCCTATACTGGGGTAGTAGACGGCCATGACCTAGACACTCTTTTAGCCGTATTAAAAACTCTAAAGCAGCAAAAAGGGCCCAGAGTGCTACATATAAAAACAACCAAGGGAAAGGGTTTGTCCCAGGCAGAAACAGACCAAGTGGGCTATCACGCCCCCGGTAAATTTAATGTAATCACAGGAGAAAGAATGGTAACCCCCGCCAAGGGCCCAGCAAAATATCAAGATGTTTTTGGAGCGTCTATACTAGAATTGGCTTATGAATTTCCTGAAATTATGGCCATTACACCCGCCATGCCCACAGGCAGCAGCCTAAAATATATGATGGAAATTTTTCCAGAAAGGGCGCTAGATGTAGGTATTGCAGAACAGCACGCCGTCACCCTAGCTGCTGGCATGGCGGCAGCAGCTAAACTGCCCTATTGCGTTATTTACAGCACTTTTTTACAGCGGGCCTATGACCAACTTATTCATGACGTGGCCTTACAAAACCTCCCCGTAGTATTTTGCATAGACCGGGCAGGTATAGTAGGACAAGATGGTGCCACCCACCACGGTGTTTTTGATTTGGCCTTTCTACTGCCCATTCCCAATATGGTCATTGCAGCCCCCTCAGACGAAGGACAGCTTAGAAACCTGCTATACACAGCCGCAGAGCGGTTCCAAAAAAACCCTAAAAATACAGGCCCCATGGCCATTCGCTACCCACGAGGGGCAGGTGTTTTAAACAACTGGAAAAAACCCTTTGTTTCTCTACCCATAGGAAAAGGGGTCGTCTTAAAAAAAGGCAATAAAATGGCTATTTTAAGCATCGGACCCATCAAGCACGAAATCACTGAGGCCCTTCATATAATAGACAAAGACCCCTTACTAGAAACCTCTATTACAGAAGCCTTTGGTCACTTTGATATGATTTTTGCAAAACCCCTAGACCATGCCTTATTAGACCTTATTAAAGAAAACTATTCCCAAATAGTAACTCTAGAAGACGGCGTAATATCTGGCGGATTTGGCGCCTCGGTGGCTCAGTACATAGGCGGTACTGGTCAGGGAAACTCCTTAGAAAAAATAACTCATTGGGGGGTGCCAGACGCCTTTATAGGTCATGGCAAACCAGAAAAACTTTATAAATCCTTAGGCCTAGACGCCCAGAGTTTGGCCCTTAAATTACTCACTTTAATATCCTAATATTTTTTAAATCCATCACAAAAAAAACCGATACTCTTTACAATCAAGATATATGATTTTAAGACCTTATTTTTCAACACGCTCTCTAACGCTTTTCATAGCCATTATTAGCCTTAGCGCACCCATAAAAGCACAGCAAACGCAAGACAGTATTCCTCCAGTTGTTTTAGACAGCCTCTTGGAAGTTCAATTAGACAGTACAGATATGGCGGCCATTGCTATGAGAGCCATCCAGATAAAAGCGGGAAGTAAAAAAGCAGCTGCTGCTATTAAAAACCACACGAGTAATCTTAAAAAAATAGCGGCCTTACAAGAGCGCCTTAAACGCTTTAAAATGCCTTCTTTCTGGAAAAAGAAAAATAGGGTAAGCATGAACCTCAACGAGGTAGCCTTTGTGAACTGGAATGCAGGGGGAATCAACTCAATAGCCGTGCTGACTGCCGCCCGTTTTGAACGTAATTACGCCTTTAGGTACATACAATGGACCAACTCATTAGATTTTAGATTTGGACTCAACGTAAGAGAAGGAGAAGGCGTCCGTAAAACGGATGACGCCCTTAGGCTCTCCTCTACCTTTGGTTATAGAAGTGACACCATATCCAAATGGTACACCTCTGGTAAATTAAATTTTAATACCCAATTGGCCAACGGATATAAGTATCCCAATGCAGAGAACCCCATTTCCCGCTTTATGTCTCCAGGCTATCTCTTTTTAGGAGTGGGAACCTCCTATATAGACGAGGATAAAAAAATAAATTTATACATTTCTCCCCTCACCCAAAAAGCCACCTTTGTATTAGATAGAAACTTGGCTAATCAAGGCGCCTTTGGTGTTCAAAAAGCGGTCTTAGATGAAAATGGACAGGTACTCTCTGCAGGGAAAAACACTTTTATGGAACTTGGTTTTCTAGTGACCCATAGCTGGGAAAAAGAAGTGTTCGAAAACGTGAATATGCAGAGCAGGTTAAGTCTCTACTCAGACTATCTAAACAGCTTTGGAAATATAGACATAGACTGGGAATTGAATTTTAACCTCAAAGTAAACCAGTTTATCTCTGCCAACATTGGGACCCACCTCATCTATGACGATGATATAAAGTTTGACCCACAAAGGGCCGCCAACGGAACTATTATTAGTGAAGGTATTCCCAAAACCCAATTTAAACAGCTGCTTGGGTTGGGGGTCGTTTATGAGTTCTAAAAGTGCCTATTCATCACACTCTAAAGCATTTTGCCACTTATTTTATTGTGTAGGTGTACAGCAGCCCTGTCTGAAAGGCTGGCTACATAGGTAGCACTAGCAAGCAGCAGGCTGTAAGTGTCTAAATTGGGGGGCTGGTGTATGGCAGGTACCAATTTTAATATCAGGCGGTCATAGGCCGTGAGGTTTTCTTGAGCTTGGTTTATAAATGCCGTAGCAACAACCCCCAATAAATCTGCAATAATTTTATACCCTGCTACTTCCTTTTCTAATACTTCTGCTGCTTGGTATACCTTTTGTACAGAGAGGCTAATAATGTCTTCTATCTGTGCCTTGTATTGGCTTTTTTCTAAGAGAGCACAGTCAAAGGTACCTGCAAGAATTTCTGCCTCGTAGGCCATAAAGACCTTTGCGGCATCTGTAATGAGCGTATTAATAGCCAAGGCTCTTAAATAGCTTAAGCGGTCTTCCATATGCACCATAGCGTGGTAAGTCTTGCTGTTAATGCTGTCCTTCACTAGTTTAATTAGATATTCTAAGGCGTAGTCCTCAGAGATAAGACCCAGATTAATCCCGTCTTCAAAATCTATAATGGTGTAACAGATGTCATCTGCAGCCTCTACTAAAAAGGCGAGCGGGTGGCGGGCAAAAGACATACCAGCCCCACCTCTAGAGGGCAATCCTAGCACCGTTGCCAAGTCTGAATAAAGTGCTTTTTGAGACTGAAAAAAGCCATATTTTTTATCTGCAATATGCTGGCTAGGTTTTTTAGGCAGCGCCTCTTTTGGATACTTAGTAAAAGCGCCCAGGGTGGCATAAGAAAGTCTAAGCCCTCCAGGGACTCCCTCTCTACTAGCGTTAAGCAGTCTAAAGCCATTGGCATTCCCTTCAAAATCTACCAACTCTTGGCGTTGCACCTCAGAGAGATCTGCCGCATAAGCAGCCCCTAAGCCACTGGTAAAAAAAGCGCCAATGGCCTTTTCACCAGAATGCCCAAAAGGGGGGTTTCCAATGTCATGTGCCAAGGCCGCAGCGGCCACAATGGCTCCAAAATCTGTAGCTTGGTACCCGTGAGTAGCTGACAATTCTGAATGTTTTTCTAAGACTTGTCCCCCCACCATCCTGCCCAGACTGCGCCCCACTACTGACACCTCTAAAGAATGCGTAAGGCGGGTATGAACAAAGTCTGTATTGGAAAGAGGGATTACCTGGGTTTTGTCTTGAAGGCTTCTAAAGGCAGAAGAAAATAAAATTCTGTCATAATCTACCTCAAAACCCAAACGGGTATTGTCTTGTTCTATTCTAAGTCTTTTGCTAAGATCGCCTTGGCGTTTAAGAGAAAGGAGTTGTTCCCACTGCATGTTCAAGTAATTTTAAGTCCAAGATACTATTTCTGACCTACCTATAAAAATTCATCTCATCCATATATTTCCATACGGCAGGGGGCAGGAACGGGCGTACATTCTTGCCAGCCTTTTGGGCCTTTCTAATATAGGAGGCAGAAATTTCTACCACAGGAGCTTCTAAGTAAATAATGTTTGGATGCTTGGCAAATGTGTCATGGGCAGCCACTTTGGTATTTGAAACGTCTTGGCTAGATAAGACCCTGGGGTACACATATATTTTATGCTGTGCCAACAAATTTTCATAGTGGTGCCACTTGTGAAAATACCGCAGATTGTCTGCGCCCATAATGAGAGAGAATTCTAAAGTGGGGTGCTGCTCCATCAGGTGTGCCATAGTGATAGCGGTGTACTGGGGTGCTGGCAAATCAAACTCTACGCTAGAAGATTTTAGTTTTGGATAGTCTTCTATGGCTTCCTTTACTAAGGCCCATCTGTGGTGGTTGTCTAAAAGGCGTTTGTTTTGTTTAAAAGGACTCTGAGGCGTAATCACAAACCAAACTTCTTCTAGCGCTGTCTCTTCTGTGAGGTAATTGGCCAGAATGAGATGTCCTATATGTACAGGATTAAAGCTTCCAAAAAAAAGGCCTACTTGTTTCATTGTTGTATTAATATTGAGCGCATTCTAGACATTTACTGACTTTTTATGGTATTACTCAGTAGCAGTTGGGGGTGCATTCACATAGTCTTCCACTAGTCTCTCAGCCTTTAGCAGCGCCACATCTAAGTCATAATTTTTAATAATGACATCGAATTGTGGAGCAGTAGCCAATTCTACAGAAGCTTTGGCAATGCGCATATTAATCTTATCGTCTGTTTCTGTACTGCGCTTTTTAAGTCTAATTTTTAACTCATCTATACTTGGAGGCTTTACAAAGACCGCCAGGGTTTGATTGGGGAATTTCTTTTTAATCCTGAGCCCTCCTGCTACATCGATATCAAAAATGACATTTTTCCCCTCTGACCACAAACGGGCTACCTCAGATTTTAGGGTGCCGTAAAAATTATCTCTATAGACTTCTTCCCACTCTAAAAAGTCTTCATTTTTAATGTGCTGCTTAAATTCAGACACAGACATAAAATAATAGTGTTCTCCCTGTTTTTCTTTCCCCCTTCTGGGCCTAGAAGTGGCAGAGACAGAAAAGGCAAGGTTTAATATGGGCTTTCCTAGCAAATGGCGAACAATAGTGGTTTTACCGCTGCCAGAGGGAGCAGAGAATATAATGAGTTTGCCAGATTCCATTAGAGTGCGTTTAAGAGTTGTTCTTTTATTTTTTCTAGTTCATCTTTCATCTGCACCACCAATTGTTGCATAGGGGCATGGTTGGCCTTAGACCCAAGTGTATTAATTTCTCTGCCAATTTCTTGGGCTATAAAGCCTAGTTTTTTTCCTTGGCTATCTGGGGCCCCAAGAGTCTCGTTAAAGTAATGTAAATGCCCTGCTAAGCGCACTTTTTCTTCTGTAATATCATATTTTTCAATATAATAAATGAGCTCCTGCTCCAAGCGGTTCTGGTCTATAGGCGTTGTAATATCTGAGAGTGCTTTTTCTAAACGGGGTTTAATACCCGCCATTCTAGCACCGTCCATATCCAACACCTGAACCAGTAGGCGCTCTATATTTCCAATACGCAGGGTAAATTCAGTAGCCAAAAGAGCCCCTTCTGCTATGCGGCTTAGGTCCATAACAGCCAAAGTGTCTGCTAATAAATTTTCAATAACTGCTAACTCGTTGGGGTCTATATCATCTCTTTGAACAGAAAGGGTGTCTGGTAGTTTTAAAGCCAAAGCCATAAGGGCCGCATCTGGTGCAGCGGCTATCCCTTTTAGTTGTTCCATATAGGCGGCTACTACAGCGGTATTAATAGTAGCCGCAGCAGCGGCTCCTGTTTGCTCTATAAAGAGTCCAAAATCTATCTTGCCTCTTTCTAGGACTGCCGACACTTTTTTACGGAAAGGCAGTTCCTGTTCTCTATAGGCACTAGGGATACGGACATTTAAATCCAAGCCTTTAGAGTTCAAAGACTTGATTTCCATATTAATTTTTTTATCTGAAAGTTGTATGCTTAACTTCCCATAACCGGTCATAGACTTAATCATATTCAAACTTTAAGCCACTAAGGTAAGGATTCGTTATAAAACAGAGTCTAGTTTTCTAAGCCAGATATTTCTAAAACGCACCCTAGAATTATCTCCATGGTCTTGCAGGGAGAACGGCGCCTCACTATGGGCCACATTTTTAGGCCAACCAATGTACTCTATAGTGCCTTCAATAGTCACGTGGTCCTGAATAAGCACCCCATTGTGAAAGACCGTTAAGGTACCAGACTTTGTTTTCTGGCCTGCGGCGTTAAACTCTGGTGCATGAAAAACTATATCATAGGCATTCCACTCCCCTGTGGGTGCAGAAGCCATAGCCAAAGGTACTTTTTGCTTGTACAGAGCACCCACCTGCCCATTTACATAGGTAGGGTTGTCATTGTTGTCTAATATTTGTACCTCATAACGCTGCTGAATAAAAACACCAGAGTTAGACCTGCTTTGGTTTTCTCCCTTTACCTCATAAGGCGATGCCCATTCTAAATGCAACTGCACACTACCAAAATTTTCCTTGGTTTGTAAATTTCCTGTGCGGTTGGCTACCGTCATACTCCCGTCATCATTAATAGTCCATTTGGCTGCAGTAGAATCTTGTGCCATATAAAAAGCGTCTAAATGAGTGCCGTCAAAAAGTACCACGGCGTCTGATGGGGCTGAAGAAAAACCGGCAGCACCCACTCCAGGGCTTACCACAGGAGGTATTGGCTCATATATTTCTGTAGCCTCAGGCCTAGTAGGCTCTACGCCCTCTCTTACTATTTCCGGAACAATTCCTGTGGTTTCTGGACAGGGTACTGGCGCCGTCTGGCAGGCCATAAAGCCAGCCAAAAGACCCATGCTTAAATATGCTTGATATAATTTCATGTCTTTGATTTTAATGTGGTGGTATTATTATATATCCCTAAACTAGGTTTTTAAACAGCAATAAAAGAGCTTATTAACAAACCTCTTAAGGAGCGTTTTTATTAAAGTGGTCTCACTTTAATATTCCTAAAGGCCACTTCATTACCGTGGTCCTGAAGGCCTAATTTACCATTCCAAGTAGTCCCAAAAGACTCCCAATCCGCAAATTTAGATTTGGCTTTCATAGCGTCCCAATCTGGTCCATGCACCGGAAAACGGGTTACCTCTGTCCCATTTAGCAACACAAAGCCTTCATTGGTCTTGTGGTTCACATGAATAATAAAGTGGTTCCATTCCCCTGCAGGGTTTGGCTCTGAAGTGGGCGCAATCATGTCATATAAAGATCCCGCTTTATGGGTCCCTGCTCCTACAAAAGAATCTGGGTGACGCTCATTGTCTAAAACCTGTATTTCTGGTCCAGACAAATAAGGCTCAGAAAGCTTAGGGTCTTCTACCACACCCCAGAAAATTCCTGAATTGGCTCCTTCACTTACACGCCATTCAATAGAGAGTTCAAAGTTTTCATAGGTCTGATCTGTTACAATGTTTAAATTTTCACCCTCCATTTTTTCACGGGGCTTATAAACCATAGCGCCTTCTTCTATCTGCCAAGCATTGGGCACTTCATTTCCGTTATAAGCATGCCAACCGCTAAAATCTTTGCCGTTAAAAAGATCAGTCCACTGCTGTGAGTCTTCCATTTCCATGCTTATGGTCGTGTTTTCTGAGGTAGTGTCTGCTTCTTTAGGCGCATTCTTGCATGCTCCTATGCTTACACTTAGAGCCAAAAGGCCGATAATTTTTTTCATGATGTCTGTTTTAAAATGGTTGTTTTAAATGGTTGTTTTTCTGCGTATTTTAAAGTCCTAATATTTTTTTAAGTTGGGCTTGGTCTGTATCCTTCCCTGCAAAATCATCAAAAGTTTTTTGAGTGGCCTCTATTATGTGGTCTTGTATAAACTTAGCGCCTTCTCTGGCTCCCTGTTCTGGTGATTTTATCACACACTCCCATTCCATGACCGCCCAAACATCGCAACCGTATTGAGTGAGCTTAGAAAAAATAGTCTTAAAGTCTATTTGGCCGTCTCCTAGTGAGCGGTATCTGCCCGCTCGGTCCTGCCAGTCATTATAGCCTCCAAAAGCACCTTTTTTCCCTGTAGGATTAAATTCAGAATCTTTTACGTGAAAGGCCTTAATAAATTCATGATAATGGTCTATGTAGGCAATGTAGTCTAGTTGCTGTAATACAAAATGGCTGGGGTCATATAGAATATTGACCCTTTTGTGATTTCCAGTAGCCGCTAAGAAACGTTCAAACGTGTCTCCGTCATGCAAGTCTTCTCCTGGGTGTATTTCATAACAAATGTCTACGCCCTGGGCGTCAAAATGGTTTAGAATAGGCAACCAGCGCTTGGCTAGCTCTTCAAAACCCATTGCTACCAGACCCTTTGGCCTTTGTGGCCACGGGTGCATGGTGTGCCAAAGCAGTGCCCCAGAAAAAGTGGCATGTGCCGTGAGGCCTAAATGCTTAGAGGCCGTGGCGGCTTTTTTAACGGTTTCTATTGCCCAAGCAGTTCTCGCTGCTGGTTTCCCATGTAAATGTGGGGGCGCAAAAGCGTCAAACATGCTGTCATATGCTGGGTTTACCGCTACCAACTGTCCTTGTAAATGGGTAGATAGTTCCGTGATTTCTAAGCCATAGGAATTAATAGTGCCTTTGAGCTGGTCACAGTAATCTTTAGAGGTGGCGGCAGTATCTAAGTCTATTAAAAAAGGTTCCCAAGTGGGAATTTGTATGCCTTTATACCCTAAATCAGCGGCCCATTTACACATGCCCTCTAGGCTGTTAAAGGGTGCTTTTTTATCTACAAACTGGGCCAAAAACACCGCAGGTCCTTTAATAGTTTTCATCATGTTATTTTTATACAAGGCAGCTGCCTTTTTTACTGTTTGTCCAATGTAACCCAAATATTTCCTGCCTTATGAGAGGCCACAGCGCTTTCAATAAAATTTAAGCCGCGTACCCCATCTACTACCGTAGGGTATTCGCCAGAATCTGGCTGTTGATTTCTAATGGCCCTAGCCACTCCTAAGTAAATATTAGCCATAGCGTCAAAAATTCCTTCTGGGTGGCCTGGGGGTAATTTGGTACCCCCTAATGAAAGGGCGTTGTTATAGGCGTGCCCAGGGGTATAGATTTGTAAAGGTTCGTGGTCTGAGAGCACTTTTAACACATTGGGGCTTTCCTGTTCCCAGCGCAGTCCCTTTTTGTCTCCGTAAATAGCAATGGCCAGACCATTCTCTTCTCCTGTAGCAATTTGGCTGGCCCTGAGTATGCCCTTCACTCCATTTTCCATTCTCAGAAAAATATTGCCGTCAATATCCATTAAGTTGTCTTGATACAGGTAGTTTAGGTCTGCCAAAAGGGCGTCTATTCTAAGCCCAGTGGTGTATTCTACCATATTAAAGGCATGGGTTCCTATGTCTCCCATACAGCAAGAAATACCTGCTTTAGCGGCATCTAAACGCCAAGTGCTGCTCCGCTTAGCCTTATCATGAATAATAGGGTTTATCCATCCTTGGTAATAGCGGACATCTATTTTTTGAATATGGCCAAGCACCCCGTTTTTAATCATCTCCCTCATTTGGCGAACCATAGGGTAGCCCGTATAGGTGTGGGTGAGTCCAAAGACCACTCCTTTTTCTTTTTGTAAGGCATAAAGGGCTTTGGCTTCTTCATACGTATTGGTCATGGGCTTTTCACAAATTACGTGAAATCCGTTTTCCATAAGCTTTTTAGCCATAGGAAAATGAAGAAAATTGGGTGTTAATATAGAGCACACCTCTATGCGCTGGTCTAAAGGGAGCTTTAATTCTTCTTCAATCAGGCTGTCAAAATCTTTGTAAATTCTATGGGTAGGAAGCCCTATTTTTTTAGCAAAGTTTAGGTTTTCTTCTATATCTGGATTAAATACGCCCCCGACAATTTCATAGTTATCGTTAATAAAAGAAGCGACTCTGTGTAACACTCCAATGAGGGAATCTCCCCCGCCTCCTAAAATTCCAAGTCTTATTTTCTGCATGCTTTTATTGTGTATTTAAAGTAACAAAGGGACCTAATCCTCTGTTTTTATGATTTGTATTCTATTTTTTCATTCTTAAAAAAGAGGGCAAAAAGTCCCATGACCAATAAAGCAAAAGCCGCTGGTAACAACCATATTTTTGTCCAATTATGGGTGCCGTCTTCTAAGAGGTAGGCATCTGAGATTTGTCCCGCTACCCAGAACCCTATAAGCATTCCTAATCCGTAGGTAGCAAGGGTAATAAGCCCTTGTGCAGAAGATTTGTATTTCTTGCCTGCTTTGCTATCTGTGTATATCTGACCAGAGACAAAGAAAAAGTCATAACAAATTCCATGCAAAGCTATTCCAGTAATAAGCATAAAAGCACCTTCTCCCGCATCGCCGTAGGCAAATAAAACATAGCGAACCGCCCAAGCCAGCATGCCTGCTAAAATAGTTTTCTTAAAACCAAATTTCTTAAAAAAGAAAGGTAATAACAACATAAACAAGACCTCAGAGGCCTGCCCTATTGTCATTTTACCTGTAGGGTTGGCTACCCCAATCTCTGAGAGAAATGGGTTGGCATTTTGGTAATAAAAAGCCAGTGGAATACAGATCAGAATAGAAGCTACAAAAAATATGAGAAAATTTCTGTCGTTTAAAAGTTTTAAGGCATCTAGGCCTAAAATAGACCCTATAGATTGTTTTTCTCCGTCCTGCAATTGTGGCGGAGTAGCCGGAAGAGTAAAGCTAAACAACCCAAGCACCCCAGAGGCAATGGCTACCATTAAAAAAGTGTTTTTAAGTAGCCCTGCAGTGGCATTGGCCTGTGAATCCCAAGCCAACCAGCTAATAAGTAATCCGGCTACAATCCAACCGATGGTCCCAAAAACACGCACAAAGGAAAATTCCTTGGCTGGGTCTTTCATCTGCTTAAAGGAGATGGAATTTACTAGGGCCAATGTAGGCATGTAGACAATCATATAACCCAGTACATAAGGGTAGAAAGTGCTAAAATCTGAGGCGCTATACATCTGGTACATAAGCACGGCCCCCACTAAGTGGAGCACTCCTAAAATTCGCTCCGCATTAAAATACCGGTCTGCAATAAGTCCTATAATAAAAGGGGCTATAATGGCGCCCCAAGATTGGGTAGAAAAGGCCATTGCAGATTCTGCTCCAGTGGCACCCAAGTTTTTTCCCAAGAAAGTTCCCAGGGTTACAAACCATCCGCCCCAGATAAAGAATTCTAAGAACATCATGGTGGAGAGTTGAATTTTAATTGAAGTTTTCATATAATTAAGTTAGGGGTGTAGTTCAATGATTGGGTCTATGTAGCTGCGTTTAATAATGCTGCGTTTATTGCAATGAAATTAATAAATCTCTAGTGGCTATAATTCCTGCTTCTTCTGAGAGCACACTCCCCTCGTATTCTACTCCTACAAAACCAGTATAGCCTGCAGCGGCTACCAACTTCATAATTCTTGGAAAATCAGATGCTGTCTCCTGTCCATCGGCGTCAAAATTGTGCGATTTAGCACTCACTGCTTTAGCAAAAGGGAGCATCTCTTCAATTCCTTTATAACGGTCGTATTCTTCAGTACAGTTACGCCCGTTCGCACCCCACTCAGAAGCGATACAAAAATTTCCAAAATCTGGCAAGGTTCCAGCATTCTTCATATTCACCCCCTCCATTACTTGTACTAAAAGACCTGCATTAGAAGAAAGCCCACCGTGGTTTTCTACAATCACATTCATGTTTTTAGTAGCTGCGTAGGTAGCAAGCGCAGACAATCCATCTATAGCGCTTGGTATCCATATGGCAGGATCTGAAGAACCAGATAGGTTCACCCTTACAGAATGGCAGCCTAAGGCCGCTGCCGCGTCTACCCATTTGTAATGATTTTCTACTGCTTTTTGGCGCTCTACAGCGTCTGTTGTGGCTAAGTTTCCCTGACCATCTATCATAATAAGGACATTCTGAAGTCCGTATTTTTCACTTTCTGCCAAAGATTTTGAAACAAAGGTAGCCATGGCTTCTTCCGAAAAATTAGCTGGTTTTAAATCTGCATCATAGAGTTGGCTTACATATTCTAACCCTTCAAAACCCCATTCACTGGCCTTTTGTGCAAATGAATAAGGATCTACTCCGTCTTGTATAATCATGCGGTGTATGGACCACTGGGCCAGAGATAATTTAAAATTTGGAGCCGCTACAAAAGCGTTTTCTTCTGTAGGGACTGTTTTTTGATCCTTTTCTTTGAAAGAGAAGCTACTTAGAGAGAAAAGAAGTGCAAGAGAAATAAAAAAAATAAAACGAAACTGTAAGTTTTTAAAAAGCATGTGGTTGGTGTTAGTTTATAAAATAATATTTGCTAAGAATATATGAATACTACAACGTTTTCGTATGTAATTATCTAATATTATTGCGACTAAATGTAAAAAATTAATTCTATATTTAGTCACAATTTTAATAAACAATCACCAACTATGAGCAGCTTTTCTAATAATAATTCCAATGAAACCTATGACGCTATTGTGGTAGGAACTGGAATAAGTGGTGGCTGGGCCGCCAAAGAACTGTGTGAAAATGGCCTTAAAACCTTAGTCCTAGAACGAGGGAGAATGGTTACACACATTAAGGATTACCCAACGGCTAATTTAGACCCCTGGGACTTTCCAAACAATGGAGATTTACCCCCTCAGCAAAGAGCTAGACAGGAAAAACAAGCCAGAACTGGTTATACGGTACGAGCAGAAACAAACAATTGGTTTGTAGACGACATTACCCACCCTTATAATGAAACCAAACGTTTTGATTGGATGCGTGGCTACCACGTGGGGGGCCGTTCAATTATGTGGGGGCGTCATTCTTACAGATGGAGTGACCTAGATTTTGAAGCCAATTCCAAGGACGGCATAGCCGTAGATTGGCCAGTGAGATATGCAGATATTGCCCCCTGGTATGACCTTGTTGAAGAGTACATTGGAGTGAGTGGTGAAAACCTAGGGCTTTCTCAGTTACCAGATGGTAAATTTGAGCCTATGATGCAACTAAACTGTGTTGAACAACACTTTAGAGAGCAAATAGCAGCGCAATTTGAAGGGAGGGTGGTGACCGCTGGCCGTGTGGCCCACATTACCTCAGATAAAGAATTTGAAGGGCGCAGCAAATGTCAATTTAGAAACCGCTGCAGTAGAGGCTGTCCTTTTGGGGCGTACTTTTCTTCAGTATCTTCTACCTTACCTGCTGCAGAGCGTACTGGAAATATGACTCTAAGAGCCAATTCTATTGTGCATGAAGTCATTTATGACCCCGCTTCAGGAAAAGCATCTGGTGTAAAAGTAATAGACAAAGAAACCAAGGAGACCATGGTGTTTAACGCTAAGGTTATTTTTCTCTGCGCTTCTAGTATGGCGTCATCAGCTATTCTCATGCAGTCTAAATCTGATCGTTTCCCTAACGGACTAGGAAATGATTCTGACCAATTGGGAAGAAATATCATGGACCACCAATTAGGCGTAGGTGCTAACGGAACTTTTGACGGGTATGAAGACAAATACTTTAAAGGACGCAAACCAAATGGCGTGTATATTCCTAGGTTTAGAAACCTAGACGCTTCCACTAAAAAAGACTATCTAAGGGGTTTTGGTTACCAAGGTGGTGCCTCTAGAGGCAATTGGGAAACAGCTATTGCAGAGCATGCCTTTGGAAAAGACCTTAAAGAGTCTATTTTAAAGCCAGGGGGATGGAGCATGGGAATCATGGGCTTTGGTGAGGTACTGCCTTATGAAGAGAACCGCTTTACTTTAGATTATAATCAATTAGATGAGTGGGGCTTACCTACCCTGACCTTTGACGCAGAATTCAAAGAAAACGAGTGGAAAATGCGTGAAGATATGAAAGCACAAGCATTGGATATGCTTGAGAAAGCTGGATTTAAAAACGTGAGTACTTTTGACAACCCAGGCGCTCTTGGACTTGGAATTCACGAGATGGGAACTGCCCGTATGGGAAGAGACCCTAAAACGTCAGTATTAAATGGCAACAACCAGGTGCACGCTTGCCCTAATGTATTTGTGACAGACGGTTCTTTTATGACCTCTGCCTCTTGTGTGAACCCTTCATTAACGTATATGGCTTTTACAGCTAGAGCAGCCAATTTTGCTGCTGAACAACTTAAAAAAGGACTTTTATAATGGAAAGAAGAAACGCCCTTAGAAATATTGGACTTGGATTTGGATATATGGCGGCAACACCTGCCCTTCTAAGCATGCTTCAGAGCTGCAATAAGGCTCCAGACGCCCCATGGGTACCCAAATTCTTTACCCCAGAACAAGCAGCCTTTGTGAGTACTGCGGTAGATGTGATCATTCCTCAGACAGACAGCCCAGCGGCCTCTGAAGTAAATGTGCCACAGTTTATAGACCGTTTTTATGCGGAAATTCTAACAGCAGAAGACCAAGCCGTTATACAGACTGGCCTTGCCGCATTTATGACGTTGGCTGGCACCACAGACGCTTTAGCTATTACCGCTGCCTTAGAAAAAACGCTAAAATCTCTTCCAGTAGAAGGAGTAGAACCAGATGCTGCCACTGCTTTTGCTTTTGAATTGAGGGGTAAAACTATCTGGTCTTACAAATCTTCTGAATTTGTAGGAGAAGAAGTTCTGGCCTACCTTCCCGTACCTGGAGAATACCTTCCCTGTGAAGATTTACAGACCCTTACAGGGGGTAAAGCCTATTCGCTTTAAAGTCTAGATTTTGAATTTAATCTATACTTTATGATCTTTCATCTATAATAATGTTTAGGTGGTCTTTTTACTTATGTAAGACTGGCTAAAAATATTATTTTTATACATCTAAGTAGAATTATAGGTCTTGCTTTTTCAAAACAATTAAAATTAGTTATTTTGAAAAAGATTTAAAATTCATTTTAAGAATGTTGAATATAGGGAGTTGCGAACTCATTAGCGAAGAGAAATCTGGTCTTTTGAGTTCGCTTCATTTTTAGCCCAATCCAGTACCAAAAAAAGGCGCCCTAGGGCGCCTTTTTTTGGTAAATTAGTAAAGGGTGTATTACGAACCACACATTTCACAATCGTCGTCTGCCAAACCTTCTTTAGCCTTGGCAATCATAGCGCGCATTTCGTCGGCTGTTAAAGCCTGAACCTCTTCTTGTGTGTCTACTTGAACCTCTAGCTGTGTAGCGGGCATTGTTTCTGCTACTACTACTTTTACAGGGGCCACAGCGGCTGCTTCTGCTGTGACGCTCTCTGGCTCATTTTTCTTAGCGGTATTGTCTAATGTAAATTTAATAGCGTCTACCGCCGCCTTAGTTCTCAGGTAATACATGCCGGTTTTTAAGCCACTCTTCCAGGCGTAAAAGTGCATAGAAGTTAATTTGGCGTAGTTGGCGTTCTCCATAAATAAATTTAAAGACTGAGACTGGTCAATAAAATATCCTCTATGTCTAGACATGTCTATAATGTCTTTCATGGAAAGCTCCCAAACAGTCTTGTAAAGTTCTTTAATATCTGCAGGAATAATGTCTATGTCTTGCACTGAACCATTAGCCCGCATGAGGTCTTGCTTTAAACTTTCATTCCAAAGGCCCAGTCCTACTAAATCTTCTAAAAGGTGTTTGTTTACTACAATAAACTCTCCAGAGAGTACTCTTCTGGTATAAATATTAGAAGTGTAGGGCTCAAAACACTCGTTGTTTCCAAGAATTTGAGAAGTAGAGGCCGTGGGCATAGGGGCTACCAATAAGGAATTTCTAACCCCATTTTTCATGACTTCTTTTCTGAGTTTTACCCAATCCCAACGTCCAGATAATTCCTCATCTTTTATACCCCAAAGGTTGTGCTGAAATTCTCCTTCAGAAATAGGAGATCCTTTATAACTTTGGTAAGGTCCGTCTGCAATAGCCTCTTCCATAGAAGCTGTAACTGCTGCAAAGTAAAGGGTTTCAAAAATCTCCTCGTTTAATTTTTTGGCAGCGTCAGATGTAAAAGGCATGCGCAGCATAATAAAGGCGTCTGCCAATCCTTGAACCCCTAGACCAATGGGTCTGTGGCGCATATTGGAGTTTTCCGCCTCTTTAACTGGGTAGTAATTTCTGTCTATTACCCTGTTCAGATTTTTAGTGACTCTTTTTGTCACCCTAAAGAGTTCTTTATGATCAAAAGCGCCATCCTTTACAAACATAGGAAGCGCAATAGAAGCCAGGTTACAAACCGCCACCTCGTCTGGAGAGGTGTATTCCATGATCTCTGTACAGAGGTTTGAGGAGCGTATGGTGCCTAAATTCTTTTGATTGCTCTTGCGGTTGGCGGCGTCCTTGTAAAGCATATAAGGGGTGCCTGTCTCTATTTGAGACTCTAATATTTTCTCCCAAAGCTCTCTGGCTTTAACAGTTTTTCTACCCTTCCCTTCAGATTCATATGAAAGGTATAACGTTTCAAAAGCCTCTGAGTGCCTATTGTATAAGTCTGGGCATTCATTAGGACACATTAAGGTCCAAGAGGCATTGGCCTCTACTCTTTTCATAAAAAGATCTGGAATCCACATGGCATAGAATAAATCTCTAGCGCGCATTTCTTCCTTTCCGTGATTCTTTTTAAGGTCTAAGAAGTCATAGATATCTGCGTGCCATGGCTCTACATACATAGCAAAACTTCCTTTTCTTTTTCCGCCTCCTTGGTCTACATAGCGGGCGGTATCGTTAAAAACTTTTAACATAGGCACCACCCCGTTAGAGGTGCCATTGGTTCCTGATATATAAGAACCTGTAGCCCTTACATTGTGAATAGAAAGACCAATTCCTCCTGCAGACTGAGAAATCTTAGCCGTCTGCTTAAGAGTGTCGTAAATACCGTCTATAGAGTCATCTTTCATGGCCAAAAGAAAACAAGAAGACATTTGTGGCTTTGGAGTCCCTGAGTTAAAGAGCGTGGGTGTGGCATGAGTAAAAAACTTTTTACTCATAAGTTCATAGGTCTCTATGGCAGACTCCATGTCATGTGGGTGAATCCCTACAGAAACCCTCATTAACATATGCTGAGGACGCTCTACAATGATCCCGTTAAGCTTGAGCAGATAAGAACGCTCTAGGGTTTTAAAACCAAAATAATCATATCCAAAATCTCTGTTGTAAATAATAGTAGAGTCTAAGAGCTCTGCGTGGTCCATGATGGACTTGTATACCTCATCTGACAACAAAGGAGCTGCTTTTCCATTGCGGGGGTTCACATAAGTATAGAGGTCTTTCATGGTTTCTGAAAAAGACTTCTTGGTGTTTTTGTGCAAGTTAGAGACAGAGATTCTAGCTGCTAATTTGGCAAAATCTGGATGGGTGGTAGTCATAGTAGCTGCAATTTCTGCCGCTAGGTTGTCTAATTCAGAGGTGGTCACCCCGTCATACAAACCTTCAATCACACGCAGCGATACCTTTACTGGGTCTACACGCTCATTAAGCCCATAACACAATTTTCTTACTCGCGCCGTGATTTTGTCAAACATCATGGGCTCTTTATGGCCATCTCTTTTTAATACGAACATATTAGGTTGCTTTGTTTGGTGTTAGTGATCTAAGTATAGTGGTTAAAACACTGACCCAAGATGGTTTGGCAACAGAGGCGCAAACCATTCTTGAGTAGATTTGACTATGAATCTAACAGTATTTTACACAGGCGGCAAGCCGCTTATTTAGGTGGTTGTAAGTGTCGCTTAAAAATCAGCATCAAAGCTAATGGTCTGCGATTTCTCGTCTTGATCTTTGTTTAAAACGCCCGCTTTCTGGTATTCTGAAACGCGTTTTTCAAAGAAGTTTGTCTTGCCCTGCAAGGAGATCATATCCATAAAGTCAAACGGATTACTCACATTAAACTCTCTCTCACACTCTAATTCAACTAAAAGGCGGTCAGTGACAAACTCTAGATATTGAGTCATTAATTTAGCATTCATGCCTATGAGGCTGGCAGGAAGTGATTCTGTAATAAAACGCCTTTCTATGGTTAAGGCATCTACCAAAATTTCGCGAATACGCTCTTTTGGCACCTTATTTATAAGGTGGTGGTTGTGCAGGTGTACTGCGTAGTCACAGTGCATGCCTTCATCTCTAGAGATCAATTCATTGGAGAAGGTAAGACCTGGCATAAGACCCCGTTTTTTTAACCAAAAAATAGAACAGAAAGCGCCTGAAAAGAAAATCCCCTCTACCGCTGCAAAGGCAATTAAGCGCTCTGCAAAACTAGGAGACTCTATCCATTTAAGGGCCCAATCTGCCTTTTCTTTAATAGCCGGAAAATTTTCAAGCGCCTTAAAGAGTAGATTTTTCTCTTTCTCGTCTTTTACATAAGTATCTATGAGTAAAGAATAGGTCTCTGAGTGAATGTTTTCCATCATAATCTGAAAACCGTAGAAAAACTTAGCCTCTGCGTATTGTACTTCACTTACAAAGTTTTCTGCTAAATTTTCATTTACAATTCCGTCAGAAGCAGCAAAGAAAGCCAATATATGCTTTACAAAATAACGCTCATCTTCATTGAGTTTGTGGTTCCAGTCATTGGCATCTTCAGACAAGTCAATCTCTTCTGCAGTCCAGAAACAAGCTTCACATTTTTTATACCATTCCCACAAATCATTGTGTTTGATTGGAAAAATTACAAAACGGTCTGGATTTTCTGTTAAGATAGGTTCAACTTGGCTGCTCATTTTAGGTTTTTTTTCAATTTTCACGCATTGCAAAATAGCAATTCGCCTGCTTCACAAAGATTGTAAAAAATGAGCTAATTTTTACCTCTAAAAGGAAAAGTTAGCCCTAAAGTTTTTAACACAAAATGTTGAAATGTAGGCTGGGGCCAAACAGGCACTAGCCTTGTCTATTTCTAAGAAAAACATTTAAATTTTTTGGCTTATTTTTTGATGTCTTTTTCTGACTTTAGGGTGGCCGCTACCAACTCTAATTCAGAGTACCACTGAGGGCCAAATTTTCTAATAAGTGCTTCTTTTGCAAAAACATAAACAGGCACTTGTAAAGCGGCTCCCAAAGTACAGGCATCGGAACAAATATCCCATTGGTGATAATTCACAGCCGTAAAGGCACTGTACTCCCTGGTGCGCACCGGGTATAAATGGCAAGACACTGGTTTTTTCCATGAAGTGGCCCCTGCGTTATAGGCTACTTCTAAACCACATTTGGTAATTCCCTTCTCGTCAAAAATCACATAGGCACATTCAGAACCATTGACAAGTGGGGTTTCCCACTCGCCGTCATCGCCTTTTACAAAGGCGCCTTGTTCCTCTATAGCAGCTATACCCGCTGCCCTTAAAAAGGGTTTTACCGCGCTGTAAATATCTACAAGAATTTCAGTTTCAGCGTCTTCCAAAGGGGCTCCAGCGTCTCCATCTACACAGCAAGCTCCTTTACAGGCGCTCAAATTACAAACAAAATCAGAGTCTAAAAGGTCTTCAGAAACTAGGGTTTTTCCAATTTCAAACATGGAGTGGTTTTGGAGCAAATATACCACAAAAAAGGCTTAATTTTGTGGCGTCTAAAAAAGACAATCTCAAAGCCCATAAGACATGGATATGCATTTTAATATTAAGGAGGTCTTAACGGCTAGTATGGTTTTATTTGCAGTGATCGATATAGTTGGATCTGTCCCCATCATTATTAGTCTCAGAAATAAAGTGGGGCATATTCAATCTGAAAAAGCCTCTATTGTAGCTGGAATTATTATGATTGCCTTTCTTTTTATTGGAGAAGAAATTCTAAACCTCATTGGCATAGACGTCAACTCTTTTGCGGTAGCCGGGGCCTTAGTTATCTTTTTCTTGGCCATAGAAATGATTTTAGGCATTACCCTCTACAAAGATGACGAACCAGAAACGGCCTCTATTGTGCCCATTGCCTTTCCTTTAATTGCAGGTGCAGGAACTATTACCACCCTGCTGTCTTTAAGGGCAGAATATTATGTGGAAAATATCATTGTAGCCATTGTAGTGAATATTATATTTGTATATCTGGTGCTAAAATCTTCTAAGAAAATAGAAAGTGTATTGGGTAAAAATGGCCTTAGCATCATTAGAAAAGTCTTTGGTGTTATTTTACTAGCCATTGCTGTAAAACTTTTTGCCGCAAACATTAACGTATTGTTTAAAAACTAAACAACCCACAGATGAATAAAGTATTATTTTACGTTTTAGTAGTTCTAGCCTTAGTCCTTGCTGGCTATAATGCCTACCTTATTGATTTCTCAAATTTCTTTGCAGACAAAAATTTTGTAGCCACAGTATCTGCCATAGCGGCCTTAGCAGCGGTTATTTTACTGCTTATTTTAAAGATTTCTAAGAAAATAGAAGCGCAGATAAAGCGCTAGAGAATAATAGCTGCCTTAATGGTGTTTTCTAGCACTGTAATCTGAGCGTCTAGATCTCCGTTTTGAACCAAAACAGGGTGTATCTGTATTTTAATGTGGTGGCCTATTCCTAAAGGAAATTGCCCCCATTGTACCATTTTCCAAGACTCATTAATAGTCACCGGTAACAATAGTGCTGAAGGTGCTTTTCTCATGAGCATTTTAAGGCCTGTGGTCTGGAAATCTTTAGGTTTTCCGTCTCTAGAACGAGTGCCCTCTGGAAATATCACTGCACATCTTTTATATTTTTCTATATAAGCCCCCAGCCCTCCAATAGCAGCAACTGCTTGTCTGGGATCATTTCTGTGTATAAGCACAGAGCCTCCGTGGCGTAAATTATAAGACACAGAGGGAATTCCTTTTCCCAATGAAGCCTTAGACACAAATTTGGGATGTAAGGCCCTAAGCCTCCATATAATGGGCAAAATATCGTACATGCTTTGGTGGTTGGCTACTAAAATAACCGCGCTACCCAAAGGCAGGTGTTCCTTGCCTGTAATGGTGTATCTGGTACCTAAAATATAGGTACTGGCCATAAGGCCTCCGTTTAAAAAAGCAACTACCCTACGGTGTGCTTCATAACCAAAGAGCCTAAAGGCCACTACCTGAATGGGGTGAAAAATAACCAACAAGAGCCCAAAAGAAATGATATAGAGGGTACTTAAAGGGTATGAAAGAATTTTTAGCAAAACTCGTTGTAAGCTTCCATTAAGTTCTCTGCAATGGCCTGAGCTGCTCTACCTTCTATATGGTGACGCTCAATCATATGCACCAACTCTCCATCTTTAAAAAGGGCCATTGAAGGAGAAGAAGGAGGGAAAGGCACCATCATGTGCCTGGCTTGGTCTACTGCTTCTGTGTCTACTCCTGCAAAAACGGTCACTGCACGGGTGGGGACTTTAGCCGCTGTTAAGCTCATTTTAGCTGCAGGTCTGGCATTGGCTGCTGCGCAGCCGCAAACAGAGTTTACTACCACTAGGGTAGTGCCTGTTGCGTTTATGGCTTCACTTACAGCTTGGGCTGTAAATAATTCTTGAAAACCTGCCTGGGCAAGGTCTTGTCTCATTGGTTTTACAAATTCTTCTGGATACATAGTTCCTATTTATTATTACATTACAAAAGTACAACTTCTGTTGTTTCTTTTTAAAAGATCTTCACATTAGTTTAGCAGTCAGTTTTTATGAAAAAAGTATCTTTGTTAAAAATTTTTGCATGACTAAATGGTTTGCTGCCCTTTTGGGCTTTGTTTTTTTTAGATTCCCCGGCGCAGTAGCGGGTTATTTTCTAGGTAGTTTTATAGATATGCTGAGGTCTGGAAAAAAGACGGTGTCTTTTGGAAGCAGCAATAACAGCGGGCCCCTTAGCCCTCAAGATTTTGAGCTGCAGCTTCTCTCTCTATGTGCTATTGTAATGAAAGCAGATGGCCAAGTGAGCCCTGCAGAGAAAGAATTTGTAAAGCGATACTTTATTCAGACCTACGGCCAAGAGAGAGCCAATGCTATTTTTAGAACTTTTAATGAAGCCGTAGACAAAAAAGACATATCGCTTCCAGACATATGTGCCAGCCTAAACCAAAGAGCCCCTTATGAACTAAAGCTCCAACTGCTGCATTTTCTATTTAACATTGCCAAAGCAGACGGTCAAGTGAGTGCTTCAGAGGTGTCTAAGCTAGAAGAAATTTCTAGGTTACTGCGCTTGGGAACTACAGATTTTAACTCTATCAAAGCCATGTTTATTCAAGCTACAGATGGCGCCTACACCATATTAGACATAGATAAAGAGGCTACTGATGCACAATTAAAAAAAGCCTACAGAGACATGGCTAAAAAATACCATCCAGACAAAGTAAGCACCCAAGATGAGGCTATAAAGCGCGGTGCAGAAGAAAAATTTAAGCAGGTTCAAAAAGCCTATGAAGACATTCAAAAAGAACGTGGACGCTAAGGCCACCATCACAAATAGCCCACCACCCTATGGAAACATTTAAATTTTATTTAGAAATGGGTCTCAAGCACGTGCTAGACCTAAACGGCTACGACCACCTGCTGTTCTTGGCCGCCCTAGCCCTGCCCTTTGCCCTTAAAAAAGTAAAACAAGCGGTGTATTTAGCCTCTGTTTTCACGCTCACCCACTGCCTGTCTCTAAGCCTTTCTGTGTATGAAATTGCTGAGGTATACGCACCACTCATAGAGTTCCTTATCCCACTTAGTATTTTAATGCTCTTGGGGTTAAACATTAAAAATGCACAAAAAAACACAGGCCCTAAGACTGGTTTTATAGTCTATACCGCTACAGCCATTTTTGGCCTGGTACACGGTTTTGGCTTTTCCAACTACTTTAAAATGCTTATCGCTGGCCAAGAAGAAAAACTCACAGCCCTTGTGGGCTTTGCGTCTGGTATAGAATTGGCTCAGCTAGCAGTCCTGCTAAGCGTAATTCTGGCCAGTGCTTTTTTAATTGCTATCTTTAAAATTCAAAGGGCCAGATGGGTCTTGGTGTTCTCATCAGCCTTGGCTGTCATGACCCTCCCATTGGTTTACAAAAGCTTTACAGCCCTTATATACGCCTTGTAATATGACAGAAGACAAACAAGAAAAATACGACCAAGCTTATTTACGCATGGCAGCAGAATGGGGAAAACTCTCTTACTGCAAGCGCAAACAAGTAGGCGCCATTGTAGTAAAAGACCGCATGATTATTTCTGACGGCTACAACGGCACCCCCACTGGCTTTGAAAATTTTTGTGAAGATGAAGCAGGTGATACCAAATGGTATGTCCTGCACGCAGAGGCCAATGCCCTGTCTAAGGTAGCTTCCTCTACCCAGTCTTCAAAAGGCGCTACACTCTATATCACTCTTTCTCCTTGCAAGGAATGCAGCAAACTCATTCACCAGTCAGGAATTAAAAGAGTGGTGTACGCTAAGGCTTATAGAGACACCACCGGAATTGATTTCCTAGAAAAAGCAGGGGTAGCAGTGCACTATCTACCTATAGAATATTAGCAAACCCTATAAGAGCATGAAAAATAAACTGTTTATTATATTTTTAGGCCTCACCATTCTCATGGGAGGTGTGCTCATTGGAAGCCAAATGAGCCGTTACCGCTTTGCCCTCAAGGGAACTGCGTCTGAGGTGGCGCAAGAGAAAATGCAGCGGCTGCTCAATTTTATAGAAAATGACTATGTAGACAGAGTAAACACAGACAGCCTAGTAACAGTGACCATCAATGAATTATTAGCTAAATTAGACCCACACTCCGTTTATGTTCCCAGGGCTGAACAAGCTGCTGTGGCAGAGCAAATGCAAGGAGATTTTGTAGGTATAGGGGTAAATTTTTACCGCTATAAAGACTCTGTAGCAGTCATTAGAACCGTCAGTGGCGGCCCTAGTGAAAAGGCAGGGATTAAGGCTGGAGATAGAATTTTACTAGCGGGCGGAGATACCCTCTACGGAAACGGTATGGAAAATGAAACCTTAGTTAAAAAGCTCAAAGGCCCTATAGACTCCAAAATAAAGCTACAGATATACCGCAAAGAAGACCGCAGTTTTAGAGACATCACCCTAAATAGAGATCGCATTCCTATAGTATCTGTCAATGGGTATTGCATGCTAAATGAGCAGCTGGGCTATATGAAAATAAACAGGTTTGCAGCCACTACCTATGAGGAATTTGAAGTAGCCATTGCCGCCCTTAAAACAGCCGGAGCCAAAAAGTTAGTGCTAGATTTAAGAGACAACCTAGGGGGTTATATGGGCATGGCCACCCAAATATCCGACGCCTTCTTAGCTAAAAATACCCCCATTGTATTTACAAAAAGTAAAGAGGGAATTATAGAAAAAACCCTAGCCACCGCTGGGGGAAGTTTTGAAAACAAAGAGGTGTTTGTTCTTATTAATGAACGCTCAGCCTCTGCCTCTGAAATTATTGCAGGCGCCCTTCAAGACAATGACATAGGCACTATTGTGGGCCGCAGATCCTTTGGAAAAGGATTGGTGCAAAGAGAAATGCCTTTGGGCGACGGCTCTTCTGTGCGCCTTACCATTGCCCGCTATTACACGCCCACCGGGCGTTCCATTCAAAAACCGTATGGAGACGGCTCTTATGAAAATACCCTAGACCGCTATAATTCTGGAGAACTGAGCACTAAAGACAGCATTCCTATTGTAGACTCTTTGGCCTACAAAACACCTAAAGGAAAAATAGTTTATGGAGGGGGTGGTATTATTCCAGATGTATTTGTACCTATAGAAGATACAGAGGTATTGGTAGTGGCAGAACTAGAGCGTTTGGGTGTGTTTTCTTTCTTTTCTTTTGAACAGTTAGACGCACATAGAAAAGACTACAAAGGATTAAAAGATGAGTCATTTATAGCAACCTTTAAGGTGCCCCAAAGCCTGTTTAAAGAATTTGAAAGCTACCTGAAAACAAGTGGTGTGATTTTTGATTTTGTCACCCACGAAGCCGCTATTAAAAGAGAATTAAAAGCCGCCTTAGCTTACCAACTCTTTGGAGAAAATTCCGTCTTGAAAATTAGAGCTGCTACAGATCCAATGATCCAAGAAGTCATAAAGCTTCATCAAAAAAAAGAGGGTATAAACCAAATTAGTTATCTAAAAAATCCAAAATAATAAGCCCATGCCCTTTGCACATGTTTCCCTGAGGTCTCGCATATTTGTCTCCATGATAGTCTTGGTGCTGCTGGCCTCTGTGCTCATTGCAGGGATTACCATATACCAATATTCTGAACAGGCCAAGGACTACCATGCAGACCGTCTAGAACGCAAAGAAGAACAACTTAAACGCAGCCTTTGGTATGCGCTACAAGAAACCCCATTGGTGCAAAACAATGCCAATCTGGCTGAAATTTTTAATGAATCTCTCTTTGCCATTTCAGATGTTCAAAACGTAAATTTTAGCATTTTTGGGCTTAACGGACAATTTGTGCAAACAGCAAACCCAGACTTGGGGCCTGTCTCAGCAGTAGAAAAACTATCGCCAGAAATCCTAGCGGCGCTTAAAGCCAATAGACGATTTGTCATAGACACCACCCAAGAAAATTTTAGCTTTTTAGCTGCCTATTCTTATATCTATGACCTTCAGCAAAAACCACTGGCTATTTTATACCTCCCCTATTACGAGGACAATTCTTTTAATGAAAAAGAACTAAGAGAATTTCTAATGAGACTAGGAGGGGTTTATTTACTCATGTTAGCCATTGCCATTATGCTGGCCTACCTCATTTCTACCTACATTACCCGCTCTCTAAAAACCATCTCAGACAAGCTGTCACAGACAGGGCTAGACAAGCACAATATAAAAATAGAAGTGCCCCAATCCTCAGAAGAAATAGCAAAAATTATGAAGGCCTATAACGGAATGATAGACCAATTGGAACAGTCTGCCATAAAGCTAGCCAAATCTGAACGGGAACAAGCCTGGCAAGAAATGGCCAAGCAAGTGGCCCACGAAATTAAAAATCCGCTAACGCCCATGCGCTTAAACGTGCAGCTTTTTGAGCAAAAATTTAATGCCCAAGACCCGGCGGCTGCAGCGCAACTAAAATCTCATACCGCCACTCTTTTAGAGCAAATAGACACCCTTAGCAACATAGCCACAGCCTTTGCCACCTTTGCACAGCTGCCTGCCCAACAAAAAGAATCTTTAGAAGTAGGAAAAGTAGTAGCCCTAGCCATTTCACTTTTTAACGAGTCCTATATAGCCTACAGCCTGCCCACGCCAGAGATTAAGATGGAATTAGACCGTACCCAACTCATTAGGCTAGTGACCAATTTAGTAAAAAATGCCATTCAAGCGGTTCCAGTAGATCGCACACCCGCTATAAAGGTAAGCTTAGAGGAGAGCGCTTTAGAAGTTCTTTTAATTGTTTCAGACAATGGTATAGGAATCAATGCCAGCATTCATGAAAAAATATTTGAACCTAAGTTTACCACCAAAGGCTCCGGAATGGGACTAGGCCTTGGCATGGTTAAAAGTATTGTAGAAAGCTATGCGGGACATATAGAAATTGAAAGTACAGAAGGAGCGGGTAGCCGTTTTACGGTGCGCCTTCCCAAAGAAAAAAATATAACAGCAAATAAGTCCTAAAATTAAACCTATGGAAAGCGACCTCATCACAGAAATTAAAGGAGCTATAGGCATTGTAGCCATTAACCGCCCCAGCAAATTAAACGCCCTAAACAAGCAGGTCATTGAAGAACTTTCTAGGGTGATTAGCGGCATGCAACAAAATCCAGAAATTAGAGTCATTATTCTAAGTGGAAGCGGAGACAAGGCCTTTGTGGCTGGCGCCGATATTTCTGAGTTTTCTAGCTTTAACACCACCCAAGGAGCCGCACTAGCCGCACAAGGACAAGCACAATTATTTGACCTCATAGAACAAGGGCCTACACCGGTCATAGCTGCTGTAAATGGATATGCACTAGGGGGTGGTCTAGAATTGGCTATGGCCTGCCACATTCGCCTGGCCAGTGACAACGCCAAAATGGGACTTCCAGAAGTATCTCTAGGGCTCATTCCAGGCTATGGGGGAACCCAAAGACTCCCACAACTCATAGGCAAAGGACGCGCCAACGAACTCATTTTTACTGCCCAAATGATAGGGGCTCAAAAAGCTTTAGATTACGGGCTGGTAAACCAAGTAGTCCCACTACAGCAGCTTATGGAGGTTGCAGAAGCATTGGCTCAAAAAATAGCCCTACAATCCCCCTGCGCCATTACAGCAGCCATTAGCGCCGTAAACGCTGGCTTTGATACGGCTCAAAACGGCTATAAAGCAGAAATTGAAGCCTTTGGCCAGTGTTTTGGCACTGCCGATTTTACAGAGGGCACCACCGCCTTTTTAGAAAAACGAAAAGCAGCCTTTAAGGGATCGCATTAAACTTTTATGCTTTTTTAAGTGCCTTTTTAATTAAAAAATAAGAAATAGGGATTATCACTAAAAAAGTGA
>CAWWAC010000011.1:0-51738 GCA_963934855.1 uncultured Flavobacteriaceae bacterium
AAAAAAAGTAATAAAAGCAAATTAATGAGTTTTGATTCGGGCCCTTATATGGAATTAAATCCTTTAGCTCCCAGCAAGGCTGCTTTTTTATCTGCAGTCATGCCTGGATTGGGGCAAATTTACAATAAAAGTTATTTAAGAGTCCCTGTAGTATTTGCTGCTATTGGGACTAGTGCCTATGTATTTAAATTAAATGACAACTTATACAAGCGATATAGAGACGCATTTAAAAGCCGCAGGGCTGGCTTTATGAATGACGAATTTTATGACGTTAATGAAAGTGGAATTATACCTGGTAGCCCAGATTTATCTGACAAAGCCCTTCAAGACGGCCAAGAACGATACCAAAGAGACAGAGATTTGTATTTAGTAGTGACTATTGGTTTGTATGCCTTAAATATTATTGACGCTAATGTACAAGCGCATCTTAAACAATTTAATGTGAATGATCAGTTAAGCATACAATACAAACCTTTTTTAGAAAGAGAAAAATTTTATGGTAAGCCCTATTACGGAATGGCCATGATCATAACATATTAGTCATGAAAATAGCGCTATTGGGTTACGGAAAAATGGGCAAAATGATTGAGGAACTGGCTCAAGAAAGAGGACACCATATTGTACTAAGACACAATGGAGGGTCTTTTATTAAAGATTTTATGGGTGCAGAAGTTGCTATTGACTTCTCAACTCCACAAAGTGCTGTGCAGAATATTTGTTCGGCTTTTTTAAATGGAATTCCTGTGGTTAGTGGAACCACTGGATGGCTAGACCAGATGAGTGAAGTAGTATCATCCTGTTTGAGTAATCACACTGCATTTATATATGCTTCTAATTTTAGTTTGGGTGTAAATTTGTTTTTTAACTTAAATAAAAAACTAGCTGCTATCATGGCGCCACACGGATATAAAATATCTCTTGAAGAAATTCACCATACCCAAAAACTAGATGCCCCAAGTGGAACTGCTATTAGCTTAGCAGAGGATATTATGCCTTTTACCCACTACAACGATTGGGCTTTAGAAGGAAATAAAACTAAAAGTGTAACAAACGCCCTAAGAATTAAGTCTAAAAGAGTAGGAAATACCCCAGGAACTCATTCTGTTAGTTATAAAAGTGAGGAAGATTGTATAGAGATTATTCATACAGCTCTGAATAGAAAAGGATTTGCTATTGGAGCTATTGTGGCCGCAGAATGGATTAAAAATAAAAAAGGCGTTTTTTCAATGTCTGATGTATTGGCTTTACACCCTTAAAAAATTATAAAATGAACAGTATTCAGTGGTTGTTATGTATTGGGGTCATCCAGGTGATTCACTTTTTAGGTACCTATAAGTTGTATATAGCCGCTGGGAGGAAAGCTTGGGAGGCTGCCATTCCAGTATATAATGCAGTTATTTTAATGAAAATTATTCACAGGCCGGCTTGGTGGGTGATCTTACTATTTATACCTGTAATTAATTTACTTATGTTTCCTGTGGTTTGGGTAGAAACTATTAGAAGTTTTGGGAAAAACAGCTTATTAGACTCTTGGCTTGTGGTCTTAAGTCTTGGTTTTTACATATTTTATATTAACTATAGCGCTCCACTCCAATACATTAATGACAGAGACCTAAACCCTGGTACAGCAACAGGAGAGTGGGTAAGCTCCATTGTATTTGCTGTGGTGGCTGCTAGTTTGGTACATGCATATTTTATTCAACCTTTTGTAATCCCTACCGGATCTTTAGAAAAAACCCTACTTATAGGTGATTTTTTGCTTGTAAGTAAGTTTCACTATGGAGCCAGAGTTCCTATGACTCCGCTTGCGGCACCCATGGTGCACGATACTTTACCCATTTTAGGAATTCCCTCCTATATTAAAAAACCTCAGCTCCCTTACTTTAGAATTCCGGGTTTTCAAAAAATAAAAAGAAATGATATTGTAGTTTTTAGCTGGCCAACAGACACCGTTAGGTTTTTTAGAGATAATTCTAAATTACACTTTAAAAAGCCTATTGATAAAAAATCTAACTATGTAAAAAGATGTGTAGGTGTTCCTGGAGATGCACTGAGTATTGTGGACGGTTATGTGTATATAGACGGAAAACAAACCCAACTTCCCAACCGTGCTAAAACACAATACAACCATACTATTTACGCTCAAAAGGGGGTGTCATCTAGAACTTTATTGGAGGTAGGAATTAATGAATTTAGCAGGAAGTATTCTGCTGAAGCCCTAACACAAACACAGGCCATTGCACTGCAAGAAAATGGAATTCAGATTTACAATAACCCACAAGGTGGCTATCTAATATATACTAAAAGTTCAGGAATAGCTCCCGAGCTAATAGCTTCTCAACGCCTTGCGCTCAGTGAAATTATTGATAGAGAAAGAATGGCAACTTTCACAGACGCAGTAGCCAAAACTTTAGCTGCTAAGCCAGAAATTGACTCTATTGCAAAATCATTAGACACCAAAGGATTTTATGAAGCTAGTGTTTTTCCTCATGACCCTTCCTTTGCATGGAATAAGGACCAATATGGGTCTATTTATATCCCTGCCAAAGGAGATATAATTGAATTAAACATTAAAAATTTATCTATTTATAAGGAAATTATTGAAAATTATGAAGGCAATAGCCTGTCTGTGAACGGCAATGAAATTTTAATTAATTCAATTCCAACTAGTCAATATACTTTTAATCAAGATTACTATTGGATGATGGGAGATAACAGGCACAACTCTGAAGATTCTAGATACTGGGGGTTTGTGCCTGAAGATCACATTGTTGGGAAGCCTATTTTTATTTGGATGAGTATTGACGGTATTAATGACGGTATTAAAAATTGGAAAATTAGATGGGATAGGGTATTCACCACCGTGAGTGGAGAAGGAACCCCGCAATCATATTTTAAGTGGTTTTTAGGCGTTTTAGTGCTTTGGTTTGGAATAGATTATTTTAGAAAAAGGAAAAAAGCATAAATATGCCTTTAAAAAAAACTTTGTTGTTTCCTAGTTATTTCCCTACTATAGCCTCCTTTTCTGCTATTTTACAATATGAGGTAAATTGGGAAATATTTGGAAACTATCAAAAACAAAGCCTCAGAAATAGAGCCAATATTACAAATGATAGAGGTTTACACAGCCTTAGTGTTCCTGTTATTGGAAAAGGGAATGGCAAAGATCGTTTGCCCTACATTGAAGTGCTCATAGATAACTCTCAGCCCTGGCAGCGCACACACTGGAGAACCTTGCAAACAGCGTATAGGACCTCTCCGTTTTTTGAATTCTACGAGCATGCTTTGGAGCCTCTTTTTACAAAAACCTATACTCATTTATTACCCTTTAACTTGTTGACTACTCAGACACTTTGTGAATGCTTACAAGTTACATTCCCAGAGGGCCTAACAAGTGTTTATGAAAAAAAGCCTTTAAATTGTAAAGATCACAGGGAGCTCATTTCTCCAAAACCTCCTGTGAGTTTCAAATTAAAAGCCTACAACCAGGTTTTTATTGAGAAGCACGGGTTTATTGCTCATTTAAGTGTTTTAGACCTTCTCTTTAATGAGGGGCCACAAGCAGTAAATCTGCTTAAACAAGCAAAAATATAATATGATATCTTTTTTTATCCATTACGGAACTCATTTTATAGTCCCTATTGGAGTGGCATACTGGGGATACCCTGAAAAATTTAAATGGTCGCTGTTTGTTTTATGGGCTGCTATTTTAATAGATATAGACCATTTATGGGCTAATCCTATTTTTGACCCTGACCGCTGCAGTATTTTGTTTCACCCTTTACACAGTATTTGGGCTATTATTGGATATATTTTACTCTTAGCACCAAGAAAAACCCGTATTTATGGAATTGCTCTGTGCTTGCATATGGTAGCAGATAGTTTGGACTGCTTATTCTAAATTAAATACAGCCATTACTGGGTAGTGATCTGAGAGGGTGACCGCATAATTCTTGTGATAGAGAATGTTAAAGGCCGGATCTGAGAGTATAAAGTCTATTCTCATTGGAAAGTATTTAAAAACAAAAGTCTTTCCATAACCTGAGCCCGCTTGTGTAAAACTATCATTAAAATCACCTTTTACTCGGTGATAAACACTAGAAAACTGATTGGTATTAAAGTCTCCACATAAAATAACTTGGTAAGGACTCTCGCTTTTATGAGCCGCTATGAGTTCTGCCTGCTCTTGCTGCTTTGTAAATGAAACTTTAAGTCTTTTATAAAGTCTTTCTCTTTTTTCAGAGCTTAAACTAGCTACCTCTGGCTTTATTCTAAGAGATTGAAAATGAACATTATATATTCTAATAAAGCGCTTTCCGGTATTTATATCTGCATAAATAGCTGTATTAGTACTATTGGGAAAAGGAATAATTCCCTTACTTACTATTGGATATTTTGAGAAAATAGCTTGGACGGCTTGCTTAGAATTGTCATAGGCACTAATGTAAGAATAAGGATACTTATTAAAAGCGCTTTTTTTAGAAACGTCAAACTCCTGAAAACAAACCACAGAAGGTTCGTTTTTATTGACAAAGGAAATAATTTGATTGGCAATGGTAGGGTCTTCACTCCAATTATATTTATTAAAAAGCCTAGTATTAAAGCTCATCACGCTAATTCCCTCAGAGCCTTGATAAGGCCTTTCTGCTCTAAATTGAAAAAAAGAACCTATAAAAAAATACGCGACAATAAGAGTGATTAAAGAAAGTGAAAAAAACTTTTTAAAGCAAAAACCCCAATACGCTAAAAAAAGAAGGTTAGTTAGCACCATAAAAGGCACTAATAAACTAAAAATTGAAAGAGATGGCATAATAGCTACTGATATATAAGGTACCAGACATGCAAATAATAATAATGCCGCTACTATTACATTTATAAATAACAAAAAAATATTTATAATTTTTTTAAACATGATTGATTAGGACTTACCTGATTTAAATAAATAGTCCTTTTCTTCTTTGCTTAAAGAATCATATCCAGAGTGGCTTATTTTATCCAAAATAGTATCAATTTTTTTCTGGCGTTCTCTATTCTGGTAAGCCTGAGTGTTTGGGGCCTCTGAGTTTGAATTCTTCTTAGCCCTATAAGCGGTTCTAAGCGGTTTACTCTTAAAACTCAATGTCCTTACCAATACATTCCAGTATGTTTCAAATCCAATTCCAATATCAGTACCTTCTTTAAGTTTTCTAGCGTAGATAAAACCTAATAAGCCACCTCCTATATGAGCCAAGTGCCCACCTGCATTTCCATTTGGAATTTGTATAAGGTCTGTCAAAATAAAAAAAACACCCAACTGCCACAGTTTTACATTAAAGAAAAAAACACGTACTTCCTGATAAGGCATATAAGCACAAATAAATATAAAGATGGCGGTTACTCCGGCAGAAGCACCTACCAAGTTAGATCCATTCCCGCTAAAAACTGGAAAAACTGTATAGCTCAATAAAAAAATAAGTCCTCCTACTATAAGACCTAAGAAAAACACATTGTAAAATCTCTGGCTAGAAAAAAGATTTAAAAAAAATTGTCCTCCAAAATAAAGCATCACCATATTCCAAAATAAATGTGAAAGGCTAGCGTGAAAAAAAGCATAGGAGATAAGGGTCCATGGTTTAAATATAAATGAATTAAAACTGCCTGGAAGAGAAAACCATTCTAAAAACCCTCCCTCAGAAAAACTGAATAAAAAGGGCAACAGTGTTTGCGTCAAATACGCTCCTAAGCAAACCATGATCATACGTTCATGTGCCCCTCTTTGTGACCACCACAATGAAATATTTATATTATTCATATCAATTCCATCTTTGATTGTTAGTCTGCTTTTTTTTCCAATACCACGCCATAATAAAGCCAAATAACGCGCCTCCAACATGAGCAAAATGCGCAATTCCTGCTCCAAACAAACTATAACCAGTCACTCCTGAAAAAAGATCTAAACCTATAAGAGCTGGAATAAAATACTTAGCTTTAATAGGCACTGGAACAAACATTAAAAAAAGTTCGCTGTTGGGAAAAGCTATTCCAAAAGCCACTAAAACACCATAAATAGCACCAGAGGCACCCACCGCAGGAGTACTAAAAGAAGAAATCATATTATCTATGGTAGTCTTAGATGCAAATTCATACCAGACAGGATTGTATTTTCCCTGTGTAAGAAGCTCCATAATTACATTTTTATCAATTCCAGAAGACTCCAATGCACTTATTCCTTGGTTTAAGTATAGATAATTCACACTTGTATGTATGAGGGTGGCGCCCAATCCTGCAGAAATATAAAAAAATAAAAATTTTTTCTTTCCCCAACTATTTTCTAGTGGAGAACCAAAGGCCCAAAGAGCGTACATATTAAAAAATATATGCATAAAGCCCCCATGCATAAACATATGGCTTATAATTTGCCAAAGTGAAAAATTTTCATTTTCTGGAAACCAAAGTGAAAATAATTGATACATGACATCTCCATAGATTTGGGTAGCCAAGAAAAAAATTACGTTAATAATTATTAGATGTTTTACGGTATCACTAATACGGCCCATTATAAAAATTTTAAATCTAGATCTGTCTGCCGAAGGATATTAAAAATAGTTTTTCCAAACGGAGAAACCAGTGAATCCTTACAAGCAAAAAGCAAATTAATTATATTTTGTTGTTCGGCATAAGACAAGTAATCTCCTGTCTTTATACCCATTGTTTTAGCCAAGGCCTTAGCCAAAATATCTGTCTGTGAAAAATGATTGCCTAAAAGATCATTTTGGTAGCTATTAATAAAATCTATAAGTATTGTTTCTATATTATCTGCTATAATTGCAACAGGAATTCCAGTGATAGAAACAGATTCTTTGTCTATAACACTCATATTAAAGCCCAAGGGCTCTAAAGAGGGTATTAATTCTTCTATCAACAAAACTTCAGGCTTGGTGAAATAAATAATTTTAGGAAATAATAATTGCTGACTTCCTGCCTTTTTATATGTAAAATTAACAAGAAACTCTTCATATAAAATTCGTTGGTGTGCTCTAGATTGGTGTATGAGGAGCAATCCAGATTTAGTAGGTGTCACAATATATTTTTTAGCCAACTGAAAACAGCTTCCAGAGGCGGTATCAGAAACATCAGATGTAAAAAGAGCTTCTTGACTGCCCTGCTGTTCGTAAAAAATAGCATTTGGCTCTTCTGCTGGATCTAAATCTGTTTCATATGTGCTCTCTAGAAAACCGGAGTAAAGAGATTCCCAGCTAGGAGTAATTCTTTTAAAGACAGCCGAGTTTTTAAAAGAACCATCCTTAATTGAAAGAGACTCGTTTTCAAAAGGATTAAAAGAAGCGTCTACAGAAATTTGAGGGGGAACTGCCTGTTTTTTTGTATACTGATAAGGATGATCTAGGTTTGGATCTCTTTCAAAGTCCAAGATAGGAGCTATGTTAAATTGTCCTAATGCATGTTTAATAGACGCTCTTAAAATAGCAAATAAGGTGTGTTCATCCTCAAACTTAATTTCAGTTTTTGTGGGATGAATATTAATATCTATCGAAGCTGTTGGTACTGACATTTTAATAAAATAACCAGGGTGTATTCCATTAGCAATTAAACCATCAAAAGCATTTACTACTGCAAAATGTAAAGAACTACTTTTAATAAAACGTTTGTTTACAAAAAAGAACTGGTTGCCTTTGCTCTTTTTAGCGGCTTCTGGTCTTAATATATAACCAGAAATTTTTAATTGAGGTGTTTCCTCATTAACAGGCACTAGTTTGTCTTGTATCTTCTTACCAAAAATTTGAACAATTCTTTGATTAAAACTTCCTGTTGGAAGAACAAAAAAGGGGTCTCCGTCTGCGTAAAAAGAAAAACTAATTTCTGGATGTGCTAATGCCAAACGGTGAAACTCATCTGTTATATGACGCTGTTCTATTTGCTTAGATTTAAGGAAATTCCTCCTTGCTGGAATATTAAAAAACAGATTATTTACAGTAAAGCTGGAACCTTTTAAAGCTACTAACTGATTTGTTTCTTGAATATTGCCAGCAGAAATTTTAATTTCTGTACCCAATTCATCCTCTGAGGTCTTTGTTTTTAAAACTACCTGAGCAATTGCTGCAATTGAAGCCAAAGCCTCACCTCTAAAACCCTTAGTACTTAAATTAAATAAGTCTTCTGCCAAAATTAATTTAGAAGTAGCATGCCTTTCAAAACAAAGCAATGCGTCTTGCAAAGACATTCCATAACCGTTATCTATGACCTGTACCTGGATTTTTCCTCCTTCTTTAATATGAAGTGAAATTTCTGTTGCTCCGGCATCTACCGCGTTTTCTAACAACTCTTTTACTAAAGAAGCAGGGCGTTGCACCACCTCTCCGGCAGCAATCTGATTGGCTACATGAGCCTCTAGGCGTTTAATTTTTTGGGTCATTATAACAAGATATCTAAAGCACCCAACTTACCAGCGGTATAAAAGAAAAGCAACAAGAAAACAAAGATAACTACCAACCTTATACGTCTATTTTTTTCCATAGTCTGGCTTTTAACGCTTCGCCAGTCTTCTCTAAAAGACTTTGCACCGTGGGTTCTAAATAAACTCTGATCTGAAGATTTTGCCTCTTTTTCTCTTTTGAGCTGCTCAATACGTTCTTTTCTCTCACTGTAATAGCGAGGGTTGTATCCGTATGATTTATTCCTTGGTAGTTTGAATAGTGTTGGTAATCTCATAGGCTGTGATTCACTCAAAATTACTCAAAAATAAACCTAAGCCTCTTTAAAAAAGCTCAAAATTGTTAACAAAATATGTGAAGATAAATTTAATGAGCCATTAAAGCATGCACATCTGAATAGCTGCTACTGCAGCCTCTACTCCTTTATTACCGTGCTTACCACCGGACCTATCTTTTGCTTGTTGCCAATTATTGTCTGTTAAAACACAGAATATAACCGGAGTCTCTGTTTGAGTATTTAAATTCATAACACCTTGAGCTGTTGCTTGGCAAACAAAATCAAAATGTTTGGTTTCTCCTTGAATCACACTACCAATTACTACAACTGCGTTTGGGGCGTGCTTTTCAATCATTTTAGATGCGCCAAAAGGCAGTTCAAAACTCCCTGGCACTTGGTAGGTTATAATGTCTGAAGGCAACACCCCGTGGAGCAATAAAGTGTCGTAAGCCCCTTGATACAATGCAAGAGTGATTTCACCATTCCACTGCGCAACAACCAGACCAATTCTAAGGCCAGAAGCGTCTGGAACTAGGTCTTTATTGTACTGTGAAAAATTTTGTAATGCAGTTGCCATTAGTTTTCTGCATTCACAAGACCTAATTGAGCGTCTGCGGACTGCGCTTCTAAAGCATTTGGAAAATCTTTCTTTATGCGGCTTAAAAAAGTAGCTGCTTTATCTTTGTCACCTAAGGCAATAGCAGCTATAGCAGCTTTCTGAAGAAACTTGGGTGTTGTAAATTCGTTGGTGCTGTGTGCTACCGCCTTTTCGTAATAAGATAGGGCCTCTGAAATTTGGTCTAATTGCATAAAAGCGTCGCCTATATTCCCTTTAGCCAAAGCACCAAGAATAGCGTCATTTGAAGAAAAATCTTCTAATTGTGAAATTGCTTCAGGATATTTTTGCAAGTTTAAATAAGAAATTCCAGCGGCGTAATGAGCTAAATTTGCTGCTTTTGTACCTGCGTACTCATTAGTAATATCTATAAAACCATATTTTCCTTCTGCGCCATTAAGGGCCAAAAGAAATAAAGAATCTTTAGCTTGTGTAGCATTTACAGCCTGATCAAAATACTGTTGTGGATAAAATAATTCATTAGCTGCAGTTGCTTCTTTTGGCTTCTGAACAAACTGATTGTAACCCAAATAACCTAAAACTCCAACTGCTATTACTCCAATCACTCCCAATATATAAGATTGATTAGTAGCCACCCAAGCTTCTGTCTTAGAAGCGCCTTGATCTAAAGAAGTAAATACCTCTGCAGTAGTGCTGTTGCTGTTTTCTAATTTTTGCGCTTCCTCAGCATTCTTTCCTTTATCCCCACGTTTAATATAAGTAGCCATAATGTTTGTTTAGTGGGCAAAAATAAAGTTTTTATCCAAATTGAAAAGCCTATTTATTCGTTATTTTTGAATAATTTGCAGAATATTATTTTGAAGCCCCTTTTATTTCCCCTTTTTTAATGATTTTAAAGCAACTATCCTTATTAAACTATAAGAATTTTGACCAACAAGAATTTATTTTTAATAATAAAATGAATTGTATTGTAGGAGCTAATGGTATAGGCAAAACAAATATTTTAGATGCCATTTATCACCTCTCTTCTGGAAAAAGCTACTCCAATCCAATCAGTTCACAAAATATTAGGCATGGAGCAGATTTCTTTGTTATAGATGCTCTATTAGAAAAAGAACACAGAGAAGAAAAAATAATCTGTAGTTTAAAAAAAGGAGCTAAAAAAATAGTTAAAAGAAATGGAAAGGTTTACGAAAGACTTTCTGACCATATAGGCTTTATGCCTTTAGTGATGATTTCGCCAGCAGACAGAGACCTTATAACAGAAGGGAGTGAGACAAGAAGAAAATTTATAGATGGGGTAATTTCCCAGGCAGATAAATCATATTTAGACAGTCTTATTAAATATCACAAAATACTATCCCAGAGAAATGCCTTATTAAAATATTTTTCTGTCAATATAATTTTTGAATCAGATACTTTAGATATTTATGACCAACAATTAGAACAATTAGCGCAACCCATTTATGAAAAGAGACATGCTTTTTTAAAGCAGTTTATTCCTATTTTTCAAACACAGCATTATGCTATTACTGGAGGTCTCGAAGCTGTGAGTGTTCAATACCAAAGCAGCTTAGAACAAGGAGGCTTATTGGAACAACTCCGTCAAAATAGAGGAAGAGACAGAGCACTTCAATACACTACAGTTGGAATACATAAAGATGACCTGCAGTTTGAACTAGAGGGCCATCCTATTAAAAAATTTGGGAGTCAAGGCCAGCAAAAGTCCTTTTTAATTGCTCTTAAGCTAGCACAGTTTCATTTTATTAAAGAAAAATCAAATACAACTCCCATATTACTTTTAGATGATATTTTCGACAAATTAGACGCAAATAGAGTGAGTCAACTTTTACAACTAGTAAACGCACCAGAATATGGTCAAATATTTATCAGTGACACTCATGCAGATAGAACAGAAGCTATTTTAAAAATAACAGAACACCCTTACGAGCTAATCTCTTTGAGCTAATTCTTATTCCAGCCCCATCATGAAAAAAAATATTTATTTAATTTTATTTTTTATTTTGTTTAGCTGCAGTGGTCCTCAAAAAAACTTCGATCTCACTTTACTGAATGGATATTGGGAAATTTCAGAAGTAAAATTTCCCAATGGGAAAACAAAACCATATCAGGTAAATACTACAGTAGACTATATAGAGTTAGATAAATTAAATGGTTTTTTAAAAAAAATGAATCCTGGTCTCAACGGTAAATACCAAACCTCTAATAATTCTGCGCAATTTACACTAGTAGAAAAGGAAGCCCAATGGGCCTTTCATTTTAAAGGAGATTACGGTGGAGTGCTCAGAATTATAACTTTAGATTCTAAACAGTATGAAGTGGTGAATGAGCAAAACATATCTTACCTTTATAATAGGTACACTCCCATAAACATCACAAATGAGTAGAAAAGATTCGCCCCAACAACTAAGTGAAGCCTTAGACAGATTTATTTCAGCAAACAAGTTGGAAAAAGGTCTAGATAAGGTAAATGCTCAAAAAGCTTGGGAAAATATCATGGGGAACGGAGTGAATTCTTACACAAGAGAGGTTCGCTTAGAAAGGGGAATCCTATATGTCTCTTTAAGCTCTGCAGTGCTCAGAGAAGAATTGAGCCATGGTAAGTCAAAAATTGTAAGCATGCTCAATGAAGCACTTGGTAAAGACCTTGTCCAAAAAGTGGTTTTAAGATAATTACACTTTATACTGCTTCTAGGGTGAAATTAAATATAAAAAACGCAACCTACTATAAACAAAAAGCCCCTAGTAGGGGCTTTTATAATAGAAGTTATAAGCAGAAATTATTAGTGAAATTAAAAAATTTCTCTGCCAGCAAAATGAAAAGCACCTTCAATAGTAGCATTTTCATGGCTATCAGATCCATGAATGGCATTCTCTCCAATAGATGTCGCGTATATTTTTCTAATAGTCCCTGCTGCTGCTTCTTCTGGATTTGTAGCACCAATAAGTGCTCTAAAATCTTCTACAGCATTATCTTTCTCTAATATAGCTGCCACTATAGGGCCAGAAGACATAAAGTTTACTAGTTCATCAAAAAATGGACGTGATGCGTGAACAGCGTAAAAAGCTTGTGCATCTCTCAAACTTAATTGAGTGTATTTCATAGCAACAATCTTAAAACCTGCTGCAGTAATTTTCTCTAGAATACCACCAATGTGTCCATTTGCAACAGCATCTGGTTTAATCATGGTAAAAGTTCTGTTTTGAATCATCTTAAAATTTTTTTGCAAAAGTACTGTTTTTTTTAGGATAAAAACAACAAGCTGTTTGTGATTAATCCCTAAAAATCGATCTTTAATGAGTCTTCCACCAATCCCCCATCTGAAACCATCTCTAACAACACTCGGTTCTCATCTGTATAAAACCTAACAACTCCAAAACTTTCTTTAAATACTACATCAGAGGCCCTAAAAAGGTTTGGCTCTCCTTTAAATTTACTATAAGCGTGAGTAAGACCACTAGAGGTGAAATCAATTAATGGATAGTTTAAACCAGGAACGTTTTTCTTAGAAATCTCAGAAATATGCCTATCCCCAGATAAAATAATTGTGTTTTTAGCCTGAGTTGTAACCAACAGCTGCTCTAACTTATCTACTTCGTGCGGGAAATTACCCCAGCATTCAAAACCGTGCTCGTTAGATAGGAATTGTATACTACTCACTATAATATGGTAGGTTGCACTAGAATTTTTAAGGGTATTTTCTAACCAATTCCACTGGGCTTCTCCCAATATTGTTCCCTGCCCGTAAGGGTTGGGTTTATTGCGCTTTGAGCTCTCTGTATCTGGGGTTAGATCAGATCTAAAATAGCGGGTGTCTAATACTATAATTTTAATGCTCTTACCTCCTACCTCAAAACTATGTGCTGCGTAAACCCCTTCTTGTTTTCTTCTGGGGCTGTCTTTTTCTACTTCCATGAAATCTAGAAATACCTGCTGACTAGCTGCTTTAGATTTAAAATGAACACCACCGTCATTCATGCCGTAATCATGGTCATCCCAAGTCCCAATTACTGGAGTACTTTCTTTTAATTTCATATAACCACCCACCTTATTTAAATCTTCATAAAAACGAGTGAGTTTTTTCATATCGTCCGTATCAGCATACACATTGTCTCCACCCCAAATAAAAACATCTGGACGGCTGTTAAGAATGTCATCCCAGAGTAAATTAGGTAAGTCTGTCTTATTACAGGAACCAAAAGCAATGGTAAAATTGGCAGCATCTTGAGCGTGAAGCACCCCCCCAGAAAAACGTATTAAAAAAATAAATAAAAATAATGGAATGAGATAAATAGAATATTTCATAGGGCTAGTATTTGAAGTAAAATTAGAAAAATCCAGTCAATGACTTTCAGATTTAGTCGTATATTTATCCCAATGTTTATTCCAGATTATACCGAATTAAAAATTTTACTATCTATTCCAAAAAGAATAGTCATTATTCCTCATAGAAATCCAGATGGAGATGCTATAGGATCTACACTTGCCCTTTGGCACTACCTGACTCAATTAAAACATGAGGCTTGGATAATTTCACCTAATGAAGCACCTGATTTTTTACATTGGATGCCTGGTTTTGATTCTATTTTAAATTTTGAAAGAAAAAACGAAGAGGCAAAATTATTTATTGAAAGTGCAGATTTAATCTTCACATTAGATTTTAACAGCTTAAGTAGAGTGGGGCCAAGCATGCAAGGAGTTCTGGAGCAGTCATCTGCTTCTTTTGTCATGATAGACCACCACCAAGCTCCAGATAATTATGCCCAACACACCTATTCAGACACTAGCATATGTGCTACCTGCCAAATGGTCTATCATTTTATAGACGGACTAGGTGACCTTGAATTGATAAATTCAAACATGGCTAATTGCCTGTATACTGGAATTATGACCGACACTGGTTCCTTTAAATATGCAACTACTACAGCCACTACACATAGGGTGATAGCTAACCTCATAGATAAAGGTGCTCAAAACACAAGTATACACAGATCTATATATGACACAAACACTCCTAGCAGGGTACACTTACTAGGGTGTGCCCTTAAAAATATGGAAATCCTTCCAGAGTTTAAGACTGCTATTATTCATTTAAACCAAAAAGAATTAGACCAATTTGAATATAAAAAAGGGGATACTGAAGGTCTTGTAAACTACGGACTTAGTATAGAGGGCATTGTTTTCTCTACTATTTTTATTGAAAATACAGAAGAAAAAATAATCAAGATATCTTTTAGATCAGAAGGAGATTTCTCTGTAAATGAGTTTGCAAGAGCACACTTTAATGGAGGAGGTCATAACAATGCTGCTGGTGGCAGAAGTGAAGAATCTTTAGAAAATACCATCCATATATTTAAATCTTTATTAACTTCATATCAATCAAAATTAACAACCTAATTAATCAAATGAAAAAAATAGCAAGCCTGAGTATCTTATTCGCATTTTTAATGATGAGTTGCAAAAGCAGCCTTAGACCAGACTTAGGAGATGGTTTATTTGCCAATATTAAGACCAACAAAGGAGAGATTATTCTAAGATTAGAACAAGAAAAAACTCCTGTAACTGTTGCAAATTTTGTGAGTTTAGCAGAAGGAACTAACAAATTTGTAAGTGAAGAATTTAAAAATAAAATGTTCTACAACGGGCTAACATTTCACCGCGTCATGAAAAATTTCATGATTCAAGGAGGAGATTATTTAGGAAATGGAACAGGAAACCCTGGATATCGTTTTAAAGATGAATTTAATGAAACACTCTCGCATTCAAAAGCAGGAATTTTATCCATGGCAAACGGAGGCCCAAAAACTAACGGAAGCCAATTCTTTATCACTCATGCAGAAACTCCATGGTTAGATGGTATTCATACCGTTTTTGGAGAGGTTGTAGAAGGAATGACTGTAGTTGATTCTATAGCAAACGCAGCTGTAGCAAACACCAACCCTATAGAACCTATCGTGATGGAAACCGTGACCATCATAAGAAATGGTAAGGTGGCCAAAAATTTTAATGCCTCCAAAATCATGGCCCGTTATTTTAAAGAAGAAGTAGCAATAGAATTAGCAAATAAAAAGAAAAAAGAGTCCTTTTTAAAAGATATTTTAAATCAAAAAAATAAGGCTACTATCACTCCATCTGGATTGGGGATTTTTAAATTAAAAGAAGGCAACGGTATTAAGCCCCAAATGGGGGGGAAAGTAAATGTCTATTATGCTGGATTTTTGGAAGATGGAACTATTATAGACTCTAATATAGAATCTGTGGCTAGGGAAAATAACAGCTTTGACGCCAGCAGAAAAGAAGGTGGTGGTTATGGCCCCTTTCTTATGGATTACACTGAAGACGCACCTCTTATTCCAGGCTTCAGAGAAGGCTTACTCAATATGAATTTTGGAGATAAAATAAGGGTGTTTATCCCGTCACATTTAGGATATGGAAGTGCTGGAAGAGGTGGTGTTATTCCTCCAAATGCAAACTTATTTTTTGAATTAGAAATTGTAGAATAAACTACCAATAACTTTTTTTCCATATAATAATTTTACTCAAACACAAAAAAAGTCAGTATTTTAATGCTGGCTTTTTTGTGTTTATATAAAAACACTTTAAAATAATTCACTATTTAATGACTTTTAAAATAGCTATGAAATAGCGCCAAAATTTCTGAACTGACGGGATATTCACTTTCTCATCTGGAGAGTGGGCGCCTCTTATAGTAGGGCCAAAGCTAATCATTTCCATTTCAGGATATGGTTTTCCAAGCAAACCACACTCTAAACCTGCATGGCAAGCAACTATTCTTGGTGATTCTTGAAATATCTCTTCATATTTTTTTTTAAAAAGCGACAATAAAACACCCTCTGGTTTAGGTTCCCATCCTGGGTAATCTCCAGAAAACACGACCTCAAAAATAGCGGTATCAAAAGTGTCTCTAATTTTATTTGCCAAATCCATTTTAGCTCGTTCCACTGAAGACCTACAGAGGCATTCTATCTGAAATTTACCTGCTACTAAATTCACCTTAGCCAAATTATTAGAAGTCTCAACTAAATTGGGTACTAGAGCGTTCATAGTATAAACACCATTGTGTACCTCTTTAATTTGCACACACAGCAGTTTAGTGTCTGAAACAGAAAGCGCCACAGATGTAATTCCTGGGGACTTTTGGTCTAGTACTTTATGCAGGTCAATTACAAGGTTTTGTTCCTTTTCTGACCATTGCTTTATAGACTGGTGAATATGAACCTCAGCAAATGCTCTAAAAGAGTCTAATTGAGCAATAGGAACTAAAAACTGAACCACACTTTCTCTTGGAATGGCGTTTCTTAAGCTACCTCCCTTTATGCTGTGTAGCTGAATATCAAAACGGTCTGTAAAAGACAACAGTAAATCATTGACAATTAAGTTTGCGTTTCCAAAGCCCCTATGAATATCCATTCCACTGTGCCCACCCTGTAAACCAGAGAGTTTTATCTCAAACATTTGGGCTGCACTTAATTGGGGGCTCAATTCAAAAGCAGCTACAGCAGTAATGTCTATACCACCCGCACAACCAATGGAAATTTCGTCGTCTTCTTCAGTATCTAGGTTTAATAAATAACGCCCTTGTAGCCAACCAGAAGACAAACCTTTGGCGCCGGTCATTCCTGTTTCCTCATCAATAGTAAAAAGTGCTTCTAAAGGCCCATGTTTAATATCTACTGATTTTAAAACTGCCATAATAGCCGCTACACCCATGCCATTGTCTGCTCCCAGAGTGGTTCCCTTTGCTTTTACCCAATCCCCATTAACCTCCATTTGAATGCCCTGGGTTTCAAAATCAAAAACAGTATCGTCATTTTTTTGGTGCACCATATCTAAGTGTGCCTGAAGGGTCACACAACTTCTTTGTTCCATACCTTTAGTAGCTGGCTTTCTGATCAGTATATTCCCCACTGCGTCTTGTAGGGTTTCCAAGCCCAAGGACGCACCAAAGTCTAAGATAAAAGCCATAACTTTTTCTTCCTTTTTAGAGGGCCTAGGAATGGCATTTAGTGCTACAAAAGAGCTCCAAACTTCTTTGGGTTCCAGACTAGATATATTATTGTATGTGGTCATGAATCAAAGGTTTTATAATTAAAACAAAGCTAGATAATCTAGGGGAGAGAAAAGTTTATTATCCTAAAAAACACCAATTAAATATGTAATTTTATAAAATGTTTAATAGAAAACAACTCTCCCTGTTGGGAGCCTTGGCTTGGCTTCCTTTATACTTTTTAGTACAATGGATAAGCCATTACCCTGTGATTATAGAAAAATACTACAGTCAAGGATTTTATCCTATCTGGTCTCAATTACTTAGAGCCCTATGGGGTCCAATTCCCTTTTCAGTGGGAGACATAGGATATTCAGCTCTTATTTTATTTGGAGTAATAAAAATTTATACGCATATAAAAAGCAGTATGCCCTTTGAAAATTCACTTTTGTTCTTAGGTAAAAGTGTTTCTGTGCTATATATAACTTTTAACCTAAGCTGGGGGCTCAATTATTACAGACTTCCCCTACAAGAAACATTAAAGCTTACATTAATAGCAAAAGACAGTAGTGGGCTTAACAACCTTACTACTGCACTTGTAAGAAAAGCAAACAGTCTTCATCTGTCATTAGAAACTGACCCCCTAAGGGCGTTAACGGTCCCTTATTCTGAAACAGATATACTAAAAAAAGCAAGCCAAGGATTTAAAGAAGTGGCAAAAAAATATCCAAACTTATATTATTCAAAGCCTGCTATAAAAAAAAGTCTTTTTGCCTTACCGCTCTCTTATATGGGTTATGCGGGCTATTTAAATCCGTTTAGCTTAGAAGCACAGATAAACCAAAAAATTCCAACATACAGATTACCTGCAGTAGCCACACACGAAATAGGACATCAATTGGGCTATGCTTCAGAAAGAGACACTAATTTTATTGGCTACCTAGCTGCATTAGAGCATTCAGACTCCTATTTTAAATACGCTGCCACTACCCTAGCACTTTCTTATTGTCTCGGAGACCTCAACAGAGAAAACACAACAGCATATAAGGTAGCCATTGAAATGCTGAGGCCAGGTATTTTAGAAAACTTTAGATCGTCAAACCGTTTTTGGCAAGCTTATAAAAACCCTCTAAGTCCTTATTTTGAATCTGTTTTTAATAAGTTTTTAATAATAAATCATCAGCCCCAGGGCGTAAAAAGCTACGGACAAATGGTACAACTTCTTTTGGCTTATCACAGTGAATTCCCATTGAAGAAAAATTAAATAAAATCCTACATCTTAATGTTCATATAGTCATATTTAAAAAATTAAGGACACTTGTAGTTTTTACCCTTTAGCATTAAATTACTTTGACAAATAAAAAATTAAAATTAAAAGCATTATTTTTTATCCTTTCTCTTATCTTTAGATTTCCCTTTTACAAAAAAAAAGGGTTTACATAAACCAACTAAATTTTATTTCTATGAAATTAAAACTCCTTTTACTAAGCCTTTGCTTTGTGAGCAGCATAGCAGTAGCCCAAGATTATTTTCCCAAAAATGACGGGGTCAAAGTAAAAAACAATAACTACACAGCGCTAACCAATGCCCGCATTTATGTAAGCCCAACAGAGGTATTAAACAATGCCACCCTACTTATAAAAGATGGCAAAGTGGTAGCGGTTGGTGGCAAAATTAAGTTGCCAGCTCAGTCAGTAGTAACAGACCTTAGCGGTAAAACTATATATCCATCATTTATAGATCTGTATTCTGACTTTGGCGTGAATACCCCTAAATCTGAAGGCAGTGGTAGAGGTTCTCAATATGACCCTAGCCGTGAAGGGTTTTATTGGAATGACCATATCATGCCAGAAAATAACGCCATAGATCAATTTAAATTTAACGACAAGGCAGCTAAAGATTTAATGTCACAAGGTTTTGGTGTCGTAAATACTCATATACAAGACGGTATAGCTAGAGGGTCTGGTGCATTAATTGCATTGAACCCTCAAGAATCAGACGCTAAAAGAATTTTAGCAAGCCGTTCTGCGCAATATTTTTCTTTTACTAAAAGTGCAATAAAGAGCCAATCATATCCTGGTTCACTTATGGGAGCTATGGCGTTGTTAAGACAGTTTTTCTCGGATGCCTCTTGGTATGCAAAAGGAAACAGCAACACCAGAGACCGTTCCATAGAAGCTTTTAATTCCAATAGAAGTTCTTTGGCCATTTTTGAAGCTGAAGATAAAGGAAATATTCTGAGAGCAGATCAAATTGGTGACCGTTACCAAATGTCTTTTACCATTTTAGGAGGCGGAGACAGTTATGAGGACATTGCTACTATTAAAGCGGCAAACGCCCCTATCATTGTACCTCTTAATTTTCCAGATGCCTATGATGTAGAAGATCCTTTTCAAGCCAGTTATGTGTCATTAGAAGACATGAGGGCTTGGAACCAAGCACCTATGAATCCATCTTCAATTGCCAAAGCGGGAATTCCTTTTACCCTTACAGCGCACGGATTAAAAAACAAAAAAGATTTTTTAAAGAATCTTAGAAAATCTGTTCTGTATGGTCTAGATGAAACTAAGGCATTAGAGGCCCTAACCACTTCACCTGCTAAATTGTTAGGAAGAACAGACTTAGGACACCTTAAAGTAGGAGCACTCGCTAATTTTATAGTGACCTCTGGGGACCTTTTTCTAGAAGATACTACACTATTTGAAAATTGGGTACAAGGATCTAAGAATATACTAGAAGATAAAGATATAGTAGACATTAGAGGGACTTACAATCTTTCCTTTGACAACAAATTATTTAATTTAGATATTTCTGGGAGTTTAGATAAGCCTGCTGGAAAAGTAACTCAGGACAGTACAGATTTAAAAGCTAAACTCACTTATAATGAAGGTTGGCTTCATATGATCCTAACTGAAGAAGACGGAAGTGGAAAATACAGACTTTCTGCCATTGCTACAACTCCAGAGACTTTACAAGGAAAGGTCATACTTGTAGACGGGATTGAAAAAGCCTTTTCAGCTACTAGAACTAAAGCCTATGAAGCTAAGAGCAAAACAACTACACCTATAGAAAAACCTATAGTCATGCCGGTGAGTTACCCAAATGTAGGATATGGATATACCCAGAGACCCATACAAGAAAATACCTTGTTTAAAAATGCTACTGTTTGGACCTCTGAAGCCTCAGGGGTGCTCGAAAATACTGACGTATTGGTTCAAAATGGAAAGATTGTTGAAATTGGAACTAATCTAGCGGCGGTAAATGCAAAAGTAATTGACGCCACTGGGAAACATCTCACTGCTGGAATTATAGACGAACACTCCCACATTGCTTTAAAAGCGGTGAATGAAGGAGGACAAAACAGTTCTGCAGAGGTGAGCATGGAAGACGTGGTAGACCCTGAACATATAGGTATTTACAGAGACCTTGCTGGAGGGGTTACCAGCATGCAATTGTTACACGGTTCCGCCAATCCAATTGGAGGACGCTCTGCCATTATTAAATTAAAATGGGGGGCGCCTGCCAAAGAACTCATATATGTCAATTCTCCTAAATTTATAAAATTTGCATTGGGAGAAAATGTAAAACAATCTAACTGGCAAAGTTATAGCCGTTTTCCTCAAACCAGAATGGGTGTAGAACAAATGCTAGTAAACTATTTCCAACGTGCCAAGGAATACGGAGCTTTGAAGAAAAGCAAACTGCCTTTTAGATATGACGAGGAAATGGAAGTCTTGGTAGAAATTTTAAATGGAGAACGTTATATTAGTGCTCACTCTTATGTGCAGAGTGAAATTAATATGCTCATGAAAGTAGCAGAGCAATTTAACTTCCGAATTAATACGTTTACACATATTTTAGAAGGATATAAGCTAGCAGACAAAATGGCTGAACACGGTGTTGGTGGTTCTACTTTTTCAGACTGGTGGGCATATAAATATGAAGTAAATGACGCCATTCCTTACAATGCAGCCATTATGCATAGCCAAGGGGTTACGGTAGCCATTAATTCAGATGACGCAGAAATGTCTAGACGCTTAAACCAAGAAGCAGCTAAAACTGTTAAATACGGTGGCATAAGTGAAGAAGAAGCATGGAAAATGGTTACCATTAACCCGGCTAAACTATTACACCTAGACCAAAGAGTAGGAAGTATTGCAGTTGGAAAAGACGCAGACTTAGTACTCTGGAACGCACACCCACTTTCTATATATGCCAAATCTGAAAAAACCATGATAGAAGGAGTTACCTACTTTGATATTGAAAAGGACAAAGCGCAAAGAATTTCCATACAAAAAGAACGCAATACCCTTATTCAAATGATGATTGCGGATAAAAAAAGTGGTGCTCCCACACAGGCTCCTAAAAAAAGTATGAAAGTAGAATTTCATTGTGACACCGAACTATAAGAGTTTATTAAAAACATTAAAATGAACAAAATGAAACATATAAAAATAAATATACTAGCCCTTTTATTAATGGCCTTCAGTAGTCTTTTTGCTCAGCAAACGCCTGCTATTGCTCAAAAACAAGCCATTAGTATTCAGGGAGTGGTGGCGCATATTGGAAATGGAACTGTCATAGAAAATGCTACTATTGTCTTTAAAAATGGTGTGATTACCGCTATTGGAGGTTCAGATACTCCTACAGAAGGAAAAGTCATTACAGCTCCTGGTAAACACTTATATCCTGGATTTATTGCCAACTGTTCTTCATTAGGACTTGTAGAAATTGACGCAGTACGTGCCACAGATGACCAAGACGAAATTGGAGAGATTATTCCTCATATTAGGTCTCTTGTAGCTTATAATGCAGAATCTAAAGTGGTAGAAAGTATGCGTCCAAACGGTATTTTATTGGCACAGGTATCTCCTAAAGGCGGTTTTATATCTGGTACCTCATCTATTATGCAATTAGATGCATGGAATTGGGAAGATGCCACCGTAAAAACAGACGATGCCGTTCATATGAATTGGCCCTCTAGCTTTAAAAGAGGCCGCTGGTGGATGGGAGAAGACGCAGCTTTAAAGCCTAATGATAAATACAAAAGGGATATAGACGCCTTTGTGAGCTTTATGGAGAACGCTAAAGTGTATAGGGCAGCTTTAGCTACAGAAAAAAATAGGCCTTATGAAGCAACACAAGGTTTATTTAGTGGGTCTCAAAAATTATTTATAACTGCTAATGGTGAGAAAGAAATCATAGATGCAGTCACTACTGCCAAACAATTAGGAGTTAAACATGTAGTACTTGTAGGAGGTGCAGCATCTTATAAAATCACAGACTTCTTAATGAAAAATCAAATTCCTGTTTTAGTAGAAGGTACTCATAATTTACCTGGCTCAGATGACTCAGATTACGACCAACCATACAAACTGCCAAAATTATTGACAGATGCTGGTATACTAGTGAGTATTCAAAATTCAGATGCGGCCAACTTCCAAAATAGAAATCTACCCTTTTATGCAGGACAAGTAGTAGGCCAAGGAATGGACAAAGAAACAGCCCTTTCACTGATCACCCTAAACGCAGCCAAAATACTTGGAATAGACCAAGAATTTGGAAGTTTAGAAGTAGGTAAAAGTGCTACTTTATTTATCTCTAAGGGAGATGCTCTAGACATGCGAACCAACGAAGTACAAGCCGCTTTTATTCAGGGAAGAGAAATCTCTTTGGAAACACACCAAACCGAACTTTGGAAAAGGTATATGGGAAAATTTGAGAGGCAATAAACTCCTTATTTATATCAATAAATTTAAGAGGGCTTTGCTAAAAGGCCCTCTTTTTTGTTTGTAAAATAACTTACTTTTGTAAGATGGATTCTCAAAAAATAATCAGCAGTTTACAAAATCCTAGCGTTAAGGACATGGTGCGGCTCAAAGAGAAATCTAGAGCCAGAACACAGGCTCAAAAATTTGTTGTTGAAGGAGTTAGAGAATTACAGCTGGCTATTGACGCTGGCTATGAAATTATAGCCTGGTACTATCAGGCCCAAATTTGCTCTAAAGAGACTCTTTTAAAAATACAAAAATCATTTCATGACCATCAGCAGTATCCTATTTCACCCATACAATTAAGTGCGTCCGTATATGAAAAGATAGCGCAGAGGAATACCACAGAAGGAGTTATTGCCTTGGCTAAGCCAAAATCACACCGGCTGAGTGATCTTTCTTTTAAAAATAAAAATCCTTTAATATTAGTGGCAGAAGCGCCAGAAAAGCCTGGTAATATTGGGGCCTTGCTTCGCACAGCCGATGCTGCAAATCTAGATGCAGTCATTATTGCCAACCCAAAATCTGACCTCTATAATCCCAACATCATACGCTCCTCTGTGGGTGGTGTATTCACAGTTCCAGTAGCCATGGGCAGCAGCACAGAAGTGCTGGAATACCTGCAAGGTATAAAAGCGAATGTCTACGCAGCTGCACTTCAGGCTTCAAAGCACTATACAGAGGTAAGCTATAGTGGTCCTACTGCTATTGTAGTAGGCACAGAAGCCACCGGCTTAGAAGCCCTTTGGCTGGAAGGTTCCAACCAAAACATTCGCATTCCCATGCGGGGTGCTATAGATTCTATGAATGTTTCTGTAGCAGCAGGAATTTTAATTTTTGAAGCTCTTAGACAAAGAGACCTTTTGTAGAATCCCTATCTTTAATATATGTTAAGTGAACAAGCCATTATAGAAGAAAATAAAGCCATTGCTAAGGAGTATAAAGAACTGCTACGAATTAGTTATCAGTCATTGAGTGTAGCTGACAAAAAACTTATACGCTTGGCATTTGATACTGCAGTAGACGCCCATAGTGATCAGAGAAGAAAGTCCGGAGAAGCTTATATTTTTCATCCCATTGCGGTAGCAAAAATTGTGGCTTCAGAGATAGGTTTAGACGCAGCCTCAATTGCAGCGGCACTGCTACATGATGTGGTAGAAGATACTTCTTATACACTTCCAGACATTGAACGTATGTTTGGAAGTGTAGTGGCAAAGATTGTAGATGGATTAACCAAAATTGCACACTTAAAAAAAGATATGAATATCTCCCAACAAGCGGAGAATTTCAGAAAAATGCTCTTAACACTTAATGATGATGTGAGGGTTATTATTATCAAGATTGCAGACCGCTATCACAATATGCTCACCATGGACTCCATGCCAGAACATAAGCAACTAAAAATAGCCTCTGAAACGCTTTATATATATGCGCCGCTAGCGCACAGAATTGGCCTTTATAATATAAAAACAGCCTTAGAAGACCTTAGCTTAAAATATACAGAACCTGAAGTTTTTAATGATATTGCCAATAAAATTGAAGACAGCAAGGAAGATCAGCAACGGTATATTGATGATTTTACAAACAGTATAAAGAATTCACTGGCTAAAGAAAAATTTAAATATACCATAAAAGGTAGAATGAAATCTATTTTCTCTATCCGGAGAAAAATGAAAAAGCAGCAAGTAAATTTTGACGAAATTTATGATAAGTTTGCTATTAGAATTGTGTACCAAGCGGCTCCTGATGAAGAGAAATTTCTAGCATGGAAAATATATTCTATTGTAACTGACTACTTTACTCCCAACCCAGTAAGGCTCAGAGATTGGATTTCTTCTCCAAAAACTAATGGCTATGAAGCTCTTCACATTACAGTAATGGGCCCTAAAGGAAAATGGGTAGAAGTGCAAATTAGATCTGAACGCATGCATGAAATTGCTGAAAAAGGATATGCGGCTCATTTTAAATATAAACACGGAGACCAAAAAGAGCAGGGTATTGACATCTGGCTTAATAGGCTTCAAGAAGCGCTAGAAAATGAAAATGTAAATGCAGTAGATTTTGTAGAGGAATTTAAGTTAAACCTTTATTCTAAAGAGATATTTGTATTCACCCCAAAAGGAGAGCTTAAATCTCTTCCAAAAGGAGCCACGCCTCTAGATTTTGCCTTTACTATACATACGGAAATTGGAACTAAAACAAGAGGCGCTAAAGTAAACGGAAAACTAGTGCCCTTAAACACCACTTTACACTCAGGAGATCAGGTAGAAGTAATTACTTCTGAAAATGCAAAGCCTACCCAGAACTGGTTAAATTATGCCACTACATCTAAGGCTAGAGCTAAAATTAAAACCATATTAAAAGAAGATAAAAAATCTATAGCTGAAGAGGGAAAAGAGATTCTAAGAAGAAAATTGAGGTCTCAAAAAATCAATATTAATGAAGACACTATTAATAAACTAGTCACTTTTTTTAAACTTAAAACAAGTCTAGACCTTTATTACAGAGTAGGTAGTGGCGTAATTGACAATGTAAAAATTAAAGACTTTGCTGCCTCTTACAACAATGCTTTTATTTCATTTTTTAAAAATAAAATTAGAAGAAACCCTCTGCCCCAAGAAATTGACAAGGAAGAAATTACTGCTAATTATGATACCTTAGTTTTCGGTCAAGATGAAGAAAAACTACCCTATAAATTATCTCCCTGCTGCCAAACTATTCCAGGAGATGATGTCTTTGGTTTTATCAGTATTAACGACGGAATTAAAGTGCATAAAAAAAATTGTCCTAATGCCATTTCTCTTCAATCTAATTATGCATACAGAATTATTGCAGCCCACTGGATAGACTCCACACAGGAGGAATTTTCTGCAGAAATTGCTCTTCACGGCATAGATCATTTAGGCCTTGTAAGCAATATCACCAAAGTAATTTCTAACCAAATGAATGTGAATATGAGATCCATTAATTTTAACACAGATGGGGGCACCTTTAGCGGCAAGATTAAAGTAGTGGTTAAGAACAACAACACACTGCAAAAGCTCATCAGTAATTTAAAGCATATTAACGGTATTGATAAAGTAAGTAGATTATAAAATTTAGCATTACCTTTACTCCTTAAGTCCCGTTTTATCCATGGCTTCTTTAGAAAAAAATCAAGAAATAGTTAAGAATGTTTTTACCGCTTTTTTAGAGGGAAACGGTCATAGAAAAACACCTGAACGCTATGCAATTCTTCAAGAAATTTACGACAGTGAAACTCATTTTGATATTGAATCTCTATACATTCAAATGAAAAATAAGAATTACAGAGTAAGTAGAGCCACTTTGTATAACACCATAGAAATTTTAATGGATTGCAAACTGGTGAGGAGACATCAATTTGTAAAAAACCAAGCACAGTACGAAAAATCCTATTTTGACCACCAGCATGACCACGTTATTTTAACAGATACTGGAGAAGTAATTGAATTTTGTGATCCTAGAATTCAAGCGATAAAAAAAACAATAGAAGACGTTTTTAAAATAAAAATAAACAACCATTCTTTATACTTTTACGGCACCAGAGAACAGGCTGGTGACACAGAAGCATAAACACAAAACAACTAGCGTATAATGGCCGTAGACTTACTACTAGGACTCCAATGGGGAGATGAAGGAAAAGGTAAAATTGTAGATGTATTAACCAAAGATTACCATATTATTGCTAGATTCCAAGGAGGCCCTAATGCAGGGCATACCCTTGAATTTGATGGTATAAAACATGTTCTTCACACCATCCCTTCAGGGATTTTTCACAAAGATTCAAAAAACATAGTGGGCAACGGTGTGGTGATAGATCCTGTGATTTTTCAAAAAGAGCTAGAAAACTTAGCGCCCTTTAATATTGATTTCAAAAGCAAGCTTTTAATATCTAGAAAGGCTCACTTAATTTTACCTACACACAGACTTTTAGACGCCGCCTCAGAAACAGCAAAGGGAAAAGCTAAGATTGGTTCTACATTAAAAGGAATTGGACCTACTTATATGGACAAAACTGGTAGAAATGGCATGCGTGTGGGTGACTTAGAATTCCCAGATTGGAAAGAAAAATACAGGGCCTTAGCAGACAAACACCAAGCCATGATTGGTTTTTATAATGTAGATATACAATATGATCTTGAAGAGCTTGAAAGTGCTTTTTTCACTGCCATAGATAAACTAAAAACACTCACTTTTATAGATTCTGAGCAGTACTTGTACACGGCTCAAAAGGAAGGAAAAAAAATACTAGCAGAAGGCGCTCAAGGCTCTCTTTTAGATATTGACTTTGGAACATACCCCTTTGTAACTTCATCCAATACAACTGCTGCTGGCGCATGTACTGGCTTGGGTATTGCACCCACCCAAATTGGCAGAGTGATAGGAATATTTAAAGCCTATACAACCCGCGTGGGTAGTGGCCCATTCCCTACTGAACTTTTTGACACAGATGGTGAAACTATGGGGAGGGTTGGGAATGAATTTGGAGCTACGACTGGACGTCCAAGACGCTGCGGCTGGATTGACCTGGTGGCTCTAAAATACGCTATTACTATTAACGGAGTTACAGAGCTTATGATGATGAAAGCAGATGTTTTGTCCGGATTCAAAAATATAAAGATTTGTACCTCATACCAATATAAAGGTGAGAAAATAAGCCATTTCCCATACAATGTAGAACCTCAAAATGTGAGCGCTAATTACATTGAAATGCCAGGGTGGGCTCAGGACCTTACAAGGATGTCTTCTACTGAGCAGTTACCTAAAAATCTAATGGATTACATTCACTATTTAGAAGAAGCGCTTGAAGTGCCAATTAAAATTGTGTCTGTAGGGCCAGATAGAACACAAACAATACATAGATAATTTAGAGGTTTTTCCTTTATACTACAAACCCAATCCTTTGAAAAAGCACTATTTATTTTTTATAGCACTCTATATTGGTTTTGGTCTCGTGAGCATTCAGGCGCAGGAGAAACAGATTCAGATAGTATATGGTGGTAATTTCACAAAAGACGAAACTCAATTCCCAGGAGCTTCTATATTTAGTAAAGATGACAAACAGGTACAGTTTAACCACGAAGGTGCAGATCTATGGTGTGATGTGGCTATTTTTTATCCAGCAGAAAATAGGATAAAAGCAAAGGGAAATATAACTCTTATTCAAGGAGATTCTATTTTCATGAATGCAGGTTCTTTAGATTACAATGGAGTAAGCCAATTAGCCAAAGCTTGGAGACAGGTAAGTTTAAGAAGCTCAGAAATGACACTAACTCCCCAAGACACGTTGTACTTTGACAGGTTAAAACAGGAAGCCTATTACACCCAAAAGGGTACAATAGTAGACGCTCAAAACACGCTAACCTCAGACATAGGACGCTACTATCTTAACGCTAAAAAATATCAATTTCTAAGCCAAGTAGAGATAGTAAATCCTGAGTATAAATTACGATCTACTCATTTAAATTATTATACTAATACAAAGAATGCCTATATGTATGGGCCGTCTACTATTTATGGAAAAGATTATACTTTTTATTGTGAAAGAGGCTTTTATAATACTATCGTAGAGAGTGGATACGGAATTAAAAACACTAAAATAAATTATAACAATAGAGTGATTAAAGGAGATAGTGTGTACTTTAACAAGAGAAGACAATTTGCCTCTGCTACAAATAATATCACTGTTACAGACACTATAAATAAGGGCGTTATTAGAGCGCATTACGCAGAGGTTTTTAAGGCAAAGGATTCAGTATTTGCTACTAAGAAAGCTGTATCTATAAGTTTAATAGAAAAAGACTCCTTATACATGCATGGAGATACTATTATGCTTACAGGAAAACCTGAAGCAAGAATATTACGCGCATTTAGAGATGCTAAATTTTATAAAACAGACCTTAGCGGAAAATGTGATTCTATACATTTTAACCAGAAAACAGGACTCACCCAGCTCATAAATAGGCCTATTATTTGGAATGGTGAAAATCAAATGACAGGAGATATCATTCATTTAAAATCTGATCCCAAGACAAAGTCTTTAGATTCTCTAAAAGTATTAAACAATGCCTTTATAGTGGCAATGGATACTATTAGAAGGGAAGGGTACAACCAGGCAAAAGGAAAAGACATGTTTGGCGTATTTGAAAAGAACGCCCTACGTTTTCTAAATCTTATTAAAAACACAGAACTCATTTATTATTTATATGATGGTGATCAGGAACTCATGGGTATAAATAAGACTATTTGTAGTGAGATAGCTATTGAAATGGTTCAAAATGAAATTAGTGAAATTACTTTTATTACGGCTCCAGATGGCACTATTTACCCCTTGGCAGAACTTCCAGAAATAGATAGAAAATTAGAAGGATTTCTGTGGTTTGGATCTGAAAGAATTAGAAATAAAGAAGATATTTTTGACCTAGAAGACTTAAATGTCAAACTCGTTAAAATTAATGGGCTTAAAAATGATATAGACATTGAATCTCTTGAAAAGGAACAATTAAATACTTTTAAAGCCAAAGATTCAGACGCAGCTAAAGTAAAGACTCAAAACCCAACTCCTGATATCACTAAAAATACCTCAAAAACTCAGAATAAAGAACCGTCTAAAGTCAAACAAAACACTCCAAACATTACTACAGATTCTAAAGAGTAATCATGATTGATGACTTCCTTAAATACCAGGCTCAAACTACGCCTCATCCACTAGCACTAGAAGTGTCCCATGCTTCTGGCAGCTATATTTATGATTCAAAAGGGAGGGCTCTTTTAGATTTTGTAGCTGGAGTGTCTGCATGTAGCGTAGGGCATTCTCATCCCAAAGTGGTAAAAGCAGTATCTGAACAAGCTGCTCAATATATGCACGTCATGGTATATGGAGAATATGCCCAAAAACCTGCTGTTGCTTATACAAAAGCACTGGCCGCCCATTTACCAGATTCTTTACAATGTACCTATTTGGTAAATTCAGGTACAGAGGCAATTGAGGGTGCTATTAAATTGGCTAGACGAGCCACAGGAAGAGCTGAAATTATTGCAGCGCATCATGCCTACCACGGGAATACTATGGGAAGCTTGAGTATTATGGGCTATGAAAATAGAAAAGCAGTCTTTAGACCTTTAGTTCCTGGAGTGCGTTTTATTCACTTTAATGCTTTTATTGAGATAGATCAAATAACAGACAAAACCGCTGGAGTCGTTTTAGAAACTATTCAAGGTGGTGCCGGATTTATAACTCCAAGTCCTGGATATTTAGAGGCTGTAAAAAAAAGATGCAATGCGGTAGGCGCCTTACTTATTTTAGATGAAATTCAACCTGGTTTTGGAAGAACCGGTGCTTTGTTTGCTTTTGAGCATTACCAGTGCACTCCAGACATTCTAGTGGTTGGAAAAGGAATGGGGGGTGGTATGCCAGTGGGTGCATTTATTGCCTCAAAAAAACTTATGGATATGCTTCAAGACCAACCCAGCCTTGGGCATATTACAACTTTTGGCGGAAATCCTGTAATAGCATCGGCCTGTTTGGCCACCCTAGAAGTCATACAAGAAGAGGGGCTTGTAGCGCAGTGTTTAATAAAAGAGGTATTCATTAGAGAAAAATTAAAGCATCCAGAAATTAAAAAAATTAGAGGCAAAGGACTTATGCTGGCCCTTATTTTAGAAACTCCTGAAAAAGCCAATACTTTAGTTTTAAAAGCATCTGAAAAGGGACTCATTTTATTCTGGTTACTATTTGAAAAAAAAGCAGTAAGAATTTCCCCCCCTCTTACAATTTCTTTAGAAGAATTAGAAATTGGCTGCCAAATTATTTTAGACGTTTTAAATCAAGAAATACATACTGTTAACTAATTTGTTAATAATAAGCAGATTTTTGATCCTATTATATGAGGGATTACCCTTAAATTTAATTTAATTGAAATATCCAAGAAATACGCTATGGCGTTAGATCAGAATGAAGAAGGTAGCGAACCTATCGCTAAATTTGAGTCCATGCTTAAGACAGATGATGTCTACTTCTTTGATGCGGAAGATTTTGAAGACATTATACACCATTATTTAAATAATGGCAAGGTTTCTTTGGCAAAAAAAGCCATTAAAATTGGGTTGGAACAACACCCTGAAACTACAGCTTTAAAATTATTAGAAATTGAAGTTCTTGTCTTTGAAAACAAGCTGGAAAGGGCTATTTATCAATTAGATTTCCTGGAATCTTTAGATAGTAAAAATGAGGAGATTCATATACAAAGAGCTAATATTTGGTCTAAACAAGACAAGCATTTAGAAGCTATTGTGTGTTTAGAAAAGGCCTTATTGTACACCGAAGACACTTTAGATATTTTTGCGCTTTTAGGTATGGAATACCTTTTTTTAGAAGACTTTTCAAAAGCTAAAGACAATTTTATAAAATGTGTTTTAGAAGATCCCCAAGACTATGCGTCTCTGTACAATATTATATATTGTTTTGAATATTTGGAAGATCCTGAAGGGGCTATTGATTATTTAAACGAATATTTAGAAAGTAATCCATACTGTGAGGTTGCTTGGCACCAATTAGGCAAACAGTATATGAGTAAAAGCATGTACAAGGAGGCTCTTGCTGCTTTTGATTTTGCCATTATTTCAGATGAATCTTTTATTGGAGCCTATTTTGAAAAGGCCATGGTTTTAGAAAAATTAAAGCGTTATAATGAGGCCATTGAAAATTACGAAACCACTATTGACTTAGATGACCCTACAGCACACGCCTACCTCAGAATTGGACGTTGCCATGAGAAAATAGGAAACACGGAATTGGCACAGAAGTTCTTCTACAAAACAGTTCACGAAGACCCTTTATTAGACAAGGGCTGGCTAGCTATCACAAATTATTATATAAAAGGGAAAAATTTTGAAAAAGCCTTGTACTATATTAATAAAGCTCTTCATATAGACACTGAAAATGAAGCCTATTGGAAAAAATGTGCTCAAATAAACGTATCGTTAGGTCATTTAGACGCAGCAGATTTTGCCTTTAAACAGGCTGTTGAATTTGGAGATTACGCCCTTAATACCTGGGAATCTTGGACCCTAGTTGTTATTGAAAATAAAGAGTACGAAGCCGCTGTTCAAATATTGCTTCAAGCCATTAGTTTTTTTCCAGAAGTGGCAAGCTTACAATACAGACTCAGTTTTCTATTTGGCCTGCTACTAAACATAGAACTCAGTAAAGAACACTTATCGTTAGCCATTCAACTAGATCCTCATTTACTCGCTAGTTTTAAAGGTCAGTATCCTGGGTTTTTTAATAGCAGCTGGGTGACAAATTATATTGAAGCTTCCAACAAAACATCTAGCTAAAATAGCCTATTTTTATCCTTTAATTTTCTCATGCAAAACAACTTAAGTAGGAAGCATTTTTTTATTTTTCTGAAAGGTATGGCTATGGGTGCTGCAGACGTAGTTCCTGGAGTTTCTGGTGGTACTATTGCTTTTATATCTGGAATCTATCAAGAACTCTTAGACAGTATTAGTCAGCTAAATTACAAAGCTTTTAAGGTCCTTAAAAAAGAAGGGTTTAATATATTTTGGAATCGTATTAATGGTTTTTTTTTACTTTCCTTATTGTTGGGAATTGGAGTAAGCGTCATTTCATTAGCCAAAGGGATTAGCTGGCTCTTAGACACACAGGCAGTACTACTATGGTCCTTCTTTTTTGGATTGGTCTTAGCAAGCATTGTATTTATTGCAAAATCTATTGAAAATATTAAAATCACAGACTATCTATGGCTCATTATAGGAATTGGAGTCGCTTTTTACATTACTGGCCTTCCTATTGTAGAGAATAGTCAAGAACCCTGGTATCTTTTTCTCTCTGGCGCACTAGCCATATGCGCTATGATTTTACCTGGTATTTCTGGTGCTTTTATTTTAGTGCTATTAGGCTCTTATGAAACCATTTTAAATGCTGTTCACGAAAGACAGTTTATAACTGTTGCTATTGTTGGGAGTGGTTCACTTTTGGGATTAATACTGTTTTCTAGATTTTTAAAATGGACTTTTAATCGTTTCAAAAACCAAACATTATTCATCCTCACAGGATTCATTATTGGATCTCTTTCAAAAATTTGGCCTTGGAAAGAAGTGGTCTCCTCAAAAATGATAGGGAAAAAAGAAATAGTATTGGTTTCTGAAAATGTTTGGCCTTTAAACTTTTCAGAAGAACCCCAAATTTTACCAGCTATTACACTAGCTGTTTTTGGATTTTTCTTAATTTTTATTTTAGAAAGAAGTGCTAAAATAAAACAATTTAACAGCTGAATTAGAACAAAAATGGCCCTACCAAGAAGCTTTAAAGATCATATGTTTCTTTTTTTGAAAGGTTTGGGAATGGGTGCTGCAAATAAAGTTCCTGGTGTATCAGGAGGTATTGTAGCTTTTGTTGGAGGATTTTACGAGGAGTTTATCTACGCACTAAAAAAAGCAAACAAAAAAGCCTTTTTCCTTTTAATTTCAGGAAGGTTTAAAAGTTTATACAAATACATCAATGGTCCCTTTTTATCTGTTCTACTCTTTGGAATGCTAGTCAGTTACTTTAGCGTATCAAAAATACTAGACTTCTTGCTTTTTTCTTATGAGAGATATGTATGGGCTGGCTTTTTTGGAATGATCCTTGGCTCTATTTACTATATATCCAAACAATTTAAAAGCTGGAACCGCCAAACAATTTTGTGGGGAATTTCTGGGCTCATAATAGGTGTGGGAATAAGTTTTTTAAATCCTGCCAAACAAAACGACCATTTACTATTTGTGTTTTTTTGTGGAATGGTCAGCGTCTCAGGCATGACACTACCTGGTTTATCTGGCTCCTTTATTTTAATGCTTATGGGTAATTATGTGCTGCTTCTTGTAGATAGTGTAAATGCACTTTATGAAACCTTTTCAGAAATGATAAGGGGAGATTTTAGTTTTATTAGCAATGTTAAAAGAATTAGGACCTTAAAAATACTAGGCGTATTTACCTTAGGTTCTACCACTGGCTTAGTCAGTCTTTCTCATGTCATAAGCTTTGTGTTAAAAAGATTTAATACCATTACAACTGCAGTCATTATTGGCTTTATTTCAGGATCTCTCGGAGTTGTGTGGCCATGGAAAAAAACTATTTACAAGACTGATGCACTAGAAAAAATTATTTTAGACTCTAACAATAATAAGGTGGTTTTAAACTACCAGAGATATATTCCTAGCTTTGAAACTTCAGACACCTGGTGGGCTATTTTTTGGATGGGAATTGGACTCCTTTTTTTAATGATTTTGGAAAGATATGGAAATAGAGAAAAAAAATAATTACGGTCTGCTAGGAAAGGGAATATCTTACTCCTTTTCTGAAAAGTACTTTAACGAAAAATTTAAAAATGAAGGGCTCTTAGACTGCCAGTACAGCAATTTTGATCTTGAAAATCTTTTGTCTTTAAAAAAAATTATAAGCGCAAACAAAAACCTTAAAGGAATGAACGTTACTACGCCTTACAAAGAGACTGTCATTCCATTCCTAACTCATCTAGACCCTATAGCATCTGCTATTGGTGCAATAAACACCATTAAAATAGTACCTAGTGGTTTGCTAGGGTATAACACAGACGTAATTGGCTTTAAAAATAGTTTAATTCCTTTGTTAAAGAAAACGCATAAAAGCGCATTAATCTTGGGGACAGGTGGTGCGTCTAAAGCAGTAGCTTATGTTCTAAAAGAATTGGAAATTAGCTTTCAGTACGTCTCACGTAATCCAAAAATTAAACAGATAGCTTATTCAGAATTAAATGCTAAAATTATGGGTAGTCACCAAATTATTATAAACTGCACTCCTATTGGAACTTTTCCTAATATTCTTGAAAAACCAAAAATTCCCTATGAATTTATCAGCAAAAATTATATAGCCTTTGATCTTATTTATAATCCAGAAATATCTGCCTTTTTAATGGAAGCTAAAAAGAAAGGAGCTAAAATCCAAAACGGATATGAAATGCTCAAAGGACAAGCAGAAGCTTCGTGGGCCATATGGAGAGACCCAACTAAAATATAGCGTTAAAAAACTCTAATATCTTTTATTTATAAATTAGATGTTAGTATATTACTAATGTATTGATAATAAAAGAGTACATCTTTTATATTTTGAACTAACGAAAACCTATAATCATGTTAGAAGAAAAAGACGGTAGCCTACAAAATCCGGTAGGAAATAATGAAAAAGCACAAGTAAATGAGCCACATAATTTGACAAAAAAAATTGGCAGTCCAGAAGAAGAAAAACTGACAAATACTGAAATAGAAATTTCAGAATCACCTATTAATCTCTCTGACAAACATAATAAAAATCAAACCTTAGACCATCAATCAGAAATTGATGATTCTAATGCAGAAGACGCAGAAGACCATGAAAATTTAGCTAGACATAGCATCCCAGAAATGGACTATGATACTATGAATCTAGAGAATCTGGTAGGAGCCTTACAAAGATTAGTGAAGAATGAAAAAATTCAAGCTATCAAAAAGCATGTAGATGAAATTAAATCTTCTTTTGATCAAAAATTCCAAGACATACTAGAGCATAAAAAAGAGGAGTTTTTAGTTGAAGGTGGGAATGAGATAGATTTTAGATACAATTCTGTAGATAAAAGACAATTTAGTGAAGTGTTCTCTGAATATAAAGAAAAAAGAGATGCCTACTATAAAAATCTTGATCAGAATCTTCAACTAAACCTAAAAAAAAGATTAGGTTTAATTGAAGACTTAAAAGGACTTGTTAACGTTGAAGAGGATATAAACGAGACTTATAAAAATTTCAAAAATATTCAACAAAATTGGAAAAATGCAGGTCCAATTCCCAGGTCACATTACAATAATGTTTGGAAGACTTTTCACCACCATATGGAAATATTTTATGATTTTTTAAATCTCAATAGAGAGCTAAGAGATCTAGATTTTAAACATAACTTAGAAGAAAAACTAAAAATTGTAGACAGAGCCGAATTATTGACTACAGAAGGTGATACTCACAAAGCATTTCAGGAACTACAAACACTCCATAAAATTTGGAAAGAAGACCTAGGGCCAGTAGACAAAGATCAAAGAGAAGCTATTTGGGAGCGCTTTAGTGCTGCCACTAAAGTAGTACATGAAAAAAGACAAATATATTTTCAATCTTTGGAAAAAGAATTTGAAATAAATTTGGATAAAAAGAATAGTATTATTGATAAAATAAATGCCTTAGCCGAGGGTATATCTACTACTCATAAAGGAATCCAAAATCAGATTAAAGATATTGAAACTTTAAGAAATGATTTTTTTGAAACAGGTAAAGTACCTCAGAAACAAAATGAAAAAACCTGGAAATCTTTTAAGGCTGCAGTAAAATCTTTTAACCTGCAAAAGAATGAATTTTATAAGCATTTAAAGAAAGAACAACAAGACAATTTAGACGCTAAAAAAATGCTTTTAGAGTTAGCAGTTTCCCTCAAAGATATAGCGGTAGATGATGAAACCACTCAAACTTTTAAGCGCATTCAAAATGAGTGGAAAACAATAGGTCACGTCCCTAGAAAATATTCTGACAAAATATGGAAGTCTTTTAAAGGAGCATGCAATGCATACTTCACTAATGTAAATGCCAACAAAGATGCTTCTTTGTTAGTTGAAACTGAAAATTTAACTGCCAAAGAAGCAGTCTTAACTGCTTTAAAATCTTATGATTTAGGAGCAGACAAAATCAAAGACTTGGCTTACATAAAAACACAAATTGCTAGTTGGAAAATTATTGGTAGGGTTCCTTTTAAAAAGAAAAATATCAACAATACTTTCAATAAGGTTTTAGATGCCCTATTCTTAAAATTAGATATAGATAAACAACAAGGAGAATTACTTAAATACGGTGATAAACTCTCTCAATTGGCTTCCTCCGATAATGATTATGCGCTTGCTAACGAAAAAGCATTTATCAGAAAAAAGATAGATGAAAGTAAAGGAGAAATTAGACAGCTAGAAAACAACTTAGAGTTCTTTTCAAACGCTTCTGAGGACAATCCTCTAGTGAAAGATGTAGTTAAAAAAATAAACAACCATAAGAAAGACCTTGATACTTGGAAGGAAAAACTTAAGAAAGTGAATATTATTACCCATAAAATTAACAAAGATGAAGCAGATGCAATAGAGACTAACACTAATGAAGATGAATCTTAGTTTTGTCTAGTTCTAAATAATTTTTAAAAAAAAAGTCTTGCTATAGCAAGACTTTTTTTTTAAAAATTATTTAGAAACTTATTTAGCTACGTTTACCGCTCTTGTCTCTCTAATTACTGTGATTTTTACCTGACCTGGATATGTCATGTCGGTCTGAATTTTTTGAGAAATTTCAAATGATAACTCTGCTGCCTGATCATCTGTTACGCGCTCACTTTCTACAATAACTCTAAGCTCTCTACCAGCTTGTATTGCGTAAGCTTTTTGAACTCCCGGGAAGCCAAATGCTACATCTTCAAGATCTTTAAGTCTTTGTATATAAGAATCTAAAACCTGTCTTCTAGCACCTGGTCTAGCACCGCTTATAGCGTCACAAACCTGTACTATAGGCGCTATTAGGGTGTTCATTTCAATTTCATCATGGTGGGCACCAATAGCATTACACACATCTGGTTTTTCTCCGTACTTTTCTGCCCATTGCATTCCAAGAATAGCGTGTGGTGTTTCTACCTCAGCTTCTGTATTAGGAACTTTACCAATATCGTGTAATAAACCAGCGCGCTTAGCCATTTTAGCATTAATACCTAATTCAGCAGCCATAACTCCACAAAGCTTAGCTACCTCTCTAGAGTGCTGTAATAAGTTTTGACCATAAGATGAGCGATATTTCATTCTACCTACCGCCTTAATTAATTCTGGATGTAATCCATGAATTCCTAAGTCAATGACTGTACGTTTTCCAATATCTATAATTTCTTCTTCAATTTGTTTCTCGGTCTTTTTTACAACCTCTTCAATTCTGGCAGGGTGAATTCTTCCGTCAGTCACTAATTTATGAAGTGACAACCTAGCGATCTCTCTTCTAACGGAATCAAAACATGAAAGAATAATAGCGTCAGGAGTGTCGTCTACAATAATTTCCACACCAGTAGCAGCTTCAATGGCTCTAATATTTCTTCCCTCTCTACCAATAATTCTTCCTTTAACGTCGTCAGATTCTAGATTAAAAACAGACACACAGTTTTCTACTGCCTCTTCTGTTCCTATTCTTTGAATGGTATTAATAATAATTTTCTTAGCCTCCTGCTGTGCAGTAAGTTTGGCTTCTTCCATGGTAGATTGCATGAAAGCCATAGCGTCTGCTCTAGCAACGTCTTTTAAGGAGGTGAGGAGTTGTTCTTTAGCCTCTTCTGCAGACAAGCCAGAAATTACTTCTAATTGCTGTACTTGATTTTTGTGAAGGCGATCTATCTCTGATTGCTTTTTATCTAAAATATCTGATTTGTGAACCGTTTCAGATAGCTGCAACTCAAGAGTTTCACTGAGTTTTTTTGATTTAGATAGCTCACTGCTAATTTGAGACTCCTTATCTCTAGTGCGTTTCTCTGCCTCAATAATTTTCTTTTCCTTAGACATAATCACTATCTCGTGTTCTGCCTTGAGTTCTAAAAATTTTTCTTTAGCCTGAAATATTTTATCTTTTTTTGTGTTTTCGCCTTCATTTTTGGCGTTTTTAATAATGGTCAGAGCTTCTTTTCTTGCATTGATAATGGTTTTAGAGGCTTTCCCCTTTTCCAAAAACTTTGCAATAGTAAAACCAACTGCCAAGCCTACTAAGGCCGTTATAATTAGTACTGTACTATCCATGGTTTTAAAATTTAATGTATAAAAAAAGCCCACAATGGATCTGGTTTTGAACAAACTCTGAATAAACAGGCTTAGGGCTAACAGGCTACTTAAGTTTCCTTATACTAGTAAGGCATGCTTGTATAACCTAAACTCACCCTCTTAATACTAATTAGTGTTGAGTTTGTCAAAAAATAAAAATACCAATGTGGGCAATGATGTTATTTAAAAGAACGTATTATAAACCTAACGAATTGTTAATCACCTCTTCTAAAGCCAAGAGACGCTCTGTCACTTCTTTGCTTTGCTGAGAACCATCTATGTTACTTTGAGTGCTTTTAGAGGCAAAATGTAAGGCGCACATGGCTAAAACATCTTGTTTATCTCTTACAGCGTAATTTTGCTCAAAATTTTTGGCGAGCAATTCTATTTGTTTAGCGGCTCTTCTTAAACCTTCTTCTTGTGCAGGTACAACCGTTAACGGATAGACCCTATCTGCAATAGAAAGTTTTATTTTAAACGTATCTGACATACAGCATACATTATTTAGAGAGCGCCACTATACAATAGTCAAGCTCCTTTATTAGAGTGTTAATCTTCAATTTAGCTTCGGTAGTGTTTTGATCACTGCCAAGCATAGACTGTGCAAGCTTTAAAGCATTGTACTTTTCCTCCCAGTAAGTAGCGGTTGAAAGCGCTTTTTCATGAGCTTCACTCATGGAAAGGAATTCGTTATTAAGAGTTGATTTGTCTTTTTTAAGACCCTCTAGATAATTCACTAATTTACTTACCTTATTTTCTAAAGAACCTACAATTTCTTTAAGATCGCTCATATGCAACAGTCCATACAATAAGAACAAAGTTAATATAAAACTTCGTATTCTTTGAATTGGTGACAAATAGTTTTTATATAAATCTGATGCATGATTAACTTGCATAAAAAATGAGTGATATTTTGACTTGCTTTTTAATTAGAAGCCCTTCTTTTTAAGACGGAGTTTGAGTACTTTTGAACTAAATATGAAAGCACTATTACTCTCTATTATTTTTTTTATAATTCTTTTGCCCGTTATAAATGCGCAAACATCTATTGATAGCATCAATAAGGAAAGCATCTATAGTCCTCCACTGAACATTCCCCTTATTTTAGCTGGAAATTTTGGAGAATTAAGGTCCAATCATTTTCATTCAGGTTTAGACATAAAAACACAACAAAGAGAAGGTCTAATGATTAAGACTATAGCTGACGGCTATGTGTCAAGAATAAAGATATCACCTTGGGGATATGGAAAAGTATTATATATAAAACATGCCAATGGGGTGAGTTCTGTGTATGCTCATTTACAAAAATTTTCTCCAGAAATTGAAGCTTATATTAATGACGAGCAATACCAAAAAAAAACTTTTACACTAGATTTATACCCAAGTAAAAACAAAATTCAGGTTTTTAAAGACAGTCTAATTGCTTACTCTGGAAATACTGGTAGTTCTACAGCGCCACATTTACATTTTGAAATGAGAAAGTCTGGATCTGGAATTGCTCTAAACCCTTTACTTTTTAACAATATCATAAAAGATCAAACACCTCCTGAATTAGAAAAGATATTTGTCTACCCTATAGAGGAGGGATCACATGTAAATGGAAGTGAAAATAAAGTACAGCTCACATATAAAAAACAAATTGACGGAACATACCTAGCCAATCCAATTAAAACTAAAGGAAGTTTCTCTTTTGGTGTGAAAGCATATGACCGACAAGATTTAGCAGCTAATAAAAATGGCGTGTATATGTATAGCCTTTTTAAAAATGATACATTAGTGAGTAGAATTCACTTTAATGAATTTTCATTTTATGAAACCCGCTATATCAACACTTTAATTGACTATGAGCACCTTATTAAATACGGAGAACGAATTTTACTGCTTTACAAGACACCTTCTAATCCTTTAAGCGTTTTTAATACTATTTCAAATAAAGGGGTGATTTCTTTAAATCTCAATGAGAAAAGTACATTAAAATTGGAACTTAGAGATTTAGATGGCAATACAACTAAACTCATCATACCAGTTAGCGCTTCTCTAGAAAATGCAGTGGTAAAAAAGAAAGTCATCAAAACACCTTATCCAATATACTATAAAAATCCAGCACACTTTAAGTTTGAAACTACTAGCTTGTATTTTCCTGCCAAAAGTTTTTATCAAAATTTGTATTTAGAAATCACTGAAAAGCAAGACACCATTAAAGTGCACAACTCTAAGGTTCCCATGCACAAAGATTTTACAGTAAGCTTTAAACCTAAGGCAAACCCATACTCCGAAAAAACTTATATAGGGTACCAACTATACAAAAATAAGGTGGTGTACAGCCCCACCAAAAGAGACGATGGATGGCTTTCTACAAAATCAAAAAAGCTAGGAACTTACATGCTTCAAAAAGACAGTATAGCGCCAATTATTAAAGCCAGAAACTTTAAAGCAAACCAAAATATAAAAAACTACCAGTTTTTAAGTCTGAGTATTAAAGATGCACAATCAGGGATTAAATCTTATAATGCTTTTTTAAACAACCAATGGATACTCATGGAGTACGAACCTAAAAATAATACCATTACCCACCACATAAACGAGCGAACACCTCTAACTAAAACAAACATTCTAGAAGTAATAGTAATAGATATGCTAAACAATATAAGCACCTACTCTACTACCCTTACCAAATAAAAAATGAAAATGCAAAAAGACAAATCAGTAAAGACCAAACAATCTTTTAAAGTCCTTTTGGTGCTATTTATACTACTCACGCACCAAGCTTGGGGGCAAAAAAATATTTATGAAAACAAACAATTTAAAGCCCTTACTAGCAACCACCAAAAAATTGCTATTCTCCCTTTTTTAGCTTCTGTCCAATTAGATGAAGTAGTTCCAAAAGAAAATCAAAAAAACTTAGAATCCTCAGAAGGGTACGCTGTTCAAAATGCTCTTGAAACTTATTTTTTAAAAATTCAAAAAAGAAAAAAATATTCAGTTTCCTTTCAAAATACAAAAGACACCAATGCATTTTTAAAGAAAAAAAATATTGATTACCAAAATTTAGACATCTATACCATAGAGGAGTTAGCTGAAATATTAGGAGTAGACGCAATTATTAGTGGGAATATTACTTTAAATGTACAACTGTCTAGAGGGAACTCAAAAGAGTTTAAAATCATAGATTATTTAACAGGAAATACTAAATATGGTAGAATAGGTGTTAAGGTAAGTGACGCAAGCTCTGGTAAATTACTATGGAAGTACGAAAAACAAATAGATAGGAAGACAGGGAAAAATACACAAGAGCTTATTGAATCTATGATGAGACAAGCTAGTAGGAAATTCCCATATGAGCAAGAATAATTCACCGGAATACTGCAAAGCTTCCCTTATTTCATATAAAAGTGAGTGCTCTAAAAAAAGTCCTCATCACTATTTTTATAATTATTTTTCTGAAAAAGCTTTTAATGCAGCAATGGTATAGTCTACTTCTTCTTTTGTATTAAATGAAGAAAAAGAAAATCTAATTGAAGGGGCTGCTAAATCTGACTCAGACAGAAAAGCAGAAAGCACATGAGAGCCTTTAGAACTTCCTGACTGGCAAGCACTGCCCTTTGAACAAGCTATACCCTGAAGGTCTAAATGGAATAATAACATTTGAGCTTTCTGAGCATTAAAAGGGAGCCTCACGTTCACAAGTGTATAAGTGCTTTTATCTAGGTTTTCTGACATTCCGTTAAAAGCAACACCAGGAAGAGCTTCTTTAATACTGTCAATAAAATATTTTTTTAAACTTAAAGTATATTTGTGCTCTTCTTCTAGCTGTTCATAGGCCATTACAAATGCTTTTTCAAGGCCTACTATATTGTGATAAGGCTCTGTTCCAGCTCTAAAACCTCTCTCTTGCTCTCCTCCAACAATAAATGACTTAAGAGGGGTATCTTTTCTAATATAAACAAATCCAATTCCTTTTGGGCCATGAAATTTATGAGCAGCAGCAGCCAAAAAATTGATATTTATTTTTTGAAGATCCCAAGGAAAATGTCCAATAGACTGAACAGTGTCTGAATGAAAATAAGCACCATTAGAATCACATAGCGCAGCAACAGTTTGTATGTCTAGTATGTTGCCAATTTCGTTGTTAATATGCATGAGACTTACCAACACTTTTCCCTCTAACTTATTTAATAGAGAAGCCAACTGTTCTAAATCTGGATTGCCTTGAGCATCTATACGAAGATAGTGAGCGCTAACACCATTGTGAAGTACCAACTCATCTATTGTATGTAAAACTGCATGGTGTTCAATTTGGGTACTTATAATATGTTTCACGCCAAGATCTCTAACGGCACATTTAAGGACCATATTATCTGCCTCCGTCCCTCCAGAAGTAAAAATAATTTCAGAGGGATGTGCGCCTAAGGTTTGTGCAATAGTCTTTCTAGCTTGCTCAATTAAAGTCTTTGCTGACCTTCCAAAACTATGAGTAGAAGACGGATTTCCATAACAATTACCAAGAGCACTTACTATTGAATCTATGACTTCTGGTCTCACCTCAGTAGTTGCTGCATTGTCAAAGTAAACAGATTTCATAGGCAAATTTTAATTTCAATGTAAAAATAAATTAAATAAATGTATTAGACACATTTATAAGAAAAAGCATTAAAATAATTACATTTGAAGACTGTAAAACAGCCATATGAAATCTATAAACTTTATAAAAAATAAACTGATTATTTCTTTTTCTATACTTGTAGTATTAAGCTGTAGTGATGGAGAAATTACTATTTCTAGTATAGATTTTAATGAGGTAGTCATTCAAAGCTGCAACACCACTGCCGCTGCTACCCTTTTTTTTAAAATTAAAGATAATGAAACAATTGTTCTACAAATACCAGCTGGTCTTTTAAAAAGCTCTGTAAGTGAAAACACCATAGAAAGCAGCATTCCTTCACAATCTGCTTTAACCTATAGAACTTTTCAAGGTAAGATATCTTCCGGTTATTTTTGCGATGCGCTTCCTACCTTGAGCCCTACACTTATTAAAAATGCCATAGCTACCTCTGGAAGCATTCTAATTAATACTGTCTTAAGTGAAGACGGCTCTAGCTTTGAACACAAAATTCAACTGAGCGGCATTACATTTATAGATGATCAAGGAAGGAGAATTACAGACTTAAATATTAATGACTTTGGAACTTTCATCACGCCCAAATAAAACTTATAATTCCCTACTAGCCCCCTGTGAAAGGTATATCTCAGTAGCGCCCATTCCGTACTTTTTATAGTCGCCATCATAATACCTCAATCCTACATAGCGTTTAAAGAGGTATACAAGCTCTTCCTTGAGTACTCCGGCTCCTATTCCATGTATAAACACCACTTTCTGAATTTTCTTAGAAATAGCAAAATTTAACTGCCTTTCTGCCGTGTCTAATTGAATATTCAACATTTCATAATTAGAAAGACCCCTAGCTTGAGTGAGCTGGTGTATGTGCAAATCAACCTCCATTTTTGGCGCCTCTCTCTCTTTCTTAGAAAAAGTATTTTGATACTTAGGCTTGTTTTCTATTTTCTCATGCTTCATTTGTGCCACCTCATAGTTAGAAACCTCCAAACCATTAAGCGGCATTATAATGAGCTCCTTAGGCTTAAATTTCATCAAAAAACCAAAACTAGTTTCTATAGTGACTTCATTGTCAATAACACTTAGGACTACTCCCTCCAAGTCTTGGTCCAACACACAAACTTGATCACCTTTCTGAAACCCCATAGATTTAATTTAAAAAAATGCTGCTTAGACTAGGCTATTTCAAAAGCAGTAAGCGTTTTACTAATAATTTCAACACAATCCAACAACTCCTCTCTAGTCATAACTAGAGGGGGGGCAAATCTAATAATGTTTCCGTGAGTAGGCTTGGCTAATAAACCGTTGTCTCTCAAGGCCAAACAGATATTCCATGCCGTTTCACTTTGTTCTGTGTCATTAATAAGAATGGCATTTAGTAAACCTTTTCCCCTTACCCCACTAACAATAGTGGAGTGGTCTATATACTTTTGCATTTCTGTCCTAAACAGAACTCCTAAATCATAAGCGTTTTGGGCAAGAGATTCCTCTTTTACCACAGTCAATGCCGCAATTCCAACTGCAGCAGCCACAGGATTCCCCCCAAATGTACTTCCGTGATTTCCTGGTTTAATCACTTTCATAATATGGTCATTGGCCAATACTCCAGAAATGGGGTAAGCACCTCCAGAAATAGCTTTACCTAAAATAAGTATGTCAGCCTTAACTTCTGGAGTGCCACTACAATGCCTGTCTTCACAAGAACAATTACCACAAGTTGCTAATAGTTTTCCTGTCCTAGCTATACCCGTTTGAACTTCGTCTGCAATAAAAAGCACCTCATGTTTTTCACAAAGGACTTTAGCAGCTGATAAATATCCTTCAGAAGGCACAAAAACTCCAGCTTCACCCTGAATGGGCTCTACTAAAAACCCAGCAATATGTGGATCACTCGCTAATACAGCAGCTAGGGCATCTATATTGTCATAAGGGATTTTAATAAATCCCTCTGTAAAAGGGCCAAAGTTCTTTTTAGCCACCATATCATTAGAAAAAGAAACAATAGTTGTGGTGCGCCCGTGAAAATTATTCTCACAAACTACAATTTTAGCACTATTAGCTGGTACACCCTTTTCTTCGTAAGCCCATTTTCGGCATATTTTAATGGCAGTCTCTACCGCTTCTGCACCTGTATTCATGGGCAATATTTTGTCATATCCGAAAGTCTCAGTAGCATATTTTTCAAAACTACCCAGCATATCATTGTAAAAAGCTCTAGAAGTAAGGGTTAGTGTCTGTGCCTGTTCAATCATAGCTCCTACAATTTTTGGATGACAATGTCCTTGATTAACAGCAGAATAAGCAGATAAAAAATCATAATACTGTTTCCCTTCAACATCCCAAACATGCACGCCTTTTCCCTTAGAAATGACTACAGGTAGTGGATGGTAGTTGTGTGCACCATGTTTGTCCTCTAATGCAATGGCTTGGTGTGCAGAAATTTTTTCTTTAACTAACATAATCTCTAAATATTTTAAATGAAATGAAACTCCTTAAAAAGAAATGGTCTCATGGACTACAAAGCTACAATTTTAAATAAAAAAGATAGTACTTTTGCCCCATGCGAAAAAATAGAACTCAGCTTGTTTTCAACAATGTTTTGGTAACGGACACCGCTGCTAAGGGTAAAACTATTGGAAAAGCCCCTGACGGTAGGGTTATTTTTATTAATAATTCCGTTCCCGGAGATGTGATAGACGTCATGATCACCAAGAAAAGGAAAGCTTACTTTGAAGGAACTGCCGTATTATTCCATAAACAGTCTGATAAAAGAGTAACTCCTGTTTGTGAGCACTTTGGCGTTTGTGGTGGCTGCAAATGGCAGCACATGGGCTATCAGTACCAACTGCAATACAAGGAAAATGAAGTAGTGAATAACTTATTGAGAATAGGCCATTTAGAACTGCCTGAAATTACCCCAATAGCAGGATCTAAAGCGCCGTATTTTTATAGGAATAAAATGGAGTTTTCATTCTCAGATAGCCGTTGGCTTACCCCAGAAGAAATTGAAAAAAATGATATTATAGAAGAAAGAAACGCGCTAGGATTTCATATACCAGGAATGTGGGATAAAATATTAGACATTAAAAAATGTCACCTTCAATCTGATCCTTCCAATGAGATTAGAAGTTTTATAAAGGACTTTGCAATAAAAAATAATATTACATTTTTTAATCCAAGAAGGCATACGGGTGAATTGAGAACTCTAATGATTAGAACTACTTCTACAGGAGAAATTATGGTTTTAATACAATTTTTTGACGATCAAAAAGAACAAAGAGAAATCTTACTTAAAAGTATATCAATAAAATTCCCATTCATTACCTCCTTGCAATTTGTTATAAATCAAAAGGCCAATGACACCATTTATGATCAACATATTACTTGCTATGCTGGCAGAGATCATATTATAGAAGAAATGGAAGGCTTACAGTTTAAAATAAATGCCAAATCTTTTTATCAGACCAACTCTGAACAGGCTTACACACTTTATAAAATCACAAGAGATTTTGCAGGTTTAAGCGGGCACGAGCTGGTCTATGACTTGTATACAGGTACTGGCACTATTGCTCAATTTGTAGCTAAGAATGCGAAAAAAGTCATAGGTATAGAATCTGTACCTGAAGCAATTGCGGATGCTAAAGAAAACGCAAAGCGCAACAAAATAGACAATGTTTCTTTTCATGTAGGAGATATGAAAAATGTTTTTACCCCATCATTTGTAAAAGCTCACGGAAAAGCAGACGTCCTAATCACAGACCCACCTAGAGATGGTATGCACAAAGATGTGGTAACAGAAATAATAAAAATGGCACCACAAAAAATAGTTTACGTAAGCTGCAACAGTGCTACCCAAGCTAGAGATTTGTCATTAATGAAGGAATTCTATCAGATAACTAAGGTTCAGGCGGTAGACATGTTTCCTCAAACCCATCATGTAGAAAATGTTGTACTTTTGGAATTAAAGAAAGACTAGGTAACTGTGATGAGAAAAACAATTCTTCTGTTGTGCGCAATTGTGAGCATCGGCCTTTTTACGGCCTGTGAAAAAGACGATATTTGCATTGCTGGAGACACCCCTAAAATGAGAATTTCCTTTCTAGACATAACAGACCAAAGCAAAGAGAAAGCACCAGAGCGCCTACTCATTGTTGGTAAAGATATGACCACACCAATTAGCACGCTATCAGCTGGATCTAGTAGTATTACAGAAGGATTAATACCGCTTGCGCCCAATACCAATCAAAGTGAGTTTTACTTTGTTTCCAATGCCAGTATTACTAGTGAAGGAGTGGTGAGTGGTAACATTGACGCTCTAATTATTACCTACAATACCACCCCTATATTTATTTCAAAAGCTTGCGGATATATAGTAAACTATGAAAATTTCATACCCCTTTTAACGCCAGACTCAGACAACTGGATTAAAAAAATTGAAGTCATCACACCCACCATAAGTAATGAAGAAGAGTTACATATTAAAATTTATCATTAGTCTTCTCCTGCTTTTCGGATCTCACTTATTACAGGCCCAAAAAAAACAGATAGACCTTATTCAAAAAGACACAGTTACCCATATGGAACAATACGGTCTAAGGTTGGGTGTAGACCTAAGTAAAAAAATTATAGGTCAGCTCGACTCAGATTTTGATGGAATAGAATTTGTTGCTGATTTTAGATTGGGACAGTTCCTTTATTTAGCAGCAGAAGTAGGACAAGAAAAAAAGACCATCACAGAAGACACCTACTCTTTCACTCCTGATGGGCAGTATATAAAAATTGGTATAGACAAGAATAGTTATGACAACTGGTATGGTATGAATAATATGATTCATATTGGGGGTAGACTGGCTTATAGTAAATACAGCCAAACAGTAGAGCAATATGCTATTTTTGACACCGACAGATACTGGAATCCGGAGGGTTTTGGAATCAGTGATAACACTTTACCTACCTATGAAGGCCTTAGCGCCATTTGGTTAGAACTAGTTTTTGGTACTAAAGTAGAATTATTTGCCAATATCTATTTAAACGCAAGTGTAAGAGGTGGTTACTTATTAAACCACAATCCAAATACAAATTTCCCAAATAATTGGGTGCCTGGCTTTAATGCTGTTACTGAAGAAAGTAAGTTTGGAGTTGGGTATAACTACAGTATTAGCTATTTAATACCGCTATTCAAGAAACCTAAAATCTACAAGGAATCTGAAGAAGCCAAAATGAAAAGATTACAAAAAGCCTCAGAAGTAAGAAGTATCAAAAAACAAGAAAAAATAGCTGAGAAAGAAGATTCTAAAAATGAAAACTAATTTTTTTTATTTTTATAAGTAGACTTCAAACTTAATTAAAAACATAAAATACAGCGCCTACAGTCATTATAATTGAGCACAATAAAATGGCCAAAAAGGTAAATAAACACCCTTTAAAAACCTCTTTACTCCCAATCATTCCTTCTGCCATAGCATTTTATTTAAGAATATGTAGGCTATTTTATTTCTCTCAATTCCTTAATAAATAAACACTTCATCATCATTTTTTTTCCAGTATCAGTGTCAATGACACCAAATTTAGGGGCTACTACATTGGCTAAAATAGCAGCTATCACTACCCCGTATATGTCAGTAGCAGGAACTACATAAATAGACAAGTATCTAAGGATTATAAAAAAAAATGCAAACCCAATAAAGTTAAAAAATAAGGCTTTTGCTTTCATTTCTGGATAAATGAAGGGTTAAACTTAGCACGCTTGCTACCCGCATACATTTCAAATTTCACCAATCTAGCTTCTAATTGAGAGTTAAAGACTTTTATCTTTCTAGACGGCTTTAGCCCTACAAATTTTAAGGCTTCTAAATTAGAGGTAATAAACCAGGCTTGAGTGCCTGGATAGCTTTTCTTAAGGGTATTTCCAATATCTCCATAAAATTGTTGCATTTCAACATCTAAACGCTCTCCATAAGGAGGGTTAAACACCATATGAAGGTTTGTTTCTGGGTCTTCTTTTTCTGTTTCAAAGAAATTTAAGCGCGCTACAGAAATAAAATCTTCTAATTGTGCCTCATTAATATTGTCCTGTGCTTTTCTAACAGCAGAAGGCGCCTTGTCATACCCTTTTATAGTGTAAGGGAAATCTTTGGTTTTTTTAAGTGAAACCTCTATAATCGTTTGAAATAATTCCGAATCAAAATCTGACCATTTTTCAAAAGCAAACTCTTTTCTATTAATATTGGGAGGAATATTACAAGCAATCATTGCAGCCTCAATAAGAATAGTGCCACTACCACACATAGGGTCTATAAAATGAGATTGTCCTTCCCAGCCACTTAAAAGCAAGATTCCAGCTGCTAACACTTCATTAATAGGAGCAATATTTGTAGCTGTTTTATACCCTCTAATATGTAAAGAACGTCCAGAAGAATCTAAAGAAATAGTACACTGATCTTGTTGAATATGTACATTTAACTTAAGATCTGGATGCTTTACATCTACATTAGGACGTGCTCCTGTGGCTTCTCTAAAAGTATCTACAATAGCATCTTTTACCTTTTGAGAAACATAAAGAGAATGAGTGAATTCTTCTGAATATACTGTAGTGTCAATAGCAAAGGTAGTGTCTAAATCCATCATAGAAATCCAATCCATTGCAGCTACTTGTCTGTAAAGACTATCTTCATTAGATACTTTAAAAGAAGCTATAGGTTTTAAAATCTTAGTAGCCGTCCTTAGGCAAAGGTTGGCCTTATACATAAAACCAGTATCTCCCTCAAAAGAAACACTTCTATTTCCTAATTCTATATTGAGCGCTCCTAAATCTTTGAGTTCCTTAGCCAGAACTTCTTCAAAACCAAAAAGGGTTTTGGCCACCATCTTAAAATTATTGTTCATGACTCTTTACACTTAAGCCACAAAAATAGGTTAATTTTATACCAAACCTATACTGTGACTGCCCATAAGGGTAGTCTAATATTAAAATGATCTACGCACTACCCATTTTAGCAGTCATATTGAGCTTTTTAGGAGTTTATGCCTTTAAACCAAAGAACAAACAATACATAAAATTAGGTCTTGCCTTTAGTGGCGCTTTTTTACTAGCAGTTATACTCTTTGAATTGTTTCCAGAAATATACGAGCACCAAGACCCAAAAAAAATGGGACTGTTTATTATGCTTGGAATTTTACTCCAAATTATCTTAGAGTTTTTTTCAAAAGGGGCAGAACACGGGCACGTACATTTAGATAAAAATAGCACCTCAATACCCTGGATGTTATTTATTAGTCTTTCAATTCACTCAATTCTAGAGGGAATACCAGTGGTTGAACATGAAAGTTTGCTCTATGGTATTGTAGTCCACAAGATTACTGTAGCCCTTATTTTAAGTATATTTTTATTAAAAACACGTATAAAATTTTTGCATGCCTTCCTTATTATGGCCATATTTTCTGTTATGACACCCTTAGGAAGTTTTATATTTTCAGAAGTAGTTATTTCAGACCTCACAGCCGATGCTCTTACAGCTTTAGTCATAGGAGTCCTCTTACACATAGCCACCGTAATTTTATTTGAAAGCTCAGAGGGGCACTCTTTTAATCTCAGAAAAATTGTAGTCATTTTATTTGGAATTGCCATAGCATACCTTATTTAAACATGTATAGTAAAACAGAGCTAAAAGCACTAAAACAAGAATTTTGGACCTCATTTGGGAAATCATTTCCACATGATTGGACCCTTTATAATACAAAAATTAAAGGAGTAGAATTTAAATTTCATTTTGACAATAAAACAGCTATGGTCTGTTTAGATATAGACCACAACTTAGAGGAAAGAATAGGGCTTTGGGAAAAATTAATAGCACTCAAAACAGTGATTATAGATGACTATATCCCATATGCTATTTTTAATGAGCTGTACTTTATTAGTGAGTACAAAGATGTCTCTAGGATATACCTTAAACTAGAAAACGTTACTATAAACAACAAAGCCACTTGGCAGGAGGCAATGGTATTTCTATCTAAAGGAATGCTGCAATTTGAGTTATTCTTTAAAGATTTTAAAGAATACTTAGAATCATAATTTACTTGTTTATAATACAATAGCTTCTTTTTATAAGCATTTTCATATCTAAATCTACCTAGAGT
>CAWWAC010000012.1:0-48328 GCA_963934855.1 uncultured Flavobacteriaceae bacterium
TTCATAAGCGCCTCAATTTCTGCTATACTAATTGGAATATTCGCCATGAGGTTTAAAGGTGCGCCGCTTTCTTGAACAATGACATCGTCTTCTAAGCGAATGCCCATGCCCTCTGCAGGAATATAAATGCCTGGCTCTACGGTAAAGACCATGCCCGCCTTCATAGGGGTTTTTAAGGCGCCGTAGTCATGGGTGTCTAAGCCAATGTGGTGGCTGGTGCCGTGCATAAAGTATTTTTTATAGGCAGGCTGTTTGGGGTCCTGGTTTTGCACATCGGCGCGGTCTAAAAGACCCAGCCCTAAGAGTTCTTTTGTCATAATTTCTCCTACTTCTTTGTGGTACTCTGCCCACAAGGTTCCAGGCACCAACATATTGGTAGCCGCGTCTTTTACCCGCAGTACGGCATTGTAAACGGCTGCTTGGCGGGGCGTAAAACGCCCACTCACTGGAAAAGTTCTGGTGAGGTCTGAGCGGTAATTGGCGTATTCTGCGGCTACATCCATTAAAATAAGGTCTCCAGCCTTACATTGTTGGTTGTTTTCTACATAATGTAGCACATTGGCATTGGCGCCAGACGCTATAATAGGAGTGTAAGCAAAGCCTTTAGAGCGGTTTCTTATAAATTCATGCAGCAATTCTGCCTCTATTTCATACTCCCAAACGCCTGGTTTTATAAAACCTAAAAGCCGCCTGATGCCTTTTTCTGTAATGTGACAGGCCTGCTGCATAAGGGCCCATTCCTCTGGTTCTTTCACCCCTCTAATCTCTTGCAAAATAGGCTGGCTTTTCTGCCATTGGTGGGCTGGGAAATCCTGCTTGCACTTGGCTATAAAACGGTCTTCACGGGTCTGTGTTTCTACAGACTGTCGGTAGTGCTCATTGGTATTAAAGTAGATGGTGTGGGCCTCTGTCATGAGATCAAAAAACAGCTTATCAAAGTCTGATAGCCATAAAATGGTCTGAATACCAGACACATCAGCCGCTTTTTCTTTGCTGTACTTGGCTCCTTCCCATACGGCAATATGGGCATTGGTTTCCCTTACAAAGAGAATTTCTCTATGGGCTGGATTTAGCGCCTCTGGAAAGAGCAATAAAATACTCTCTTCTTGGTCTGCCCCACAGAGGTATAAAATATCTGAGTGCTGCGCAAAAGGCAGGGTGCTATCTGCAGAAATTGGATAAATATCATTAGAATTAAAAATGGCCAAACTGCCTGCTTTCATTTGGGCAGTAAACTTTTTTCTATTTTTTATATACAGGCTATTGGGAATGGGATTGTATTTCATGGAATATGCGGTATTTTTTTAGACGGTATTGTCACTGGTTATTTTATAAACTATTCTATGTTGCTTATTGATTCTTCTGGACCACACTAATTATAGGATGTTTTTATATTGATTATCAGTGAGTTAGGTTTTATTGCGCACCAAATTGCGCACTAGGCAAATTACATATTTTACATAAAAATAGATTTAAACTCCTCTTCAATGACTTTAATCTCTTTTAGCTCTAGCATACTAAATTCCTTTTCTCTTGCCCTTTTTGAAATTACGCCATTATTTTGTTCTAAAAATCTTACCAACGTTGCAATTAGTATATCTGGCATCTCAAATTCTTCCTCTAAATACCTCTTAAAGGCATCGTAATTTGAAAGATATTTTATCTCATTAGGTATTATATTCACGACTGTATCTTCTACACAATCAAATAGAAATTCAGCCAGTTTAGTTGCATCAAAAAATTTATAAAAATCTTTCGTATTATTTACTACACTTACATTATGATTGGAAGTCTCTTTCCATTTAATAAATTCTAATAAAGGCTTAGAATACGATTCTAATACTAATCTATAGTCAGTTATATGATCTAGAATTGAAGCTGAAACAGGAAATATAATTCCTTGGTCCACAAACTTCTTTTTTGCTAATAAGTGATGTATTAGATATCGATGAATTCTTCCGTTTCCGTCTTCAAATGGGTGTATAAAAACAAACCCAAAGGCAATTATTGTGGCTGCCAAAACAGCATCAAAATCATTTTTTATAAGTATTTTATTTGCTTCAATTAACCCATCAATCAATTCATCAAGATCTTCATATTTAGCAGAAATATGGTCGGGAATAGGTTCGCCTGTGATCCTATCATGCTCTCCGACAAATCCGCCTTGAACTCTCAATCCCATATGAATAAATCTACCATTCTCGATTACTAAATCCTGTAGTCTAACTAATTCATCTTTTGTAAGTTCATTAAGGCCAGCTTGCCCTATCGCATTTCCCCATCTAGCCGCTCTTTTACTTTTTGGACTTTCTCCTTCAATTGTAAAAGAAGCCTTTGAATCTTTTAACAATAGAAATGCTGATGCTCTTTGTAATATATCTTTTCCAACAATGGAGAGTTTATTTTTGTTAATGTGTGGATAGTTTTTTTGGATATGGCTCTCTAATTTTTTGGACTTAGCTATTAACGGACAAAATTTATTAGTTCCAGGTAGATTATTTAATACTAAATGACGTGGAGATTTAATTCCAGATACTGCATATTGTAATGTTGAATCAATAACAGGAACATAGCTTTTTTTACTAAGATCATTTTTCCCTTTTATTGGTTTTCCAGTAATCCATTCCATTAAAAACCAAATTCGCCTCGAATATTGACCTGTTGGTTCAATATTCACTAAGTCAAGTATTTCCTTCTCTGATAATATTTCAACAAGTTTTGAAAATACCAATAGATTTACTCCTTCATATTTTAAAGCAAATACTAGATGATTATAGAGTGCATTGATTAACGTCAATTTGCTATTATCTTCCGGCAAATAACTTATAGGTAAAACTCTCCATCCCTCATTTTCAAGATTCTGGTTTTTTTCTGCAACCATGGTCAAAACAATAGGAAAAGGCACCTCCAGACTAAATTTTTGAATAATAGCCACATAACCAACAGTGTAGCCTGGTACAGGCTTTTGAATCCCATTAATTATGGGCGCAAGGCTTGAAATACGGGCGCTATAAATCATTTTATAATAATTATAGGCGCAATATAGTGAAATTTACTGAGTTGACAAAAACAAGCGCAAAAGATTAATAACGAGCGCAAAAATAAAGTATATATAATTTTTAGGCGCCGAAACTTTTCATTCCCCCAAATCTTTAAGCTTCAACTGATAGGTTTGCAGATAGCTCCGCTTAGTCCTGTTATTAAGAAACGAAGCATCAATCAGTTTTTTTACTTGATCAGATTTAGACCCCATTAGGAGCGTGCGCATTATTTTTTAATTAAAAATACGCCAAAAATCTTTAGTCCCACCACGCTTAATATTACGGGTAAAACCCATGCCAGTCCTTGGGAAGTGAGAGGCACAAATGCGGTGGCTTCTTGCAAGGCGGGGTAGCCTAAACTATCTAGAAAAGAGGGGGTGTTGGCCAAAAAACAGACGGCTACTGCTGCCTTAAAAATAGCAGGGCTTCCCCAACTTTTTGGCAATAGGTGCAGGGCCATAAGAATAATGGTGATGGGATAAATAAACACCAGCGCTGGTACCGCTATGGCTATGATCTTATTTACAGGTAGCTGTCCCATCACTACCCCCAATAGCGCACCAATAAGGGCTGTAATGACAAAGGCTTTTTTGGCTGGCGCCGATGTTTTTGTGGGGTCTGCCCCCTCAAAAAAACTGGCCACATAATCTGCCGTGCCCGTCACTATCCCTACCGCGGTGGTAAAGCAGGCCAAGGCCACTAAAACACTAAGCCCTATGGGGCCCCCTGGGCCTAAAAATAATTGGGCCACCCCTTGTAAAATTTCTGTGCGGCTACTGCCTTGCGGAAAAGCCGATTGGCTTTGGGCCCCAGCATAAATAAGTCCTATGTAAATAAGGGCCAGCGCCGCTGCAGAAAAGAAAGCCGCAAAACGCACTGTTTTTTTTTGTTCTAGATAATTCTCTTCATCGGCGGACGCTTTTTTAATAGAGACCAAAAGCACGCCTCCTATCACCACAGCTGCTATGGCGTCAAAGGTTTGGTAGCCTTCTAAAAGGCCTGCGCCAAAAGGGTTTGGAATTTGAGTGGGGGCTAGGGTGAGGGCTGGGCTAAAAACAGCCATTGCAATAAGGAACAAAAGAACCCCTAATATAAGGGGGGTGGTAATCTTACCAAAGAAATCTAAAATTTTAGAGCGGTTCACGGCCACAAAAAAGACCAAGGAAAAATAGAGCAAACTAGTGCCCCAATAAGGCGTATCTGTAAAGGGCATTACCGCCATTTCATGGGTGACAGAGGCGGTGCGTGGCGCGGGTAGCGCCAGCGCAATGCCATAGATAAGTGCGGCGTACACAAAGGAAAACCACTTGCCTAGTGGGGCTCCAAAATCATAGATAGTGCCCTGCAACTTGGCATGCGCAAATATCCCCAAAATGGGAATAAGCACCGCAGAAATCACAAAACCAAAGGCTACCAAAGCCCAATCTGTCCCAGCCTGCACCCCCAAATAAGGAGGTAAAATAAGATTCCCCGCTCCAAAAAAGAGCGAAAAAAGGGCAAAAGCAGCCAGGAGTTTCTTGGTCATAAGGCGTAAAATTTATAGCGGCAAGTAGAAAAGAGTTTTACTCTTTAAACGCATTCCAGCCCTGCGCTTTAAGGGGGATTTTAGTATCTGCTCTGGTCACCAGGTTGGCGCCAGCGGCGGCATCTGTCATAAAACCAATGACGGTGAGATCTGGATTTCCTTTTATTTTATCGTAGTCTTTTTGGTCTATGGTAAAAAGGAGTTCGTAATCTTCGCCACCAGAAAGGGCCACTGTGGTGCTGTCTAAATTAAATTCTTCACAGCTAGAAATAACAGTGGGGTCTAGGGGTATTTTATCTTCATAGAGGTCACAGCCTACTGAGCTAGCCTTACAAAGGTGTAATATTTCTGAGGAAAGACCGTCTGAAATATCTATCATAGCAGTGGGCTGCACCCCTAAGGCAGCTAGTAATTCTGGAATGTCCTTGCGGGCCTCCGGTTTTAATTGGCGCTGTATAATGTAGTGGTAAGGTTCTAAGTCTGGCTGGCTTTTTGGATTTACCTGAAAGACAGATTTTTCTCTTTCTAAGACCTGTAAGCCCATATAGGCCCCTCCAATGTCTCCAGAAATCACCAATAAATCTTGGGCTTTAGCACCAGAGCGTTTGGTTATTTTATTGGGTTTCACAATCCCTAAGGCCGTGATGGAAATAATCATCCCTTTGGTGCTAGAAGTGGTGTCTCCCCCAACAACGTCTACCCCATAAGTAGAAGCGGCATGGCTTATGCCCTGATAAAAAGCCTCTAGAGACTCTAAAGAAAAACGGTTAGAAATAGCCAGAGAAATAGTGATTTGTGTAGCCGTGGCATTCATGGCGTATACATCTGAAAGATTGGCTACTACAGCCTTGTAGCCTAAGTGCTGCAAAGGCATATAGGCCAGGTCAAAGTGAACCCCCTCTACCAGCATATCTGTGGTCAGTACGGTATGGAACCCTTTGTGGTCTATTACGGCAGCGTCATCTCCAATAGAGAGCATGGTACTCTTCTGGGTTTGCGGCAATGCCTTGGTTAAATGATCTATAAGTCCAAACTCTCCTAGGGTTTCTAGGCTAGTCTTTTGAGGTATTTTTACTTCTAACATACCGTAAAAATACAAACTTTACGTATATTTGTGTCTAATTTAGAATTAATCTATTTAAGAATGATTCAAGTATCTGAAACAGCAATGAAAAAAGTCATGACTCTCATGGAAGAGGAAGGCTTTAATACCCAGACAGATTTTGTGAGGGTAGGAGTAAAAAGCGGAGGCTGTAGCGGCCTTTCTTATGAACTTACCTTTGACAAAACAGCTGGAGAAACTGACAAGGTGTTTGAAGACAAAGCAGTGCGCATCCTGGTAGACAAAAAGAGTTTTTTATACCTAGTGGGCACCGTTTTAGAATATTCAGGCGGCTTAAACGGGAAGGGATTTGTATTTAACAACCCCAATGCACAGCGCAGCTGCGGTTGTGGAGAGAGTTTCTCTCTATAATGACACACACCACCCCCTAAAAAAAAGAAAAATGGCATATACGGAAGAAGAATTAAAGAAAGAACTCGAGACTAAGGAGTATGAGTATGGCTTCTATACAGACATTGAATCTGAGACTTTTCCAAAAGGACTCAGTGAAGAAATTGTCATAGCTATATCCAAGAAAAAAGAAGAGCCAGAATGGATGACACAGTGGCGCCTAGAGGCCTATCGTGGTTGGCTAGAAATGAAAGAACCTGAGTGGGCCAATGTAAATTACGAAAAACCCAACTTCCAGGATATCTCTTATTACTCTGCCCCCAATAAAAAACCAAAATACGACTCAATAGATGAGGTAGATCCTGAACTCTTAGACACCTTTAAGCGTTTGGGAATTTCCTTAGATGAGCAAAAATTGTTGGCGGGTGTAGCCGTAGACATTGTAGTAGACTCTGTCTCTGTAGCCACTACCTTTAAAAAAACCTTAGGTGAAAAAGGCATTATTTTCTGTTCTATTTCAGAAGCTATTAGAGAACATCCAGAACTGGTTAAGAAACACCTAGGCTCTGTAATCCCAAGGAAAGACAACTATTACGCGGCCTTAAACGCTGCTGTATTCTCTGACGGTTCTTTCTGTTACATTCCAAAAGGCGTTCGCTGCCCTATGGAGCTGTCTACGTACTTTAGAATTAACCAAGCGGGAACTGGCCAATTTGAGCGCACCCTAGTCATAGCAGATGAAGGCTCTTATGTGAGTTATTTAGAGGGTTGCACCGCCCCTTCTAGAGATGAGAATCAATTACACGCTGCGGTAGTAGAGTTAGTGGCTATGGACCATGCAGAAATTAAATACTCCACGGTTCAAAACTGGTACCCAGGAAACAAAGAAGGAAAAGGAGGCGTTTACAATTTTGTGACTAAGAGAGGTATTTGCGAAAACTACGCCAAGATTTCTTGGACGCAGGTAGAAACCGGTTCCGCCATTACTTGGAAATACCCTTCTTGCGTGCTTAAAGGAGACCACTCTATTGGAGAATTTTACTCCATTGCAGTGACCAATAACTTTCAGCAGGCAGACACGGGAACTAAAATGATTCACCTAGGTAAAAATACCAAAAGCACCATTATTTCTAAGGGAATTTCTGCTGGTAAATCACAGAACTCTTACCGGGGCTTGGTGCAGGTAGCCAGCCGTGCAGAAAATGCCAGAAACTTCTCTCAGTGTGACTCCCTTCTTATGGGTGACCTCTGTGGGGCGCATACCTTTCCTTATATAGAGGTTAAAAATAAAACGGCTCAAATAGAGCACGAAGCCACTACCTCTAAAATTGGAGAAGATCAGATTTTCTACTGCAACCAGAGAGGTATTAGTACAGAAAAAGCCATTGCGCTTATTGTAAACGGCTTTAGCAAAGAAGTGTTAAACAAGCTCCCAATGGAGTTTGCAGTAGAGGCACAGAAATTATTAGAAATTAGTTTGGAAGGCTCTGTAGGATAAACCCTAGAGCAAAATAAAAAACAAGATGTTAGAAATTAAAGACTTGCACGCAAGTGTAGACAATAAAGAAATATTAAAGGGAATTAACTTGGTGGTAAAGCCAGGTGAGGTACACGCTATTATGGGGCCAAACGGTTCTGGAAAAAGCACCTTGGCCTCTGTAATTGCAGGTAAAGATGAGTTTGAAGTAACCAAAGGACAGGTTATTTTGGAAGGCCATGACCTGGCCGATGACGCTCCAGAAGCCCGTGCCCACAAGGGTATTTTCCTTTCTTTTCAATATCCCATAGAAATTCCAGGGGTGACGGTGACCAATTTTATGAAAACCGCCATCAACGAGTGTCGCAAGGCCAGAGGTCAAGAAGACATGCCGGCCAATGAAATGCTAAAGCTGATTAAAGAAAAGGCAGAACTCTTAAAAATTGATCGCAAGTTTTTATCTAGGTCTCTTAATGAGGGTTTTTCTGGAGGAGAAAAAAAGAGAAACGAAATTTTCCAAATGGCCATGCTAGACCCTAAAATATCCATTTTAGATGAAACAGATTCTGGCTTGGATATTGACGCCCTTAGAATTGTATCTGACGGGGTTAACAAACTGCGCACCAAAGACAATGCCCTAGTAGTCATTACGCACTACCAAAGGTTATTGGAATATATAGTTCCAGACTTTGTACACGTATTGTACAATGGAAAAATTGTAAAATCTGGCGGCCCAGAATTGGCGCTAGAGTTAGAAGAAAAAGGATACGATTGGATCAAACAAGAAGAGGCTGTATAAATGGAGTTGAAAGATAAATTAGTATCGGCCTTTATGGCCTTAGAAAACCAAGTAGACCTTGACCACCCAGTGCATGACATACGCTCTGCGGCTATTAAGGTATTTGAAAACCAGGGGTTCCCCACTAAAAAAGAGGAAGCTTGGAAATACACCTCCTTAAAAGCGATAGAGAAAATAAACTTTAGCATTTTCCCTAGGGAGTCTGCTCCACTAGAGTACAAGGAGGTAAAGCAATACTTTTTACAGGAAATGGACACCTATAAAATTGTGTTTGTAGACGGTATTTTTAGCTCTTATTTATCTGAGACTACCCACCAAGGCATAGACGTTTGTCTCATGTCTGCGGCGCTTACCAAAGATATGTACAAGCCTGTTATTGAAGCTTATTTTAATAAGATTGCCTCTGTAGATGAGAACCTAACGGCGCTTAATACAGCTTTTAGTAAGGAGGGTGCTTTTATTCATATTCCTAAGAATACCCAGGCCATGAAGCCTATAGAGATCATTCATTTTGCTACGGGGGCCTATGCAGACATCATGTTACAGCCTAGAAACTTAGTGGTGGTAGAAGAAAATTCTGAGGTGCAAATTATGGAGCGCCACCAGAGTCTTTCTACCAATGCGGTTTTTACCAATGCGGTGACAGAAATTTATGCAGATAAAAGTGCTATAGTAGACTTTTACAAAGTACAAAATGACTTGCATACAGCCAGCCTGGTAGACAACACTTATATAGACCAAAGAGACCGCTCTATTGTAAAGGTACACACCTTCTCTTTTGGGGGAAAACTCACTAGAAATAACTTAAATTTTTATCAAAATGGGGAGCGTATAGACTCTACCATGAAAGGAGTCACCATTATTGGAGATGGCCAATTGGTAGACCACCACACCTTGGTGCACCACCGCCAACCCAACTGTGAAAGCCACCAAGATTACAAAGGAATTTATGACGGCAACAGCACAGGAGTCTTTAACGGAAAAATTGTAGTAGACCGTTTGGCGCAAAAAACCAACGCCTTTCAACAAAATAACAACCTGCTTATAGCAGACAAAGCCAGCATTAATACAAAACCTCAGCTAGAAATTTTTGCTGATGATGTCAAGTGTTCTCACGGTTGTACCATTGGTCAAATAGACCAAGAGGCTATGTTCTATTTACAATCTAGAGGGATTGGTCAGAAGGAAGCCCAGGCACTACTCATGTATGCCTTTGCCAATAATGTCCTAGAATCTGTGCGCATTCCTGAACTTAAAAAACGCATTAACGCCCTGATTGCCATGAAGCTTGGGGTGAACCTTGGATTTGAATTATAGGGCTATGACTGAGATTGAAGTAACTGCCATCCGAAAAGATTTTCCCATCCTTTCTAGAAAGGTGAATGGGCAAGACTTGGTTTATTTAGACAATGCGGCCACTTCTCAGACGCCACTGCAGGTGATAGACGCTATTGTGCGCTATTACAGCCACTACAATGCCAATATTCACCGTGGGGTGCATTCACTTTCTCAAGAGGCTACAGAAGCCTATGAGGCTGCCAGAATAAAAATTCAAAAGCATTTTAATGCGGCCCACGCCTATGAGGTGATTCTGACTTCAGGTACCACCCACGCCATTAATATAGTGGCCAGTGGTTTTGAAACCCTCTTGCAAGCGGGAGATGAACTCTTAGTTTCTGCCCTAGAACACCATTCCAATATAGTGCCCTGGCAAATGCTCTGTGAAAAAACTGGAGCTGTTTTAAAGGTCATTCCTATGTTGCAAAACGGAACACTAGACATGGCGGCTTACCAGCGCTTATTAGGTGCTAAGACAAAATTGGTGTTTTGTAACCATGTCTCCAATGCCCTTGGCACTGTAAATCCAATAGAAGAAATAATAAGCGCGGCCCACGCTATAGGCGCCGCCGTACTCATTGACGGCGCGCAAGCCGCCCCTCATATACAGGCAGATGTTCAAGCCTTAGACGTGGATTTTTATACCGTTTCTGCTCACAAAATCTGTGGCCCTACCGGAGTGGGCATGCTCTACGGCAAAGAAAAATGGCTAGAAAAACTACCCCCCTACCAAGGGGGTGGAGAAATGATAGCCACTGTCAGTTTTGAAAAAACTACCTATGCCGGACTGCCTCATAAATTTGAGGCTGGAACGCCCAATATCTCTGGAGGTATTGCCTTTGGGGCTGCCCTAGACTATATGCACAGCATTGGCTTTACAGCCATAGCCACCTATGAACAGCAGCTCTTAGAATACGCCACTAAAACCCTTTTGGAAATAGAAGGTTTGATCATATACGGCAGCGCGGCCCAAAAAACAGCCGTTATTTCCTTTAATATTAAGGGGCTTCACCCCTATGACATTGGCAGTATATTAGACCAAATGGGCGTAGCGGTTAGAACTGGACACCACTGCGCACAACCTATTATGGACTACTATCAAATTCCTGGAACAGTGAGGGCTAGCTTTAGCTTTTACAACACCTTTAAAGAGGTAGACCTTTTAGTAGCCGCTGTTAAAAAAGCAAAAAGTATGTTATGTTAGACACTATAGAAAACATTCAAGCAGAAATTGTAGAGGAGTTTGCCTTCTTTGAAGACTGGATGCAACGCTATGAGCATATGATCTCCTTAGGAAAATCACTGCCTATTATAGACGCGGCATACAAAAATGAAGACCACCTTATTAAAGGCTGTCAGTCTAAGGTCTGGGTACATGCAGCGCTACAAAACAACCAATTGGTTTTTACTGCAGACTCAGAAGCCATTATTACCAAGGGCATTATTGCCATTCTCATACGCGCCTTCTCACACCAAAAACCCATGGACATTTTAAATGCCAGTACGGGATTTATAGATGAAATTGGCCTAAAAGAGCATTTATCTGCCACCAGAGCCAACGGCCTAGTGAGCATGATTAAACAAATAAAACTCTACGCGGTAGCTTACCAAACACAGGTAAAAGACACCGATTAATACAAGAAGTTATGGAAGAATCAAAAGACCTTATGTTGGGAGAAAAAATAGTAAATGTCTTAAAAACCATTTATGACCCAGAAATTCCAGTAGATATTTATGAGTTAGGCCTTATCTATGACGTACTTGTCAATGAAGACAATGAGGTAAAAATCCTCATGACCCTCACCTCACCCAACTGCCCAGTAGCAGAAACCCTGCCGGTAGAAGTAGAAGAAAAAGTAAAATCTTTAGACCAAGTAAAAGACGCTGAGGTAGAAATTACCTTCGATCCCCCTTGGACGCAAGAACTGATGAGTGAGGCCGCCAAGCTAGAGCTTGGAATGCTATAAGGCATAGAAAAACGGCAAAAAACTAACAAATGAGCTCAGAAGATTTCACCATAGAAAACCGCGTGGCCAGTAGCGCCTTAAAAACCTTTAATTTAGAAGATTATTACAGCACAGGGCTCAGAAACACTCTAGATCTAAGCCAGTTCCTATACGAGGGTTTTTTACTGAAAGAAAAGGATTTTAGAGCGGCCCTATTGGCTTACAATTGGTCCCAATATCAAGACCAACACTTGGCCCTCTTTTGCAGTACAAACGCTATTGTTCCTGCCTGGGCCTATATGCTTGTCAATACCTACCTCACTCCCTATGCCGCCACTAGCATACTTGGTAATCTAGAGTCTTTGGAATCTCATTTGTACCAAGCCGCTATGGCCCAGATAGACTGGAGCGTATTTGCAGACAAAGCGGTTATTATTAAGGGTTGTAGTCAAAAACCAGTCCCACAAAACGCCTACCTCTGGGCCACCACAGCCCTACAAAAAGTAGCCAAAAGCGTGATGTACGGAGAAGCCTGCTCTGCAGTCCCTCTTTACAAGAAAAAAAAGGGATCCTTACTCCTCTAAAACCTCTGGGTATAAAAAACTATTGAAAGGGAAACGGGTGACGTGAATGTCCCTGACCGTGTCATAGATTTTTTGTCTAAACTGCTCTAAATTTTCTTTGTTAAGCGCAGAGATAAACAGGGCATTTCCATCCATTTTTTGCATCCAGGTTTGTTCCCACTCCTCCATAGTAAAGTGCTTGGTAGTTCTCTCAGTGGTAAGGTCGTCTGCATCTATCACCTCATTTTTATAGAGGTCTGTCTTATTAAAGACCATAATAGTGGGCTTGTCAGAGGCATTAATTTCTGTTAAAATAGTATTTACCGCATCAATCTGATCTTCAAACTCTGGATGAGAAATATCTACCACATGTAGCAGTAAATCAGCTTCACGTACCTCGTCTAAGGTGCCTTTAAAACTCTCAATTAACTGCGTTGGAAGCTTTCTAATAAAACCAACTGTGTCTGTCAATAGAAAGGGAAGGTTCCCTATCACTACTTTTCTAACGGTGGTGTCTAGGGTAGCAAAAAGTTTATTTTCTGCAAAAACATCACTCTTACTCACTACGTTCATCAGGGTAGATTTCCCTACGTTCGTATAACCCACTAAGGCCACGCGTACTAGGGCGCCGCGGTTCCCCCTTTGGGTTTCCATTTGGCGGTCAATTTTTTGTAATTTTTTTTTGAGTAAGCTAATGCGGTCTCTCACTATACGGCGGTCCGTTTCTATCTCAGTCTCTCCTGGCCCACGCATTCCAATACCCCCTTTTTGTCTTTCTAGGTGGGTCCATAAACCCGCCAGCCTAGGAAGTAAGTATTGGTATTGAGCCAATTCTACTTGGGTACGGGCATAAGAAGACTGTGCGCGCTGGGCAAAAATATCTAAGATTAAAGAGGTTCTATCTACAATTTTACACTTCAGCTCACGCTCAATATTTTTCTGTTGAGAAGGGGACAATTCGTCGTCAAAAATAACCGTTCCAATGGCTTCTTCTTTTACAAAATCTGCTACCTCTTGCATTTTTCCTGTTCCAATATAGGTTTTAGGGTAAGGGACCTCTACGCGCTGTACAAAACGCTTAAGCACTTGGCCCCCTGCAGTAAAGGTTAAAAACTCCAACTCATCTAAATACTCCTTCATTTTATCTTCAGGCTGCGCTTTGGTAATAACACCAATAAGAACAGATCTCTCATAATTTAGGTCTTGGGCTTCTATCATATAAAGGGGGTGGTTTAGGCTACAAAGATACCAAAACTTACTGTCACTTAATAGAGAATTAAAGATGGTTTAGGGCTGCACTATGTCTGATAAAAATGCTAAAATAGATTTTGGGTTTCTAGTGCTAAGTTTTTATATATCACTTGCTGTACCGCTTCCCTCACCTTTAAATGGTATATGCCTCCTTGGTTTCTAGAGGGGTACACCCTATTGGATAAAAATATATAGACCAAATCATAAACAGGGTCTACCCAAACAAAAGTACCTGTAAAACCAGAGTGACCAAAGCTTTCTGGGTGCACCTCTGGGGCAGGATAAGCATCTGCTAAAGGCAAAGCTGCGTTGTCTATAAGAGGTTTGTCAAAGCCCAGCCCCCGGCGGTTGTTATTTTCTGGAAACTGAAGGGTGGTAAATTCTGAAAGGGTGGCCTTAGAAAAGTATTGGCGCCCGCCAAAGGAACCTCCATTAGAAAACATTTGTAAGATTTTAAATAAGTCTCCCGCATTGGAAAACAAGCCTGCATTGCCAGAAATACCACCAAAAAGGGAGGCATTTTCGTCGTGAACATAGTTCTTGGTAAGGTCCATTCTAAAGAGACTGTCTATTTCTGTGGGTACTATTTGGGGTGCTAATAAACGTTCTTTTGGCAGATAACCTAGTAGATTGGCGCCCAAGGGGTCATAAAATTCTCTGCGCATATAGCGGTTGTAAGCTAGTCCGGTAAGCTGTTCTATCAGGCTTGGGAAAATAAGAAAAGCCAACCCAGAATATTGGTATTCCTTAATGGCTGACACTTTGGAACGGTTTATCTGACGGTACATTTTACGGGGAAAACGGCTGCGCACATACCGGTTTTCGTAGGCTTTTAGCCCAAAGCGCCTGCTGGGTGTTTCTCTTACAAAGCGGTGTTTAAACCCCTTATTGTTTTTCTTTAAAACCTCCTTTAAAAAAACAATATAGGGAATAAGTCCTGCCTGGTGTGTGAGAATTTCCCTAAGCGTAAGGTCTTTTTTATCTGAATGATGGCGCCACGGTTTCCAATAAGTGCTAAAAGGAGCATCTAAATCTAATACCCCCTTTTCTACAAGTTTCATGAGGGCCGGCAAGGGTCCTAGTATTTTTGTGACCGATGCTAAATCATATAGATCTGAGGGGCTTACAGCCACTAATGAGTCATAGGTGTGATAGCCATATGCCTTTTCTAAAACAACAACCCCTTTGTGAGCCACCAAAACCTGAGCGCCCGGAAATGCTTTGGCAGCAATAGCCTGCTCCACAATAGAGTCTATTTTAAAGGCAAGCAGCCCCTCTTGGGCATTTGCCTTTACACATACAAAATAAAGCAGGCCTATAGATCCCCATAAAAGAAATTTAAAGCGGCTTATACGGGTGGTTTTTTTCATAAATCTAACTCATGAGTTGCACCACATCTTTTGCAAAGTAAGAGGCAATGATATTAGCGCCTGAACGCTTTATGGCCAATATTTGTTCCATCATTACAGCGTCGTGGTCTAGCCAGCCTTTTTCTGCAGCAGCTTTTACCATGGCGTATTCGCCAGAAACTTGATACACAGCTATAGGTACGTCTATTTCATTTTTAAGTTCTCTTACAATATCTAGGTAACAAATACCCGGTTTTACCATAATAATATCTGCCCCCTCGTCAATATCGGCCTGGGCCTCTTCTAAGGCCTCAAAACGGTTGGCAGGATCCATCTGGTAGCTTCTTTTGTCTCCAAAACCTGGGGCAGAATCTAGGGCGTCTCTAAAGGGACCGTAAAAGGCAGAGGCGTATTTAGCACTGTAGCTCATAATCCCTGTGTCTGTGTAACCGGCCTCTTCTAGCGCCTCTCTAATACTCAAAATACGGCCGTCCATCATGTCTGAGGGGGCTACAAAATCTGCGCCTGCTTCTGCGTGAGACAGGGCCATTTCTGCCAAGACCTCAACGGTTTCATCATTTAAAATTTTATGGTTTTCTACTATCCCGTCATGACCAAAAGAAGAGTAAGGATCTAGTGCTACGTCTGTCATTACTAACATGCCAGGGCAGGCAGCCTTAATGGTTTGGATGGCTCGCTGCATAAGCCCCTTAGGGTTTAAAGCCTCTGTACCCGCATTGTCCTTTAGATGGTTTGGTACCTTTACAAATAGTAAGACCCCACAGAGTCCCAGGCTCCATAATTCTTGAACCTCTTTGGCCAAAAGGTCTAAGGAATATCTAAAATAATTGGGCATAGAGGGAATGGCTTCTTTTAGACCTTTGCCTTCTACCACAAATAGGGGTACTAAAAAATCTGAGGGGGTAATGATCGTTTCGCGCACTAAATGGCGGATGGCTTCTGACTGTCTTAGGCGTCTGTTTCTTCTGAGTGGATACATAGGGTCTTGTATTTAAGTGACGTTACAATTTTTTTAAACCCAATTTCTGGGGCTGGTCAATACTGCTAATAATTGGGCCTCTGCCGATGCCGCTTCAGGCTGGTGGTCATAGACCCACTGCACACGGGGCGGTAAACTCATAAGAATACTCTCTATACGGCCGTTGGTTTTAAGACCAAAAAGGGTGCCTTTGTCATGTACTAAATTAAATTCTACATAGCGGCCCCTTCGTATTTCCTGCCAATCTCTCTGGGCAGGGGTATAATTCAAGTTTTTGCGTTTTTCTACAATGGGCAGGTAAGCGTCTAAAAACGAATCCCCTACCTGGCTTACAAAAGCAAACCAATCTTGTAGATCTCTTTCAGGCGTAGCTTTGCAATAGTCAAAGAATAAACCACCTATCCCTCTGGCCTCTTCTCTGTGAGAGTTCCAAAAATATGCATCACAACGGGCCTTAAAGCTGGGGTAAAAGTTGGGGTCATGTGCGTCACAGGCTGTTTTACAAGTCTGGTGAAAATGCTGGGCATCCTGCTCAAAAAGATAATAGGGTGTGAGGTCTTGTCCGCCACCAAACCAGGCGTCTACCGTATTTCCATCTAAATCATAAAGTTCAAAATAACGCCAATTGGCGTGCACAGTGGGCACCATTGGGTTTTTAGGATGCAGCACTAAAGAGAGTCCACAGGCAAAAAATTGTGATTCTCCCACCCCAAAATAGGCTTGCATGCTCTTGGGGAGTGGGCCGTGCACGGCTGATGTATTAACCCCTCCCTTTTCAAAAACCACTCCATTTTCTATGACCCTAGTGCGGCCGCCGCCGCCCTCTGGACGCTCCCATAGATCTTCTTGAAAATGAGCACCCCCATCCATAGATGCTACCCCCGCACAAATGCGGTCTTGTAAATCACTAATGTAGGCGGTGAAAATCTCTTTCATTATATGCGGTAATGGGGGCTTTTTTTATTTATGATATCTGTAAGGGGTATTTTCTCTTAGTCTTTGGGCTTGTACTCTTTTACGGCTTCTATAAAAGCAGCGGCATTTTCTAAGGGTATATGAGGCAAAATTCCATGGCCCAGGTTTACAATATAGCGGTCCTTACCAAAGGCGTCTATCATGTCATGTACCATGCGTGTAATCATTTTTGGCGGTGAAAATAGCCTGCTAGGGTCAAAGTTTCCTTGTAGGGTAATTTTACCTCCAGAGAGGTAGCGGGCATTCTGTGCAGAGCACGTCCAGTCTATTCCCAGTGCCGATGCACCAGATTGCGACATCTCTTTTAAGGCAAACCAACAACCTTTTCCAAAAGCAATTACGGGCGCATGTGGTTTTAGTGCGTCTATAATTTGCTGCATATACTGCCAAGAAAATTCTTGATAATCTTTAGGAGAAAGCATGCCCCCCCAAGAGTCAAAAAGCTGAACGGCGTTTACCCCAGCGGCTACCTTAGCCTTTAAATAGGCAATAGTAGTGTCTGTTATTTTTTGCAATAAAGTATGCGCAGCTATGGGCTGTGTAAAACAAAACTCCTTGGCTTTGTCAAAATTCTTACTGCCTTGGCCTTGCACACAGTAGCATAGAATGGTCCAGGGAGAGCCAGCAAAACCAATAAGGGGCACCTGGTTGTCTAGTTTTTCCTTGGTCATTTTTATAGCCTCCATGACATAGCCCAAAGTCTGCTGCACATCTGGAACTACCACGCGGTCTACATCTTTTTGATTCCTGATAGGATGCGGTAAATAAGGCCCAAAATTAGGCTTCATTTCTACTTCTATATTCATAGCCTGGGGGATTACTAAGATGTCTGAAAACAAAATAGCGGCGTCCATACCATAGCGCCTAATGGGCTGTATCGTAATTTCAGAGGCCAATTCTGGCGTCTGACAACGGGTAAAGAAATCGTATTTTTCTTTGAGCTCCATAAACTCTGGAAGGTAACGACCCGCTTGGCGCATCATCCAGACCGGAGGTCTGGACACTGTTTCTCCTTTAAGGGCTTTTAAGAATAAATCGTTTTTGATCATACTTTTTCCTTTTATAATAATTCTATTTTAAGAGCTCTCTTTTATAATGGGCTCTTAGGGTGCTAAGCATATGGGCAAAACTGGGCTTTTTGGCCACCGCGTAATTAGCTGTGTGAGCCGCTACTGCCTCTGCGGTAGTAGGGCCAATAGCCACTACAAAGGCGCTGCCAATAAGGTTTTTATCAGTAAAGGCTTTTACCCCACTTGGACTGTAAAAAAACAGCACATCAAAGGCGGTGTCAAAGGCATTACTCACTCCCTGGCTCTTGTAAATGACAAGGGTGTGCAAGGGGGTGTTAGCGGCTCTAAAAGTGTCTGGAATAACAGGCAAATGCTGGTCTCCACAGAAATAATACAGGGGGCTGCTTAAAAGGTCTAAGCCATCTTTAGTTTGTATGGAGCCACTTGTATCTGCTTGGCTGGCTTGCGCTGCTACATTCAAATTTTGGCGGGTCAATTTTGGTTTTATGGCCAGTGAAAACAGTCTGTTAACCAGAGCCAAAGCCGTATCTGCAACTGCTATTACATTAATTCCTTTCTTTCTAAGCCGCTGCGCAGAGCGTTCTCCCACACAGAAAACCCCTTCTAAAATAGGAAGAGCCGTACTTAAATGCTGATGCTCCAAAAAAGACTGCACCGCATTTTGGCTGGTAAAAATAGCCTGAAAAGGGACTGCTGGCATTTCAAAAGGTAGGGACTGCGCCTTCACTGCGCTGTATGACTGCACTGCAAAACCAGCTGCAAGCAAGCGAGAACGCTGGGCTGGCTGCAAGGCTTTTGTGCTGAGTAATTTTGGAGTGCTCATTTTAATTTTATGTCTTAGTGGTTATCCTGCCAATGTTTTTTTAATGGTGGCCATTAACTCTTTGCCCCCACTGTCTAGTATTTTTTGGGCCATTTTTCTTCCGTAAGCTGCGGCCTGGTCTAAAGGCACAGAGGTATTGGTTTCTAAATATTGGGTGCCGTCTAGGCTGTGCAGAACTCCCCTAAAATGCAGTTGTTGCTCAGAAATGGTGGCCAGCGCGCCAATGGGCGCTGTACAGCCCCCTTCTAAGGTGTTTAAGAATTCTCTTTCTATTTGGGTGCAGAGGGCTGTTGGGGCGTGGTTTAACAATAAAAGGTCTGCTAGAAGGGTCCTGTGGGTGGCATTCGCCACCACCACCATAGCCCCTTGTGCGGGTGCGGGTACCATCCAATCTAAAGTGACAGCGTCTGCAGGCAATATATCTAATCTTTCCAATCCAGCAGCTGCAAAAATAGCCCCCGCCCAAGGGGCCGACGCTAATTTTTCCATACGGGTGTGGACGTTTCCTCTAATGTCTACTATCTTGTGGGTGGGGTATTTGGCCAACCACTGAGCTTTGCGCCTAAGGCTGCTAGTGGCTATCTGAAGCCCCGCAGTAGTTAGGTCCATGTTTTTATGTAATAAAACATCTGTACTACTGCCCCTTTCTAGGACAGCAGCAGGGACCAACCCTTTGGCTAAAACTGTAGGCACATCTTTATATGAATGTACGGCCAAGTCTATTTTTTCTTCTAAAAGCGCTATATCTAAGGTTTTTGTAAAAATACCTGAAACGCCTAATTCATAGAGGGGTTTATCTAAATTTAAATCCCCTAAAGACTTTACTGGATGTAATTCGCTGGCAATTCCATGCGCTTTTAAAAGCTGCTGAACACTTTGGGCCTGCCACATAGCTAGGGCAGAATCTCTAGTGCCTATGCGCAGCATCCTAGCCATGTACCTCTGCTTTTAGTTGGAACACTGCTTCTATAAGGGCCACGCTTTGTTCTGGTTGGTCTTGCACCTCTTTAAGGTGTTCTGCAAACTGCTTGGTGATTTTTTGAATCATGCGGTCTGTCATTTTCTGGGCAGCAGCAGCGTCAAAATCTGTGGTTTTCTTAAGCATGAAATCCAGTTCTTCTGCCTGCATGGTTTTGAGTTTATTTTTTAAAGCCTTAATGACAGGAGAAAATTTTCTAGTCTCCAACCAGGCGTAAAATTCCGACTCTATTTGATGAATAATTTCAAGGGCCGCAGGAATATGAGCGCGGCGTTTTTCTAAAGTGCCGTCTGTAATTTGAGAGAGCTCATCTAAGTGAACCAAGGTCACATTTTCTAAGTCTGCCACATCTGCTGCTACATTTTTAGGAATGGAAAGATCTAAAATAAGCAAGGGACGCTTGTGATGAATAAGGGCCTTAGACACGGTGGGCTTTTGGGCCCCAGTGGCCACTACTAAAATATCTGCCTTTCTAATTTCTGAGGGCAGGTCTCCGTAATCTTTTACTAGTACATTAAATTTTCTGGCGATTTTTTCTGCCGTATCCTTGGTGCGATTTATGATAGTAATATGAGGGTTTTTGGTGTGTTTTATAAGATTCTCACAGGTATTACGCCCAATTTTTCCAGTTCCAAACAAAAGAATGTTCTTATTTGATACTTCTGGCACCTGCTTTAAAATATATTGTACAGAGGCAAATGCTACTGAGGTAGCGCCTGTAGATATTTCTGTTTCGTTTTTAATTCGCTTGCTAGCCTGAATGACTGCGTTACACAAGCGCTCTAGAAAAGGATTGGCCAAACCGAGTTTCTTAGAGTTTGTAAAGCCTTTTTTTATTTGGGCAATGATCTCAAAATCACCTAAAATTTGACTGTCTAATCCTGTCCCCACTCTAAAAAGGTGGTGTATGGCTTCTTTATTTTCATGAATATAAGCCACTTCCTGGAAATCAGCTACACTCCCTTGCGTCACTTTACATAGAAGGGCAATTAGGGTAAAAGCGTCCTGCGAAAATCCATATAATTCAGTTCTGTTACAGGTACTCACTACTATTAATCCATCTAAGCCTTGTGTTTTGGCTGCTACTAAAATCTGATCTACGGCAGCCGCCTGTAAGCTAAACAAGCCTCTAGTAGTAGCGTCTGCCTTTTGGTAGTTTAAACCAACACAGAAAAAAGATTGATGTTTTGAAATATGGTAGTCCTTCATTTGCTTTAAAATAGCATTGAAATTGGGGTACAAAAATAGGCCCACAATAAAGATAAAAATAACGCTAGAAGAACTAATAGTATCGCAAATAGAATTTTTAAGAAATTTTTAAGCATAAAAGCTTCTAGTTTCTTATTTTTGTTGGGCTTAGCCGTGTTTCTATATCATTCTATTTAGAATAATTCTAAATAGAATGGCAAATAAATAATCTCTTATGGAAGACAAAAATAACGCCTTAAGTCCCTTTGAAGAAATCTATATAGAAGAAGGATTTTATGTACTTAAAATTCAGAATAACAGTCCTTTGCCAATGCGTTTAAGCAAAGAGATTGACAGCTCTTATATTCAATTTCACTTCTGTTTAAAAGGCAGCGCAGATTTTCTTTTTAACGAAGACTCCTACTCACTTCCAGTTTCAGAGGAACAGTCATTACTTTTATACAATACCCAAAAAGACCTCCCCTTAAACTTACACTTACACCCCAATGCTTGGTTGTTTTCTGTGGTCATGACTCTTAGAAAATTTCATACCCTGTTTTCTAAAGAGGCACATATAATTCCTTTTTTAAGCCAGGAAAACAAAGATCAAAAATACTACGCACAAGAGGCGGTGTCTCCTTCTATTGCGGTAATCATTAGCCAACTCATGAATTTTAGCATGCATCCAAGCATAAAAGAGTTGTACACAAAAGCCAAAGTGTATGAACTTATGGCTTTGTATTTTAACAGATCTGAAGAGGCAGACACAGCCCAATGCCCTTTTTTAGTAGATGAAGAAAATGTAAAACGCATTAGAAAAGCCAAAGAAATTGTAATTGCCCGCATGGCAGAACCACCAAGCCTTCAAGAATTAGCAGATGAGATTGGTTTGAGCCTCAGAAAATTAAAAGAGGGCTTTAAGCAAGTCTATGGAGACTCCGTCTATAGCTTTCTCTTTGACTATAAAATGGAATACGGACGCAAACTACTAGTAAGCGGTGCCTATAATGTAAATGAGGTAGGCCTAAAAATTGGCTATAGCACCGCCAGCCATTATATTGCTGCCTTTAGAAAAAAATACGGCACCACACCTAAAAAATACCTCACAGCAGCTACGGCTAATAATATTTCATAAAGACACCATAGCCTGGCTACAAAAACACCGGTACCAGGGTAATAAAAACCGAAAAATGAGACAAAAAATACTTTTATACGCCAGCAGAACCCTATGGGCAAGTATCTTTTTACTAGGAAGCATTGCGGGCCACGCCCAAGACCCATCCCCCGCTCCAGAGCAGGTCTTAGTCTTTACCAAAACAAACGGCTACCGCCACAGCGCCATTGAAGCAGGGGTAAAAGCGATTAAAAAGTTAGGCGAAGAACACCACTTTGAGGTCACCCAAACAGAAGACGCTTTCTCTTTTCATCCAGATAACTTAAAGAAATACCAATTGGTATTGTTTTTGAATACTACAGAAAATATACTTGATAAACAGGAACAAAAAGCCTTTGAAGACTACATTTCTAAAGGGGGGAATTATCTGGGTATTCACGCCGCTGCAGACACTGAGTATGAGTGGCCTTGGTATAATAAATTAGTAGGCGCCTATTTTGAAAGCCACCCAAATGACCCCAACGTAAAAGAGGCTGTAGTAAGCTTAGTAAATAAAAACCACCCCGCTACGGCTCATTTAAAATCCAAATGGACCCGCACAGATGAGTGGTACAACTACAAAAACATACAGCCCCACATTAAAGTGCTGTTAAACTTAGAGGAAAGCAGCTACCAAGGGGGCACCAACGGCGCCGCTCATCCTATTGCCTGGTATCACGAAACCTTAGGAGGTAGGGCTTTTTACACCGGCGGCGGCCATACGGAGGAATCTTATAAAGACCCCCTATTTTTACAACACCTATGGGGTGGAATTGCTTATTGTTTAAAGAGATAATAGCCCCTTGCTTTAAACAAAAAACTGACTGTTAATTTTTCTAACTCTAAATTGGGCATTATGCCTCATTAAAGTTTGGCTAAAATACTTTCCTAAGGTATCTTTGTCTGTAAAATTTTAAGAACATGAGTGGAACACCTTCATCATCCATTGCTAGAAAAATCATTATGGCCCTTTCGGGCTTGTTTTTAGTCCTTTTCTTAGGCCAGCACTTTGCCATTAATATCACCTCTGTGATTGCCCCAGACACTTTTAACACCTGGTCTCATTTTATGGGCTATAACCCGCTGGTACAATACGCACTCCAACCAGTGCTTATTGGAGGGGTGATTGTGCACTTTGTCATGGGATTTGTCCTGGAAATTCAGAATAATAGGGCCAGAGGAGTTAGTTATGTGAAATATAATGGAGGCGCTAACGCCTCTTGGATTTCTAGAAATATGATTATTTCTGGCGGGGTAGTATTGGCTTTCTTATTCATGCATATGTATGATTTTTGGTTGCATGAAATGGTTTACAAATACGTAGAAAACAGCCCAGAAGACGCTACTCGATACTATGCAGAAACAGTAGAAAAATTTCATTCTCCTGTAAAAACAATCTTGTATGTCATCTCTTTTGGCTTACTAGCCCTGCACTTATTGCACGGTTTTGCTTCTTCCTTCCAAACTATGGGGGTCAACAACAAATACAGCCCAGCCATTAAAGCATTCACAAAAGTATACGCAGTGGCCATCCCTTTGGGGTTTGCCTTTATTGCGGTATACCATCATTTAAACCCTATAACGCAATAGTCTTATGAGTGTACTTGATTCAAAAGTGCCTAAAGGTCCTATAGACCAAAAATGGACGGCACACAAAAACAAGATTAACCTAGTAAATCCAGCCAATAAACGCAAAATAGACGTGATTGTTGTAGGAACTGGTTTGGCTGGTGGCGCGGCAGCGGCATCGCTTGCAGAGCTAGGCTATAACGTGAAAACTTTTTGCTACCAAGATTCTCCAAGAAGGGCGCATTCTATTGCAGCACAAGGGGGAATTAACGCCTCTAAAAACTACCAAGGAGATGGAGATTCTAACTACCGCTTGTTTCATGACACAGTAAAAGGAGGGGACTACCGCTCTAGAGAAGCCAACGTATACCGATTGGCAGAAGTTTCTGGAAATATTATTGACCAATGTGTGGCACAAGGAGTTCCTTTTGCTAGAGAATACGGAGGTCAATTAGACAACCGTTCTTTTGGGGGGGTGCTTGTTTCTAGAACTTTCTACGCCAAAGGACAAACAGGACAACAGTTGCTTTTAGGAGCGTACTCTGCCATGAACCGCCAGATTAACCGGGGTAAAATAATCCCCTATAACCGCCACGAAATGCTAGATTTAGTGTTAGTAGATGGGAAGGCAAGGGGAATTATTGCAAGGGACTTAGTGACTGGTGCTATTGAACGACACTCTGCCCATGCAGTAATACTGGCGTCTGGTGGCTACGGAAACGTGTTCTACTTATCTACCAATGCTATGGGTTCTAATGTAATGGCCGCATGGCGCGCCCACAGAAGAGGCGCCTATTTTGCCAACCCATGTTTTACACAAATTCACCCTACCTGTATTCCTGTCTCAGGAGACCACCAATCTAAGCTTACCCTCATGTCTGAATCTCTTAGGAATGACGGACGTATATGGGTGCCTGGAAAAGAGGCGGATGCTACTGCTATTAGAGAAGGAAAATTAAAACCAACTGCTATTGTAGAGGCAGACAGAGATTACTTTCTAGAGCGTCGCTACCCTGCTTTTGGAAACCTAGTACCCAGAGATGTGGCTTCTAGGGCTGCCAAAGAGCGTTGCGATGCTGGCTTTGGAGTCAATAAAACGGGAGAAGCAGTATACCTAGACTTTGATGCAGCCATTATGCGTTATGGAAAAGAAAAAGCCTTAATTTCTGGGCAGAAAGAGGCCACAGATACTGAAATAAGAACCTTAGGAGAAGAAATTATTGCTGCTAAATACGGCAATCTTTTCCAAATGTATGAGAAAATTGTAGATGAAAATCCCTACAAAACACCTATGATGATTTATCCTGCTGTACATTATACCATGGGAGGTCTATGGGTAGATTACAACTTACAAACTACCATTCCTGGTTGCTTTGCTGCAGGGGAAGCTAACTTTAGTGACCACGGAGCCAACCGCCTAGGAGCATCGGCTCTCATGCAAGGACTGGCAGACGGGTACTTTGTACTCCCTTCTACCGTTGGAAATTATTTGGCAGATGATATTGGAACGGGTGCTATTCCTACAGACAGTCCAGAATTTGAGGCCGCAGAAAAAGAAGTGACAGACAGACTTACTAAGCTTACAAGCGGTAAAGGTTTACACTCTGTAGATTATTACCACAAGAAATTAGGAAAGATCATGTGGAACAAATGCGGAATGTCTAGAAATGTAAAGGAGCTCAATGAGGCCATTGAAGAGATAGCCGCCTTGAGAGCAGATTTCTGGGAGAATGTAAAAGTCCCTGGAGACACTAATACCAAGAACCAAGAACTAGAGAAAGCAGGACGTGTATCAGACTTCTTAGAATTAGGAGAATTGTTTGCTAAAGACGCCCTTGCTAGAAATGAGTCTTGTGGAGGCCACTTTAGAGAAGAATACCAAACACCTGAAGGGGAGGCCCTAAGAGACGACGAAAACTTTAAGTTTGTGTCTGCCTGGGAGTACAAAGGAGCCCCTAAAGACGCCGTACTTCACAAAGAAGAATTGATATACGAGCACATTGAATTAAAGACAAGAAGCTACAAATAAAAAGAACTATGAAGCTCACTTTAAAAATTTGGCGACAAAATTCTGCCAACGACAAAGGAAAAATACACACCTATCCTATAGATGGGATTGAGGGAGATATGTCTTTCTTGGAAATGTTAGACGTCTTAAATGAAGGCCTTATAAATAAGGGAGAAACCCCTGTAGAGTTTGACCATGACTGTAGAGAGGGAATCTGTGGTTCTTGTTCTTTGCAGATCAATGGAGAGCCGCACGGCCCAGACCGCATGGTCACCAGCTGCCAGCTACATATGCGTAGCTTTAAAGATGGAGATACTATTGTGGTAGAACCCTTTAGAGCCAAAGCTTTCCCGGTAATTAAAGATTTAATTGTAGACCGCTCTGCCTTTGACCGCATTCAGCAAGCAGGGGGCTATGTCTCAGTAAATACCTCTGGGAACACCCTAGACGCCAATGCCATTCTAATTAACAAACAAGACGCAGACAGTGCTTTTGCTGCAGCAGCTTGTATTGGTTGTGGCGCTTGTGTAGCAGCCTGTAAAAACGCCTCTGCCATGCTCTTTACATCTGCAAAAGTGTCTCAGTTTGCACTCCTCCCACAAGGACAAATAGAAGCAGCCACTAGAGTAGAAAACATGGTGCGCCAAATGGATTTAGAAGGCTTTGGTAACTGTACCAACACTGGAGCCTGTGAAATTGAATGCCCTAAAGGCATTTCATTAGAAAACATTGCCCGCATGAACCGTGAATTCATAAGCGCCAATATTAAAGGATAGACTTTTAGGAATAGTTTTTTGGCTCCGCCACATACTAATAACAAAACCCCTGAAGCCCTAGGCTTGGGGTTTTTTTTAATTTACAATGCAATCTCTGGCACATGCTCTGGAACTATCAATCTGCCTGCAGTGGCGGCTTGAATATCTGATACAGAGACCCCTGGGGCGCGTTCTAAGAGTTTAAAGCCTTCTGGGGTTACTTCTATAACTGCCAGATTGGTGACTATTTTTTTTACACAGCCCACACCTGTAAGGGGCAGGGAGCACTGAGGGAGAAGTTTGGATTCTCCTGCTTTGTTGGTGTGCATCATGGCTACAATAATGTTCTCGGCAGAGGCCACTAAATCCATAGCGCCGCCCATACCTTTGACCATCACTCCTGGAATTTTCCAATTGGCGATATCTCCGTTTTGGGCCACTTCCATAGCACCTAAAATAGTGAGGTCTACTTGGCGAGCCCTGATCATACCAAAACTCATAGCAGAGTCAAAAAAAGCGGCACCAGGAAGGGCGGTAATGGTTTGCTTGCCTGCATTAATAAGATCTGCGTCTTCTTGACCTTCAAACGGAAAAGGACCCATGCCCAATACGCCGTTTTCTGACTGAAATTCTACAGAGATGTCTTCTCTTACAAAATTGGCTACTAGGGTGGGAATTCCAATACCGAGGTTTACGTAATAACCGTCCTGAACTTCCTGCGCTATGCGCTTGGCAATACCGTTTTTATCTAACATCTGATATTTCTTTAAGTTGGGTTTAGGCGCGGGGTCTTGTGGTGAGTTGTTCTATGCGTTTTTCATAAGCTTGCCCCTGGAATATGCGTTGTACCATAATTCCTGGTATGTGAATGTGGTTAGGGTCTAATTGCCCTGCGGGCACTAATTCTTCTACCTCAGCTACCGTAATAGCAGCAGCCCCAGCCATGCAGGCATTAAAGTTTCTGGCGGTTCCCTTAAAAATAAGGTTGCCAGCAGTGTCTCCTTTCCAGGCTTTAACAAAGGCAAAGTCTGCTTTATAGGCCAACTCCAAGAGGTGCATTTTTCCATTAAATTCTTTGGTTTCCTTGCCTAGGGCTACTTCTGTTCCATAACCTGCTGGTGTATAAAAGGCGGGGATTCCTGCCTGAGCTGCCCGGCATTTCTCTGCCAAACTACCTTGTGGGGTCAGAATCACTTCTAAAATACCCGAGAGCATTTGCTGTTCAAAAATATCATTTTCTCCTACATAAGAGGCTATCATGGTTTTAACCTGGTGCTTGACTAGCATAAGGCCAATACCAAAATCTGCCACCCCTGCATTGTTAGAAATACAAGTGAGATTTTTTACCCCCGCAGCCACTAAAGCCGTAATCGCGTTTTCTGGAATACCGCAAAGACCAAAGCCTCCCAGCATAAAGGTTTGTCCATCTTGTACCCCTGAAATGGCTGATTGAACATCTGAAACTACTTTGTTAATCATGATAAAAGATTTGAGTTAAAGTACAAAAAAACATCGGCCTAAGAAGGCCTTCATGAAATTTATAAAGGCTTGGAACTACTAAAAGTCTAAACCTTCAAGGTCATCTTCTGCCAAATCTATGCCCGGATCTCCTTCTTTGTTAGAAATGCGCCCACAGTCTACCACAATCCTCAAATTTTTAGGTCTCTCAAAGGGCCCCTGTGAAATTCCTAAGTCTGGAATGGCGTAGTTAGACTTCATGTAATTAGCCCAAATAGGAAGTGCCATAGAAGCGCCTTGGCCATATTCAATAGTCTTAAAGTGTGTGGCGCGATCTTCTCCTCCTACCCAAACTACAGACACTAAATTGGGCACCATGCCCATAAACCATCCGTCAGATTGGTTTTGTGTGGTCCCTGTTTTTCCTGCAATGGGGTTGGTAAAAGACCAAGGATAGCCTGTAATAATTTTTTTGTATTCTGCTCTGTTTTCTGCTCCTGTTGTTCTTAGCCTTACTCCAGAGCCGTCCCGGGTTACGCCTTCTAAAAGATTTACTACCGTGTAGGCTACGTCTTTACTCATCACGTCTTTGGTTTCTGGGGTGTATTCATACAACACAGTACCCGCCTTGTCTGTAATACTAGTCACCATCACTGGTTTTACATACACCCCTTTGTTAGCAAAGGTTCCAAAGGCCCCTACCATTTCATACACATTAATATCTGCTGTTCCCAATGCGATAGAGGGTACTGGTAATATCTTACTTTTAATTCCCAAGTTTTTTACTAATTGAACTACTGGGTTGGGGCCTATCTTATCTATAATCTGAGCAGTTACAGAGTTAACAGACCTAGCCAATGCGCGCTTGTAAGTAAGCATTTCTCCTGTATAAGTGCCGCCAGAGTTTTTAGGACACCAAGGTTCTATGTTCCCGTGCTTACCCGCTGCAATACAAAATTGAGTGTCTGGAAGGGTTTCACAAGGAGAGATTCTAAGTTGGTCTATAGCGGTGGCATAAACAAATGGCTTAAAAATTGAACCTGCTTGCCTGGCGCCTTGAATAACGTGGTCATATTGGAAGTGGCGGTAGTTAATACCTCCTACCCATGCTTTCACATGGCCAGTTTGAGGCTCCATAGACATCATAGCGGCCCTTAGAAAAGATTTGTAATAGCGAATAGAATCTAGGGGGCTAAGGAGGGTATCTTTTTGCTTGCCTGGGCTCTCCCAATCAAAGACCCTCATATTTCTTTTTACAGAAAAACTAGCTAGGATTTCATTTTCAGAAAAACCCTTTTCTAGCATTTGAAGACGGCGCTCAGAACTCCTAATTGCCCTGTCTATAATAGATTTTTCTTCTGCTGCTCTCAGATCTCTAAAGGGGGTGGTGGGGTTGCGAACTAGGGTGTTCTGATGAAAAAATTCTCTTTGGAGGTTTTTCATATGATCCTGCACTGCAGCCTCTGCATTGGCCTGCATGCGTGAGTCTATGGTGGTATATACCTTTAGCCCGTCTAAGTATAAATTGTATTTAGATCCGTCTTCTTTGGGGTTTTCTAAAATCCATTTCTTAAGAAAGCCCTGTAAGTACATTCTAAAATAGGTAGCCTTTCCGTCTCTGTGTGTCTGAGGACTAAAATTGAGGTCTAAGGGTCTTAATTGGAGAGAGTCTTTAAGGTCCTCTGCAAGAAAATCATACTTTTCCATCTGAGCTAAAACGGCATTTCTTCTGTTTCTAGTGCCCTCTGGGTTTCTGTTTGGAATGGGGTTGTAAAGACTAGAGTTTTTTAACATTCCAATTAAAGTGGCAGACTCTTTGGCATCTAATTCTATGGGTTCCTTACCAAAATAAATATTGGCTGCAGAGCGAATTCCATCTGCATTGTTTCCAAAATCATAGATATTTAGATACATGGCCATGATTTCGTTTTTGGTGTACTGACGCTCTAAACGGGTGGCAATTACCCATTCTTTTACCTTTTGCATAAGCCTGGCCAATTTATTAGAAGACGCTCTTTTGGTAAATAATAACTTAGAGAGTTGCTGGGTAATGGTGCTGGCACCTCCGCGGGTTCCTAAATAAGCTACTGCCCTTAAAGTGCCTATGGCATCAATTCCAGAATGGTCATAAAAACGAACATCTTCCGTGGCCAACAAGGCCTGCACCAAATTTTCTGGCAGCTCCTCAAAAGTCACTGGGTTTCTGTTTTCTTCTAAGTAAAAAGTACCTAATACCTTGCCGTCTGAACTCATGATTTGAGTGGCCTGGTTTGTCTGTGGGTTTTCCAGCCTGTCAAAAGTGGGCATTTCTCCAAAACGCCCTATAGAAGCAAAATAAAACAGGGAAAAAAATCCAATAACCCCTAAAACAAAAAGAGTCCAAAAGATCTTGATATACGTTTTGAAAACTCCTGGGTTTTCTGGTTTCTTAACGCTTGTATGAGAAGAATTCTTATTAGCCACTGAGGGAATATTTTAAAGATTTTTATTTTTCTATTTGATAGCCCACTTCTGTCACACCAGATAAAAGCGGTATTCCAACTTCTGAGCCAAGCTGTCTAACAGATTGATATACGGATAAAATATACGCTTTGGATGTATTGAATACCACCTTTTTTTTATAAGGGAGTGTATGGGTAATAAGGCCATTTCCGCTGCCTAACCACTGTCCGTCTGCAGCCGCCAAATCATATGAAAGAGTGTCTGTAATCACGGTTCCATTTGGGTGGGAAAGGGTGGTGATTAGAAATATATTGCTAAAAGGATAGTCATTAGTATGTCTCAGGGTAATAAAAAAAGATTGAGGTGAAATAGTATCCTGCACCTGGATAGAAAAACGCACAGGCGCCCTAAGAGGCCAACCTTCTTTAGGAAGTTTTTGAAAATCCATTTGGGTTCCAGTTTCACCACAAGAAACAATTATAAAAAAGGCACAAAACAGAAAGCCTTGGAGCCAACTACTCTTTTGGATCTCCTGGTTTCTTGTCATTATTACGGCGTTTTTTGTTTTTGTTATTGGGTGCGGCGGTAGGGTTCGCATTCTCATGGCTAGAAGCGCCCTTGGGCCTGATAGCTCTTTCTGGTCTTTGAGTGATGGCTTTATTGTTCGCCTCAGTTCTGTCGTTAATTTGGGGTCTAGCCGTGCGGTTTTTACTGTTTTTATTTCTACTGTTCTTGCTTTTGCTTTTTGGAACGTCAAAACGGGTGAGACTGTCTTGTCCTACCACGTTTTCAAAGACCACTTCCTTGGCTGTTGCCACTTCTAATACTGCATATGCCTCTAAGCTTTGAACTGGCTCCTTGGCCTTGTTCATCTTTAAAATCTCATTGGTTTGTTCCTTGGAAAGCACATGCCAGTTGGCAGGCTCATCTCTGTAGGAAAACCAAAGTTTTTGTTGAAAAATATCTACTTTCTGACAAAAAGCCAATCCTTTTTCTGTAAAGAGCTTAGTGTCTGCCGCAGGAAAATCTTTTAAAGCGTCTACGTACACATCCAACTCATAGTTTAAACAGCACTTTAATTTTCCGCACTGGCCCGCTAATTTTTGAGGATTTAAAGACAACTGCTGATACCTAGCGGCAGATGTTCCTACAGATCTAAAGTCAGTAAGCCAAGTAGAACAACACAATTCACGACCACAAGAGCCAATGCCGCCCAATCTTTGGGCTTCTTGTCTATAGCCAATTTGGCGCATTTCAATACGAATTCCAAAGGCCTTAGCCATGTCTTTAATAAGTTGTCTAAAATCTACCCGGTCTTCTGCCGTATAATAAAAAGTAGCCTTAGAGCCGTCTCCCTGAAACTCCACGTCTGAAAGTTTCATCTGAAGTTGTAAAGCTATGGCAATTTCTCTAGAACGCTTCTTAATCTCTTCTTCTCTATCTCTGCAGCGCTGCCAAATTTCTACGTCTTTTTCAGTGGCTTTTCTATACACTTTAGGAAGGTCTAATGAGCTAAAAGAAACTTTTTTCTTTTTCATCTGCACCTTCACTAAAGATCCTGTGAGGGTTACCATTCCCAAATCATGACCAGAGCTAGCTTGAGTAGCCACTAAGTCTCCTATATGAAGGGGGAGGGTATCTGAATTTCTAAAAAACTCTTTTCTGCTATTTTTAAACCTCACTTCTACACAGTCAAAAGGAGCCTCTCCCGCAGGGAGACCCATATTGGCAAGCCAATCAAAAACCGTTAATTTATTACAACTATCCGTTCCACAAGTGCCATTGCTCTTGCATCCGCGGGGTTGTCCGTCTGTACCGCTTGCACAACTACTACAGCCCATATATTTCTTTATTCTTGAAGCCTTTTGCCGCAGCAGCGGGCTTTAGATTCCTAATTTTACGTGCTCAGTAGGTGTTTTTGGCCGATGGCCGATGCCTTTCTAAGGACTTCCCAAGCCTGAGTTGATGTAAATATACTACAAAAAACAACCACTAAAAAAGGGCTAGATATAAATATTAGGGCTTCTTACTTTTTAACTAAATGCTTATTTTTTAAACTTTAAGACCTCTGATCTGCCTTTTTTAAAAATCTTATTGCTGACTGCTTTTCCTTTTCTAAGTGCTTTTTGCTCCTCAAAAGATAGGTGATGCACTTCTTTACAAGCGTCTGAACAGCAGTCATTCATTGCGCTAGCGCAAGTTGGACACTGAATAAACAAAAGGTGACAGCCTTCATTGGCGCAGTTAACATGCGTGTCACAGGCCTGTCCACATTGATGACAATTGGCAATCACATGGTCTGAAATGCGTTCTGAACGGCGGTGATCAAAAACAAAGTTCTTCCCTATAAATTTATTTTCTAAACCCCTACTTTGAACCTGTCTGGCGTACTCTATAATTCCCCCTTCTAATTGGAATACCTTTTTAAAGCCCTTGTGTTTGTAAAAGGCGCTTGCTTTCTCGCAACGAATACCTCCTGTACAATACATGACTAAATTTTTGTCTTCTTTGTGGTCCTTGAGGTCCTCTTCTATAAGGTCTAGAGATTCTCTAAAAGTGTCTACATCTGGGGTAATGGCATTTTTAAAATGTCCTATTTCACTCTCGTAGTGGTTTCTCATATCTACAAGAACTGTATTAGGGTCTTCTAAAATAGCATTAAAATTCTCAGCGTCTAAATGAACCCCTATATTAGTTACGTCAAAAGAATGGTCATTTAGACCATCCGCTACAATTTTGTGGCGCACCTTTACCTTGAGTTTTAAAAAAGAAAAGTTGTCTTGTTCAAGCGCAATATTTAGCCGGACATTTTCCAAGAACAATACACTATCTAAATGTGTTTTAAAAGCTTTAAAAAGCTTTGCAGGAACCGATAATTGCGCGTTAATGCCTTCATGGGCCACATAAATACGCCCAAGCACCTCTAATTCATTCCAATGAATGAATAAATGGTTTCTAAAAAGACGTGTGTTTCCAATGTGGTGGTAAGCGTAAAAAGAGATGGTAAGCCTTTCCTGGCCTGCCGCTTCTATCAATGCGGTTCTCTCCTTAGCGCTTAAGGTATTGTACAGTTGCATGCTATACTAATATTTTAAGGGTTCAAATATTGCAAATATACATTTTTTGGAAGATCTATAGAAAATTGACACAGAAGTTGGAAAATTTCCAAAAAAAGTTGGAAAATTATTTGTAAAATTAAAAAGAAACCCTACTTTAGCAGTCCTAATAAAAATGATTATGAGCACAGAACAGGAATCAAAATTGAAAGCCTTACAGCTTACCTTGGACAAATTAGACAAGACTTACGGCAAAGGTGCTGTTATGAAAATGGGAGACAGTGTGGCCCAAGATGTAGAGGTTATTTCTTCTGGGTCTTTAGGTTTGGACTTGGCTTTGGGTGTTGGAGGATATCCAAGAGGGAGGGTCATAGAAATATACGGCCCAGAATCTTCTGGTAAGACTACCTTAACGCTTCACGCTATGGCAGAAGCACAAAAAGCAGGTGGAATTGCTGCTTTTATAGATGCTGAACACGCGTTTGACCGTTTTTATGCTAAAAAATTAGGGGTAGACATTGACAACCTGATTATATCACAACCAGACAATGGAGAGCAGGCGCTAGAAATTGCAGATAATTTAATCCGCTCTGGTGCTATTGATATTGTGGTGATTGATTCTGTAGCGGCTTTAACTCCGAAAAGTGAGATAGAAGGAGAAATGGGAGATTCTAAAATGGGGCTTCACGCCAGATTAATGTCTCAAGCACTCAGAAAGCTGACGGGCTCTATTAGCAAGACCAACTGTACGGTGATATTCATTAACCAATTGAGAGAGAAAATTGGTGTGATGTTTGGAAACCCAGAAACTACCACAGGAGGGAACGCGCTTAAATTTTACGCCTCTATCCGTCTAGACATTAGAAGATCTACCCAAATTAAAGATGCAGATGGTGATGTTCAAGGAAACAAGACCCGTGTAAAAGTGGTAAAAAACAAAGTAGCGCCACCCTTTAAAATGGCTGAATTTGATATCATGTACGGAGAGGGAATTTCTAAAATTGGAGAAATCATAGACTTAGGAGTAGATTTTGAAATCATTAAAAAGAGTGGTTCGTGGTTTAGTTATGGTGAGACTAAATTAGGACAGGGTAGAGATGCTGTAAAAATACTGCTTATAGACAATCCAGATTTAATGGATGAACTAGAATTAAAGATAAAGGAGGCTTTAAAAGCCATTCAAAAATAAAGCAGCAAGCCACTATATTTATTAAAGGTATGTGAGTCCGCTTTTAAAAAACCAGCCCTTATGGCTGGTTTTTTATTTAAATGCTGCACCCTCTTCTAAATATTTTACCATCTGTTCCCTCACTTGTATTCTGAGTTCTTTACTTTCTTTAGTGTCCTTATTACGGGTATCAATAAACGCGCAAACCTTTACTCTAGAACGGCCAGGGCGGCCATTGAAAAACTCAAAGGGGAATAATTTTTTATTGTCATAAAAAACAATAGGAACCAGAGGGATTTGATGGGAAATAGCCATTTTAAAAGCGCCGTCTTTAAAACTGTCTAAAAGGACTGCAGGAGGAGGAACGCCTCCTTCAGGAAAAATACAAACACTTAAACCGCTGGCTAGTCTTTTATAGGCTTTTCTGTATACATCCGTGCCGCTACTAGAGCTATTCCTATCTACTAAAATACAAACCCTCTTATAAAAAAACCCAAAAACAGGAAACTGACTGAGTTCTTTTTTGCCAACAAAAACAAAAGGATGTGGGCTTAGGGCCAACATACACATAATATCTAGCATAGAAGTGTGGTTGGGCACTAACATATAACTTTGATTGGGCTTAAAGTGCTCTTTCCATGTCACTTTCATAGAAATACCCATGGCAAAAAGAATGGGCTTGGCCCATAAGTTTCTAGCCATCCAATAAAAATGAGAGTACCAGGATGTCTTTAGGGTAGTGACAAATAAGAAAGGAAAAAAAATGACCATTAGAAATACCGTAAAAAGGTAAAACCAAAGCCTGTAGAAAGGAACTAAACCATATGAAAGAAGCCTGAACACAATTTCAAATATAATCATAATAGCGGTCTATAAAAGCTTCCGTTGAAAAGTATATTTCTGTTACCTTTGTAAAGCTAATAACTATTAAAAGCATTATGGCAAGAATACTTACAGGCATACAAAGTACAGGGGTCCCTCATTTAGGTAATATATTAGGCGCCATTTGTCCTGCAATAGAAATGGCAAAAGATCCTAAAAATGACTCTTTTCTTTTTATTGCAGACATGCACTCACTCACCCAAATTAAAGATGGTGCGCTGCTTAGAAAAAATACCTACGCCACAGCTGCCACTTGGCTGGCTTTTGGACTAGATATTAATAAAACCGTCTTTTACAGACAGAGTGACGTGCCACAAGTCACGGAGCTCTCTTGGTATTTAAGCTGTTTCTTTCCATACCAAAGACTCACACTAGCGCATTCCTTTAAAGACAAAGTAGACCGCTTGGAAGACATAAATGCTGGTTTATTTTCTTATCCCATGCTCATGGCAGCAGACATTCTTGCCTATGACGCTCAGTTTGTGCCAGTGGGCAAAGACCAACTACAACACATAGAAATGACCAGAGACGTTGCTGCTAGGTTTCACGCCCAATTGGGAGACTGCTTTGTGTTACCAGAAGCCAAAGTACAAGATAACACTATGTACATTCCTGGAACCGATGGCGCTAAAATGAGTAAGAGCAAAGGGAATCTCATAGATATTTTCCAAACAGATAAGGCGCTTAAAAAGCAAATTATGAGTATTCAAACAGATTCTACTCCTATGGAAGATCCTAAAAACCCAGATACAGACCATGTGTTTGCCCTCTATAAAATTTTAGCTACACCAGAACAAACAGCTACAATGAGACAAAATTACCTGGGGGGTCATTATGGATTTGGTCATGCCAAACAAGCCTTATTTGAGGTAATCCTAGAGCGCTTTAACCCCGCTAGAGAGCGTTTTGAATACTTCATGAGCCATACAGAAGAAATTGACGAGGCCTTAGATGTGGGTGCTAAAAAGGCTGCTTTGGTTGTCAATGAGGTGTTGGCAAGGGTGCGGAAAAAAATTGGGTACTAAAGTGCCGCTTAAATAGCCTCATATACTTGTCCAGGCAAAGACCGAACCATTCCTTTTATTTCTAAGGTCATAAGACATGGCAAGAGTTTTTTAATTTGCCATTGAAGTATAACAGCCAGCACGTCTGCGTGAAGTGCTCCTTGTTTAAATAAGACTTCATACAATACTTTTTCTTCTGTATTTAAAGAGGGAGTATCCTTTAGATCTCCTTTTAACGCAGCCGCATATAAAGCTTCATTGTAAATTGGTGGGGGTGGGTCAATTCCTATCTCGCCACCTAAATTAAGTACTAGATTGGGATGAGTCTCCCAATTCATTGCTAAAATGAGGTCTCTGGCCCTTGTAATCATTTGAGCTTTTAAGTGCTTAATGAGGTCATTGCAGCCCACGCTAAACTGATCTGTAGGTCTTCCTGGAACAGCAAAAACAGATCTGTTATAACTCTCTGCTAACTGGGCCGTATAAAGAGCGCCCCCTTTTTTAGCGGACTCTACCACTAGTGTGGCTTGGCTTAAACCTGCAATAATTCTATTCCTACTCACAAAATTACCGCTAAGGGCATGAGTGTCTGAAAGAAATTCTGTGTGAAAACCTCCCCTTTCCATCACTGCTTTAATATGGGTTCTATGAACTGCCGGATAAATGTGTTTAAATCCGTGAGCCAAACAAGCAATGGTTTTAAGACCCTTTGCAACTGCAGCCATTTGCACACAAATATCTACCCCAAGAGCAAAACCACTGACTATCACTGGGTCTAATGGGGCAATTTCCTCAATAAAATTTTTACAGAAATCTCCTCCCTGTGCGGTCATATTTCTAGTGCCCACTACGGCAATAATTTTCCTGTTTTCAAGCTCTAAATGTCCTTTTCCAAACAGCAAAATAGGAGCGTCTAATGCCTGTCTGAGATAAAAAGGATAGTCAGAATTTTCAAAATATTGAACTTTAATTTTATGAGCTTTTATAAATTCGTATTCTTTTTCTGCAGTTTCTTGGTATTTGGGGTGTAAATAATCTAAGGGAACTCTATGAGCTGTACTGCTAGTAGGTGAATACTTTTCTGCAGGCTCTTGTCTAGGCAGAAAAACCTCTGCCTGCGCTTTGGGGGCACCAAAAAAAGCTTCTGCAGATCCGTAATGTGTAAGAATTTTTCTAGCACCCATAGCCCCAACACCTGGGAGCGCATGGAGTCTTAATATGGGAATCATTGCTTTTCTATTGTTTTTCATAGACTTAGCTTTTTTATAAGATACGATATTTAAAAATGTTAATAAAAAAACGCCTGCTCCATTTTTAAAAGCACCAAAAATTACCATATTTGTATTTGTGCAGTTAGAAAAATTCATCACGCCATTATTGTTCCGCTACCACTGTGTGGTGGTCCCAGGTTTTGGTGCTTTTTTAAGTCATGAGAAAGGTGCAAGCCACCATGTGAAAAACAACAGCTTTTACCCCCCTACAAAAGTCTTGTCTTTTAATGCCAGACTACAAGTAGGTGACGGAATACTAGTAGCACACATAGCTGCTTCTTTATCTAAAACCTACGAGGAGAGTTTAATCATTCTAAAAGAAGAGGTGCAAAAATGGACCCTTTCTCTAAAAGAAGGCAACGCTATAGATTTAGAGGGATTGGGAATTTTAGAAAACTCTAAGGGAGGACATACCCATTTCACTCCCTACCACCAAGCCAACTACCTGCCAGCTTCTTTTGGTCTAAGTGCTGTAAAAGTTTTACCCATAGCTGCTAGTCTTAGCACACAGCAAAGGGATTCTTTAGGGCCTATGGAATTTGAATTAGATCCAAGTCACGGAAAAAACTTCAACCTTGGAAAGGTTTTCTTAAAATATGCAGCTGCGGGTCTTATTGGGGTTAGCTCGTTACTAAGTATTTATAAGTCCTATGATTTTCATTTAGAAAATAAAATGACCGCACAACAAGAAGCACAAGAAATAGTGAGTCAAAAAATACAAGAAGCTACTTTCTTTGGAAACAACCCCCTATCCTTTAGTGCTTTAGAAATTAATTTAATTAAAAAAGAAGAAGTAGCACCCTCCTTTTTTATAATTGCTGGTGCTTTTAGAGATCCAGATAATGCCTCCATAAAAATAGCAGATCTAAAAAGCAAAGGTTTTGAAAACGCCTCTTATTTAGGGGCCAACCGCTATGGGCTTCACCAGGTAAGTTTCGCTTCTTTTATTACTGAAACAGATGCTAGGGTTTTTTTAAGAGACATTCATAAAAACTTTGCACAAGACGCTTGGATATTGATGATTGCAAAATAGCACAAACACTTCCTTTCATTCCTATTAATTTCTTTTTTAGTATTTACAAGCTTTAAATTCTAGAGCTGCCTTATCTTTGAAAAAAATCTAATATGAAAGCCAAAGTTCCTTCTGAGTCAAGAACCGTTATGACAGATATGGTTTTACCTAGTGAAACAAATCCCTTAAACAATCTTTTTGGAGGAGAATTATTAGCTAGAATGGACCGTGCTGCAAGTATTGCCGCTAGAAGACATTCTAGACGTATTACGGTTACAGCCTCTGTAAACCACGTAGCCTTTAATAGGTCTGTGCCTGTAGGTAGTGTAGTCACTGTAGAAGCCATAGTTTCTAGGGCTTTTAATACGTCTATGGAGGTCTTTATAGATGTTTGGATGGAAGACCGCTTTAGCGGAGAAAAAACCAAAGCAAACGAAGCCATTTACACTTTTGTAGCGGTAGACGATACAGGCAAGCCCACAGAAGTGCCTCCACTAAAACCAGAAACAAAACTAGAACAAGAACGCTTTGACGCTGCGCTAAGGCGCAAACAGCTCTCCCTAGTACTGGCTGGGAAAATGAAACCCAAAGAGGCCACTGAGCTTAGAGCGCTCTTTATGGGGGACCAATAAATTAGTCTATACTCCTGTTACAGCCTTGGTTGTCTAGGGCCTGTTCTTGGGCTTTTAAATAAGAGATTAGATAATCTGCAGTAGTGAGGTCATATCTCTTTATAAGCGCTGTGAAAGTCTCTGGATTTAGGTTGCTAATATAGTCGTTTACCGCAATTTTTATATGAGTGCTGTCTGCTAAAAGAGCTCCCCCTTCTTGGCTTTTAATTACTATTTGTCCCGCTACTTTAGAAATGTGTAAGCCACTATACGCCATGCTGAAGTGGTCTGCAAAAAAACTTTTTAAATCTGAAACGCGCACAGAATAGGTCTCTAGACCATTTCCAAAAGGATCAATGGTATAGACGTCATACGGCCTAATATTTCCCTTTTGCAACTGTGCTCTAATACCCCCGTAATTCTGTATGGCCAACTCAGATTCTGTGCTTTCTTTAAGCGCTGTAGTGTAAAAGCAGCCTGTTTCTTCCTTATTGTAATTATGAGAGGCTATAGCCAAGGTGGTGTAGAATTCTGGCCTGTTGTTAAAATCTGCTATTTGAGAGGCTATGGCTGTATCTATAGGGTGGTCTTCACTAAGGTCTATGAGCTCATATTGATAGCTCTTTACCTTGCCCGAAAGCACCGAAAGTGTGAGCTTGGCCATATACTGCATATGAGCGCCTGTTTGTATCATGGCAATGCCTCTGTACTTTTCGTTGTAAAGCATGTGGTTGTGGCCCCCCACTACTAAATCTACAAAAGATTCACTGCCATTAAAAGCTTTGTCTATAAGGCGCCTGTCTTCTTCTTTTCCGTAATGAGTAAGAGCCACCACCAGGTCTGCGCCAATAATATCTGGATTTGTAGAGAGATTGGCTACCGCATTGGCGCCATCTTCAAAGGCCAAACCATCCATATTCTTAGGGTGTGACAATGGCAAACCTCCTCTAGAACTATTTTCTACTACCCCTACAAAAGCAATTTTAAAACCTCCTTTTTCAATCACTACATAGGGGTCTGGAACAGATAAAATAGCATGGTCACTACTCACATTGGCACATATAAAAGGGAAGCCCGCCTCAGACATTCTATCATTTAAAATAGCCTGACCATAATCAAACTCATGGTTCCCTAGTACTGAGACATCCATGCCCACAGCGTCCATAAGGCTCACTATAGGGCTTCCTTTTTTTGGATGAAAATCTACTATGGGATTTCCAGAAAAAATATCTCCTGCACTCACTAGAAAAACTTTATCTGAAACGGCTCTGGCCTGGTCTATAAAAGGTTTTACTTTAGAAAACCTATCTATTTTTCCGTGCATGTCATTCATGGCAAATAGCACCACTTCTATGGCGCCTTCTTGAGAAGGGGTCTGATTCTTTTTATCAGAAATCACATCTGATCCACAGCCCCATAGAAGATAAACTGCAAAAATAAGAGTATATTTTTTCATATAATGCTCAATAAGTCTCAGCTGTTAAAAGTACTAAAACTAAAGCGGTGTAGGAAAAAGCATTTAATAGGTAAGATGTTTGGGACACTAAATTAAGTGAGATCTATATTTAAAAAATACGCTCGATACAATAAGAGTATTTTTATTTTAAATCAAATACCCATTCCTGCGGGTTAAGTCTGGTACTATTCTGGTAGAGATAAAATTTTAAAAGTGTCTGTCCATCTGCGTTATTAGTAGCAATAGCTCCTAAGTTTTGTTTCTCTTTCACTAAATCGCCTTTCTTCACTGCTACAGATATAAGATTGTAATAAGTGCTTATAAAATTTCCGTGTTTAATTTGGACTCCTAAATTTCCTCCTGGTACTGCCATAATAGCAATGACCTCTCCCTCAAAAATGGCCCTAGCCATGGCACCGCTTTCAGTAACTAAAGTGACACCATTATTTTCGTGCTTAATTTCTGGGTATACAGGATCTGAATAAACCCCATAGCCCCTCTTGAGAATTCCTTTTTCTAAGGGCCATACCAACTTTCCTTTATTGGCAGTAAAGCTATTGGCCACTCTTTTAGCTTCTGGAGTTAGAACAAAACTAGCCCCCCCCTTAGTAGTCCCTGACTTTTTATTAACCGCAGCTATAGCCGCCTTTATAAGTGCCTCTATTCTATTTTCTAAAGCTCTTGCCTCTCTTTGTTTTTTCTTAATAGCAGCAGCGTATTGGCTTTCATTGCGCTTTATACCACTAAGTAAATTGGCTTTAGATTGTTTGTCTTTTAATAATTGAGTCTTAGCGGCTGTGTTAGACAACGCCAATGCTTTTTTATCATTGCGCTGCGCGTCTAAAATACTATTCTTTTTTTCTAAGGCAGCAGTTTGAGCTGCTATTTCTAAACCCTGCTCCTGTCTGTAAGACCTGTACTGCTTTAAGTACTGCATGCGCTTATAAGCCATATAAAAACTCTTAGAAGAGAGAAGAAACAGGAGGCGGTTCTCCTGTGAACTGTTCATATATGATCTTTGGATCATTTGGTCATACTCCTTTTTTAAAGTAGTCAAAAAATTTTGCTGTTTGTTTACCTCTCTTTGGTTGGTGTTAATTTGACGGCTTAGTAAATTAGCTTGTTGGTTGGTCACCCTTATAATTTGCTCCCTGACCCTAATTTTTTTATTGCTAGCTTCAATATCTTCTAAGACGGCTCCTTTTTCTTTCTTCTTAACAATTAAAAGCCGGTTAATATCCTTAATTTCTTTTTCTAAAGCTATTTTTTTTGCTTCTAAGTCTTTTTGAGCTTTGGTCTGAGCATTAGCTACACTAAACATGCTCATAAATAAAAAGCACAGCAACCAGTAACGGATGGGGGAAAAACTACTCTGCATGCTCTGGAAGACTGATAGATTTTAAACCGTTAGGAATTTTAAAAGGAAAGTTTAAAGGGCGGTTCACGCTAATATTTTTATAGCTAATAGCTACGGTAGCTAAAGTAGCGCCCATTTGGGCCTTTACGTCAATACTAGAGGGTAATAATAAGCCGTCCATTTTTTCATAGGCAGGATAGCTAATACTCAAACTACTATTTTCTGAAGACTGGCTTATTTGAGTTTGTATCACCTTAAAATGGCTAGGATCAATGTCTACAAAAAGCTTGAAAAAAGCCATAGCTCGTTGAGGCTTTAATCTATATACGCCTGGCGTCTGGTCTAATCTATACTTTTGAGCCTTTAAGTCTAGGGCAGAGTCTCCAAGAAGCAGTCCTTGAATCATATTAAAATTTATAGGAGTACCCACATAGGCGCTCAAAACTTTAAAATCTCCTTCAAAAGAAATATTATTTACACTAGAATAGAAGGATACTTTATCTGGAGTGATATACGCTTTGCCCATGCCAAAAAAAACAGAAATCCAAATGGCTTTATCCTTTTCCATTCTAAAGGTAGCAGGAATTCCCTGTTCTGTATTTCCGCTTGCGTAATCAATTTTCATGCGCCCACTTAGGGTCTTAAATGCAGCAGCTCCTGCGTAGTGGTTTTTAATCACTGCCTTAGCGCTTAATGAGGTTAGACCATTCGTGTTAGCCTCATTTAAAACAAGCTTTTTTTTGACCCCACAAGATTGTACCCCTAGCAGTAAAACAAAGGCTAAAAAAACAAAACTGAAATGGGATTTAGTAGGCATAAGGCTTTAAAATATATTCAAAGATACGCTTTTGACAGCACCATTTAATAAACCTCAGAAGCAAAAGAACAGCACAAGAAAACACTTTATGGCTATTTAAGGGCATTTGAAAAGGGGTGTAAAATATTTATTTTACTCCTGTGCTGCCAAAACCACCCTGACCCCTTTCGCTATCTTCAAGGCTATTGGTCAGCGCCCATGTAGCTCTTTCATATTTGGCCAAAACCAACTGCGCAATCCTATCTCCATTTTCTACCCTAAAAGGATCTGAAGAGAGATTTACTAAAATAACCCCCACATCTCCCCTGTAATCTGCATCTATGGTCCCTGGTGCATTGAGCACTGTAATACCAAATTTAGCAGCCAAGCCACTTCTGGGTCTTACTTGCGCCTCTGTGCCTGGGGGTAGTGCTATATGTAGACCCGTAGGAATCACCTTTCTCTCCAAAGGTCCTAGTGTAATAGGCGCTGGAATAAAGGCTCTTAAATCCATGCCTGCAGCAGCTATTGTTTCATAAGAGGGTAATTCGTGAGTGCTATTATTAATGATCTTTATGGTCATGGAATAAGCATTTTTTTAAAGTTTTTATATTCAAAATAAGCGAGTGTCAATACAAATAAAAGGAACAAAGGAACGCCCACCCAAAGGCTTCCTGGAAATACATAAAAAGATGTTCCAGCAAAAGTGACAGTAGCTATTATATAGACAGACATTCGAGCCAAAGGATAAGGAATGGGATATTTTTTACGGCCTAATAAATAAGAGGCTACCATCATAGTGCCATAGGCTGCTAAGGTGGCAATGGCAGCCGCGTAATAGCCCATGGTAGGTATAAAAAGGTAATTTACTGAAAGGGTAATAGCGGCACCTAATAATGAAATATAAGCCCCGTAATGTGTCTGATCTGTGACCTTGTACCACACAGACAGGTTGTGATAAATACCTAGGAAAAAGCTAGCTAATAATATGATTGGGACTACGCTCATGGCCTCCCAATAATCTGAATTTCTAATGAGCAACTCTTTTAAAAGATCTGAAAATACCACCACCGCTAAAAATATGACACTTCCAAAAAGCACAAAATACTGAGTGATCACTGCATATGCTTTTTGTGGGTTTTGTGTTTTGGCATGACTAAAGAAGAAAGGTTCTATCCCCATTCTAAAAGCAGTGGCAAATAAGGTCATAAAAAGCGCCAGTTTATAACAGGCTGCATACTTACCCAGCTCACTAGTTGCCACAGAGGCAGGTAATAATTTAACCAATAAGATTTTGTCAAATACCTCATTAATACTAAACGCTACTCCAGCAATCATGACGGGTAAACCGTAGCGGAGCATCCGCTTGAAAAGCGAAAAATCAAAACCTTTAAAAAGGTCTTTATAAGACCCTATGAGGAGTAAAAAAGTACTGGCCGAAGCTATCAGATTAGCAATAAAAATATAAGAGATTTCAAAATCTGGCAGATAAAAGGTCCCCAATACGTTGTTTTGAGCCCCTGTATTAAGCGCCTGAGAAAGAGGGGCTCCTTGTGCCGCCAAATAAGGCAATCCTACTAAAAATAATACGTTGAGACCTAAGTTAAGACCCACATTAGTCGTTTTTAAAAGGGCGTACTGCATGGTTTTTTCCTGCGCCCTAAGCTTAGCAAAAGGAATGACTACCAGCGCATCTAAGGCCATTATGCCAACTGCGTAGCCTAAATATTGAGGTTCAATTTCCGTGAGAGCCTCTAAAGTAGGTAGGCTATTAACTGCCACAAATACAAATAAAACAGAAGAAAAAAGCAAGGCCAAAAGAGAAGTGGAAATTACCTTTACAGGATCCTTTTCACTGCTGTAAAACCTAAAAAATGCCGTCTCCATCCCATAGGCCAAAAAGACGTTAAAAAGGGCAAACCAAGAAAAAATAACAGTGACAGAGCCAAAGCCTGCAGTGGCTAGAATATCTGTATAAAGTGGTAAAAGCAAGAATGAAAGCATTCTTGGCAGCACCGTAGCAAGGCCGTATATAAAAGTCTGTGCAAATAGTTTTTTAAGCAAGAGACAAGTTATTAAGGGACTAAAAATACAAAAACCCCAGCACGCTGGGGTTTTATTCTTTATAATTTCTCAGCAGCCCATATAGGCTTACTAAATAAGCTACTCTTTTAAAGCTTCTGCACCTCCAACAATCTCTAAGATCTCATTGGTAATAGATGCCTGACGCGCTTTATTATAAGTGAGTTTAAGCTGGTCTCTCATCTCTGTAGCGTTGTCCGTAGCCTTGTGCATAGCGGTCATTCTAGCGCCGTGCTCAGAGGCAAAAGAGTCTCTAATTCCTTTAAAAAGCTGGGTTTTAAGGGCCTTAGGAACCAATTCACTCACAATCTCTTCCTTAGATGGTTCAAAAATATAATCTGCTTCTTGTGACCCGCCCACCACAGGAACAATAGGTAAGAACTGCTCCGTCATAACCTCTTGGGTGGCGGCATTTTTAAATTTATTGTATACCAATATTATTTTATCATAGGTGCCGTCAGAAAAATCTAACATTAAACGCTCCGCAATCTCACTTACATTTACATAATTAAGATCTTCATATACCGCGCTCTCATTAGCTACTATAGGGAGGGTCTTTCCTAAAATATCTGCCGCTTTTTTTCCAATAGCCATTACAGAAACTGAGGCATTTACATAAGTCACATTGGCTAATTGCTGAGTACGCTTAATAATATTAGTGTTAAAAGCACCACACAAGCCGCGGTTAGAGGTAATGGCCACTAATAGGATTTTAACTTCTGGGCGAACCAATGCATACTTACTTGCGTCTGAACTTTCAATATTGCTACTTAAAGATTGCAGTAAATCTGTAAGAGTATCTGAATAAGGACGCATGGCCGTAATGGCATCTTGTGCCTTTTTTAACTTAGCGGCAGATACCATCTTCATTGCAGAAGTAATCTGCATGGTAGAGGACACCGAAGCTATTCTATTACGTATTTCTTTTAAATTTGCCATGTCTGGTTTTCCTTAGGTTGCGGTTCGGTCTTAGTATTTGGCAGATAATTCTTCACATACTGCCGCTAAGGTATCCGTAACCTCATCGGTTAATTTTCCAGCTTTTAATTGGTCTAAAACATCTCTATGCTTAGCGTTTAAGAAGTCAATATAAGCTACTTCAAATTCTTTAACCTTATTTACAGGAACCTTCTTTAATAAGTTTTTAGAGCCTGCGTAAATAATAGCTACTTGGTCTTCTACTGTAAAAGGGTCATTCTGTGCCTGCTTTAATATTTCTACGTTTCTACGTCCTTTTTCAATCACGTTTAAGGTAGCGGCATCTAAGTCTGATCCAAATTTAGCAAAAGCCTCAAGCTCTCTAAACTGTGCTTGGTCTAATTTTAAAGTACCTGCTACTTTTTTCATAGATTTAATCTGAGCGTTACCTCCCACCCTAGATACTGAAATACCTACGTTAATAGCTGGTCTTACCCCCTGGTTAAACAAATCTTGTTCTAAGAATATCTGACCGTCAGTAATAGAAATTACATTGGTAGGAATATAAGCAGAAACGTCACCTGCCTGTGTTTCAATGATAGGCAAAGCGGTTAGAGATCCTCCCCCTTTCACAATAGCCTTTAAAGAGTCTGGAAGGTCATTCATGTTTTTAGCAATGGCGTCATCGGCAATTACTTTTGCGGCACGCTCTAACAATCTTGAGTGTAAAAAGAACACATCTCCAGGGTAAGCTTCACGTCCTGGTGGGCGTCTTAATAACAATGATACCTCACGGTAAGCCACCGCTTGCTTAGAAAGGTCGTCATAGATAATTAAGGCTGGACGCCCTGTATCTCTGAAATACTCTCCAATAGCAGCTCCTGCAAAAGGGGCATATACCTGCATAGGCGCAGGGTCTGATGCATTGGCTGCTACAATGGTGGTATAAGCCAAGGCTCCTTTATCTTCTAAAGTCTGAGCAATAGACGCTACTGTAGACGCTTTCTGCCCAATGGCTACGTAAATACAATACACAGGCTGTCCTGCGTCATAAAATTCTTTTTGGTTTAGAATGGTGTCAATACAAACCGTTGTTTTTCCAGTCTGACGGTCACCAATCACCAATTCACGCTGCCCTCTACCTACTGGAATCATAGCGTCAATAGCCTTAATTCCTGTTTGTAATGGCTCAGTTACTGGTTGACGAAATATAACCCCTGGTGCTTTGCGCTCCAATGGCATTTCATAAAGAGTTCCCTCTATAGCCCCTTTACCGTCAATAGGTATTCCTAAGGTGTCTACCACGCGGCCCACAATACCTTCGCCTACTTTAATAGAAGCAATGCGTTCTGTGCGCTTTACCGTAGTTCCTTCAGTAATATCTCTAGAAGGGCTTAACAAAACCACTCCAACATGGTCTTCTTCTAGGTTTAGTACAATTCCTTGTACCCCACCATCAAATTCTACCAATTCTCCGTACTGCACATTAGACAAACCGTATACGCGGGCAATACCATCACCCACTTGTAATACCGTTCCCACCTCATCCAAAGAGGCTTGTGCATTAAATCCTGCTAACTGATCTTTTAAAATTGCAGATACTTCTGCGGCTTTTACTCCTGCCATGTTCTAGATATTTGTAAATTCTCTTTCCAATTGTTGCAGCTGGGCTGCAACGCTTGCGTTGTATTGTAAATCTCCCACTCTTAAAATAAACCCACCAATAAGGCTAGGATCCACTAAGTTGGTCATGCTCACTTCTTTTTTAATTAAGTCAGTCACTTTTTCTTGTATTTGTTTTATCAGGCTTTCGCTAAGCACTACAGCCGATGTAACTACCGCACTGGCCTTTCCTTGCTCTTCCATGTACTGTTCCATAAAACTAGTAGCCATCTCTTGGGTAAGGGCAGACCGCTTATTGGCCAATAAAGATTTAAATGACAATATAACAAGTGGTTGAAGGCTGGTAAATACCGCTTCAAATCCTGCTAGTTTTTGTGATGCCGTTAGAGTAGGATTTCTTAAAAAGTCTTGAAAATCTGTACTTCCTTCTAAAGTTTCTAATACAGAATGCATATCTGCAGCCACAGCAGCTAAGACCTGAGTCTCTTTGGCTTGCTGTAACAAAGCTTTTGCATAACGAACGGCGGCTCTTGACTGAATCATAGTTTTAGTTTAGAGTCATATTGCTAAGGGCGTCAGACACTAACTGCTGCTGCTTTTCTGCGTTAGACAACTCACTTTTAATTACTTTCTCTGCAATAGCAATAGACAATACGGCTACCTGCTTTTTAATCTCAGCTACAGCAGCTTTCTTTTCACTTTCAATAGCTTCTTGCGCTTTTTGTAGCATTTTATCTCCTTCTGCCTTGGCAATTTCCTTGGCATCTGCTACCATCTTGTCTTTTAACTCGCGGGCTTCTTTAAGCATGGCCTCACGTGCTGCTCGGGCTTCATTAAGCAAGCTATCATTGTTAGCTGTTAAGCGCTCCATGTCTTTCTGAGCCTGGGCAGCACTGTCTAGCGCGCTTTGAATGCCTTCTTCACGTTCTTGTAAAGCGTCAAGAATAGGTTTCCAAGCAAATTTTACCA